>NZ_JAOTNO010000003.1:0-709369 GCF_041644655.1 Brevibacillus sp. BD137 | reverse complement strand
TGTATATTGGTGCGGTCGAGAGGACTTGAACCTCCACGGTGTTGCCACCACTGGCACCTGAAGCCAGCGCGTCTGCCATTCCGCCACGACCGCATCTGAAGATCTATCTCTTGTTTTAAAAACTGGTGAGCCATGAAGGACTCGAACCTTCGACCCTCTGATTAAAAGTCAGATGCTCTACCAACTGAGCTAATGGCTCTCGAAAAATGGCTGGGGTACTAGGATTTGAACCTAGGAATGACGGAGTCAAAGTCCGTTGCCTTACCGCTTGGCTATACCCCAATAGCCATGAAGTAAAGATGGTGGGGAGAGACGGATTCGAACCGCCGAACCCGGAGGGAGCAGATTTACAGTCTGCCGTGTTTAGCCACTTCACTATCTCCCCAAGCTTGTCCTTCAAAAGCAAAGCTTATTCAACTTTCAAAGAAAAAGTGGTGCCGGCAATAGGACTTGAACCCACAACCCCCTGATTACAAGTCAGGTGCTCTACCAATTGAGCTATACCGGCGTGTTTTGTACAAATGGTGGCTCGGGACGGAATCGAACCGCCGACACGAGGATTTTCAGTCCTCTGCTCTACCGACTGAGCTACCGAGCCTCAAGCGTAATTGTTTCGCCATCGCTTGAGAAAAATGGCGGAGCTGACGGGACTCGAACCCGCGACCTCCGGTGTGACAGACCGGCGTGAACTCCAACTTCACCACAGCTCCATGTAAAACATTCAGTTGTTAAAAGTGGTGGAGGCTGACGGGATCGAACCGCCGACCCTCTGCTTGTAAGGCAGATGCTCTCCCAGCTGAGCTAAGCCTCCAGGACCCCTGCGATTGCAGGACGTTTTGCTAGGTGACCCGTAGGGGATTCGAACCCCTGTATGACAGCGTGAAAGGCTGCTGTGTTAAACCGCTTCACCAACGGGCCATTTGAATGGCTCCTCGGGACGGACTCGAACCGCCGACCGATCGGTTAACAGCCGATTGCTCTACCAACTGAGCTACCGAGGAATAATGATGTTTTAGAATGGTGGAGCTGAACGGGATCGAACCGATGACCTCCTGCTTGCAAGGCAGGCGCTCTCCCAACTGAGCTACAGCCCCATCCTAACGCTTTCGTGACACGCTTGTCATGTCAGCTATGTAAGTGGTGGGCCTAGGCTGACTCGAACAGCCGACCTCACGCTTATCAGGCGTGCGCTCTAACCAACTGAGCTATAGGCCCGTAATTACTTCCGGGACTTTAATCTATCACACTTTTAAGTTCATTGCAATAGAAAATTTGATTTTTTTTATTGTGTGGGTGAACTTTTTTGTGAAAGACGAGGTTAACAAAAGCAAAATCTATTATAAGTCATGTTCATCGTATATTTCAAATGTATTTTTATATTTTCATTAAGAAAAAGCTTGCCCGGTAAAGGACAAGCTTTTCTTCGTTCCCAATTTAAATATCTAGATCGCGTACATTTGCCGCGTATTGCTCAATAAACTCCCTGCGAGGCTCTACTTCGTCACCCATCAGCGTCTCAAACACCATATCGGCATCCATAGCATCCTCAAGATCTACCTGAAGCAACGTACGGACTTCTGGGTCCATTGTAGTCTCCCACAATTGATCCGCGTTCATCTCACCTAGTCCTTTATAGCGTTGGACGTTCGGCTTCGGTTGAGACTTCAAGGTAGCGAGAACCTCATCACGCTGCCTGTCAGTATAAGCATAATGCAGCGTCTTCCCTTGCTTGATGCTGTAGAGAGGCGGCTGCGCAATATAAATATACCCCGCTTCAATCAACTGTTTCATGTAACGGAAGAAGAACGTCAGCAGAAGCGTACGAATATGCGATCCGTCGACGTCGGCGTCCGTCATAATAACGACTTTGTGGTAGCGTGCCTTTGTAATATCAAAATCTTCGCCAACACCCGTTCCCAAAGCCGTAATAATGGCACGGATCTCGTTGTTGCCGAGAATTTTGTCCAAACGTGCTTTTTCTACGTTCAATACCTTCCCGCGAAGAGGAAGAATAGCTTGGAAATGACGATCACGTCCCATCTTCGCAGAACCGCCCGCAGAGTCACCCTCTACTATGAACAGTTCAGATTCGGATGCGTCCTTGGAAGAGCAGTCCGCCAGTTTACCCGGCAAAGCACTTACTTCCAGCGCGCTCTTACGACGAGTCATTTCACGTGCTTTACGAGCTGCCTCACGGGCACGAGATGCCATGAGCGCTTTTTCCACAACTTTTTTGGCTACACCCGGGTTTTCTTCCATGAAGGTGTTAAAACGGTCACCGAAGACAGACTCGGTAATGCTACGCGCTTCCGAGTTGCCCAGCTTCGTTTTTGTTTGTCCTTCGAACTGAGGCTCTTGAATTTTCACGGAGATTATCGCGGTAATGCCTTCACGCACATCGTCCCCGGAAAGATTCGGATCCTTTTCCTTCAGGAAGTTAAACTTGCGGCTATAGTCGTTGATAACACGCGTAAGAGCCGTTTTAAATCCGGTTTCGTGAGTACCACCCTCATGCGTGTTGATGTTATTGGCAAAAGAGTAGATGTTGCTCACATAGCTGTCGTTGTACTGAAGGGCAACCTCCACGACAAGACCTTCTTTTTCCCCTTCGCAATAAATCACATCATCATGCAGGGCTTCCCGGTTTTTATTCAAGTATTCTACGAACTGGATGATACCGCCCTCGTAGTGGAAGGACTCTTCCTTCTCATGATCTGGACGCGTATCCTTCAGTGTGATGCGCAATCCTTTGTTAAGGAACGCCAGCTCGCGAATACGTTTTTGCAAAATCTCGTATTCAAATACCGTTGTTTCGGTAAAAATAGTCGGGTCGGGCTTGAAGGTAACTTTTGTTCCCGTCTCTTCGGTCTCGCCCACAACAGCAAGATCGGCATCCGGTGCGCCTACTTTAAAGCGCATGTAGTATACCTGGTTATTTTGTTTAACCTCGACTTCCATCCATTCGGATAGCGCGTTCACTACCGAGCTACCTACCCCGTGAAGACCGCCGGACACTTTGTATCCGCCACCGCCGAATTTACCACCGGCGTGCAATACAGTCAAAACGGTTTCAACAGTGGACTTCCCGGTCTTTTCATGAATGCCAGTCGGGATTCCTCGACCGTTATCGGTTACAGATACGGAGTTGTCTGGATGAATGACCACCAAGATCTCGTCGCAATAACCGGCCAGCGCCTCGTCAATGGCATTGTCGACAATCTCCCATACCAGGTGATGCAAACCCCGGCTGCTGGTCGACCCGATGTACATGCCGGGACGTTTCCGAACTGCCTCTAACCCTTCCAGTACCTGAATCTGACTCGCATCGTAGTTTGTATCTTTCGTCGTCACTTGATCCACTACTCTGTCAACTCCTCCACTTCAGCTTGTACAAAGGGAAACTGATCCAAGCTGTCCACGAACTGAGCGCGTCGCTTCAGCGTCAGAGAAGAAATAGGTGAACAGTAAATGGCATTCTGGGTGATTACATAAGACTTCGTTTCTTCCTCGCTATGGTCAACAACTGTCTTACTTTTTTCGAGTAAGAACGCTTTATTGATTTTTGAGGATTTCACAGTCTGATGATCGAGGATGGAAATAACTTCCTTCGTGCTCACCACAGTATCTCCACCAATGTGAATAAACATCCCTGTACCCCCTACCTTTCTCCGGAGATTTTCCCTTCCCTCACGTAAAAACGAGAGGCTTGCTGGAGAACCTGATGCTTTAAGCCTTCCACACCTGTGGTACTTACAAACGTCTGTACTCGATCCTGAATGGTTTCGAGCAGCAATGTTTGCCGATGTTCATCCAACTCAGACAAGACATCATCCAACAACAGAACCGGGTATTCTCCCACTTCTTCTTTAATCAGCTCAATTTCGGCCAATTTAATGGACAGCGCACTGGTGCGTTGCTGTCCCTGGGAACCATACGTTTGCACATCCATGTTGTTCACTTTAAGTGAAAAATCATCACGGTGTGGCCCAATAAGGGTGCTACCCCGCATGATTTCCCGGTCGCGAACCTCTTCGTAGGCAGCAAGCATTTTATCTACAGCCTGATCTATCGTCATCTCTTCTGTAACGGGCGATGAGTTAACGTAATGCAAAGAAAGTCTTTCCCTGCCATCGGTGATGCCGGTATGGATTTCCTGTGCCCACGTCTCCAGCTTCCGAATGAACTCAAAACGCTTCCGTAACAATTTTACCGCTAAATCGGCTAATTGGGTATTCCAAATTGCCAGCATTTCCAGCGAGTTACTTTTTTTCATGGCCAAATCCTTTAAAAGCTGATTTCGCTGGGCCAGCACTTTGTTGTAATTGCTCAAATAATAAAGATACGTAGGTGAAACCTGACCGATTTCCATATCGATGAAGCGTCTGCGCTGGGCAGGTGCGCCTTTGACAATGGAAAGATCCTCGGGTGCAAACATGACGACATTCAATGCCCCCACATAGGCGCTCAGCTTCTGCTGTTCCATTCCGTTGATTTTGGCCCGCTTTCCCTTGGTTGTCAACTGCAGCTCTAAACGAACAGAACCGTAGCGACGAAGAACATCGCTACGGATCGTGGCATAATCGGCATCCCAGGAAATGAGCTCCTTGTCACGAGGCGTTCGGTGGGATTTGGCGAGTGCCAAAACATAGATCGATTCGAGAGCATTCGTTTTCCCTTGAGCGTTGTTGCCAATAAATAACTGAATGGGACCGTCAAACGACAGGGACATCGTTTCGTAGTTGCGATAGTTGGTTAGCGACAGGTTCTTGAGAAACAAGAATCACGCTCTCCTCTCAGGGGCGTACCACTTGATAGCGACCATAGCCTTCAATCGCCACTTCATCGCCAGGATATAGCTTGCGTCCACGTCTGTTGTCCAGCTCTCCATTAATTTGGATCGGAACCTCAGCCAAAAAAGCTTTGGCCATTCCCCCCGTGTCAATGATTTCAGCCAGCTTCAAAAATTGGCCGAGAGCAATATAGTCTGTGCTAATGGAAACCTCACGCATGGCTTGGCTCCTTTCTTTTACGTAAAAACATTTTAGTACGTACGAACCGGCAAAATCAGATGGAGCATCCAGTCATGATCGGTCGGACGAATCACAAAGGGACTCATCGGGCCGCTGAAGCTCGCTTTGATTTCTGCGCTATCAATTGCACGCAGCGCATCGATCATGTATTTGGCGTTGAAGGAAATTTTCAATTCTTCGCCATTCATTGCTTTTGGCATCAAAATGTCGGTTACTTTCCCGATCTCAGGTGCATTGGACGTAATTTCTACGGTTCCATCAGGCATCGTAACGAGCTTGACTACGTTCGATTTGCCTTCGCGGCTCAGCAAGGAAGCGCGCTCGATAGATTGCAAAAACTCCTTGGTGCTCACAGTGATCTCCGTTTTGCTGCCTTGTGGAATAATTCTGGTCGTGTCCGGATAGGTTCCTTCCAAGAGACGGGAATAGAACAGGATATGCTTGGACTTCACAAGGATTTGGTTGTCCGCAACAACGATATCCGCGAGATTTTGGTCGTCATCTAATATTTTTACCAATTCATTGCAGCTTTTACCTGGAACTACTACGTTGTGGAAAGAAAGATCTTCTGGGCATTCAACCATTGCGGTACGGCTAGCCAAGCGATGGCTGTCGGTTGCCACAAAACGCAACTTGCCTTGATCAAGCGACCACATTAAACCGGTCAAGATCGGGCGCATTTCGGAAGTGGAAACACCAAAAACCGTCTGGCGAATCATTGCCTTTAGTAAATCACAGGGAACACTGAAGACTTTATCTTCTTCCAGATGCGGCAATTGTGGATATTCGTTGGCATCCATTCCGTTAATGGTGAATTCAGCTTGTCCGGAACGAATTCTGGTTGCGAGACGATCATCCACTTGAATATCGATTTCATTGCTTGGCAGCTTGCGCACGATTTCGCTGAAAATACGTGCAGTCAACACAATGCTACCAGGTTGATGTACCGTTACTCCCCATTCTCCGGCTTCTTCCATCGGGATCTGAACTTCAATAGACACATCAGAATCGCTTGCTGTTAGTGTCAAGCCTTCGTCATCCGTTTTGATTTTAATCCCGGTCAAAATTGGAATCGTAGTTCTGCTAGAAACTGCTTTGCTAACATGCGATACGGCGTTCGACAGCTTTTCACGCTGAACGGTAATATGCATCGACGTGAGCCTCCCTCTCCGGCGCCATTATTTTTGGTTGGAATCTGCATAATGGCTGCGCCTTTATCATAACTTATTAGGATAGATCTTTTTAACAGAAGTAGTAATAGGGCCTGTGGATTTGTGGATATGTGGACTCAACACGTAAAAGAGAGCCTATACACATGTGGGTAAGTTGTGTATAGGCTTTTTGCGTTATGCACAGGTTCAATGGTTTGCTTTTAACTTTTCAATGAGCGACTGAATGGTTGTTTGCATATGAGGGTCATTTGCCAGCGCACGAGAGATTTTCTCATGGGCATGAATGACTGTCGTATGGTCACGACCACCAAATTCATCACCGATTTTCGGCAAAGAGGCATCCGTCAGCTCTCTGGAGAGATACATCGCAATCTGACGGGGGAAAGCGACGGTTTTTGTCCGTTTTTTCGCCTTGAAATCTTCAAGTTTCAGGCTGAACGCTTCTCCGACCGTTCGTTGGATGTCCATAATGGTAATCACGCGTGGGCGAGAGGAAGGGATAATGTCTTTCAGTGCTTCCGCTGCCAGCTGCGTGTCGATATCGCGATTAATCAAGGAGGAGTAGGCAACAACACGAATCAATGCGCCTTCCAACTCGCGGATGTTACTGTCGATCTGGTTGGCGATGTACGCCATTACCTCATTAGGGATATCAAGATTTTCTGCTTTCGCCTTTTTGCGCAAAATCGCAATCCGCGTTTCGAGGTCTGGCGGCTGAATATCAGTAATCAGTCCCCATTCGAAGCGTGAGCGGAGGCGATCCTCCAGTGTCGGGATCTCCTTAGGAGGCCGATCGGAGGAGATGATGATTTGTTTGCTTTCTTCATGCAAGGCATTGAACGTATGGAAAAACTCTTCTTGTGTCGATTCTTTGCCTGCCAAAAACTGAATGTCATCAATTAAAAGAACGTCAACACTCCGGTATTTATTGCGGAATTCGACGGCTTTGTTGTCACGAATAGAGTTGATGAATTCATTGGTGAATTTCTCAGACGACAAATAGACCACTTTCGCCGATGGGTTGTGCTGAATGACATAATGGCCAATTGCATGCATTAAGTGGGTTTTGCCAAGTCCGACTCCTCCGTAAATGAAGAGGGGATTGTAAGCTTTTGCAGGAGCTTCAGCAACCGCAAGCGATGCGGCGTGAGCGAATCGATTCCCTGAGCCGATGACGAACGTGTCAAAGGTGTATTTGGGATTTAAGATGCTGGGTGGCTGGTCATCCGCTACTGTTGGCGGTTCACTCATTTTCACCCGTGGGGCAGGTTGTTCGTCAGCAAAAGCCGCATCAGGATTTTGCATCGCGACGAACTTAACTTTCATATTGATACCCGTCACTTCATATAGTGTATCGGTAATCAGTTGTGCGTACCTGGTTTCTAGCCAATCACGAGCAAAGTCGTTTGGTGCGACGACGATCAGTGCATCCTCTTCTAATGTAGTTGCCTTTGTCGCCTTCAGCCAGGTATCAAAACTGGGTTTGCTTAGCGATTTTTCTATCTTGGCGAGTACTTTGCGCCATAGTTCGCTAATCGCTGCATCCAACCAGAATCCCTCCCTCTGGGCCATCCGAAAAATTGATGAAGACCGATCCATTATGATCGAGAAAAAGTGCAAAAACCTACTTTGTTGTGACCTAATTGTCAACACAGCCGTTTAGAGCGACTGTGGATAAAAAAAGTCGAAATATAGGGATTCCGCTCGTAGAAGTGAAAAAAAGCAGACGGTTATCCTCAATCCTGTGAGTAACGACATACACATAGGAAAGAATCTGTCCACAAACTTATCCACACCCTGTGGAAAAACCGATTCACGCATCGGAGTTATTCACGCTTCAAAACAAAAACATGATAACAGATATAAAGCGTGGTATCAATGGTTTTTTCATACTTATCCACAAACACAACTTCTGGTGCTTGCCACATATTCACATCCCTATATTTTGTGTACAAGCTGTAGATAAACTTGTCGAAATCTGTTTTTGTGGATAAAACGATATCCACAGACCCGGGAAATAGTTTTATGGGGATATTTGCCTTGGTAATGAAATTCCACTGTTGCTTGACTTTTTAGGCATATGTTCTTATAATGCAAAGGAATGTCTTTGCAAGACGGAGGTGTATACGTAATGAAACCATCTTTCAATCCTAACAACCGCAAGCGCAAAAAGGATCATGGATTCCGTAAGCGCATGAGCACAAAAAATGGCCGTAAAATTTTGGCTGCTCGTCGTCAAAGAGGTAGAAAAGTTCTTTCCGCTTAGGCCACACTTTTAGTGGCCTTTTTGTTTGCTTATATATGTCTGAAAATTCTTTGTTGTCATAAAAAGACGAAGGCTTTCTCCGATGTGGAAACCTTTTGGGGGATAATCATTACCTAGCTACCGAAAATCCTACTATTTATTGAAGAGATAGGAGGGGGCCGATGGAGGAGAGGAAGGACGTAACCGACTTTTTTGTATCGTTGGCGCGCGAGTTTCTTGATGAATGGCCTGTAGCCAACATGGTATGTGCCTATGCTGGTGGATCTGTCGGGAGGGGAGAAGCGGATACCTACAGCGACCTCGATTTACACATCTTTGTGGAGGGAGAAGATGATCCTTCCTGTGAAAATCGTCTGTTTAAATGGCATATGATACAGCTGCAGGTTCAATCTGCTCCTACGGATGAAGAAGTATATGAGAATCTGTGGGCATGGCGTTACCTAAAGGAAGCAAAGATTATTCTGGACCCAGAGGATCGTTTCATTTCCTGGATGAATGACATATGCGCGTATATGGATTCCCCGGCTGGGAAAGCGAAAATGTTCGCACAGGCAAAAGCAGAGGTAGAATCGTTCCACGAAGAGGCGCAGGCTGCCTTAATGGAAGGCTTTCCGTACTCCGCTTATTTGGCTTCATGGGCAGGATGGATCGGTGCGCTACAAATGAGTGCCTTTTTCCATGGGCATTCATTGAGTGATGCACAGTTGTATCAGCTGTTACAGAAAGAAGGACGTTCGGACGGAATGGATGGCTTTTTTCTGGAGGCATACCGGAGTAACCAGGATGTACAGGATGCACTTATGCTATTGGCCGACTATCGAACTCATCTACGGTCAATAAATAAGGGGATCGAGTTTGCGCTGGCGGCTGAAAATGATTGGTTAGTAAAGAGGAAGGTACAAAGATTGCAGGAGAGAAATCAGCTTGATATGGCCGGGTTTTTAATATTTTCAGAAGCGATCTGGTTATATCATAGTGTGGGTCTTGATGAATGGCTGGAGAATCATTGGGCGGATCTGCCTGCCAAGCTTTCTTTGTCCCTTCAAAAATTGGGATTTTTCCAAGCAGATGGACAATTGCTCGCTCACTTGCGCCATGCCAGTGCAGAAATCATCGCGGAAATTGGCTGATCGTCTTTATTTTTTTCACTGAATTTTAGATTTTGTTCTAAACCGAGTATACTTAGGGAAAAAAGTGAACGAAACAAGGATATACTGGTAGATGCTGTTTACGTTTTCTACTATAATTGTGATGTTAGGGGTTGTTTACCTTGCATCGTTCACACCGGCTCAAAAAAAATGAGCAATTCCAAGCTGTGTTTCAACGAGGAAGTTCTGCGGCTAATAAGCAGTTTGTCTTGTATTCAGCAAAGCAAGAGGGACAAGCGGCTTTTCGCGCTGGGATTTCCGTCAGTAAAAAAATTGGCAATGCTGTTGTCCGCAATAGAGTCAAGCGGCTTATACGCGAAGCAGTAGCTCGAATGGAGTCTGATATCCCAGTCGGTCTCGATCTCGTCATCATCGCCCGTCCGGGTGTGGAAGCGATGACGCTTGAAGCCATTGAGCAATCTCTGTTACATGTGATGAAGCGAGCCAAAGTGATCAAACAGGCACCCGTACATAATGGAAAAAGAGATGGAAAAAGAGGGTGAAACGATGATGGTGAAGATCATGGTTTGGTTGATTCGGGGATACCAACTGATGATTTCTCCGTATAAACCACCTTCATGCAGATTCGCGCCAACCTGTTCCCATTACGCAATCGAGTCGATTCGTCGATTTGGAGCGTGGAGGGGAGGCTGGTTGGCCCTTCGTCGCATCTTGAAATGCCATCCGTTCCACCCGGGCGGGTATGATCCAGTCCCGGATCAGCACAAATAAGATTACCTCATATTGAAGCGGGGAAAAGGAGGATCACCCTTGAGTAGACGTACACTCAGCATTCTTATGCTGACTATGCTGGTTCTAGTTTTGTCGGGCTGTAACCCCCAAGCAGCAGCACCAATTGGCCCTGACGCAACCGGCATTTGGGACAAGTATTTTGTCTATCCACTGTCCTGGCTAATTAAAGAGAGCGCATTGATACTCGGAAACAACTACGGTCTGGGTATCCTAGTTGCAACGATCATCATTCGAATCATTGTGCTTCCATTGATGGTCAAACAAATCAAGAGCTCCAAGAAGATGCAAGAGATTCAACCGGAGATGCAAAAGATCCGTGAAAAGTACAAAAATGATCCACAAAAAGCGCAAGCGGAAACAATGGCTATGTTCCAGAAGAGCGGTGTCAATCCGTTGGCTGGATGCTTGCCAATGTTGGTACAAATGCCGATTTTGATCGCGTTCTACCATGCGATCATTCGTACGTCCGAGATTAACTCGCAAACGTTCATGTGGCTGACGCTGGGACAAAAGGACCCGTACTACATCTTGCCAATCATTGCTGCGATTACGACCTACTTGCAGTCCAAGATGATGGGTCAAGCAAATCAGGGAAATCCACAAATGCAAATGATGATCATCATGATGCCGCTGATGATTTTGGCGATTGCTGTCACATTGCCATCAGCGCTGTCTCTGTACTGGGTATACGGTAACCTGTTTACCATTGTACAAACCTACTTCCTGTATCGTGATAAAGGGAAAATGCCTACTCCTAAAGGGGGAGCCTCCAAGTGAAAAAGGTGGTAGCTACGGCAAAAACGATCGACGATGCTGTGCAAAAAGCTTTACTGGAATTGGGAGTGCCGCGTGAGCGGGCAACGATCCAAGTTCTAGAGGAACCAAGCAGAGGATTGTTTGGACTGATTGGGGCAAAGGACGCTAAAGTGCAAGTAGAATTTCACTTTGATCCGGTTGCACAGGGACGTGACTTTCTTCAAGACGTTTTGTCGAACATGAAGGTGAATGCCAAAGTGGAGACGCGTACAAATGAAGAGGGCATGCTGTTTGACATCCAGGGAACCAATCTGGGAATCATTATTGGCCGCAGGGGACAAACTCTTGATTCATTACAGTATCTCGTAAACGTCGTAGCGAACCGTCATGCGGACAAACATGTACGTATCACTCTGGATGCCGAAAATTACAGGCTTCGTCGCAAGGAAACATTGGAGCAGCTCGCAGATCGTGTGTCGAAAAAAGCGTTATCGACCAAACGGGATGTACGTCTGGAACCAATGTCTGCTGCTGAACGGAAAGTAATCCACGCGTTCTTGCAAAAGAGAGCGGATGTGGTTACCTTCAGTGAAGGAGACGAGCCAAATCGTTATATCGTGATTGCACCGAAAGAAGCCTCTCGCTAGGCTTCTTTTTTTTGCCTAATTCAAATGAGCAAACGACGACATTTTAAACAATCTCGTCAAAAAGTTGTCCACTGTGGATAATTGACCAAATGGTTGAGGATTTGCGAAAATGATTATACTGTGGATAACCAAAATGGACAGCAACCTTGGAGCTAGGGTTGCTTTTTCCTATTGCGTGTTTAGCCAGATGGATTGGCTGCACTTTCTTTTGGAATTTTTCTAGACGATCTGTTATGCTAGTAAGTTAGTGGCTGACTTGTAAGAGTGGAAAGCTTGAGGTGAACAGCATGAAATTCGATACAATAGCGGCGGTCGCAACACCGATGGGTGAAGGCGGTATTGCCGTGATCCGGGTAAGCGGTACGGAAGCGATCGAAGTTGTGGATAAGATATATAAAGGAAAGCAGCGGTTGTCCACTGTGGACAGCCATACGATCCATTATGGGCACTTGTATGAGCCAAACACAGGTGAACGAGTGGAAGAGGTACTGGTTTCCGTAATGAAGGCTCCCCGTACATTTACGAGGGAGGATGTAGTGGAGGTCAACTGTCACGGAGGAATTGTTTCCGTTGAAAAGGTTCTGGAGTTAATCTTGGATAATGGAGCAAGATTGGCGGAGCCGGGGGAGTTCACGAAGCGTGCGTTCTTAAACGGACGTGTCGATTTGTCTCAGGCTGAGGCCGTCATTGATTTGATTCGGGCCAAAACAGACAGAGCGATGAAGGTCGCTTTGAATCAAGTAGAAGGGAAGCTGTCCAGGCTCATTCGTCAGCTACGCCAAAACTTGATTGAAGCGATGGCCCATATAGAAGTAACACTGGACTATCCAGAGCATGACGTTGAGGAGTTTACAAAAAATTTCTTGCGAGGAAAGTGCTTGGAGGTTAAAGGTGAAATCCAACGATTGTTGCAGACCGCACAGCAAGGAAAAATTTTGCGTGAAGGCTTGTCGACCGCGATTATTGGACGTCCGAATGTAGGGAAATCCTCGCTATTAAATAGTCTGGTTCAAGAGGAAAAGGCGATTGTAACTGACGTTGCGGGAACGACACGCGATGTCATCGAAGAGTATGTCAATGTGCGAGGGGTTCCTTTGCGACTTATCGATACCGCAGGAATTCGCGATACAGAGGATATCGTGGAGAAAATCGGGGTAGAGAAGTCCAGACAGCTGCTGCAAAAGGCTGACCTCGTGTTGCTCGTGATCAACTACAACGAGCCTCTCTCCGCTGATGATTACGCGATTTTTGAAGCAGCAAAAGGGTTCCATGTGATTGTGATTGTCAATAAATTCGACCTGCCGCAAAAAGTGGATTTGGAAGAGATCAAGCGTCATTTCCCTCAGCAGCCGTTGATTATGACGTCCGCGCGTGAGGAAACGGGGATCGATCTTCTGGAGCAGGCTATTGGGGAGATTTTCTTCAGTGGCCGTGTGCAGCAGGATGACTTGACCTATGTGAGTAACGCCAGACATATTCAACTGCTTCGTCAGGCAGAACGAGCCATGGATGAAGCGCTGGGTGGAATCGATGATTTGATGCCAGTAGACATGATTCAGATCGACATTAAAAAGTCGTGGGAGCTACTTGGTGAAGTCATCGGAGAAAGCGTCGGCGAAGATTTGATTGACCAGATTTTCTCCCAGTTCTGTCTGGGTAAGTGATTAGGAGGGCAAAAAATGAACGTTGTACCTGCATATGAAGCGGGCTCTTTTGACGTCATTGTCATTGGTGCGGGTCATGCCGGTGCGGAAGCGGCATTAGCGGCTGCACGTATGGGCTGTAGTACATTGCTGTTGACGATCAACCTGGATGCTGTGGCGTACATGCCATGTAATCCTTCCGTAGGTGGTCCTGCAAAAGGCCACGTTGTACGCGAATTGGACGCGCTTGGTGGAGAGATGGGACGCAATACCGACAAAACGCATATCCAAATGCGTATGCTGAATACAGGGAAAGGACCTGCTGTGCATGCCTTGCGGGCGCAAGCAGACAAATTTGCGTATCAGCATGAAATGAAGAAAACGATTGAAAATACTCCGAATTTGATCCTGCGTCAAGCGATGGTGGAAGAGCTGATCGTGAACGATGGAGCTTGTGAAGGGGTTATCACGCAAACTGGGGCGCGATACATGGCCAAATCCGTTGTATTGACGACCGGAACCTATTTGCGCGGAAAGATCATCCTCGGGGATCTTCAATACGAAAGTGGACCGAACAACATGCGTCCGTCTATTCGTCTGGCACATCATTTGAAGGAACTCGGTTTTGAAATGACTCGTTTCAAGACGGGGACGCCACCGCGTGTTCATAGCAGCAGTGTGGATTTCTCCAAAATGGAGATTCAGCCTGGTGATCCGGTTCCACGTGCTTTTTCTTATGAAACAACGGAATTTATCATGGATCAGCTTCCTTGCTGGCTGACCTATACAAATGAAGAAACGCATGGACTCATCAATAGTAATCTGCATCGTGCCCCTATGTATTCGGGAATGATCGAAGGAACAGGCCCGCGTTATTGCCCTTCGATTGAAGATAAAGTAGTCCGTTTTAACGATAAGCCGCGTCACCAAATTTTCTTGGAGCCAGAAGGGCGCAATACCGAAGAAATGTATGTACAAGGCTTGTCGACCAGTTTGCCAGAGGATGTTCAGCTTTCCATGCTGCGCTCCATGGCTGGAATGGAAGAAGTCAAAATGATGCGCCCTGGCTATGCGATTGAGTATGATTCGATCGTGCCGACGCAGCTCTGGCCTTCTTTGGAAACCAAAACCTTGCCTGGCTTGTTCACAGCAGGACAAATCAATGGTACCTCTGGCTATGAAGAAGCAGCGGGTCAAGGTCTCATGGCAGGGATTAACGCAGCACGCCGCGTTCAAGGGAAACCGCCAGTTATTTTGGGACGGGATGAGGCGTACATCGGTGTCTTGATTGACGATCTGGTTACGAAGGGAACGCATGAGCCTTATCGTTTGCTTACTTCTCGCGCAGAATATCGCTTGCTGCTGCGTCATGACAATGCGGACTTGCGCCTAACGGATATCGGCCATGAAATTGGTCTGATTAGCGAGGAGCGCTACCATCGATTTAACCAAAAACGCGAGCTGATCGAGCAAGAAAAAGAACGTGTGGCCAACACGCGCGTACGTCCTGAAATGGCACATGTTCAAGAGGTTTTGCGGAACGCAGGCTCTCCTGAGCTGACAGATGTCATCGAGCTGGCTCAATTGCTGCGTCGTCCGGAAATCAACTACAGCCACATTGCTCAAATGGTCCCGGCACCAGAAGCACTGCCAGAGGATGTGACCGAACAGGTTGAAATCCAGATTAAATACGATGGCTACATCAAAAAGTCATTGCAACAGGTTGAACGGATGAAAAAAATGGAGGAGCGCCGCATCCCAACGGATATTGATTACCACCAAATCTCCGGTTTGTCCAAGGAATCCCGCGACAATATGACCAAAATCCGTCCGTTGAACATCGGGCAGGCGGCTCGTATCGCAGGGGTTACTCCAGCAGACATTTCCGTGTTGATGGTATATTTGGAGTACAAACGCGTGGGAGTAGCCGAGTAAGGAGAAAAGCTATGACGAAAGAACAGTTTGCCGAGGTACTTGCAGCCCAGGGGATTTCTTTGACGGATCGTCAGAAGGAGCAGTTTGATCATTTTTTTCGCCTGCTGGTGGAATGGAATGAGAAGATGAACCTGACCGGGATTACCGAAGAGGGGCAAGTGTACAACAAGCATTTTTATGATTCGATTACGCCAGGGTTTTACTTCCCATTTGACCAGGTGCAATCAGTTGTAGATATCGGTGGGGGCGCAGGCTTTCCGAGTATTCCTTTGAAAATTTGCTTCCCGCATCTGAAAATGACGATCATTGATTCCCTGAACAAGCGAATGAGCTTTTTGCAGCATGTAGCAAAGGAGCTGGGCTTGGAGAACGTAAATCCCGTACATGGGCGTGCCGAGGATCGTGGGCAAGAAGCGATGTATCGGGAGAAATTTGATCTCGTAGTGGCACGTGCTGTTGCGAGACTCAATCTGTTATCGGAGTTCTGCCTTCCTTTTGCCAAAGTCGGAGGACACTTCGTGGCTCTCAAGGGAGCAGAGATTACTCCAGAGCTTGCTGAAGCGAAAAAGGCAATCAAGACGCTTGGTGGAAAGACGAGAAAGGTCGAGACATTCCAGCTTCTAGAGGAAGCGGGAGAACGTAATATCGTCATCATGGAAAAAATAGAAGCGACGCCGAAAAGCTATCCGCGTAAAGCAGGAGTTCCTGCGAAAAAGCCGTTAGTGTAGGAGTCAATCATAAGAGAGGTCGTAGCCACGTGCTGCGGCCTTTTTTCGTATGGAAAGTTGTTTAAATCAAGTTGCCCGTTTTTGATGAAATGGAAGGTATGTAGTCGCTCAGGTTTCTTGGATCATGGAGTCTACAACTCGTACTAGCTCCTCTGAAAGAATGCCATTGTGTGAGAGGGTGATTAGACTATGCAAGCAACAAGTACTTTCCTCCTTTTTCTGCCGGAACTCCCGACCATATTGCTTCGGCTCTGTCTTGCTTTTCTAGCGGGTGCCATCTGGAGATGGGAGCGAGAGAGATTTATAAAGGATGTGAGCAGGCAAAGAGGTGCTGGTTTTTGAACGTATAGTCTCGTTTGTTTTGGTTCGTTTCTTTTTGGACTAGCCTCTATTTAACGTGAAAGAAAGTTTAAACTTTCTGGAGCGCATAACAAGGTACCTCAGCGTCCGCATCTGGCATAACCTCGGTAAAACATTCCGCAAAAACGAGGTCGCTCCTCTATGAATAGGCTTCGATAGAAGTTTTTTTACGGTTTTTCTTCGAGTGGTGTAAATCATGATCCGGGGAGGGTAACTGCACAAGTCGTAGCGGGAATGGGATTTTGGGGGCTGGAGCTATTATTAAATTCAATGGTACGGTAAAAGGCCTTACGACGGCAGCTGGGATGTGGGTTGTTTCAATCATTGGTTTGGTTCAGTGCAGGGATGTCTGTCGCTGTGATCGTTGCTGCGATTTTTTCGTACCTGCCGTTAGACTTTCATAGTCTTTTTCCTCGATTGTTTTCTGTCACCAAGATTTCACATCCTACTGATGAGAGCATTGGAAGTGATGAGAGGCCAAAGCACCGTGACGATCACGGTTTTTATGTGGAAGATCACGATTGATGTTTCACGTGAAACGTTTTTCGTTAGCAGGAATTGGGCGAATCTTGCAGAATTACATATATATAAATGAACCTGAAGAAAGCGTATAGGGAAAGAAGATTAGGTCAAAGGCAATTTTACAAACCGATCGGATGGGCAAGAAGAGTCTGTTAAGCAGTATGTACTATAGGGCTTGTGAAGCTTTTTTAAAAGAAGATGCATGCTGTCCTTAACGATGTAAGAGGAGGACCTATGTTAAAAGAGTAGGACTGAACTCACTTACGACGCCAATATGCCATTTTTCCTTAGCAGCAACAATCAAAGAACATATTCAATCTGTCATATCCGGACAATGGATTGGCGGGGGATAACAAAATGTTTCTAGGAAGATTCTGTCGTTGATTGGACAGGACCTTTTTCAGTTTCTAGGACGTATTCAAAAAGTTGTCTTTTCAGCACGAAGAAAGCGGCGAGAAGCTGAAGAAGGAGGAGCGGGATGTAGGGGAGCTACATGAGCACCTGACTTTCGAGAGTGAACGCTTGTATCATTTTTGCGCAATCTTTCAGGATTACTTCGTGATCAAAAATGACTTTTTGAACACCTCTTCAAAGACTTTAAAATAGCACGGATGGAACGGGTAGAAGTGGGGGATTTTTCTATGGCAGTTAAAGATTCATTTTCTCGGATTTTTGGCTTGACGGACAAGACAGATAACGAAGAAATCAAACAAATACCAGTCGAGGAGATTGTACCGAATCCATATCAACCTCGTACTGTATTTGATGACGAGAAAATTGATGAGTTGTGTCAAACGATACGAACTCATGGGCTCATTCAACCGATTGTCGTGCGAGTTCGCGACGGTCGTTATGAATTGATTGCTGGGGAACGACGTTTGCGCGCAACTAGAAAATTGGGCATGGAGAGGATTCCTGCGATTGTCAAAGAGTTTAATGACTCGCAAACAGCCTCTATCGCATTGATTGAGAATTTGCAACGAGAAGGTTTGACAGCTATTGAAGAGGCAGTCGCATATCAAAAGCTGATTGATTTGCACAATTTGACGCAAGAGAGTCTTGCTCAACGTTTGGGTAAAGGACAATCGACAATTGCAAACAAACTGCGCTTGCTCCATTTACCACAAGGAATTCAAGATGCCTTGTTGTCCAGACAAGTAACAGAGCGTCATGCAAGGGCTCTGATTCCGTTAAAAGATCCAGAATTACAAAATAAAGTCCTGTTGGAGATTTTGGAGCGGGAATGGAATGTGAAGCAGACGGAAGTGCGCGTGAAGCAGCTTCTAGAACTGGCCGAGAACCCTAAATCGGAAAAAGATGCGAAGCCACGCTGGAAAGCATTCTCAAGAGATACGCGGATTGCGATTAATACTGTACGTCAATCGATCGATATGGTGATCCAGACAGGCCTACCTGTAGAAACAGCAGAAGAAGATCATGATGAATTCTATCAATTCACGATCCGCATTCCAAAAAACAAGGAAACAGGGAAATAAATGATCGTAACAAACATGGCGACAAGGTCGCCTTTCTTTTTGGGCAAATGCTGATTATTTATAGGAAAATGAGGCTTTTAGTACTATTTGATTTCCAGAAATATGCATTTCCTGCGAAAAGGCTAGGTAAATCTGCATTTTCGGGACAAAAATCAGGCTTTTTTGTCTCACTATCTAAAAAAAACAGCGTACGACCAAGCGGCAAATCTGATAACATGGAGAGTACCAACCTGTGCATACTTGCAGGTATACTCGATAATTAATGAGGATGACTTTGCAGGGGCTTTTTTCGTCTTATCATGTACAGGCGATGTAAAGGTTACTGAATGGCAACGGACGAAGGAATTTGTATAAAAGATCATCGTTTTACAAGAATACGAGCAAATCGTAAATAGACTCGAATGACTAACTAGATGAGGATACAGAAGATGACTTTGAAAGACGTACTGGAGAGTGTACTGGTCGAGCCACAAGCTTTCCTACACGACAAAAAAGAGGTGGAGAAGTTGGGAAAAATCATTGCGGTTGCGAACCAGAAAGGCGGCGTCGGGAAAACGACTACGTCCGTCAATCTAAGCGCTTGTTTGGCCGCATTGGGGAAAAAGGTGCTGCTGGTTGATATTGATCCCCAAGGAAATGCAACCAGTGGGATCGGGGTAAATAAGGCAGATGTTAAGTACTGCATTTATGATGTCCTGATCAATGATATCAACCCTGTCGATGCGACTTTGCCAACTGAAATTGAAGGATTAATGATCATTCCTGCCACCATTCAATTGGCAGGTGCGGAAATTGAGCTGGTTCCTACGATTTCTCGTGAGGTTCGTCTGAAAAAGGCGCTGGAAGTTGTCAAGGACAAGTACGATTACGTCATCATCGATTGCCCGCCATCCTTAGGGATTTTGACTGTAAATTCTTTGACAGCATCTGATTCGGTCTTGATTCCAATCCAGTGTGAATACTATGCGCTAGAAGGATTAAGCCAACTATTGAACACCATTCGTTTGGTCCAAAAACACTTGAATTCGCAGCTTGCCATCGAAGGCGTCGTTCTGACGATGCTCGATGCACGTACGAATCTCGGCCTGCAAGTGATTGAAGAAGTGAAAAAATATTTTCAGGACAAAGTATACAAGACAATTATTCCTCGAAATGTACGCTTGAGTGAAGCACCATCACACGGACAAGCCATCATTACGTACGATCCACGCTCACGAGGAGCGGAAGTCTATACTGATTTGGCGAAGGAAGTGGTAGGGGTATGAGTAGAGGATTGGGAAAAGGGCTGAATGCGCTTATTACTTCCAATCTCATCGAAGAAGGGGAACAGGTAAAAGAGGTTTCCATCAATGAGATTCGTCCTAACCCTTATCAGCCCCGGAAAGAATTCGAGCAATCAGCTATTGAGGAACTGGCACAGTCGATCAAAGAGCATGGAATCATCCAACCACTAATTGTTCGGAAAAGCATCAAAGGTTACGAGCTGGTAGCTGGTGAAAGAAGATTGCGCGCTGCAAAGCTAGCAGGGTTAAAAGAGGTTCCGGTAGTAGTAAAAGCGTACACAGATCAGCAATTAATGGAGATTGCCCTGATTGAGAACTTGCAACGGGAAAATCTGAATCCACTCGAAGAGGCAGAAGCGTATGACAAGCTGATTTCCCACCATGACTATACGCAAGAACAGCTTGCACAAAAGATAGGGAAGAGTCGACCGCATGTAGCCAACATGCTTCGTTTGCTGCAACTGCCAGAGAAGATCCGAAAAATGGTATCGGCAGCTGAACTATCCATGGGGCATTCACGTGCTTTGCTTGGAGTAACGGATAAGAAAGTACAACAACAGCTTGCAAATGACGTGGTGGAAAAAGGATTGAGTGTTCGTCAGCTGGAAGAGCTCGTGAAGCAGCTCAATGTTTCACGTGAAACAAAAAAGAAAAAGTCAGCGAAAAACGAGCCAGTTTTGATCGAGATGGAGGAACGGCTGCGCAGCCGTTTTGGGACATCGGTCAAGATTAAAAAAGGGTCAAAGCGCGGCAAGATTGAAATTGACTTCTATTCACAGGAAGACTTGGAGCGAATCATCGAAATGCTGAATATAGAGAAGTAAGTCCAGGAGGTAGTCATGGCGATCATCTATTTGGATAACGCAGCTTCTACATGGCCGAAGCCACCAGCAGTTAAAGAAATGATGGCGGAGGTCATCGAGGATTTTGCTGCAAATCCTGGCCGAGGTGGACATGCACTGGCGATGAAAGCGAGTAAAGCTGTGTTTCGGACACGGGTGCAAGTGTCGCGGTTGTTTGGGATTCAAAACCCGAATAACCTCTTTTTTTATCTCAATGCCACTCAAGCGCTTAATCAGGCGATAAAAGGGTTCTTACAAGCAGGCGATCATGTTATTTCTTCGTCTGTTGAGCATAATTCGGTAAGACGTCCCATCGAGTTCATGCGCAAAAACAACCAAGTAGAAGCTACTTTTGTAGAGCCAAGAGAAGACCATCAATTCTATGTAGAGGATTTTGCCAAGGCAATTACGCCCTCAACGAGGTTAATCGTTGTGAGCCATGCTTCCAATTTGACAGGTGTCATCCTGCCTGTTGCTGAACTAGGGAAACTGGCAAAAGAGCACGGAATTACGTTTTTGGTGGATGCTTCTCAGTCTGCTGGTGTTTTGCCTATTGATGTAGAGGCAATGAATATTCATATGCTTGCTTTTCCTGGGCACAAAGGGCTTTACGGTCCACAAGGTACAGGTGGTTTGTACGTAAGTAGTGATATTGATCTCGAGCCCTTGATTCATGGGGGGACAGGCAGTCAGTCTGAAGCCATTGATCAACCGACAACTCGTCCAGACCGATACGAAAGCGGGACACTCAATACGGTTGGTTTGGCAGGGCTACAAGCAGGCGTTGATTTTGTCATGGAAAAAGGTGTAGACAACATTCGTCAGCACGAATGGGAATTGGTGAAACAAACGATCCTTGGATTGCAGCAAATCGAGGGTGTACATGTCTACGGACCGGGGATTGAGATCGAACGTGTGGGCGTGGTTGCTTTTAATATCGGAGAGGTGGATGCAGCCGAGGTATCGTTTATCCTGGATCAACAATACGGGATTGCAACCAGATCGGGTTTTCATTGCACGCCATTGGGTCACCAGACTGCCGGTACCGAACAACGTGGAGCCGTTCGAGCCAGCTTTGGAATTTTCAACTCAGAGAAAGATGTAGAAGCGCTTCATAACGCTGTTCGGGAAATAGCAGCAGCGTTTGTGTAAGGGTAAGGCATCTGTAGGGGGACAGCGCAAGTGATCTTGCTGGGAACATTGGTCAACGCCGGAGCAATCATCTTAGGAGCATTGTTAGGCAGAATGTTGAAGCGAATTCCGGAGTCGATGCGACAAACCGTCATGCAAGGAATTGCTCTGGCCGTATTCATATTGGGTATTAAAATGTGCCTGGGATCGGATAACTTTTTACTCGTGATTATCAGTATTGTGCTAGGAACAGTAATAGGTGAATGGATTGGGATTGAAAAAGGCTTAAACAATCTGGGGCATTGGCTGGAGAGGAAAGTCGGGGGGAGTCAAGGCAGTATCGCCACTGGTTTTATCACGGGGACGCTGGTGTACTGTATTGGAGCCATGGCTGTACTCGGTTCATTGGACAGTGGTTTGCGTAACAACCACGAAGTACTGTTTATGAAAGCAATGCTAGACGGATTCTCTGCGATCATTTTCGCATCAACACTAGGAATCGGTGTCATCTTTTCGGCAGTGCCCGTGTTTTTATATCAAGGCATGATTGCGTTATTATCTACAAGCATTTACAGTGTGGTGAGCGAAACGATGCTGAATGCGATCCTGGTAGAAGTAACGGCGGTAGGTGGCTTGATGATTATTGCCATTGGGTTAAACGTTTTGGAGATCAAACAGATCAGGGTAGCCAACATGATGCCAGCATTAGTGATCGCAGCAGTCGGTGTTCCCTTTATCGATTGGATTTCAAAGCTGTTTTCATAGTTGGCACAGAGGCTCTTCCTTCGGGAGGAGTTTTTTTTATGAAAAATCAACTATCATCGATAAAAATAGCATGCGATAATATGATACAAAAACTTGATTGCGAGCAAGGATGGATAAGTGGGACGTGACAGTAGAGTACGACAGCATGTTGGGGAGAGAATGATTATGTTGGGTGTTATCGTCAATCCTGTATCGGGTAATGGCACAGGGTTGAAAGTATGGAGGGAAATTGAGCCGACGCTACGACGTCTGGGAGCGCCTTTTCATGTCAGGTTGACATCAGGAGAGGGGGACGACAAAAAATTATCAAAAGAGCTGATTCAAAAAGAGGGAGTAAAAACAATCATTGCTGTCGGAGGGGATGGAACTGTCCGAGGCGTGATAAATGGGATATACGATTCGAAACAAGATTGCCGATTTGGATTGGTGCCGGCTGGTTCCGGGAATGATTTCGCTCGCGGACATGGAATTCCGATGAAACCATTACAGGCATTAGAGCGAATTCTGTCGGAAAAAGGGGAAAAGCGAATCGATCTGATTTTATTGAATGGGGAAGTAGCGGCGAATTCAATCGGGGCCGGATTCGATGCACAGGTAGCAAAGGTAACGGATCAAGCTGTGTACAAAGCTTGGCTGAATCGGTACAAGTTAGGTGCACTTGCCTACATTATATCGGTGATTCGCGTCGTATGTACGTATCAGCCACGTGACATCGTACTGAACGTTGATGGTATTGAGGCTCGTTTAGAGGCTGCATGGCTAGTCGTCGCTGCCAATATTCCGAATTACGGAGGCGGAATGCTAATTTGTCCAGATGCTATACCGGACGATGGAATTGCGGATATTTGCGTAGTAAGTGGTGTGAGTCGGCTCGGATTGTTAGCCGCTTTTCCGAAAATATTCACAGGAGCTCACCGTCATCATCCGGGTGTCTGCTTTTATAGGGGAAAGCATGTAACGATACATGCAGCGGGACAGCTACCTGTCCATGCAGATGGGGAAAGCGTAGCGCCAACACCGATCAGTGCCCAAGTGATCGAAAAGTGCCTGACGATTTATGTGTAAAAAAAAAATAGACCTGTCATCCGTTGAGGGAGAGAACAGATCAAAAAGTAAGTTTTCTAAAGAGGGATGGAACCTTTTGCAGAAAGAAACGGTCAATCATATAAGACACTATCGAATCGACTAGGCGTAGAAGCCAGTGTTACGGCTTTTGCCAGTCCGGAAGCTATGGTATCTGCCATGTTCATGACGATGGAGAGGCGGGTATTTTGAAGGACAAAATACTCCATAAATCCTCCTACGTTGACAATCCCGGTAATGTGGAAGGAACCAACAGGAGGTAGCTCTTTTTTAACACCAGCCCCTGGTTTTAGTGGACCATTCATCACATTGATGTTTCCGACATGGCTAAATTGACCTAAACAGGCATCGACCGCAATAAGTGTAGCTGTCGGATGATTCGCCTGGATGAGCTCTAACTTTTCCTTAAGATTCATGGCGTGTACAGGATCCTCAAGCGTTCCGTACACTTGCAAAAAACGAGGTGACTGCGCGATGAGCTTGGTTCCTACTAATGGGCCTAGAGCATCACCAGTAGAACGGTCTGTCCCAATACATACAATGACAAGGTCGTCATCGAACCGATTTAAGCGAAAGCGCTGGGCAAGGTGACCGGCGAGATGCTCGTCTGCGTTTTCACTGCGGTATTCCACTTTAAAAGGTGGCAAAGAATAATCCTTGCGATTATCGGATGTACTCATGGAAACCCCCACTCTTGCCGACTTGGCTTAAACCAACCTGTAAAAGGTTATATAAAAGTATTCACAGTATCGTACCGATATGACATTTTTATACCTGCTAATGGGAAAGTTACGTAGGTTTTGAAAACTCAGCGAGGCTGGCATGCATGAAAACGAACAGGTAAAATAAGAGGAGCCTATAGCAGTTTGTGTGAAAGAGATGAGGGGGAGTGAAATGGGAGGAGAGACAGTGCTGATCGCATTTGATTCCACGCAGCAAGCCTTGCGGGCAGAAATGCTGCTGGAGTACGAAGATATTGAGATCGATACAAGACCAACGCCAAAAGAAATAACGGCAGGCTGTGCCCTTTCCATTGAGTTCTCACTGTCGGATTACTTACGAGCGAAAGCGATCATGATGGAACAGCAAGTGGTAATACGAGGATACTTCCGTCAGTTTTTCGGCCAGTATAGCGAAGTGGACGAAAGCGGGGAGCAGAAGGAGCGGGAGGAATGAAGCAAGCTGGTTTCTTTGAAAGGATTTATGCCCAGGTACATGCGTATATGACAGATGCAGATATGTGGGTAAATATAGGGATGGCTGTACTGAAAATAGTCGCGATCATCCTGTTATCGCGAATCGTCGTTTCTGTTGTGCAATCAGGCGTAAATAAAGTGTTCCAGCACCGCCACGGAAGCAAGATTCAAATGGATCAACGCCGAGTTGACACTATGCGGGTGCTCGTCAACCATATCGTTCAGTACGGCATCTACTTTTTGGCGATTCTCATGATCTTGCAGCTGTTGGGCATTGATTTGCGCCCCGTTTTGGTAAGCGCAGGGGTACTGGGGCTGGCAGTTGGTTTCGGGGCGCAAAGTCTCGTGCGTGATATTATTACGGGATTTTTCATTATTTTTGAGGATCAATTTGCTGTAGGGGACGTTGTAACGATCAACAACTTGACAGGCACGGTGCAGGAGATTGGTCTGCGCATTACAAAGGTGCGAAGCTGGACGGGGGAGGTACACATCTTTCCAAACGGCACGATTAATCAAGTGACCAACTTTTCATTGCAAAATACGTTAGCGGTTGTCGACGTATCTGTAGCATATGAAGAAGATCTGAATCAAGTTGAGTCTGTGCTCAAAGAAGTATTGGCATCGGCTCAGACAGAATTGACGGATATCGTAGCTGAGCCACAGATTTTGGGAGTACATGCACTGGGGCCTTCTGAAGTCATCATCCGGGTTACGGCTGAGTGTAAGCCGAACACACATCACGGAGTCAATCGAAATTTGCGTGCGAAGATCAGAACGGAATTAACCAACCGCGGCATTCAAATTCCGTATCCAAAAATCGTCGCGGTGTCTGGAAAGGGAACAGTGTAGAGAGGAGAAAGAGATATGGAACGCAAGCAATTTGGACTGGGGGATGTCGTACAGATGAAAAAGCCGCATCCATGTGGCACGAATGCGTGGAAGGTCATACGCATGGGCATGGATGTGCGAATCAAATGTACGGGTTGCGATCATAGTGTGATGATTGGACGACTAGAATTTGAACGCAAGCTGAAAAAGATACTGATTCGAGCGGAGGAAGAACCGCAAGCATAAACCATATTTCTTTGATCAACCCCTCTGTCTTTTTCTACAATGCCTGTAAACGATGAAGCGACGCACTTATATGCTTCACGGAGCGGCTTTGTCGTTTTAGACGGGAGGGGTTCGATGAAAAAGATGAGTGTTCGGTGGTTGCAATGGGTAGTAGTGCTTGCGCTTTTCCTACTTCCATCACAGGGAGTGTGGGCAAAGTCGGCAAACGAATGGGGAGTGAGAATATCCCCGGCTGACAAATCGGCGGAAATAGACCCGAATCAAATCATTACACTGACGTTTTCGGGGCCGGTTTCGTTAAAAAATGGGCAAGAGCTCTCCGACAAGTCTGGTCTCTCGATTATTTCGCTCACGGACGCGAAAAAAAAGAAGGTTCGTTTTACGGCGAAATGGAACAAAACAGATCGAAGCATGACAATTGATCCGGAAGGAAATCTGGAAGCAGGGGCGTCCTATCGAGTTAGCTTGCTGGCCAAAAAAGTGAAGGATCACCGAGGCAATTTGAATCCAGAGCTGGCTAGCACGTTTCAAACGAAAAAACCTGTGGATAATATCGCTCCACAAGCAGTCATATTGCCTGGTCACGGAGCTAAGAATGTAAAGCTCCAGGATAAAGTGACACTCCAGTTTGCAGAAGAGATTATTTTGGTTGATGGTGGAGCCCTATCCAGCAAAACGGCCGGGCCATTAGTTCGTGTAACAGATGAAAAAGGGACTGTCGTTCCGCACACAATTACATGGAACAAAAGCAAGCGGATGTTGTCTGTGAAGCCAAAAGGAAAATGGCAGCCACATACGAGATATCAGGTAAGTCTCATTGCGGGCTTGGTTAAGGATACAGCAGGTAATTTAAATCAAGCGCAGTGGATAACTTTTCAGACCGGATCGAAGTAGTTCAAGCATGTGGGTAAAAAAAAGGATGCAGCCAATAGAGGCGCATCCTTTTTCCTTTTGTACGATCAAATGTATCTCCCGGTGAAGGTACTTAGGTTATGACTGATCATTATCCCTAGGCTGCATTGCCTTGGCTATGATCTATGTGGAATTAGAGAAGGTAAGGCTGCTGAGGATGCAAGCTTACCTTCAGATAGGCTGGATGGCAGCGGAGTAGGTTAGTCGCAGTCACAACCTACGATAACGAGAAGGATGAACAGAACCAAGATCAGCGCGAAATCGTCGAAACCGTTAAAGATACCCACTTGCTAACACCTCCTACCGTAGTTTCAATACTCATGCTATGTAGAAACCCACAACGGGGTATAGGCGGATGCCCTGGTTCCAAGAAAATAAGTTATGCACAGCATATCCACAGAAAATGTGGACAACTTTTTACGAAGAAAAGAAGTGTCTGCAAACGATGTAGGAGACAAAAAGTTGTTAGTAAATACTTATCCACAGACTTATCCACAAAAGGGGATTTTCTCTGGATAAATCGACGGTTATTATTGAATATTTTAAAAATTTTTATTAGTAAGAAGGAATTTGGCAGGTGAAAATATAATTACACACTTATAATTTTGGCAAAAATAGATAGAAGAAAAGGGGCGATTGAGATTTGAAGAAGCAAGTATTTGCATCAGTTACGGCTTTGGCCATTGCATTGTCGACAGTATCTGTACCATTTATTCCTTACAGCACGCAGGCGGTAGCTCTTGCTGCTGAAAAGCCTTCTTATCAAACTCGCGCTGAGATCCCAGATGCGTACAAGTGGAAGCTGGATGATATTTATCCGACTGTTAAGGAATGGGAAAAGGATGTTGCAAAGGTTGAATCTTTGGCAAACGCTTTCACAAAACACAAAGGCAAGCTGGGTACATCGTCTGGTGCGATGCAGGCAGCATTCGATGACTATGTTGAGTTGATGCGCTTAAATGACAAAGCATACGTGTACGCAAACATGTCTCTCGATGTAAACTCCGCGAATCCTGAGCTGCAAAAGCTGGGAGACCGAGCTGAGAAAATGTACACGCTTGTCACAGAAAAAACTTCATGGGTACAGCCTGAAATCGTTGCGATTCCCGATGGCAAAATAAAGAGCTTGCTGTCTAAAAAGGAGCTTGAGCCTTACAAACTGTTTATCGAGGACATGCTAAGAACGAAGCCGTACTCACTCTCTGCGGATATGGAGCAGCTCTTGGCGAAATCGTCTCCTTTGGGAGGTGCACCGACCAACATTTACAGCATGCTGTCCAAAGACGTGAGGTTCCCTAAAATCAAAGATGAGACAGGCAAGGAAGTTCAGTTAACTCGTGCCAATTTCATTTCCTATATGGAAAGCAAAGATCAAAATGTGCGCAGAGAAGCGTTCAAGGCCTATTATGGGGCTCTGATCGATTTCCAAGACTCGTTTGCATCAACATTGGCTGCCAAAGTAAAGGGCGATAATTTCTACGCAGCGGTACGCAATTACGATTCTGCGCTCGAAGCAAGCCTAACACCGAACAACGTACCGACGAAGGTGTATGATGAGCTGATTGACACGGTGAATGATAATCTGCCATTGCTGCATCGCTACATTTCTTTGAAAAAGAAAATGCTTGGCGTGAAGGAATTGCACATGTACGACATTTACGTGCCGATCGTTCCATCTGATGACAAATATATTTCCTTCGACGAAGGAAAGAAAATCGTCGTTAATGGTTTGGGAGTAATGGGTGATGACTATGTGAAGGCAATGTCTGACGGCCTGGATGGCGGATGGGTAGATGTCTATTCCACTGATGACAAGCGCACGGGTGCCTACCAATGGGGTGCTTATGATACACATCCATATGTACTGTTGAACCACCAAGGTACGCTCGATGATGTGTACACCATCGCCCATGAGATGGGACACGCTATGCAGTCGTATTATACGAACAAAAATCAACCTTATATTTCGTCCAACTACCCAACCTTCACGGCAGAAGTGGCTTCTACCATGAATGAAACTCTGCTGTTCAAGAGCATGTACGCGAAGGCGAAGACGAAAGAAGAGAAGATGTATCTCTTGAATCACTATCTGGAAAACTTCCGTTCCACGTTGTTCCGTCAGACGCAGTTCGCGGAGTTTGAGAGGGCGATTCACGAGAAGGAGCAAGCGGGAGAATCTCTGAATGCGGAAGCGATCAAGAAGATCTACCTCGATATCAACCAGAAGTACTACGGAAAAGACATGGTTTCCGATGAGGAAATCGGTATGGAATGGGCACGTGTGAGCCATTTCTACAACTATAAATACTACGTCTATCAATACTCGACGAGCTTTGCCGCTGCACAAGCATTAGCGAAGCAAATCATGGATGAAGGTCAGCCAGCTGTGGATCGAGTTCGTAAAAACTTCCTCGAAGCGGGTAACTCTGCTCCGCCTATCGAGGTGCTGAAAGCAGCAGGTGTGGACATGTCCACGTCCCAGCCAATCGAGCAAGCGATGGAAATCTTTGAAGAGACATTGAATGAACTGGAAAAGCTGGTAAACGAGAAGTAAAGAAGCAATAGAAGCAAAACAGGCTCCCTTCCATTACGGAGAGGAACCTGTTTTTTTTATGTATCAATAGGCAATGCCTACTCGCGCTCGAATGTATTCGGAAAGAGAAAGCTGCTGATACGTAAACTCCGCTGTATCTGGCACGGAAATTTGCATCCCATCTATAGGCAACTGGTGAGCCTCGACCCGGTAAGTGCCTGTATACTCGCCATCAGGCAAATAGGTCGGGCAAACAATAGTCCAATCGAGCTCAGACTGTTCCAAGAGCGAGTATGCCTTGTGATGTTCCTCGGCAGCACGCGTCAATTTTTGTCTGGACTCACTGGATTGATAGCGGAGCAGGTCAGGAGAAACTCTGCTTTGCAAGATGCCGGCGGTGCCCACCGTAATAATGCGTGAAACACCTTCTCGCTTCATTGCTTCAATAATATAGGGAGTTCCTACGGATAACGTCGTTGCCTTGTCTGTCCCGAGCGCGCTAATGACCGCGTCGACTCCACGCATGGCTGATGCAACATCCTTTTGATCGAGGACGTTTCCGGTCAGAACACGGAGATTTTCAGCAGCCAGATGAAGAAGCTTGTCTGCGGACCGAACGAGAACAGTTATTTCATGCCCATCTTTTAATGCATAGTCGAGGATATGGCTTCCTACGCGACCAGTGGCACCAAGGAGTAAGAGTTTCATTTTTTAGTCACCTCGTTACCTTTTCTTTTACCGTAGCAAACAGATTCTGTTTGTCTAGTCTATCATTTCTTTTTTTGTCCCACCACATGGAGCTATGATTAAGAGACAGGATGAGGCAAGTAAAAAAAAGCTTCCACAAGGAGACAATTGTAATCTGAAAACCAAATCTATATACTTAAAAGGATATCAGGATGATGATAAGGGAGTGTATATAGATGGGTGCATCATGCGGGATTGTAGGTCTTCCTAACGTAGGAAAATCGACATTGTTTAATGCCATTACACAAGCGGGCGCTGAATCGGCTAACTACCCGTTCTGTACGATTGACCCGAACGTAGGGATCGTGGAGGTGCCAGACGAGCGTCTGGAAAAGCTGACACAAATCGTTGTACCGAACAAGGTAGTTCCAACTGCGTTTGAATTCGTAGACATCGCAGGCTTGGTAAAAGGCGCGAGCAGAGGTGAAGGACTTGGCAACCAGTTCCTGGGTCACATCCGTGAAGTGGACGCGATTGCCCATGTTGTTCGTTGCTTTGAAGATGAGAACATCACGCACGTAGCAGGTCGTGTCGATCCTTTGAGCGATATCGAGACAATCAACCTGGAGCTGATTTTTGCTGACCTGGACTCTGTTGATCGTCGTATTGACCGTATTGCACGCAAAGTGAAATCCGGCGACAAGGAATCCAAGCAAGAGCTGGACGTGCTGGAAAAATTGAAAGCAGCATTTGAAGAGGGTCAATCTGCTCGCAGTGTTGAACTTGATGACGAAGAGCGCAAATGGATTCGCGATTTGCATCTGCTGACAATCAAGCCAATGCTGTACGTGTGCAACGTAGCGGAAGACGGCATTAACGATGCAGACAACAACCCGCATGTGCAGACAGTTCGTCAGCATGCAGCGAGTGAGGGTGCAGAAGTGGTTGTCATCAGCGCGAAAGTAGAGGCGGAAATCGCTGAACTCGAGGGCGAAGACAAAGAGATGTTTTTGGAAGAGCTCGGTCTTACTGAGTCTGGTCTCGATCGCTTGATTCGTGCTGCTTACAAACTGTTGGGATTAGTAACTTATTTCACTGCAGGTGTACAAGAAGTTCGCGCATGGACCATCCGTCAGGGTACAAAGGCTCCGGGAGCGGCAGGCGTGATTCATACCGATTTCGAGCGCGGCTTCATTCGTGCGGAAGTGATTGCTTATGATCATCTGGTAGATGCTGGTTCCGTGGCAGTAGCGAGAGAACGTGGGAAGTACCGTCTTGAAGGGAAAGAGTACGTAGTGGCAGATGGAGATGTTATGCATTTCCGTTTCAATGTTTAATACGAAATTCTTGATTCGTTATAGGTGTTTTGCTATAATACGATAATGCGAGTATTTATGGAGTGCATGTTTTGTGCGTTTCGTTTTAGCACTCGCTCCTTGCCCGAACAGGGCCGCTAAAGTCCATAAGGAGGTGAAAAGGTATGCGCCAATACGAAGTAATGTATGTATTGCGTCCAGACCTTGAAGAAGAGAAAGTAAAATCCAATGTAGCTCGTTACAGCGATGTTGTAACTAACTATGGTGGCGAAATCTCTAAGCTTCAAGAAATGGGTAAACGTCGTCTTGCGTACGAGATCAACAAGTTCCGTGAAGGTTACTACGTTTTGATGAACTTCAAAGCGAACTCCGATGCTGTTGCGGAAGCTGAGCGTCTGATGAAAATCAGTGATGACGTAATCCGCTTTATGTTTGTTCGTGATGAGAAGTAATCATTGTCGCGATCAGAGGGGGAACCAAGATGAATAAAGTCATTCTCATCGGCAACCTGACGAAAGATCCTGAACTTCGCTACACGCCAAATGGCGTTGCCGTTGCTACTTTTACTGTGGCCGTCAATCGTCCCCGCACCAATCAAGCGGGTGAGAAAGAAACGGACTTCATTAACATTGTCGCTTGGCAAAAACTTGCCGATCTGTGCGCAAGCTATTTGCGTAAAGGTAGACAAGCAGCCATCGAAGGACGTATGCAAACACGTTCCTATGATAATAAAGAAGGTAAAAAGGTATACGTGACGGAAGTCGTTGCGGAGAACGTTCAATTTTTGGGCGGTCGAGGCAATGAATCCGGCGGAGACAATCCAGGATACGATCCAGGACCTGGCATGGGTGGCGGTAACAAACCATCCGGTCAACGAAATAATGACTACGATCCGTTTGGTGATCCTTTCGCGAGTGCAGGCAAGCCGATCAACATTTCAGATGATGACTTGCCGTTCTAGTATCGTATAACTTTCATATTCCTAAGAGGGAGGGACTATCATGGCACGCAAAGGACGTCCTAATAAGCGTCGTAAAGTATGCTTCTTTAAAGTGAACAAAATCAAGCACATCGATTATAAAGATATTGACTTGCTGAAAAAGTTCATCAGCGAGCGCGGCAAAATCTTGCCACGTCGTGTAACTGGTACTTCTGCGAAGTATCAACGTGCACTGACAATCGCAATCAAGCGATCCCGTCAAGTAGCACTGTTGCCTTACACTGCTGAATAAGTTGCAAAAGCTATAAAAAGGGGGGCACAATTGCGTGGCCCTCTTTTTTCCATAGTTTTCTATGGAAAGTGTACATGAGACATGAATAATGAGGTGCTGACATGCCGTCCAAAACGAAACACTTGGCTGAAAATGCCCTTATGCTGGGTATCGCACTGGTGCTGCTGTTTCTCGGTACATATACCATACTGGGAGGACTCGTCAGTTTCCTGATACCTCTGCCTTTTATCCTTTTGGCAGTAAATCGAACAGTACGTAACATGGTATGGATTTCCCTTGCCTTTACGTTTCTGGGCTGGATCATTACGGGTCCGTTTGCGGCTACACTTGCTTTTTCAAGTGCGGTTTGGGGTTCAGTCATGGGGATTTTTTATGCGAGAAAAGGAACGGCTTTTCCGGCGATTGTGGCAGGGGCAGGCGTTGCCTTTTTAGGTGTCGTTTCCATGATGGCATTTATGGCATTCGGGATGAACGTTGATTTTAATGCCATCACGCAAGAAGTTGCTAAGCTACGTCCAGCGATGGTGCCAAAAGAGCAGTTTGATCAGCTTCTTGAACTGGGCAAAATCGTCTTGCCTACGAGTCTTGTCATGTTCAGCTTTTTATCGACCGCCATTATTCATGGATTGGCGAGTCTGATTGGACGACGTCTGCGCAGACCGATTCCAGCATTGAAGCCAATTCGGGAATGGAGCTTCCCACGATCATTGCTTTATTACTACTTCATTGCGATGATCAGTCTTTTGTTGTTTGCCGAAAGCATGCAGGGAACGTTCTGGGAAATCGCCTTGATGAACCTGAAAGTCATGCTGGATGCGATTTTTGTTTTGCAGGGCTTGAGTTTTTGTCTGTTTGCAGCCTATTTATACGGCTGGAAGAGACTGACTCCCGTGCTCGTTGTCTGTCTATTTATTTTTCCACCCCTAAGTACTATACTTAGTCTAGTAGGGATATTTGACCTAGGAATTCGTTTGCGTGAAAAACTGGAAACAAGAGTGAAGAGGGGCTGAGGAAATGCCCAAGTTCCTGTTAAAGCGTTGGTACGGGATGCACATGGTCCTGGCACTCAGCTTTAGCTTGCTGTTGTTGGGGATTTTGACCTTGTTCCATTGGATGTACGGGGCAATCGGCATGGTTTGCTTGATTGGCTTGGTTCTTTACGCTCTTCAAGCAGAAAAGGGGTTCCAACGAGACTTGCGCCTTTACTTGGCGACGGTCACCCATCGCGTGAAGAAGGCGGGAGAAGGCGTTATCCAGGAACTGCCGATCGGAATTCTTTTATACAACGAGGAAAAGGCAATTGAGTGGGTAAACCCGTATATGACGCATATGTCCGGGGATGAAACCATGATCGGGAAAAGCCTTCAAGAGGTATTCCCCCAACTGGTTTGGAAGCCGGAGCAAAAACGGCTGGAGTTTACTTATAACGAGCGGGTATACGAAGTCATTGTTCGGTCCGATGAGCGCCTTTTGTATTTCAAGGACATTACGGATTTCAAAGAATTGACGACTCGTTACCATCGAGAAAAGGCTGCACTTGCCATCATTCACCTCGACAATTTGGACGAGGTTGGACAAGTCATGGATGATCAGAGCCGTACGCTGCTCTCTACAAGCGTGGCTGGTGTGATTACAGAGTGGGCCAACAAACATGGCATATATCTTCGCCGAATCACAGCCGACAAGTTTTTGGCTCTGATGGAACGGGAAGCACTTGATAAATTGGAAGAATCGCGATTTGACATTCTCGATGTAGTACGGGAGATGACGGCTGACAACAAGATTCCGATTACGCTCAGTATCGGGGTTGGAGCGGCGGCTACCACTTACATTGAGCTGGGACAAATGGCGCAATCAAGCTTGGATATCGCATTAGGGCGCGGTGGCGACCAGTGCGCTGTCAAGATTGGCAACAAGCTCACTTTCTACGGTGGGAAATCGAATGCGGTGGAAAAGCGGACACGTGTCCGGGCTCGTGTTATTGCACATGCTTTGCGTGATCTCATTCATGAGGCCGAGCACGTCATTGTCATGGGGCATAAACAGCCTGACATGGATTCCATCGGGGCATCACTTGGTGTATTAAAAGCTGTGCAGTTGCACAACAAAACGGCTTATATTGTCATGGATGAAGGCAATCATTCTGTCGAGCGTCTGATGAAAGAGATTTATGCCAATGAAGAGTTGGCTGAGACCTTTATTACGCCAGAACAGGCAATCCGACTCATCTCCGGTCGCACATTGCTAGTAGTCGTCGATACACATCGACCATCGCTGGTGATTGAGCCGAAGCTGTTGACGGAAACGAGCCGAATTGTGGTGATCGACCACCATCGACGTTCGGAGGAGTTCATTGAGCCAGTACTCTTGTATCTGGAACCGTATGCTTCTTCGACGGCCGAGCTTGTTACGGAGCTCTTGCAATATCAGAGCGAGCGATTGAATATCGACAATCTGATTGCAACGGCACTGTTAGCAGGGATTGTGGTGGATACCAAAAGCTTTGCCTTCCGCACAGGTTCGCGGACCTTCGAAGCGGCGTCTTTCCTTCGCCGTAACGGGGCTGATACCGCGGCTGTCCAGCGTCTGTTGAAGGAAGATCTGGGGCAGTATGTGAAGCGGGCAAAAATCATCATGAATACGGAAACGTACCGTGACAACATGGCGATTGCCATAGGCGATCCGTCTGAGGATTACACGCAGGTACAGGTGGCGCAAGCTGCTGAGCAGCTACTCACCTTGTCAGGTATCCAGGCGTCGTTTGTTGTTGCAGAGCGATCCGACGATACGATCTTGATCAGTGGACGTTCTCTAGGCGACATCAATGTTCAGTCCATCATGGAACTGCTGGGTGGAGGCGGTCACCTCACTGGTGCTGCGACACAAATTCAAGGCATATCAATTAAAGAAGCAACACGTCGTTTGAAAGAAGCGATTGACTCGGTCGTATAGGCCAAAATATAAAGGGGGAAACGATGATGAAAGTCATTTTTCTTCAAGATGTAAAAGGCCAAGGGAAAAAAGGCGAAGTTAAGGATTTGTCAGAGGGCTATGTACGCAACTTCTTGTTGCCAAAGAAGCTGGTAAAAGAAGCGACAGATAGCAACGTGAAAACGCTCGACGCTCAAAAGCGCAGCGAAGATAAGCGCAAGGAGCAAGAAAAGCTGGATGCTCAGGAGTTGGGCAAAAAGCTGGAAGAGCTGACAGTGAAAGTAACTGGAAAAGCAGGCGAAGGTGGTCGCTTGTTCGGTGCAATTTCCAGCAAACAAGTAGCACAAGCGCTGGAAGATCAGTATAAAATCAAAGTAGACAAGCGTAAGCTCGAAATGGATGCAATCCGTGCTTTGGGCGTGACGCAAATCAAAGTAAAACTGCACAACGAAGTAACGGTGACTCTGAAAGTACACGTTGTGGAAGAATAATGTCTCAATTGTGGGGGGTGTGACGTGAGCGACCTGTTTTTGGATCGTGTGCCGCCACAGAACAAGGAAGCGGAACAATCGGTACTGGGTGCCGTGTTCTTGTCTAAGGAAGCTTTAATCACGGCCATTGAGATTCTCCGTCCGGAGGATTTTTACAAGACAGCGCATCAGCGCATCTTTCAAACGATGGTGGACCTGTATGAAAAAGGCGAACCTGTCGATCTGGTTACGGTTACAGCTGATCTACAGGATCACAAGCTGCTGGATGAAGTCGGCGGGGTTACGTATCTCACGGAAATCGCCAGTTCAGTTCCAACGGCTGCCAACATCGAATACTACGCAAAAATTGTAGAAGAAAAATCACTGCTTCGTCGATTGATTCATACAGCTACCAAGATCGCCAATGATGGCTACTCCCGTGAGGATGATGTCACGCAGATCATCGCGGATGCGGAGAAGTACATCATGGAGATCGGCCAAAATCGCAACAGTGGCGGTTTTACACCGATTCGGGATGCCCTTCTGGAAACGTATGAGCGGATTGAGTTTTTGAGTCAGCGACGCGGTGATATTACCGGGATTTCTACGGGATATACTGATTTGGACAAGATGACAGCAGGATTGCAACGAAGTGACCTGATTATCTTGGCGGCCCGTCCTTCCGTAGGGAAGACGGCTTTTGCCTTGAATCTCGCGCAAAACGTAGCAGCCCGTGCAGGTGAGACCGTAGCCATCTTCTCCTTGGAGATGGGTGCTTCTCAGCTGGTTCAGCGTATGATTTGTGCGGAGGGCAATCTGGATGCGTCCCGGATGCGTTCCGGTACACTGGAGGAAGACGATTGGCAAAAGCTGACGATGGCAATCGGTACGCTGGCGAAAGCGCCGATTTACATCGATGATTCACCAGGGGTTACTGTACAGGACATCCGGGCAAAATGCCGTCGCCTTCAGACAGAGAGAGGCTTGGGCCTGATCCTGATTGATTACCTTCAGCTGATTCATGGACGAGGCAAAGGAGATAACCGTCAGCAGGAAGTATCTGAGATCTCTCGTACGCTTAAAGGGATCGCGCGTGAACTGAACGTGCCGGTTATCGCCCTGTCGCAGTTGAGCCGTGGTGTAGAGCAACGGCAGGACAAGCGACCGATGATGTCCGATATCCGTGAGTCGGGGTCGATTGAGCAGGACGCCGATATCGTTGCCTTCTTGTACCGGGATGACTACTATGACAAGGAATCAGAAAACAAGAATGTCATCGAAGTCATTATCGCCAAACAGCGTAACGGCCCGACCGGAACGGTAGAGTTGGCGTTTTTGAAGGAATTCAACAAATTCGTTAACTTGGATCATCGCTTTCGAAATCAAGCGGGTTAATAGTTGGAATGGAAGAAAAGCCGGAGAAATTCCGGCTTTTTTTTCTATATTGAATTGCCGAACATATTAAGAATTAACTATATGAATGTTCGTATTTAGCGTTGACATAGGAAGTCTCGTTTAGTAAACTTAGATTGTTTCAGGCCCGAAAAGACATGATAATATCAGGAGGTGTTTTTCGATGTCAACAGTCGTTGTCGTCGGAACCCAGTGGGGCGATGAAGGTAAAGGTAAAATTACAGACTATCTAGCTGAAAGTGCAGAGGTAGTGGCTCGTTATCAAGGCGGTAACAACGCAGGCCATACCATTATTTTTGATGGTAACAAGTATAAGCTGCATTTGATTCCATCCGGAATTTTTTATAGTGACAAGACCTGCGTAATCGGAAACGGTATGGTAATCGATCCGAAGGCATTGGTAAAAGAGCTGGAGTACATTCACAGCTTCGGTTTTTCTACAAGCAATTTGAAAATCAGTGATCGCGCGCATGTGATCCTGCCATACCACATCAAGCTGGATGGCGTAGAGGAAGATAGCCGCGGTGCTAACAAAATTGGTACGACCCGTAAAGGTATCGGACCTGCTTACATGGATAAAGCTGCGCGTATCGGTATTCGTATCGCTGATTTGTTGGATCGCGATGAGTTTGCTCGTAAGCTCGAGCGCAACCTGGCAGAGAAAAACATGCTGCTGGAGAAGCTGTACAACACAACTGGCTTTGAGCTTAAAGAAATTTTGGATGAATACTTGGCTCTGGCAGAAATCATTCGTCCTTACGTAACCGATACATCTGTTGTCCTCAATGATTCCATTGATAGCGGCAACCGCGTATTGTTTGAAGGTGCACAAGGCGTATTGCTCGATATTGACCAAGGTACGTATCCTTACGTAACGTCCTCCAACCCAATTGCGGGTGGCGTGACTATTGGTTCTGGTGTAGGACCAACCAAGATTCACCAAGTAATCGGGGTGGCAAAAGCTTACACAACACGTGTAGGTGATGGTCCGTTCCTGACTGAGTTGAATGATGCAACCGGCGATCATATTCGTGAGGTTGGTTTCGAATATGGTACAACAACAGGTCGTCCACGCCGCGTAGGCTGGTTTGACAGTGTTGTCGTTCGTCATGCTCGTCGTGTCAGCGGTATCACCGGTTTGGCGATTACCAAGCTGGATACATTGTCTGGCATTGAGACATTGCGTATTTGCACTGCGTACAAATACAATGGAGAAATCATCGAGTCGTTCCCGGCGAACCTCAACCTGCTGGCGAAATGCGAGCCAGTTTATGAGGAACTGCCAGGTTGGACAGAGGATATCACAGGCATTCGCAATCTGAACGACTTGCCAGAAAACGCTCGTCACTACATCGAGCGCATTACGCAACTGACTGGTATTCCAATGTCGATCTTCTCCGTAGGACCAGATCGTGAACAAACAGTCGTTGTTCGTGGCATTTACGGATAAGCTATCGGCTATATAATAGAAGAGAAAGCTGTCGAGTATTCGGCAGCTTTCTTTTTTTACAAGGGACAGACACGAAACGGCACCCTCTGGGCATATGGTTAGACATAGGGAGAAATGGAGAGGTGATCATGATGATGGGTTTTGGATTTGACCAAAAGGCCATGAAGCTGCTGGGCAAAAATGTACAGGTAAAGATGATCAATGGCGTCGTCATCAAGGGAACCATGACTCATTTCAATAATGGCTATCTTTGCTTTATCACCACTTACAAACAACCAAATGACGCCGAGAAAACGAAAATACGCAGACTTGCGTTAAAAGACGTTACCTCGATGCAAGAGGTGTGAGTCACAGATGTTCATAACGAAATAAGCCATCTTTCCTAGTCAGTTAAGGGAAGATGGCTATATTTATTTTAGATCATGCCTCCATATGATCGGATGATCTCCGTCGCAAGATCACCTTGTTCCTCTGGTACGACTGCCGTTAACAAGACATTGCGATTCAAATTGTCATCGCCTCGATCAGCCATGCCGCTGGCGTCTGGATCTACTGCGGCCATGACACTTGCATCCCTGCCGCTTGGGAAGTCAGCTGCCAGTGTAAGGTTGCCCAAGCTGGGAAAATCTCCGGATATGGGATTCAGGATCTGTTCATTTCCGTCACCAGGGAATTGTCCGATTCTGTCGATCTGAATGGTGGAAAAACCAGCTTGTCGAAGTGCTTTTTCTGCCTTTTGGGCATCATCTTCGGTGTGAAATCCTGCAAGAATGTTACGTTCCTTCACGTATATCAGCCTCCAGATATAATAAATACTACCAATTGTTTGTACATATAGTGACTCTATGTCTATTTTTTTATTCGACAGCAATTTACACTTGATGTTGTCGTTAATCTTATGGTAAAGTCGACATAGTTGGTTTCTTTAGGCAATTTGGCAGATAAATGGAAACTAAATTTTGGGATTTACGACCTAGTCGATAAATTAAAAATTTTCAGGAAATGGAACGAGCAAGTTGTATCTGTTTTCAGGAGGGACAAGTTATGCATTGGTCGGAATGGAAGGCCAAGCTGCAGGAACGGTCATCACGAATCGTTCGGGATTGCAGTGATCTGGCGAAACGTACAATGAAACGTACAAGCTCTTACATCCAGTCACATAAAAAACAGTCGCTTTCAATTGCGGCAGGTCTAGTTTTGACGATTGCTGCTGGAGCATCTGCACAATACTATTACACAAGCAATGTCAATTCTGTCTACCATGTCAGTGTAAACGGCAAAGAGATTGGCGTGGTAAATGATCCAAATGTGATACATAACTGGACAGTAGCAAAGCTGGAAGAGGAAAAGGCAAAAACAGGTCTCAACTTGCAATTGGCTGACTATATCACATTCGAAGAAGAGCGTGAGTTCAAGGCACCGTTCAATAACGATGCTGCTGTACAAGCTCTGGCATCCGTAGCGGATATCAAGGTTCAGGGCGTTAAGCTGACGATTGACGGTAAAGTGGTAGGTTACATGCCCGATCAGCAATCGGCAGATCAAGTACTGGCTGAAGTGAAGCAAAAATACTCCGGAGTTCCTGCAACGACAGGGAATAAGGCTGTTGTAGCAGCAGCATCCACAGTCCCAGTCAAACCAAATCCGGTAAAAGAAGTCGCATTTAAAGAAAACGTAGAGATGCAAACCGAAACAGTTGATGCATCTCAAATTTTGTCTGCCGAAAAACTTGAGGAATTGCTGGTAAAGGGCACCTTCAAGGACATGAAGCACACGGTCGTAGAAGGCGATTGTATCGGTTGCATCGCGAAGAAATACGGCATTACATCAAAAGATATTTACGCGAACAACCCAGGTGTTACGGAAAATACCGTCCTTAAATTAGGACAAGAAATCAATGTAACCGCAGTGCGTCCACTGGTTACTGTACAAGTCAAAGAAGAAGTAGATCAGCAAGAGGTTATTGCTTTTAATACCCAAATTAAAAACAATGACAAGGTTCCTAAAGGCGAAACGAAGGTCGTACAAGAAGGTAAAAACGGCAGTAAAACAGTTAAGTACGAAGTTGTGAAAGAAAATGGACAAGTCGTTAATCGCAAAGTCATCAAACAAGATGTAACTGTGCAGCCTGTAACCCAAATTATGGAGCGCGGTACAAAAGTTATCCCATCGCGCGGTACAGGTCGTTTGAGCTGGCCTGCTAGCGGTTATATCAGCAGCGGCTTCGGACAACGCTGGGGAAGCATGCATAAAGGGATTGATATTGCCGGTGCTGGTTCTGTCATGGCGGCAGACAATGGACGTGTCACATTCGCTGGTTGGAATGGTGACTATGGAAAATCGGTTATCATCGACCACGGCAATGGAATGAAGACATTGTACGGTCACATGAGTGTTATTAATGTGAAGGCCGGCGATGTTGTTAGCCAAGGAAAGAAAATCGGCGTAAAGGGTTCTACTGGGCAATCGACCGGCGTCCACCTGCATTTTGAGGTTCTACAGAATGGACGAAATCAAAACCCGATTCGTTACTTAAAATAGACTAGTAATTTATGGATAGGAAAGGGCAACTCTTAGGAGGGGCCCTTTTTTTGCTGGCAGGGATTGAATGCCAAGCTCTTCTTTAGGTGGCATACATGGTGTATTGTAGAGGAATAGTGACGGTCGAAGTGGAATCCTTGAAGAGGCAGTTTGAGAGGAAACAAAAAGACTGTTGAACACGTACTTACAGAAAAAGGAGGGCGCAGGATGGCTAAACTCCTCGTAGTTGACGATGAAAAACCGATTGCAGATATTTTGAAATTCACGTTTGAAAAAGAAGGATATCAGGTCGTATGTGCCTACGATGGTGATGAGGCACTTGTCGTGGTCAAGGATGAGCGACCGGATCTGATTTTATTAGATGTTATGCTTCCGGGCAGAGACGGAATGGACGTATGCCGAACCGTTCGCCAAACGTATGATGTTCCGATCATCATGCTGACTGCTAAAGACTCTGAATTGGATAAAGTACTCGGGCTGGAATTGGGCGCGGACGATTATGTGACGAAGCCATTTAGTACGCGTGAGCTGGTAGCCCGTGTAAAGGCCCATTTACGCCGTAACCGCTCGAAAGTGGAAGAGAAGGATAGCCAGCATGTACTGCGCGTGCATGAGCTGGAAATCGATTTGAACTCGTATACCGTCGAAAAGGTGGGAGAAGCATTAGAACTGACGCACCGTGAGTTTGAGCTGCTGGTGTACCTCGCTCGCCATCAAGGACAAGTTTTGACGCGAGAGCATCTCCTGCAGTCGGTCTGGGGATTTGACTATTTTGGCGATGTGCGGACGGTAGATGTGACCATCCGTCGTTTGCGTGAAAAAATCGAGGATGATCCAAGCCAGCCGAAGTACATTATCACACGGCGTGGTTTGGGCTATACATTACGTAATCCCGGCATGGGAGGCCAGCCTGGATGAGGCGGCTGTTCAAAACTGTTCAGTGGAAAATGGTCATCATTTACATGCTGTTGATTTTGCTTGCGATGCAATTTATTAGCGCGTATTTTGCCCGGGAAGTCGAGAGCTACTACATCAACAACTTTTCCGAGGCCTTGAATGGACAAGCCAGTTTGTTAGCGAGTTTGCTGGAAAGCGATTTGCGCCCGCATGATGGGAAGGAATCCAACACCGAACAAAATCGTCAGTACATCGACAACCTGATCAACAACCTAGTAAAAATCAATGGAGCCAATGTGCAGGTCATCGATCAGACAAGAACGGTGGTTGCGACAACAGAGGACAAAAGTACAATTGGACAGCGAACCTCGCAGCCTGAGGTGACGGTTGCCTTGCTCGGGACGCGCAGTGAATCGATGCGGATCGACCCGAAGACGGGGGCGCGGGTGAAAGTATTGGCATTACCTGTTAAGGGCGATCAGATTGTATACGGTGCGGTCTACATGGTCGCTTCGATGGAAGGCACTTATTCGACGATTGGTAAAATGAACGGCATCTTGGGGACAGGTACGATGATCGCGATGGTCATTACGGCGGTGCTCGGGGTCGTATTGGCCCGCACCATCACCAAGCCTGTGAAGGAGATGACCCGTCAGGCACGATTGGTGGCAGACGGGGATTTTAACAGTAGTGTACGTATCTATAGCGATGATGAAATTGGCCAACTCGGTATGGCCTTTAATCATATGACCTTGCGTTTGCAGGAAGCCATCTTGCAGCAAGAGGAAGAGCGTGAGAAGCTCGCAGGAATTTTGAGCAACATGACGGACGGTGTTATTGCCGCTAACCGAAATGGACAGATCATCCTGTTTAATCGGGCCGCAGAAGATATGTTGCAGGTGACAATGGCTGACGTCCTTCTCAAGAGACGCACCTTGTACGATCTGTTGGGTCTGCCGCCAGAAGATGAGATGTCGCTCTACGCGCAGGAAGAACCGCTTATCATTGAGATGACGCTGCCGAATAAGGAAGAAGTCATCCTGCGTGTGACGTTTACGCCCTTGCAGCACGATAGCAAAAAAATGGGTGGGATCATTGCTGTTGTAGCCGATGTGACGGAGCAGCAGCGACTGGAGCAGCAGCGCCGTGAATTCGTGGCGAATGTATCGCATGAGCTACGGACACCACTGACGACCATTAAAAGCTACGTGGAAGCGCTCCTGGATGGTGCAGTAGAAGAGCCGGAGCTGTCCCAACGGTTCTTGAAGGTTACGTCGTCGGAGACAGAGCGCATGATTCGCTTGGTAAACGATTTGTTGCAGCTATCGCGTTTTGATTCGCAAGGGGTCCGTCTGCATTGCAAGGAAGCGGACCTCAATCGATTGCTTCACTATGCTGCTGATCGTTTTTCCATGTTCAGTGAGCAACAGGAGGTTCAGCTCAGTCTGGATATGCCGAGCAAGCTTCCGCTGGTTTACATTGATCCGGATGCGATCAATCAAGTATTGGATAATCTTTTGTCCAATGCGATCAAGTATACGCCTCAAGGAGGCACTGTGGTTCTCATGGCAAAAGAGAACCACAAGCAAAGGCGGGTTCAAATCTCTATCACCGACACAGGAATTGGCATTCCGAGCCGCGATCTGAAGCGAATCTTTGAGCGCTTCTACCGCGTAGACAAGGCGCGTTCGCGCGGCCAGGGTGGAACTGGTCTGGGATTGGCGATTGCCCGCGAATTAGTACAGGCACACGGTGCAGATATCGAGATTACGAGTGAATGGAACGTGGGAACGACAGTCACGTTCTGGGTGCCATTTGCCCAAGGAGGAAAAACGGGATGAAGCGGATGCTAGAGCCTGCCAAGACCGTCTTACTCAATCTGCTAGTGCTAGCCAGCTTTGTTTTGACAGCGATGTTGTGGTCGAATCAACCTAACCTTCAATTTATTGAACCGGCAGAGTACACGCAGTCTAAGCCCGTTCAGGAAAAACAACTGGAACAGCTCGTTACGCCGGAATCCGTTGTTTTTCACTATGGGGAAGATCGCCATACGAAAGCATCCGCAACCGATGCTCCTTACAGTTTGATCGTGCGAGAAATGTCGAAATGGATCTTCCTCGATTTTTCTCCGCTCACCATCTCCAATGAGAAATGGGAAGATATTGCCCGGGAAAAGATGGGGTTGGAAGTGCGCTTTCGGAGCACGGTTCCCTTGTCAATTGTAGGTCGGCTGGTAACCTTTCGGGATGAGTTTGACAACCGAATGAAAGGGATTGACCGATTGTGGCTGTATTACGAGAAGGACGAGGATGTCGTCTACGCGTTGTTTTTGTCGACTGAGGAAGGTCGCATGATGCGTTCTCGAACATCGATCAGCCCTAAGGATTTGAGAGAATCGTATTTGGCTTCTGGTGATTTAATGCCTGAGCAAATCATGAAAATCGTCAAACCAGAGCGAAGCTTCGTAGATTTGGAAGGATCGGCGCTGATGTGGAGCACTTACTATTTGCCCAAGAATCAGATGCGCATGCAGCAATTCCGCTACAGCTACGTACCTGTTACGAATGATAGACTAATCGAGTCTTATTTTATCGATCAATCGCTCGTCAGACAGATCATGGAGCGGGACAAAACGGTTATTTTTACAGATGGCAGCAGATCGATTCAATTGAGATCGGAACAGCAGGCGTTCACGTTTACTGATCCGGCGTATCAACAGCGTGATCAGCAGCTGTCTGATGAAGAAAAAGTGCAGAGTGCCGTTACCTTTATGAATAAACACCTGGGCTGGCTTGATGAGTATCATTTTGAACGAATCAAGAAGAGCTACAATGAAAAAGACTTGATCACATTCCGCCAGTATGTGGGGGCGTATCCCTTGATTAGTGAGGGCGAGGCCAAGCAAATCGATACGATCCAAATGACCTCAGAGGCAGGCCAGGTTGTGACGATGAGCCGATCGCTGCTGGATTTGGACAAGTATATCGACAATAAAGAGTGGACGATCATGTCCGGTCCGGAGCTGTATCAATATATTCGTGACAAAAAACTGGCGGACACAGAAAAAATCACGAACGCTTATTTGGCTTACCATACCAAAGTAGGCGAGGGAAACGTGGACTTGATGCCAATCTGGGTTGTGGAATTGGCGAATCAGGCGAGCCTGTATATTTCTGCGCACACCAAGCAGGGAGGAGGGAAGGCGCATGGATTGGAGTAGAACCAAGACGATTCTGATCTGGGCCTTTCTTCTCCTCGATTTGTTTCTCCTGTATCAGGTGTATGTGACGCGCATTAGCCTGTGGAATGATAAGGAAGTCGCACAAAGTGAGAAATGGAATACAGAGCTGTACTTGAATCAGCAAAATATCACATTGGATACAGAAGTGCCACAGGATACACCGGCAATGTCCAATTTGGATGCGGAGTATGTCGGGATTAATCCGATTTCCTTGCATGAGATATCAGAGCTTCAGGCAACGGTAGAAAAAATGGCGTTGGCTGCCAAGCTGAACCCACCGATGCAGATTCGTGGTCAGTTGAATCCTCAGGAGCTCTTGCGTCAAATTGGGCCGAGGCTGATTTATTCCGATCAATACGTAGCCGATCCGTATCAATCGAATCAAGCGCGGCTTTTGTATTGGCAGGTCTATGATAAAATGCCAGTATTCGTTGCACCGTTAGAAATGTATTTGGACAACGGAGCGGTACTTGGCTACAGGCAGACCTTTTTCCACCTTCGCAAGCAACAGGGGGAACGACAGGTGATCTCTGGTTATGCGGCCCTACGCTCTCTGGTGGACAAGCAAATCATTACACCAGGAGAACGGATTGAAAATGTGAGCCTGGGTTATTACGGTTCTTACGATGCAGATATTCAGACGCTGGTACCTGTATGGCGTGTGGTTCACGATGGCAAATGGCATTTTGTCAACGCGATTACAGGAGCTTTAGAGCGTCCGATGGTCACGCAGCGCTGAATAGATAGACAACCTGGGATAGATACGGGAAGAGGGATGTTCGGTGAGATTTAGTGTGTTAGCAAGCGGGAGTACGGGTAACGCCATTTATGTGGCAACAGACCGTGTTTCCGTATTGATCGATGTAGGGATTACAGGAAAGCAAGCAGAAGCGGCACTGGAGACCATTGGTGTCAATCCAGCTGAGCTTAGCGCCATTCTCGTCACCCATGAGCACGTCGACCATATTAAAGGAGTCGGCGTCATGGCGCGGCGATATGGATTGCCGATTTACGCCAATGAAAAGACATGGTCGGAGCTGGATGGGCAAATCGGGACGATCAAGGAAGATCAGCGCCGCTTCTTTTCTGTGGGGGAAAAGAAAGAGTTGGAGGATTTGGGCATCGAGTCATTCGGAATCTCGCATGATGCCGCCGAGCCCATGGGCTTCTGTTTTTATGATGGCAAGAAAAAGCTCAGTGTCGCGACAGATCTGGGGTATGTCAGCGATCGGATCAAGGAGACGATTCGTGGAGCAGATGCGTATGTGTTCGAGTCCAATCATGACGTTGAGCTGCTGCGCATGTCCCAGTATCCATGGAGCATCAAGCGACGTATCTTGAGTGATGTCGGGCACTTGTCCAATGAAGCGGCGGGCGATGCTTTGCTCGATTGTCTATCAGGTGGAGCAGAGCGTGTATACCTCGCTCACTTGAGTAAGGAAAACAACATGATTGATCTGGCCCGACTGACGGTCAAAAACATCTTGGAGGAGCGGGGGCTGTCTGTTGGTAACGATGTGCATCTGCGCGATACGTACCCGGATCGACCTACCAAGCTGGAAGAGCTATAAGATTGGTTTGATCCCTGCTTGACGACTGGCGATGCGCTCTGTGAGCTCCGCATACGTATCGATATGGAAAGTTAATTGTGTATCGAGCTCATTCACTTTGGCAGTCAGCTCGTCATGTGTCAGCAGTCCTTTGGCTACGAGCAGCTCGATTAAGGCATGCAGGACAAGCGTATTGTGGTAGTCTACTTCCTGAAGATCAGCCAGTTTGGCGATGAGGTGGACTTCTTTCAAGTCTATCAATCCTTTCTAAAAGCTTTTAATCTATCATATCCGTGCTCTCGGAGAAATATTCCGGGAGCTTTTTTGTATTCCACAACCTTTCCATAATTCTCACGCCATTTTGCCGAAAGCGGGTCGTATACTAAGGGTGTCAAAAGGAACAGACATCAACGGAATCAATCATGCAAACCAAATACGGCGCATGTCATTGTGTATACGAGCATGAAAAACCTGCAAAGCTAGTAAAAGTAGAAGATAGAAAGGAGAGGTATGAATCATGGGTTTTTATGATGATTTCACTCACGTGGAGCGAAAAAAACAACGCGGTTCAAACATTGGACGTCTGGTCGTGACGTCAGTAACGTCCGCGGTAATTGGGGGGATGGTCGTCCTGCTCACGCTGCCGACTCTCTCCAATGCGGGATATATTAATATGGTTAAGCCTGGAACAGAAAATGCGATAAGCAGCAATGCCTCCTCCTCCGCCTCTAGCCTGTTTGCTAAGCCAGTATCTGTGAGTGTGGGATCGGGTACAGTAGATGCGGTGAAACAAGTAGAAAATGCGATTGTTGGTGTGATTAACATCGGTCAGCGCAGAAACAGTTGGATGCAGAGCTCGACGGATGTAGAGCAGGGCCAAGGCTCTGGTGTCATCTTTCAGAAAAAAGGCGGGAAAGCCTACATCGTTACCAACTACCACGTAATCGATAAGGCGCAAAAGCTAGAAGTCGCCCTGCCAACAGGGGAAAAAGTATCGGCGAAAGTAGTCGGCGCCGATGGTTACGCCGATCTGGCTGTACTGGAAATCGACGCCTCCAAGGTTACGGATGTTGCTGAATTTGGGGATTCCTCTACCTTACAGGTGGGCGAACCGGCCATTGCTATCGGGAACCCATTGGGTATGCAGTTCTCCCGGACCGTTACACAAGGCATCATCAGTTCCAAAGAACGCTCCATGCCCATGGACTTTAACGAAGATGGCCAGGACGACTGGGAGCTGGACGTTATTCAAACAGACGCAGCGATCAACCCTGGTAACAGCGGTGGTGCCCTCGTAAACATCGAGGGTCAGGTCATCGGGATTAACACCTTGAAGATTTCCAAAACAGGTGTCGAAGGGTTAGGTTTTGCCCTCCCGATCAATGATGTCAAAGTAATCGTGGACCAGCTGATGGAAAAAGGCACGCTGCAACGTTCTTACCTCGGTGTGCAGCCACTCGACTTGGCCAATGTGCCGCGCTACGAATGGAAAGAAACCTTGAATCTGCCTGACAATGTGAATACTGGAGTTGTCGTCCAAACAGAAGTAGGCAAATTCTCTCCTGCGGGTCAAGCAGGCTTGAAACAATTCGACGTCATTGTCAAGCTGGATGACAAGAACATTTCCACCAGCGCTCAGCTGCGGAAGTATTTGACGATGAACAAAAAGCCGGGCGATACGATGGACGTTACGTACTATCGTGACGGTATCCAAAAGACTGCCAAAGTGAAGCTGACCGCTCCGCCACAGCAGTAAGAAGCACTGACCATTTTGTGGGCAGGTATGTGAAGGAAACAAACGTTGACGGGCAATTCCGGGATGCATTTTGTCCCGTTTGCATATATGCAGTATCCTAAGTTCCCCCCTCTATCTATTTTAAATAGATCCCTTCTTAAGAGCGCCGAGCTGATACGGCGCTCTCTTTTTTTCGTTTGCCGGGCTTTCGGTGGAGGAGAGAAAAAAGAAGAAAACGCTCAAGTTCTTGGGATACCTGCTGTGAGGCGGTTCTGCCCAGCTCCATGTAAAAAGTGAAACCCGCGTCCAAAGTCGCGCAGCTACGTAGTGTCTCAGAGGTGGACGCTAAAGGCAGGTTTCCCTTTTTCCATTGCGCTTCGGATGGTATCCCAAAGACTTTCGCTGTTTTCTTCTTTTTTCTCTCTACAGCTCTTAAAGGTTGGTCGAGGCTTTCAAAATAAAAGCTGTAAAATACAAAGGCTTATGTGTGCAAACTCATCGATGTCTTTTTGGTGGATTCATTTGTTTTGTTGCGGTTCTGGGGTAGAATAGGAAGCGACATTAATGAACGGAAAAGAGGCATTTGATATGGACATGAAGATGAAGAGCATTCAGATAGATGGCAAAGAAGTTGAGCTGTTAGAGGAATACCCAGTGCGTTTTGCTTGCATGGAGCATTTGGAGCAGGAGTTGGATGATTACGTAAATGATTTTGAGGCGGCGCCGGATACGTATGCGGCACAGGCGATTGAGGGCGATGGAGTAGACAAGCGTTGCCGGGAATGTGGAGAGCCTGGGCAGATTGCGCTTTTGAAAGAGAAGGGAATGTAGGATCATGCAGATTTCGATTATTACAGTAGGGAAGCTGAAGGAGAAATATTTGCGTGAGGGCATTGATGAATATAGCAAGCGTCTGTCTGCTTACTGCAAGTTGCAAGTGATCGAGGTCAATGATGAAAAGGCTCCGGAAGAGATGAGCGTGGCGGAGATGGAGCAGGTGAAGCGCAAGGAAGGCGAGCGCATCCTGGCGCAGATCAAGCAGGATCAGTATGTGATTGCGCTGGCGATCGATGGGCAAATGTGGTCGTCGGAGAAGCTGTCTGCGGAGATGGACAAGCTGGCTTTGCATGGGCGAAGTCAGGTGGCGTTTGTGATTGGCGGATCGTTGGGGTTGGCTGATCAGGTGTTGAAGCGGGCGGATGCGTTGCTTTCGTTTTCGAAGATGACGTTTCCGCATCAGTTGGTGCGGTTGGTGCTGCTGGAGCAGGTTTATCGGGCGTTTCGGATTAGTCGGGGGGAACCGTATCATAAGTGACGGATAATTTTTTTTGATAACATGCCCTAGTAGCGTTACAAGTATTACAACTGAAATGGCGAGAACATAACAAACCTAAGGCTTAGAGATAAGCCTTTTCTTATTGGTAAAATAAAATAATTGGTAATGGAGTTGTCTGAAATGAACCCTCTAATCAAATTTTTTTACAATTTCACAAAAAGTGGAATAACCAATAGAAAAACTTGAGGATTGGTATTCTCCATTAACGTCTATGGATGTACCGAACTCTCTTTTCATATCCAAAAAAATCTGCATCCTATTTTTCTTGTCTTGTTTTTCCCATCGATTTCTTATCATCTCAATGATCTCATTGGTCACCTTTTGCTTCTTCCTGTGCTCTACAGGGTAAACAGACGGCTGAACGAGTACCAATATTAATTCTCGCCAGTTTGTCACCTCTTCTTTTAATATTTCTCTACTAGTTAATGCCTCATTCATCTCTTCTACACACATCTTCACGGTATTTCGATGTACTCTTAACTCTCTCGCAATCGCTCGTTGTGACTTCTTCTTATGAAAAAATAAAAGGCAAATCTCCCGTTTTATCACCACAGATACCAAAACATACTCACCGCCTTGTGGTTCCCTATTTATAATGGTACAACATTCGGCTGGAAAGATCACATAGAACAAATCCATATAGGCTAAATGATATCCAATTTCATGGAATAATGGGCCGAACCATTTTAATCTAGGTTTTTCAGTCCTTCCGCCGTTCCCTATTGTTTTGGGTACGTTTAGCACTTTTTAAATCATAAGGAGGAATTTGTCATGCAACAAGCCATTGTTATTAGTAGTAACTCTTACAGCCTTACACCCAATGAAACCCTCGAGTTCTACACTCTCCTTGAAAAAGGCGACATTATCGTTACAGGGTTCGAGTGCCATTTGGAGATGTGCCTTGCAAATTTACAAGATGTAGAAGTGTTTCGAACCTATTTTCATGAGGCCGAATTTCCAGCAGACCAAATTGTCATCTCAGATGACCATACAGAAGGGGTTAAGGCAGTTTGGGAGTTGGCCTTCCCAACTACCGTTCGTTCTGAAAAAGATATAATCAACCTATACTACGAAATTCAAGATGAACTTAATGTTGATGACTATTTCGATTTAAACGTGAATCTACGTCTTGTACTTTATCATTCAAAGGATACATTCCCTTGTAAACCTTACTATGTTAAGCCACTGCCAACTGTATATTTGCCTATTAATACGTATGAGCAGAATAGTTGCAAGGTGAGTGTCGATATGATTCAGGAGATAAGGATATCTGATGCTTCTAGTGACCAACATGACATCTGGCTACATCACATCACTACCTTTCTTGGACGACTAGACAAACAACCCATCTCTGTAGAAGTAGATATCAACAAGATTATTTTGACATGGGATATTAAAAATAAAGGGTGCGCCGAGCAACTTTATGCATACCTTAAACTTCAATCGTAGTAACATGCAAAGGTCGATGGACTAGCCCATCGGCCTTTTATTTCTTCATTAATGGAGGCTATCTTTATGACAATGAATAACGAGCAAACCGTACATCTACCTGCCACAATACCTTTTTTCCCATACTTTATACAGGGTAACAAGATTATGAAAGTAGAAACTGACATGAAGGGCAAGACAAAGATAAAAGAGATTGCTCGCCGAACTGAAATCGTAGCTATTCAAAAGGATATAAATACAAAACAAGTAACACTTCATCTTTCATTCAATTATATGGGAGATACCCAGACGATTGAGATTGCTAGAGGAGTTCTCGCACGGAACAAGATTACCGAATTGCTTCAATATGGTGTAGATGTAGTTGACCACAAAAAAATGGATGTATTAATGTTCCTTAGCAAACAAGAAGAAACTGCTCCACTCGTTTATACACATCAAAGTATCGGATTCGATAAAGTAGACGAACAGTTGATTTTTAAACATTGGCAAGCCATCGGGGTTGACTCGAACTATAAAGGCCCTTTGCTACTTCAACCACAAGGAACCTACAAACGGTGGCATTCTCTTATGCAAGAACATGCTATCGGGCATACACCTTTGGAATTAGCACTAGTTCTAGGCCTGTCCGCGCCCATCTCTTCGCTAATCGCTCGATATACTGGATTAGAGGTCATAGTCTTCCATATTTATGGTGATAGCTCTCAGGGGAAAACTACGGCTCTGCGAGTAGCTACTGCGTCCTTTGGCTATCCGCACACCAAAGAGGGCGGATTAATAAAAACATGGAATGGTACACAAAACGCTATGCTCGCAAGCCTACGTAACAATTATGGAGTGCCAATTGCGTTTGATGAGGCATCTATGCACAGTGGTGACTTTTCCAAGTTTGTGTATCTACTAGCCAGTGGTCAAGAAAAGCAACGTTTGGATCGTGAAAGCCAACTTCGCGAGCAGGGAGGATGGGAGGGAGTCATTTTATCGACAGCTGAACATTCCCTACAGACTAAAAGTAAGCAAAACATTGGTATTCAGATGAGACTTTTCGAGATCGGTAATACTAATTGGACCACATCTGCACAAAATGCCGATGCTTTGAAGGAAGGGTTGCTCCAAAACTACGGTCATGCAGGATTTGAGTTTGTAAAATATATCATGGCTCTTGGTGACGATACCATATACCAGAAATGGAACCAGTGGCGTGAATTGATTGGGCAGTGTATTGATAACCCTGATCACTTCTCTCAGCGAATTTCAGATAAATTAGCCATTTTGATGGTAACAGCCGAGATTACAAGAGAAGCCTTAGAGCTTACTTTAGACATCGATAGTATCTTAGATATGTTGATGGAGATGGTGAAGGAAACAAGCGATCAACGGGACATTGGTGAAAAAGCGTACAGCTTTTTTCTAGAGTCCGTTACAAAAAATCGTTCGAAATTTGTAACTGACGGTACATTCGGGGGTAGTTACGAGTGTTGGGGGAAGTTGGTTGAGAAAGATGGTAGACCTTATGAGGTCTACATTCTCACGAATGTTTTTGAATCTATGATGAGAGAAGGCAATTTTGAGGACGTAACTGTTATTCTCAGGAACTGGAAAGCAAAAAAGCTACTTGATCATGAAAATGGCAAATTGACACGCAAGAAAACCATTCTTCGTGGCATTGATAATAGAGTCTACGTCGTCCGCCTTCAGCAAGCTGACCTACCCAGGGACGGAGCAAATTCTAGAAAAATAAGATCACGCCCCAACCCAACAGCAGAATTATTCCGTGACGATGAGTCCAGTCCTGATTAAACAACTAACTACCCCCTGTGTATAAATTAGTGGGTAGGAAAGAGAATATATCTTTCCTGCCGTAATTCAAAAATCACCCTCTTACACTACTTCTAGTAATGAGATAAGAAATGAGAGATAACGCCATGATAGTTTTTCTCTCGACTACAAAGGAGCTTGGTAACAGGGTGATTTTAACAAGAAACCTAAGAAACTTATGGTTTTCCTGACACCACCTATATCGAAAAAGCGGGACATTGTTTCGTTTAAAGTGTGAATCCGAAAGTTAATCGTATTAAAGTCGAGCAACTGTACTTTATATTCGTTGCAGCGAAAATTACTGGAAAAGGAGATTAATATGCTATGAAACCAGTTATCTCACTACCTTTAGGTTCTGATTTATTAAAGGTTACATTGTCAATTCAGGGATTCGAAGGTCAATTATTTAGCCAAATAAAGTCAGGGGAATTTAAGAAACATTTGATTGATTTCTTAACAAGTAAATTATTCGATACAGGTAGGGTTTACTATGTAACACCAGGGGATACGTTCATTAAATGTGGATGGATATTTCCCATTCCTGTCCACAGTAAACAAATAACAGATGAAATTAAAGAGTTCATACGAAACCAGATAGTAATTTGGATGGAAAAAGAGCTCTTTATGATCAACTCATCTTCTTGTGATATTGCAGGTGAAGGAGACTATATGTATATCAGTTTTGATATTAAAAATGAGATTAAATATATTACAAATGTACTTTCGTTTAGTTCAAAGCTATTAGAATCTTCTGTTTCTATTGAGACAACTGATTATAGGTAGTGATAACTTGCCTATGTCCTCCAAGACTCAAAATAACCGAAATGCTGACTACGTGGGGAGAATTACCAACCGGTGAAAATACACCCTGTTTTAGGGGGGATTTTCAGAGTATCGAATTAAGATCAAAACCTATAGTTATTCGAGACACTCCACCTTTTCATAACATGATAAATCGTTATAAAACAGATTATAAGAATATATTATTTTAATGAATATTCAGACCATTTATAACGATTAGATGGACAGGAGGAGTTAAACCTTGAGGATCATTATGACAATGACTGACGTAACCGTGTTGCGTCAAGCAAATGTTCTACCACTTGACTACATGAACTACCTGGAAGAAGAATTTCAAGGACTCTACCACGCACTCGGATGTGATCACCCATTAGAGGGCTGGTCTCTTGAAAGAGATGGCTACATGGTTGTGATCGAAGCAGGTGACCATAATTTGCAGATTGTTGGGCTTACGAATGGACTGCGCCAATCTATCCCAGAGTTTGTGGAACTCGTTACAACAGAAATTCAGCCTCTCTATCGGATCGGGGTACTGCACAACAATGATTATGTGATGTTGTTCTACACATTAGTGGGTATCCATGATGCTGAAACGGAAACTTGGCTTCAAGAAATGGCAGAGCATGATGGGAGAGGGAATAATAATGACTCTTTGTAACAAGTCCTCGTCTAATATATGCTACAGCCAAATGCGAGACGACCAACTTCTTGCATCCATTGTTTCCGAAACATCTGCCCAACATTTGTTGACGCGGTACGGGTCCCTAAAAGAAGTGCTTTTCTATACGTACAGACAGGAACTCGAACAAATTCCAGGGATCGGGAAAACAAAAGCATTCCAGCTAAAGGCAATTGCTGAACTGGTATCCCGAATCATCCAAGGAGAGCAGAAGACAAAAATCTTTGTACGATCACCCAGAGACATTATGGACCTCGTTTCCGACATGCAGCTGCTGCGTGTCGAGCAATTCCGTGTACTGTATTTCAACACCAAAAACAGACTCATGCACATGGAGACCATTACACAAGGAACGATAAACGCAACGGTAATCACACCAAGAGAAATCTTTTCACCTGCTGTTCGGCTTCTCGCTAGTTCTGTTGCTCTAGTTCATAATCATCCATCGGGAGATCCTGCACCTTCTTTTGAAGACAGAGAGGTTACCCAACGGATTGTAGAGTCAGGTGAAGCGCTTGGTATCTCCGTACTCGACCACGTCATTGTCGGTACCGGCTCCTACTATAGCTTCAAGGAACAAGGATTGGTGCTGTAGAGAATGCGAGAGAAAAAACGTTACGCGACTGTTGCTATTGTTGAAGAAGTAGGGGGAGATATCCAACGCCTTCTATGGGAGATACTCGATGACCGTATCGAGCAAGGCCATGCCTTGGATTATCTGCAGGTGTTCAATTTAAGCGTTATTTCCATTAATGGACAAGCCATGCAGCGCGTGTGCAACTGGCAAGAGCAGCCCTGCCTGCAAATCGAAAGCGTTACCCCTCAGATAAAATCTGCTATCCAAACTACGATATGGATCATTGATGATACACGATGCTGTACCCATACGAATACTAGGACGGTGAGTATATGTTTTGCTTGATCATGCGAATTGTGCTGTTGGTAGTGAAGATCATCATTCAGGTGTTATGCAAAGAGAAAGTAGCATCATTTAAACCTGTAACAGTGTAACTAGCTGTCGCTACCCTTCTGTTAACTATGGGAGGGTAGCGCTTACCGAAAGGAGAATGCACCTTGATTACTCATACACACAGCCCAAACCAAAGATATGCTCTCATGCTGGATATCCTCTCTGACATGATTTTGAACCATGCAAGCAAACTTGTACCAAAAGACAAAGTCGTAGATAATCCGCAACCAGACTGGAGTTTCTTTCTCCAGAAGCTAGATCAAGAGGCAGACGATGAAATGAACCGAGAGCTAACGGCTCAATTGCTCGGTACTCACGACTACGAGGAGGTTGCCTGATGGAGATGATACTGCCCAATCAACCAGACCGTGTTGCCCTCTACGTCAGGGTAAGTACAGAAGAGCAAGCAGAGCATGGATATAGCATCGAGGCTCAATTGGAGTTATTGCGTCAATATTGCCAGCTTCGTCGAAAAATTATTTACAAAGAGTACATCGACGCGGGGGTATCCGGTAAGTCTGTTCAAGGCAGAGAAGCGATGCAGTCACTTCTAAGCGATGTCAAAGCCAATTGTTTTACTGAAGTGATTGTTTGGAAAGTCAATCGCCTTGCCCGTAATGCTGTGGATTTGCTGGGTATTGTGGAAGCTCTTCATTCCAACGGGGGCACGTTGCATTCCCTCAGCGAGAGCTTTGACAGCCGGACACCTATTGGATCTTTTATTGTGCATATGCTTGGCGCGACAGCGGAATTAGAGCGAAATACCATTATCGAAAATACAAAGCTGGGGATGCTGCAAAGGGCGAAAGATGGCTTTTACTGCAATTCGCAAATCCTGGGGTATGACATTGTTCCAGAGGGAACAGGTCAGACACGCTTTTCTGTTCAGCAGAAGGAGGCAAGCATTGTTCGCTACTTGTTCCAACTTTATGACGAAGGAAAAGGGTTAAAGGCCATTGTAAATCAGGTGAATCGTGAAGGGTACACCACGAAAAGAGGAAAACCATTTTCCGTTTCAACAGTACGGTCCATCCTCCGAAATCCTGTCTACATTGGCAAGGTGCGATATTCCTCACTGGAGGGGCAGGTTGTTACTAGTGACGGTCTGCATGAGGCAATCATACCTCTTGAGCTGTGGGAACGCGTTCAAGATAAGTATTCTGGTTCAATAAAGAAGCGCGAAAAGGCTGTCCAGCGGGATTATCCACTTACGGGTATATTAAAGTGTCCTGCATGCGGCGGCAGCATGGTTGCTAAGCACATCAAAAAACGGATGGAAAATCGATTCAAATATTATCATTACTACAGCTGTAATCGGTACACCAATAAAGGCAGTAGTGTATGTAAACCAAACAACATTCGGGCTGATGTCATTGAACAAGTAGTTTTGCAAAGGATCGGAGAGTTTCTCTCAAATCCTGTACTGATCCGCGACATTGTTGAGAATACGAACCGCAAACAGGAACAAATGATAGCCCCATTACGGCTTGAACTGGAAAAAGCAGAAAAAGAGATGCAGCAAGTGAAGTTGCGTCGTCAAAAATATCTTGTCCTGTTTGAAGAAGACGATCTGGAAAAAAGCGAGTTGATCACTCGTTTACGGGAACTGAAAGAGCAGCTACAAGTGCTTTCGGGTCAACAACATGAGCTCTTCCAACAAATCCGTGAAAAAGAGAGCAAGCTCCTGCCCGTAAATACTATTCAGGATGTACTGAACCAACTGAAAGTCCACTTGTTGGCATCGGATCAGACCCAAACGACTACACTGTTACGTTCTTTGGTCGATAAAATCACCATCAACATTCGACGGGAAATGGAGAGTGTCACACTTCATATCGGGGATGCATTACGAAAGCAACTGGAGCAGCCAGCTTAGAAGGGAGATAATAGCATGATTGAAAAAAATGTTCGTGTCGCCATTTATGCTCGCGTAAGTACGGAAGAACAGGCGGAACATGGCTACAGTATAGATGCACAGATCGAAACACTCCGAAATTATTGCATGCTTAACAATAAGATCATATACAAGGAATACGTAGATCGCGGTGTTTCCGGTAAGTCAATTGAGGGTCGCTTTGAATTGCAGCGGCTTCTCAAAGATGTGGAAGATGGGCATATCGATGAAATTGTCGTATGGAAAATAAATCGCCTTGCGCGTAAAATGATAGACCTTTTGAAAATGGTTGATCACTTTAGCAAATACAAGGCAGTCTTTCGCAGCTTCACCGAGAACTTTGAAACAGAAACAGCGATGGGCAAGTTTGCCTTGCAAATGCTGGGGGCTGTCGGCGAGCTGGAACGGAATACAATTGTCGAGAACGTAAAAATGGGCATGAAGCAACGGGCAAGAACGGGCAGCCATAATGGAGGCGTAGCCCTGGGTTACCGAAGCGTGTCCAAAGGGGACAAACGAAGCCGAGACACAAGTTTGGAGATCGTGCCAGAGGAAGCGGCTTTGGTTCGCAGGATATTTGACTTGTACGCTTCTGGCAAAGGTCTCCGAGCCATCGCCAATCAACTTAACCACGATGGATATAAAACCAAAAAGGCAAATCCATTCAGTACGACCGCGATCAAGGAGATTGTGACCAACCCACTCTATACGGGGATCATCCGATACAACCGTTTCGAGAACTGGAATGAACATAGGCGGAAGGGCAAAAGTGACAATACCATTATTGCGGAAGGTAATCATGAAGCCATTATCCCGCGAGAGCTGTGGGAGAAGGTTCAGATTCTGCATGCGGAGAAATCCAAGGTTAATCCTCGTGTATTTGATGGCCAATACCTACTAACGGGCCTTATTCGGTGCCCAGAGTGTGGAGCACCAATGGTAGCGAATCGTACCAAGAACAAGTTGAAGAATGGAACGGTGATCATACGCAGGTACTATTCATGCAGCAACTTCCGAAACAAAGGGACGGCTGTATGCCATGCGAACAGTGTAGGAGCGGACTATGCAGAGCAACATGTATTGGATCGTATCCGTTACGTGATTTCTAACCCGCAATTTCTGCAAAATCTTGTTGACGCCATTAACAATCGAAAAACGAACTCGATAGTACCGCTTCAAAAAGAGAAATGCAGTATCGAGGCAAGCCTCACCGCAATTGAGCACAAGCGAAAGAAATACTTTGCCTTGTATGAAGAAGATGCAATCGACCGCGAGATGTTTGTGACCCGCTTGGATCAGCTCACGACTGAGACGGAAATGCTGCATCGTCGTCAATCAGAAATCGAATACGAGTTGGGTACAGACAGTGCCGAGCCAATTTCTGCGGATTATATTTCGCAGATATTGAAGCAATTTGACGCCCTTGTGGAGCTAGCGACCCTTGAACAGAAAAAGACCTTGCTCCGGCTGATGATTAACGAGATTCATATCAATGAGAAACGAGAGATAGTGTCGATCGAATTGGCTTTCGATGAACAAATGCAGACGCTTTTTTTAAAGGTAGACCCTTCCGCACGCAAAGCGGAAGGGTCGTTATTTTTGTCAAAACAGCAAGCTGCGTTTACATCAAAGCCAAAACGGTTCACCCTCGTGCTTTAAGTGCTAGGAGGTGAGAACAGGAGGAATGTACTTCTTCATTTGGACGGAAAACAGCGTTTTTTCAATCCTCGTGCGCAACAAATTACCGCGCAGTTTACTCTCCGTTTGGTGAATCGCTTCAATGGCCTGACGAATGATTTCAGTCTGACAATCCTGATTTTGCGCATAAATGAAATCGACCAAGAGAGTAATGGCCTCTTCGCATGTTTGAATGCTTCGTATCAGTTGATCTTCTTCGGATACTGTTTGCTCGTATTTTTGCACTAAGTCCTGCATGGCAAGCTCTCCTTTTTATGGTTTGGAACGTATGTTCTAAACTTGAATTCACAGTGAGCTCGCAGAGTCCTACCTAGTCGGCTTCAAGAATGAAAAATCCTCCTTCTGATCATGCTCAGGAAGGAGGATTTACTTTGTATGGCGGTCATTCCATTGAAACACGGTTTGGATCAAGTGGAGTGCCATTGCCTGATCTTCTTCTGATCGTTGAGACAGCAGCTCGATAATCGAGGAAAGACCGGTTTGTCGAACCTTTGGGTCAATGGATTGAAACAGCTCTTCCAGTGAGGTACCAAGTCCCAACGTTACTTTGTAAAGTGTCTCGATGGTTAGATTCTTTTCGCCGCGCTCAATCTGTCCAATGTAATTGGTGTGTAAGCCAGCTTGTTCAGCCAAGTAATCCTGACTCCACCCTTTTTGCTTACGCAGAAAGCGCAACCGTTCGCCCAGCTTTTGCAAGAGATCGTCCATTTTGTACCACCTCTTACTCAGCTTAAAGCAGAGATTACGGCATTTTAACACACGGAAGATGTTATTTGACCGGATGATAACATTCATAGATAATAATTAGTAAGATTTTACTATCTATAGTGTTACTTTTTAAAATAAAGAACTACTATGTATGGCTTGACTCAACGTAACAAAACCAAAAGAGAGGATTGTCAATAATGTGGGACCTGCTGGCTAACACAGGCTTTTTCGGTTTTATCCTTTGTGCATTTGGAACCATTATTTTCGCGATAAAGCGAAATCGGTTATGGAAGAAATGTCTGGCTCTGGTCGGAGTATCGTTTGTGTTGTTTGCGATAGGTGTATTCAATATTCCGCCTTATCCAGACAAAGTAAAGCGAGAACTGGAAGCATCTCAGATAACGTTTAACCAGGGGCAGTCAGCTTTAGAAGCCAAAAGGTATGAGGAAGCTGTTGCTGCTTTTCAGCAGGTAGTCAAGGAAGACACCAAAAACTATCAGGCAGCACAGAATAAGATCAAGGAGCTATCACATCAGGTAGCGCAAACCAAGCTGGAACGAGCGATCATCCTGTACGAACAAGAAAAATATAAAGAGGCAAAAAATCAGCTTGAGCAGGTAGTTGAAATAGACCCAAGTAGTGCCCAAGCACATTTGTATTACGGGCTAGTAAACCTGGAACCTTTTGAGGCCAGTATGAGCGGGTATGAACAAGTCAATCACGCGATCCGGTCTTCCGTGATTCTGACCTATGGTGAGCTTGCTTCACGGGAGGAATCCATTGAGAAGAATGAAACCCTGCATAAACAGGCGAGAGAATACATTGAGGCAATGCAGGACGCGGTAGTTTCAAGCAAAAAGAACGTTGCAAAGGCAACCGAAATTGATCCGGCCTATAAAGAAGCACTTCAGACAACTGAGGTATTGCAAACCCTAGAGCAATTATTGGCCAAGATGGATCAGTACCATAAAACATACATCCAAATCGCAGATAAACACCAATCCATTCTGACACTGGAGAAGAAATGGAAAAAGACCTGGGATTCAGGTGATTTTGAAAAGCTGGATGAGAGTGACCCGGACATTAGGCAGGAATATCAGGAGTTACAAGCTAACATCGAAAAAGGCGAGGATGAAGCGGTTATGCTTTCTGGGGAAATTGCCACCTTGCAAAAGCAAGGACAAACTAAGATCAAGCAGTTGAAGAAACTTTGAAAAAGATTATATTTCTTCAAGTCTATTCCCTAGACCAGAGAATGCTAACTTAATACTGAATGGAGCGAAAATAGTGAAAAAGCAACTAATTGTTTTCTTAGTAATTGCCATCGTGGCAGTAGGTGGATTTATCGGTTGGCAGCAGTATAACAAAAGTGAATACACCAAGAATTTAAAGAATGCAATGGTTTTAATGATAACGGAAACCAGCAAAGCAGAGGAAATGACCCAAACGTATGCTCATGTTTGGAGAGCAGCCATAGATGGGGGAGTTGAGATTGATGGGCAGACAACAGACGACTTTAACCACGCTTTGAATTTGCAAGCAGATTCTTTTAAAAAGCAAGGTAAAATGAATCTGTTGAATAATGGAAACAAAGAAGTGGACAGAGCAATACAGTCCGTAAATAACCCACCTGCTGACCTGAAGAAGGCATATGATATAGCGTTTGATCTCTACGGGTCATATTCCGATTTGGTTAAACAGGCTAAATTTCCATCTGGAACATTGCTGGAGTTCAGTAGAAAACTTGAAGATTTGTCGAGCAACATAGAAAAGCAAAGAAGCCAATTTAATGTATTGATTCCGATAGATGACCTTTTAGTTACGAAGCCTTCTGAGAGCGCGAGTAATGAAAAGTCTGTCTCTATTGGATCGAACAAAAATGATACAGAGGCTTCTAAAGAATCGGCAAGCACCAGCCAACCAATAACACTTGCAACATCAAGTGAACCTGTTAGTTCCACAGCGAGTAATAGCAATGAAGAGACGGATTTAATGAAAGACACGGCAAAGTTTAATGGTACTTGGAATAACCAGGGTGAAGATGGCGCGGGTGATTATATCTCCATTACGTTTAAGACTGGACTTAATGCAACGATAGGCTTAGGGTCATCGACAAGTAATGCCGCGATGTTTTCTGAAACCGGTGATATTGAGGTAACGTTCAATAATAAGGGTGAAACCAATTTCACGTTTAACGACGGTTACACCGGTGTAAATGGTACTGGAACAGTAAAATTGGAAAATAATCAGGTTACGATTACCACGAAGCTAGAAACGGACCCAATGGACTTCAGCGTTTTCCAAGGAACAAAAACATTTACAAAGAAGAGGTAAAAGAAATAGTGATCCATTCGCTAGAGCGTGTGGGTCACTTTTTGTTTTGTACATTATATTGATTAAGGGGAGATTAACTTTGAAACAAGCTCATGAGCTAATTATCGAAAAGATCAAGGCTGAATTTGAACAGAATGACTTGAAATCGGACAGTACAGAATTCGATACAAATGTCTGGGTCTTGGCTGTTGCAGCAATCCCCTTCGAAGAAAGTATTGAAAACTCGGCCTTCCTTCCATATAGCATTGAAGGTACTATCGGGTACATAGAGCAAATGGACGAGCCCGCAAAAAACTATTATCTCTCCCAGGGAACACCGACTGACATCGTCAGAGTCATTCTCGGTATGAGTACAAAGGCCGGAACGTCACCATATGTCGATGGAACAGATGTATATCTCGTTGTTGATGTCGAGAAACAACAAGCTGAATTTATATGGGAAGAAGTTTGGATGGAGGGACCACCGAAGTTTCATGGAGGCACTGTTCCAGATGCTCTGAAATGGGTAAAACAGATGGTAGAGCCGTTTTATATCCAGTATGAGGCTTTGACGAAGTGATTACTGAAGTTGTATAATAAAGAATTAAGATAGGGAGGTACACCTATGAGTAAAATCATTGACGCTAATTTAACCCATAACAATCTCATATTCCCTACAGCTTACACTGAAGAGAATCAAGTAACCTTATTTCCAGGAGACTGTGAAGAATTTCTAAATTCCTTGCCAAGAAATAGTTTGCAACTTGTAGTTACTTCCCCACCTTACAACGTTGGGAAAGAATATGAAACAAATATGCCTTTTGAAGAATACATTACATGGCAAGATAGAATAATTGGCTTATGTATAGATAAATTAAAAGACCAGGGAAGTATTTGTTGGCAAGTAGGTAACTATGTAGATAGAAAGAGTAAAAATGAAATATTTCCTTTAGACATATACTTGTATGATTCCTTTAAATCACGAGGAATGCAATTGCGAAATAGGATAATTTGGCACTTTGGACATGGTCTTCATGCTAACAATCGTTTTTCTGGAAGGTATGAAACTATACTTTGGTTTACAAAAACGGATGATTACGTTTTTAATTTAGATCCAATAAGAGTTCCTCAGAAATACCCTGGAAAGAAAGCGTATAAAGGAGAAAAAGCAGGTCAATATTCTTCAAATCCTCTCGGGAAGAACCCCGCAGATGTATGGGAGATTCCTAACGTTAAGAGTAATCACATCGAGAAGACAGAGCATCCCTGTCAATTTCCAATCTCTCTTATTAATCGACTAATTTTATCAATGACGAATGAAAATGATCTCGTTTTTGATCCTTTTATGGGAGTGGGTACAACACAAGCAGCTGCAGTCCTTAATAGAAGACGAACAGCCGGCTGTGAACTATTTCCATCTTACTTTAATATAGCTACAACTAGAGTATCACAGGCTATTAGAAATGAACTTGTTTATCGTGATGATAAGCCTGTATATCAGCCCCCTTCAGGGACACCTTTAACAACAAACCCCTTTAAATGAGTAAAAGTGAAAGGTTGTGTAAAAGCAACCTTTCACTTTTTTTAAGCTAGTTTAAATCGACATATAGGTTATATGGTATTGTATTAGCACCATCGGTATTATACTTTGTAATGATATATTTCTTCTCGAGTAAGAGTCACTTTGACTGATTCCCATTGACCATTTCCGTGATTAACTGGCATATGTTTTATCATATCTTTTTTCTTGAAAATAAATAGCTCCCTTTGGGGATTCAATGACCATATATGAAAAATATAATCACTAACTTTTAATGCAACATCCCACTCTCCTTTTGTAATAATAAATGCTATCTCGTGCTTTGAATTTGTGGTTTTAACTTCTATACGTAAAGGAGTCATGTCATATCTATTTACTTGTGAGAGTAAGTCAAAGCCACTAAAGTTTGATTCTATGGATTGCCAAAGCGCAGCTGAACCTGTTCTCTCTTTTTCATATTGAATTGATAGAGCTTCTCCTTTTCTACCTAACTCTAACTTTACATCGTCGTAGAATCCTCTGGCAGCAAGAGCAAGCTTATCCCACCACTCTATGACATCTTTTTCATAACCATCAAGTAAATAAGCTTCATTAAAGCATTGTTTAACTTCCTGCGAAAAAAATTTAACAGCTTCTACACGACCAAAAGTAATCAAGGGAGCCCAGGAAGGTTTATAAGTTTCAATTAAATGAGCAAGTTGAACCCTAAGTCTCTGATATTCCTCATGATAATATAAGATGTCTTCACCACGTTTTGTAAGCTTTAAATGATTATTTTCTTTTAAAGTTACCCATTTACATTCTAATGACGTTTCAAGAACTGTTTTTGCATCCGCTACAATATAGAATTTTTGAAACATCTTCGGAAAATCTAAACTGGTCAAGTCATTGTCTTTAATAAACTTTAGAAATTTCTGTGAGGAATATAATATACCAACTGAAAATGTCATCATTCCTCACCTTCTTCAAACATATGATATAAAATATCGGTAACATCTTCGTCATCTAATTGATTTTCATCAAATAGTTCTTCATCCATTTCGTCCGTATATTCAAAGCCTACTCGAAGTGAAGAGTCATTTAATACATCTGCCATTAAATTAATTTTGTCTTCCAGCCTTCTATTAACAGAGTCATCTATTGTATTCGGACAAATTACGATTTCGATGTTTTTTGGAATATGCCTATTTGGTCCATATCTATGGATTCTATCCATTGATTGGAGAAAGTGTGCAGCATTATAATTTCTATCTAAGTAAATTGCATCATGGCATACTTCATGAAGGCTAATACCTTCGCTTGCGGCAGCTGGATTGGCAACTAATACAAAAGCATTTGGATCCTCATGAAACCTTTTTACTTTGGCTTCCCGAGTTTCAGAATCATCTTCTTCACCGGAATCGACTCCACCGTGAATATAATCTGCACCAATATCTCGGAGTCTTAAGGCGATCAATTCAACGTTTTCCACAAAGCTTGACCAAATAATTGTCTTTCTACCTTGACTAGCAAGTTCTCTTGCACGATTGCAGACATATCTTATCTTAGGGCTATCCCCATCCAATAGTACATCTCTTAATATTGGATGATAATTAAAGTCGCTCTTAGCCAGTAAGGCAGGATTTGAGGTTAGTTGGATAAGACGCAAGACGCTTTTCCCGATTGACCTTAGTACATTTCGATCGCGTGCTTTTAATAATATTTCAGCTTCACGAGCTACTTCTGACTTTAATAAATTGTATAATCTTCTCTGCCGTTCTGTCATCGTTACAACCTTTGGTATGATAAAGCGTTCTCCTAAGTCCAGTTCGTTTTTATTAGTTCGAACATAGATATTTTGAATATGGTCGACAACGTTCTCTTTATCAACATTCAACTCAGGGTATAAGAAGTTAAACTGTGGGACCAAGTCAATAATATCGTTAGGCATAGGTGTTCCAGATAAAATCAGCTTACTCTCAGGGATGTGAGACAGGTTTAATATTGTACTTCCTATTCTTCCTTTCGATCCCCGTTTCATTCTATGGCTTTCATCTACAAACATAAAAAATTCATGTTTACTCATATAGTCAGCAATTAAGTCAGAGACATTAGGTATCTGTTGATATGAAATCATCACAATGTCAGGTTCACTTTTCAAGATGCTTTTTATCGATTGATACCCTCCCCGGAGCCGAACAATTTGAGGAGGGTTCTCAAGGCATAGTCCTATTTGCTGTTCCCAAGCCGGGAAGGCATTTTTTGGAGCAACAATAATTAATTTAGTATTACATTTCTTTTTATAGTAAAAAAAAGCTAACGCCTCGGTTGTTTTCCCAGCTCCAGGAACTGAAAAAGTAGCGCCGGATCTAAATTTGCATAATTTAGCAAGGTTACGTAACTGCAATTCAGTGAGTGACCTTTTAAAGCCAATCTTAATTAATACTTCCTTGATATGGTCGGCTGACACAGGTTCTTGCTTGCATCCATCAATATACGCTTGTTGCTTTAATAGTGTTTTTTTCAATAAATCTTGCGCAGATTGATCGATATTTATTTTTAATTGGTGTTTTACAAATATATATTTTAGTTGCTCACGTATGGATAGGAACTCCCACCAAGGGAGTTCCAAACTTGTAGCGGATGTATTAGTATATTCTCTTGATTTTTCCTCACATAACCGTCGTATTTCTAACCAAGCTAACGATTGTTCATCAATTGATAGAATTATCTTATGGGATTCAGTATGATAGATAATTCTTAACATGATTGAACCTTCTTTCTCAAATCATTAACTAAACGTTGAATTGAGTCTAGCTGTTCATTTATGCCCCTTGAATCGGTATTTTCATCATAGTGGTTAAGTGCATCAGTTAAGGAGGATTGGGCCTTACCGATTTGTTTAATAACAAACTTAGAGTTTTTCTTGTCGCTTTCACTAGCTCTCTGTCTCTCAATTACATCTTTTACAACTGCTAAAACATCTTCTTTATTTTCAAGATCATTAACAGCCAAAGCAAGTTTCCTAAGTGTCTTTTTTTCTTCAGGGTACTCAACAATCCCGGATAATAAATCAATTTGGTCAACTTCTTCTTCTTTAATTTCATAACCTTCAAGAGAAAGCTCTTTAATTAACGCTTCCTCTACATCATGAATAAATTTTCCTAAGTCATTGACGGCAGCATAAATTCTACCCAATCCTAAAGAGTCGGGATCATCCATCATCATGAACGTGACGTTCTTAAATATGTCTTTTTCAGCTATATCAAGGGTTTTGTTTTCAACGTTAAATTTCCGAATTTGTTTAAACCCAAATTCTTTCTGATCTAATTCCTCGTATTTTTTAGGTTTATTACGACTTTCAAGGTACTCATCAGCGTAGCCAAGCATATCAAGCTTTTCCCTAATATCTGATTCTTTCATAGCATACAATCTAGCAAGATCAGAGTCAGAATAGTTGTTATCCTTCTGTCTTTTCCGAAACATACATGCCTGAGTATACCAGCTATAGTTTGCTTTAATATCTTGCTTAATTTGAAGAGTAGCTTCTAATTCATCCTTATCTTTTTCAGTACAAGGGGGCAAGATTAATACGTCAACGGAGCTAAATCTTGCGTACAAATCTTTGTTTGAATAATAAACCTCTCGCATTGCACACAAGCGCCTGTTTCCATTAATTACAAATCCATCGTTATCGATAATAAGTGGTTCTTCTTGTTTTTCCTTTTTGAAAAAATCAATCAAATTGATGTTCTTATCTTCAAGCATATTTTTTAAAATATCGTGTTGAATCTGGTGTTTTATATCAGATTCAAGGTCAAGTTCGAAGAAATTTGGAGGTAATTCAAGATTATTGGATAAATACTCTTCCTGTGCAGCTTGTGTTCTTCCATTTGCTAAGCGATATTTAATCATATCAATAGGTAATTCGTATACATTTCGTAATTCCACTTTTCCCATGAATTTTAAAGGTTTTCTATACTTGAAGTTCTTGTCATGAAAACCATTAATCATTTCTTTTCTCTTCGGATAAGGAAACCCTAGGATCATCTTCATTTAAATATCCTCTCCTTCTAGTCCGATGACTGCAATTGGAATCGTTATAATATGCTTAAATATTTTAAGTTCTTCAGTAAATCTATCAAATTGGACAATGTTAGATCCTAGTTTTGAAGCTGCCTCTTTACATGGTAGTATGTATATGGCACTAATTGCTTTATCTTTCTGATGTAGTACTTCAAGCTTAAGAATATCTGCATAAAATCTAGCCATATTAGCGAGCTGTAAACAAAGACCTACATTATTCTTCATAGATGTAATTGTAATATTTGATTCTTTATCAACTTTTACTTGATCTGACCAACCGAGCTCAATCAAACACTCCAAAACTTTCTTTCGTAATTCCGGAGCAGTCTTTTCTTTAAAATCAAATTGAATTTCTGACAGTCTTCTCATTAACGGACTTAAAATTTCCTCAGGTATTGCTTCGCAGCCAAAATTGTGTGAATGCAAGATTAACTTCATTTTAAATCACCTCAGAAATTATTTGGTGTTCACGTGGTTTTGGTGAACGGTTGTTTAAATAAAACTCTCCTATTGGAGAGCTAAAAAACTGTAGGTAATAAATATTGATAATATACTCCTGAACTATCAGTAACGGTTTCCCTTTGAATCAGGCCATAATCAAAAAGTTTTTTTAACCGATTACTTGCACTGTTAATTGCGATATCTTTCTCAAAAGCAATATCTCGTGCAGTAATTGTACCCTTCGCTTTCAAGTACTGGAACGTTTCGACCAAAACGGCTTCAATTTCACCAATAATATCAAAACCATAATTTTTTTTAAAATAAAGCAAAGGCAACCTAACTTTTTCATTAAGTTTCTTTGATAATTTATCTTCTTTAAGCAATTGGGCGGCACGTAGGCTATCAAATACGTACTCATCTAAGTTAGATAAGAAAGTAATCGAGTTTCCGTTAATTTGTCTTAGGTTCAGTGAAAATTCGAATACAACTTCATCAATAAAAGAGACATCACATATTTCTATTTTTTGGAAATCCAAATTAATAAAACCAGTATATTCCTGATTACCACATATCTGGAGTAAATGTTGTTGCAGCTTTTTTCCTTCTGGTCGATATGTGAGTATTTTACTATCGAAACCAATCGATGCAGCATTGTCGTAAATTTGCAAGACAATAATATCAGTGTTCATTTCAAATCACGTCTCTCCTTAACTGTTCACCGGAAGTTGGTGAAGAGCTATAAAGATCATAAACCAGACTTTATCCTTATGTCAACATCTGATTTAATGGCTTTCTTAATGTAATAGCACACTGTGTTCCTATTGTACCGTACTCCCCTTCAGCATACTGGAATCCGTCAGACACTGATACAGTCCCTCTACCTGATCTTATCAAAAGCTCACCAAAATTCTCTCCAATTAATATTTGGATGGTTTGGAGTCCAAATCCACCAGTACCATCCAACCTGCCAGTAGTCCCAGTGAGAGCTTTTTCAATATATTCATGATCATTTTTGTAAAGGACTCCATAACGTCTTTCTTGATGGAGTTTAATACCAATACCGAGATCAGTTGTAACTAAGTTCATTTCGATATATTCGCGTTCGATGCTTTTTTGCATCAAGACAAAGCACTTTCCGAAATTTATGGTAGTTTCACTGTGCTCCAAACTATTCCCGCATAATTCCATCACTGAAGATAAAGTGCTATGTTTTAAAGACCTATATTTGTCTTCTGGGAACCATATTTCAAGCATGTCTTTTATCTTGGAAACAAGTCTAATCTTGCCCTCATGAGAATTCACTTGAGTAATCTCAATTACTGACTCATAAAATGGCCTTTCACGAATTTCATCCCAAACCACGCTAGTATAATCAATGTCGAATAAATCGTTCTTAAAAAAGTTTACTTGTTCAAGAAAGGAAAGTACCTCTGAATTGATGTTTATTATTTTTATTTTTGCTTGCGTTAGTTTAAAAATATTATTCGAAACTGTTAATAACATAACAATTCCTTTAGGGTGAATATTATGTAAGTAGTAAAAGTCCAATTCAATCTCATTTACTTCATAGATGCAATCTAACTTCTTTAGGAAGTTATCCAACATAAACCAGTCATTTATCCAATCAGGCATGACTTGTATACTTACTTTTCGCATTTTTCCCCCATAAGAATTTAGATTTAAAAGAGTCCATTTATTTTTGATCAACCTACTTACAAAACTCATTCCAATGTAGGAGTTAACATAGATTAATTAAATTAACTATACAAAATAATAGAGAGTTGTTACAAAAGTTATTTTGGTAATTGAATTGGAAGATTTGTTTTAATAAGCGGTTATAATTAACTTGAAGCAATAATGAAGAGGGTGAAAGCGAAAAATGCCTTACTACCGTTTGACTGAGGAAATCGAGAATTTAAATTCAGCTATTCTTAAGCACTTACCCAACAGGACTACGGGTATGCCTATTAGTATTGATGGAATTGGCTTTAAGAGAATGTGGATGCATTTTGGTCTGAATGGATCTGACCATGATACTGCTAAAGGAAAGGAAATGGGCGATTGTTTTCTAAAATCGATAGTACATTTAAACGATGGATCGACAAAATTCAAAAAATTGCAGAATAAATTACGTGAAAAAGGGTACTTATATGATACTTATTTTAAAAAGCCTGTGGAATTTTACGCATCACAGGGTTGGTATCAAATTTGGCAACATCCTGAATTCTTCAAAGCTTATCCACAATATGTAGATAGGTTGAAAGAAATACCTGATGCCTTCGAATTTCTCAATGAGCATCTTAAAACTGCAGAAGATAAGTATGTAGTATTCAGTGACCTACTTTTTATTCGTGAACGAGATTCAAAAAAAATTAGTACAAGCTCAATTTTGAAAACGATGGAAGAGCATATTTGGAGGTCTTGGGTAAATCAGATTAAATACTACAATCCGGTAGGAATAACCATAGCAAACGGTCAGGCACAAGATTTTATCCGTAATCGATTAAATGTAGCGAAATATTCTTATAAAATTGAGTATGAAAACGTTCCGGTTATTCTTAGTTCGCAATTCTCGGGTGGAGCTTTAAGTGATCCACTTTATGGCTTGCTGCGCGATTTATTTATAGAAGTTTCTAGCAAGATAGACGTAAATCGGAGTTAATGAAGTTGTGGTAGAGGGTAGTGTGATTGGAAGTTTGAAGGTGTTTGGGGATTCGTGATTCGTATAAAGATAGTATGATGTAATCTTGTAAAGTATATACCATGGTCAGAATATATGAATATCAGTATTTAGATGGTTTAGAGTTGCCACATCGGAAATGGTGGAACCATAGGATAAATGATTGATCATTTTTTTGTAAGAATGGAAAGCAAAATTGACCGTCCGACCCGTTACGGTGAGGCGTATCATAAGCATGGCGAAAAATCGTAAAAGGCAGATAACTATGGCTAATATATATTTTAATCCATATGTTGCATACCTCAGATAAACAAAAGGGAGAACGGCCTCTATGCCGTTCTCCCTTTTGCTCTGCGGAATGATAATGTGTTTTTCGAGCCCGATTCTACTCATTTATAGCCTTCCTTATCTTCCATTTGTGCATAAACCTCACCCAAGCCAATTGACTTATAATACTCCCTCTCTACTTCCTGCATCTTTTCCAATGCATGTTTATCTTCGGGTATAAACTCAAGAAGAATAGTCGTTATAGCATTCTCCCGTGCGGTATCACGCAGGTAAATCTCCTCTATCCCGTAAACCCTATATCCACTGAAAATAAAGGAATGGACTAGAGATTGATCTTTAGCCCATCTCAGGCAGACGTATACAATTCCAACAAGCTTTCCCATTTTCATAGTATGATTATATTGAGCTAAGATCGAACATGCGAAAAAGGCGGGAGACAATGAACGAATTGCAAAAAGAAGCGCTGGAAGAGATGAAAACGGCGATACATAAATGGTTTGACGAACAGGAAAATAGAAGGGACACAGAGGAAGTAGTCTTACGCACCACACTGCAAGTAGGCATCTTTAACTTTATCCTGCTGGATTATAGACCGGGCAGGACTAGGGTTGAAAGTTCGAAATCTGTGGGGAGTGCCGCAGGCAAAAAGTCGATGAAAGCTTCACCCTTTACGCGGGAGCAGATATTGCATGAGGTTCAGCCCCTACTGGCGGAAATCGTAAAGAAGAGGCTGGACAAGCTGGAAACGTCGCCGTTGATCAACTACCGTTTTACCTTCCAAGGAACCTTCGCAACGATGGACGGGCTTGTGGAATTAACGGTGCTGGAAACGGTATATGAAGAGAAAAAGCGGCAGCTTCTGGAGCGAATTCAGTCCTATATGGAGGAAAAATTGGAGAAGGGCTCTAACCTAACCAACAGGCTGGAAACCTTCTTTTTGGCGCGTCATCTCCTTGATCCGCAGTTGTTCCCCGAACCGGAAGCCGCAAAGACGATCACTTTATTTGACCGGATTCAGGAGTTGAATAAAGAACAGGTTGAGGCTCTCGCGGAGCATCGAAGAGATATCATTAGGGCTTTGACCGACTGGGTCGAGAATGTATTTTTGCCGCGTTACTATGATGTCACCCGTTCCGAATACAGGACCAATGAGTATGTGATCAAGCCGGATGCTGTTTTTGAGGACAAGGATGAGCCGAATCAGCCTATCGACCTTCTATTATACGGAGCGGTGATGATTATTCGTTACGAGCCGGACTTCAACAAAAAAAAGGGTCAGACTTTTCTGGAGCTGGCGAAGCAGCTTGGTAGCGGTAAAGCCACGCGTATGCTGAAGGATGGCAGCGACAGCTTCTCGCAAGAAGACGTCCATATGCGCCATGAATTAGTTGAATGCAAGGCTAACGATGTTTTTTCCCTTTTCACAATCGTTATTCGCAAGGAAGAAGCCGGGGCGTACGAGCGGGCGATTAGGTTTATTCTCTCCCTGCTCCGAAAGGACTTCCCGAAAAGCTACAAAATCAAGTTGAAATCCAGTGTGAAGGAGTATTTGCCCATCAAGGGGTTAGCCAAATCGGACACGCACCGTTTATTTGCGAATGCTCTGGCTTATTCGGAGTTGCATCCTTTATTGGAGGAATACGCTCGTGAGGCGATGGAAGAGTTTGAATGGTACGAGGATACGGAAAGCGAAAAAAGCGTAATGCCGGGCAGCTATGCTGTGTTCGGGCTGGGGCTTTCGTCCGAGCGATATTTTCCGCTTGTTGAAGCGTACATGGACCTAGTGGATGATGAGCATCAGCTGGTGCATGACAAGTTCACAGCCGTTTTCGCCGAAACCTATGGCATAACGGAACGCTCGACTCCCACCTTGATCGCCTGCCTGCTGCACTCCCACGATTCGCTAAAGCTGAAGATTCAGCCGGAGCTGGAAAGCGAAGACAAGCTGTCGCTATTCGTACAGCAAATAGAGACGCTGTCGGATGACGAGGCCGAGCGGGTGCTGTACCCGATCTGGGGCAAGATGGAGAAGCTGGCTGTATTGGCTCGCAAGGCCCAGGGACCGCGTAAGGAGCTGATCATTCGTCTGCTAAAGGCGGCGGGGGCGGGGATAGCCTGACGGTGGTTCGGTGAAAGCGGCAATGATAAGTACGGTTTTGAGTGAAACGATCTTATTTGCATAATTACCATGCTTAAAAGAAAGTGGGAGAAGAACATGTACATAAGCAAATGGTGGGGAGATTTAATTGGCGGTTCCGATGATTCGCTGGCATTAGTCGACTATTTGGAACAATTGGACTCAACGAATGTGACGCTCGATCAGATTTTAAAGGACTTGGGTCTGGATGTCCTGCTTTCCGAGGGAGACTTGAAAAGCGGTGGAAGTATTGGATTTGATATAAAGAATGCTAATGGCACGTTTCGAGCAGAACTTGATATTGCCTGCTCAGCTCTACTCGATCTGTCAGCCATTGTGTTGGAGTCTCAAAAATCAGGCTATGTCGATTTGCGTGATTTGGATGAGGATAGGGAGTCGCGCAAACTTTATATAGATGCCTCTGAAGAAAAAAGGAACCTGCTTCGGGATGAGTTGTACAAGTTTTCCCGTGATCCGCTGGCTTACGAATTAGCCGAGCTTGTTCCAGTGGATGATATGAGAGAGCTTGCGGAAAAGGCAAAAATGATCGCAGATGAGCTGGCACCGTTAAGCTGAATTCATACCACAGGTAACGGAAAATTTTTGGCCTTAACCGCTCATGGGGCTCGGAGAGTTGCCTCGAAGGTGGGGTGGGAGTCTCCTCCAATCCTGTCGTTGCAGGCTCGACTAAAGTAGGACAAAGGAGAGAACATGGATTTTCAAGTGCTGCAATTAAAAATCGAGGCGGCTGCGAGGGCTGCATTCGAGCAAGTAAGAAACAAATATGCAGGACAAAGCTTTTGCGGTTACGCCTTGTATTCCGACTCGGATGCAATCACCGTATGTCCGGCGGTAAACTCGACCGATCACTTGAACAAAATGATTGCCGGAGACCCTGATGATGCGATTTATTATCGCTGGAGTCCAGGGGAATGGGACCATGAATTTGAAGGTGCTGAGTGCTTTAAAGATATATCCAATCAATTGTATAACGAAGTGATGAGTATGCAGTCGGTGGAAAGACACAGGGACTTTAAAGAGAAGGTTTATGAGTGTTGCGTGGCTGCGCTTGTATCACTGAAAAAGGAAGGTTTTTTCTCCGATATGAGCAAATCGGGAGTATTGGTCTTTACTGTATCGGACGACACAAATGCACTGGAATGTGATTGGATTGCCCGATTGAACCGAAATGAACTTGCTCAAGAATTTCGGAATTGGATTGGCGGTTGAGAACATCCAGTACGATTGGGGAGATATTATGTCCGTAATACATGCCTACCTTGCGAAGTCGTCCGATCCTTACTCCCATGAGCGTCTTGCTTCTGAGTTAAGCGACTATTTTGATTTTGAAAGAAAGAACGGACTGGAAATTGGAGTATCAGCAAATCCGTTTACGAGAGAGAAATACTTGATTCTCCGTTGGCCGGGATGGAATTTTACAGCTCATTTTGAAACTGGCCGTAGTGTAGCTGAAGATGTAAATTACATTGCGAGCGTCACCAAGGATTGTCCGCCTGAAATCAAAGACTGTTCCGAACGCATTCGCTTCGTATTCTCACCTGATGAAGGACGGGATTTCACGAATCATATCATTTGGGCGATAGACTATTTGTCGGCAATACCAGACGCAATCATTTTTGATGAAAGTCAAAAAACAATAGTGAGTTGCTGATAAAGAGACGAATACCTACGGGGCTTCAAATCACACAGGATAGGAGAGACGACAATGCAACTTTCAGATTCCACCCATGCCGAAATTACCGTGCTGTGTAAACAAGGCGATGATTTGGTGAGAGCAGGCAATCTTGAGGAGGGCAAGAATAAGTACGTCGCGGCTCTCCGATTACTCCCGGAAAATCATCGAGAATGGGAGGCCGCAACGTGGATATATGTGGCTATTGGGGATGTCCATTTTCAAATGAAGAATTACGATAAGGCATTCAAGTGTTTCTTTAACGCTGTACAGTGTCCGGAGGGGCTGGGGAATCCTTACATTCATCTTCGGTTAGGGCAATTGTATTACGAACAGGACAACCATGAAAAAGCGGCAGACGAGCTGACCCGGGCTTACATGGGTGCAGGGATTGCGATCTTTATGGAAGATGACCCAAAATACCTTGAGTTTTTGGAGACAAAAATAGAGATTTGAAGTTTCAGGATTAGAAAAACACTATTGGTACAGGAAAGAGCACCAATTACCAGGCAGAAGTCCAAGCTGGAGGGGACTCCTAGATATGAAAAAGCTGGCACTTATAATAGGCCAGCTTTTTCATGTCCTCGCTAAATTTCTCGCATGAGGCTGCTTTATTTTCTTTCTGACTCAGCTTGGTGTACTTGACTAGTAGTAACTTGTGTCAGATCAGAGTGGGCAAAATCATCTGTGTGCGGCAATTGTACATCAAACTCATGGATCGGAGAAATTTCCAGATTCGCGTTGTCAAATTGCAGATTTAATACGTGTCCGCCACTTGTTTTATCCTCTGTGATGAAGTGGAGATGGAATCCGGGAACATTCAGGGCTGCTGCATAATTTGGCGTATAGAAGCCAATCAGGGTTCCCTTAACATTTTTAAATTCAAACTCGGATTGTTTTTTTGTTACTTCAGTCAGCTGCGGATAAGGTCTGGTTTGTTTTGGAACTGTTCTAGCTTTTACCATCTTAAAGGTACCGGTCAGCTTTACGGCATAAAAGACGTTCTTGTTTTCAAATTTCTCCTCAAGCATTTTTGTTAATTGATTGTAATCTTGCACATTGGTTAATGTAGTTTTTTCTTTCGGCTCGAAATGTGTAGTAACCGCAAATGGAGTTTTCACACTTTCTGGCAGCTCCGATAATTTTCCGGTGCTGTCGATTTGGTAGAATTTTGTACCCATCTGAATCATCTCTCCATCGAGATCATTGATGGTACCAAGCCCCATATCGCCTCGCAGCTTCAAGTCTTTCAAAGTCAAGTCCCCTTCGAATTGTCCAAGCATGAGTGCATTGATCGTTGAGTATTGAAACAGTACATTTTTTGGTGCCGGATTAGCGGCAACCGCAGATTTGGATTCCTGCTTGGCAGGTGGTGCTGGCACAGTAGTCGCTGTAGTTGCAAAAGCAGTCAAAGACAGCCCGGCAACCAGAGCCAGAGATGTGATAGATGTGATGATATTTTTTCTCATGTTTTTCCCTCCACCTTTATATAAAATTTGTTGCTAACGAAGTTTGTAGTTTTGCACATTATTCCTGATTTGTTGTGCGGTATCCAGAACAATTTTCACTTGTTCCATTAATTCATGCAAAGATTCTTGTTGTCTTTCAATATTGGACAGAGTATCGCTGGAATCTCTGGAGTTGGAATTGGCAATATTCGAAAGATCTTCAACCGATGCGCTCACTTCCTCGGAACCCGCTGCAACCTCTTCCGAAATGCTGCTGAGATTTTGTATTTCATCATTGATTTTAGCCATATCTTCAATGATATCGGAAAGCAGGGTTTCCACTTTGGAGCTTAGGGTCAATCCGTCTTCAACTTCCTGCTGCACCATCGTCAACGATTCCACTGATTTTCTAGTTTCTTTATTGATCTCCAAAATCAGATTGGTAATTTGTGTAGCAGAATCAGCGGATTGTACGGCAAGCTTCTTCACTTCTTCAGCAACAACGGCAAAACCTCTGCCATGTTCTCCCGCACGCGCTGCTTCTATGCTGGCGTTGAGAGACAAGAGATTGGTTTGATTGGCGATTTCATTAATGACAGTAGCAAAATTATCGATTTCCATTGTTTTTTGCATGAGCGTTTCCACGAGATTGGAAGAGTGCAAAACAGCGGAATTGATCGTCCTCATTTGATTCAGTGAATCTGAGACAATCGAAGTTCCTTCTTTTGCTCTCTGATGCGTTTGTTCCGTAATTTCGCCGATTTCTGAAGCTACTTCAGCAAAATTGCTCACAGCAAGCACGCTTTCTTGCATCGTCCGGGATATCTCCGAAATTCCCTGGGCCTGATCCATCGAACCCTTGGTAACCCGGCTGTTCATTTCAGCGATTTTTGAGGAGGCATTGGCAACCTCAGTCACTTCCGAATTTAACACGTCCGTGACTTGATTAAGATTTTGCGCATTTTTCAGCAGGTCTTCGATGAGTTGGCGCAATTGGAGGGCAAGAGAGTTGAAGGCTTGCGCCAAATCTCCCAACTCATCTCTGTTTTTCACAGTAATGTGGGTCTCTGCAAGGTTCCCTGCTGCCAATTGCTTGGATAAACGCGTCATTTGTTTTAACGGGTGTACAAAAATCCGGTTGATCACGTACAAAATGACAAGCGACAATAAAACGGAGCTGATAATCATCCCAACTGTTTGTGTAATAATTGGCTTCTTCAGCTCGTCAAGTTCGCTGTCATAAAGCACCCCGGCGATTTTCCAGCCGGTTATCTTGTTCGTGGTAAAGACGATCCGGGAAGGTTTTCCGTCGATTTGGGCTGACAGTACTCCCGATTGCTGCTCATAAAATGATTTGTAGCTGTCATCTTGGGGCACTTCTCCAGCAGCAATGGTTGGATGGGTAATAACCTTCTGACTCTCATCCAGGATAAACGCGAAACCTTGCGTCCCTACTTTTGCCGCATTAACGGTATCAGTCACATACTTTTTCAACGATAAATTTACTACGGCAACTCCATGGCCATCGTCCGTAGTTTTTGCTACCGATACCACAATATTTTTAGAGGCGGCTGATACATAGGGTTTGGAAATAATCACTTGACCCTTCTGTTCCATCGCTTTTGTGTACCATTCTCGCGTGCGAGCATCATACTCTTTTGATAATGGACTTTGCGGCTCCATCGCAAAGCGTCCATCTTCGGTGGCAAGTCCAATCACTTCGGTATCATCGGTATGCACGGCTTTAAACTGCTTAAGGGTCGATTGCACCTGTTGATTTGACGCCAAATTCGTCTTTTCATCCTTTATCATGTCTTGATAAACGCTTTGAGGCAGTGATCTTGCCAGAACATCTGTGTCTTTCATGATGGGCACAACTACACGATCAATAATCGTGCTGAGGTTTTCGACCTGTTTATTAGCTGAATTGAGTAGTTGAACATCTAATGTTTGAGTAGCTGAACGATACGAGAAGTAGCCAATCAGAATACTTGGGACCAAAACCAAAATGAGAAAAACCGCAAATAATTTTTGACCAATTTTCCACTGAAACCCTTTTTTAATGTCCACTCCAGCCATAATGAATTCTCTCCATCCAGATTTGTTTATTTATCTTTATATTTCAGTGTATCGGTATAAGGGTTTACAAAAATTAGACTTTTTTGTATGAAATTTGAATGAATTGTTACAATGTACCAAATTGGATGTCCTCACCGATCTTTTGGTGAGGCACAGACTTTACGCACCATTCATCAAGAGGTTCAATTTTTTTATTGAATCGTTCTCTTTCAAAGGGCGATAAATGGTTAATTTCAACTCGGGGGCATCGTACACCCGAAATGTCATATGCTCCATCGTCATCGTACCCGCAGTCGGATGATTGATCTGTTTTGTCCCGATGGGAGTACCCTGTATATCGTAACGCGGCCACCATTCTCTGAATTCAGGACTGAGTTCCATCAGTTCGCCGACGAGCTCTTTAAACCAGTCCTCTCCGACGAACGGTGTACTGGTAGAACGAAATTGCCCTAGAAGACGTTGGCGTGGCTTTCCCAATCGCCCATAAGTTTTCGATAGTCGGTTGACGCGAAACATCGCCAGACTGCGTTACGTTCTTTCTTATTCATTTTTTCAAAATCCCCGAACACCAACTGTGCAGCTTTATTCCACATCAATATATCCCACCGCTGATCCGTTGCATAAGCCGGACACATTTCGAAATCGTTCATGAAGTTTTGCATGATCTTTGTAATTCCTGCTTCGAATGAGGATGTTCCATGATTCGGCGGTATGTCCAACCTTCCTCAAGGCCACCTGTGCATCCAGCGAGGAATGGGTTTTTAACGATTTTCTCTGCATGAGCTCGGGAGCTGCCGAAGTACGCTCCTTTCGCATTTTTCGCGGTTATGACCGTTAAGCTGAGTCTTACATAAGGGCAAGTTTTTGTTTTGGGTGGGCATAATAGACTCATTGTGTGTGAAAGGAAGGAGCTGCACCACAAGAGAATGGATCATCCCTATGTAATCTTCCCTGAAGAACAAGCGCCCAATGGTATAGAGCATTGTGGAATTTGCGAACTATCCAAGCAGCGGAATCGTGTCATCTGGGGTGAAGGAAATCCGAAGGCCCCACTTATGTTGATTCTGGATAATCCCGGAGCCCGGGAGGATCGGGAAGGAAATTCGTTTCTATGCGGTACCCGAGAAACACTCCAATTCGGCATGAGAGAGGCTGGGATAGATGTAAACGATGTTTATGTCACCTTTTTGCTAAAATGCCGACCGATGCGTGCCTACAATAAACCCGAGGCTAGAGCGGCGTGTCTCCCTCATCTACAGATGCAGCTCTTTCAGAAGCAGCCGCTTCTATTATTTGGATTTGGTAATGTCGTAGCGGAAGCAATATTCTCAGATAAGGAGAGTGCCAGTGTCAAGGAATTACGAGGTAGCTGGTATGAGTTTCAGGGTACACCCATCGGCTTCACCTATCACCCGCTTGCAGTAAGAAGACGACCTAATCTACTTAGGTTCTTCGTAGAAGATTTGAAAGCTTTGAAGGAGAAGTGGAAGGAGATTCAACACGGTAGGATATAGATTGACGAATTCTTTTGCGAACTTGCCGTTACGGACAGCGCGGTGAGCTTATCACAAGTGACAGCAACAGTTTTAGTAGGACAAGGAGAAAATAATTAATAGAAAATATATAATGACCACGATAGGCAACCATATATTACATTGATTACATACATGCTTTGATTATGTAATATCACAGGAAGCAGCTTTTTCTGGATCAAGCTGATTTCCAGCACCTGAAGCATTCACTGCTCTGCTATTATAAAGAGGAGAAGGATCTGCGCGGTTATTTATCTGTCCGAAGGAGGCTGGGCTCACAGCGCAGCCCATGGTGCGGATGCTTTGGATGGGTTAGTGTAGTGCCCGGAGAGTGATGCAGCGGTGCAACTCGAGCTTCTTGGAGCTACCTTGCTTGCCGCTGAGGCTACTTTAAACAAGTTTACGATAAAGTAAGTACAAATTTTTTTGATCGAAGACGAGCTAACAACATAGTGGCAGTCCTGAACACGGAAACAATGTTCTAGACTGCCACGTTATATTGATCGATCGATTCCGTTCGTTTAACGTACGTTTACTTCCTCTGTGTTCGATTTGGAAATTTTTATTTTTACCATGATCAATAAGAAAGCTAGAAGTGAAAACGTAATGCCGCTCCACATGAGTTGATGTATGCCCAAGTGAGAAATAAACCAACCGCCGATAAAAGTCCCTACAGTAATTCCAAGATTGGAAAATGAGACAAACAAGCTGTTGCCGAATTCGGGAGCTTCTTTTGCCTCAATCGTTAACCATGCTTGACTGACAATAAGCCCTCCGGAATGCACTGTCCCCCAAAGGAATACGATAACAGCCATTGGAAAGAAAGAAGAACCTAAATAATAAGTGAATAAGTAAATAACCGTATAGAGCAGAGGATACAAGATAACGGTCTTTGTAATGCTTTTATGCAAAAAGCCCCCAAATAAAAAATTTCCGAAAATCATGATGATTCCAAAGGCCATCAACATGATACTAATCCATGACCCGTTCATATGTGTTACTTGTCCTAAATATTCAGCAAAGTAGCTGTACACAGAAAACATAGCTGCAAAGATAAAAATAACGGTCGCGATCGTTAACCACAATTGAGGTTTGCGTAATATACCAAGCTGCTGGTCGTATGACATTTTTTCTGTAACAGGCATGGAAGGAAGCCAAGCTAGTATTCCTATAAAGGCAATCATGCTTACAACAGCTCCAAATAGGAAAGCAGCTTCTAACGATATCTTGTCCGCGAGATAAGAAGTCAAAGGCACGCCAAAAGCAAATCCGACCGTTATTCCGGCGAAAACCTTTGTGACCGCTTTGCTGCTTTTTTCCGGAGGGACAAGTTTGGCTGCGGTCACAAGGGCTATCGAGAAAAAGACGGGATGAAAAATAGCAGGGAGAATACGGAAAACTAGCATCACATCGAACCTGGTTGTGAAGGCATAAACAATATTTGAAATCGCAAAAATAAGCACAGCGGTTAATAAAATGACTTTACGATTAATACCAGAAACGAGTAATGTCAGGAATGGACCTGAAATGGCAACAACTAACGCAAAGATGCTTACAAGCCATCCGGCCTGCGCAGTCGAAACATTGAATTTTTGAGTGACCTGGGGTAAAACACCTATAATTCCCATTTCCGTTGTAATAATGCCGAATACGCCTAAAGCCAAAATCATAATAAGCAAAGGGTTAACCTGTTTCATGTTAAATGTAAGCCTCCGATTATATTCATATATACAGAATTATAGATATAAACAAACAAAAAAAGAGCTCCTTTCCGTTTATAGTTTCGTTTTGACGTACTCGGAAAATTCCTGTATTATCTTTTCGTTCCGACGATAGTACGTCCACTTCCCAATTCGCTCAGATTCTAGCAAACCAGCTTTTTGCATAGTCAACAAATAACTCGAGATAACAGATTGTGCAAGTCCCGATTTTGCCTGAATATCTCCCACGCATACACCAATCCGAAAATTGAGGCCTTGTTGTAAATAGAGCTTTTCATCAAAGTATTCCTCTGGATTCTTTAACCATTGCATAATTTGACTACGAGTCTCGTTAGACAAAGCTTTATAAATCAATGAAGGTTCCATATAGATTATTATATCTATTTTTATAGATCTGTAAATATGAAAAGGCTGTTTTTCCGACGATGCTTGCTCAGAGGGTTGGAGTCTGTCAGGTTCTCCTAATAAATTCGCCGATAGACCCGTTAAGCTGAGCCGTCTCACAACTAAAAGTAGGTTTTTACAGAATCCGGGGAGGATTTGTCTCGTCAGCACATACTGTTGTACGCAAAAAGGCCCCATAGTAGCACGGGGCCTTTGAGTTGTCTATTCACATCATCGCTTTTTCGAACCAAACATACCTACTTCGACTTCGTCTTCATACTATCAGAAGTTCTCTAAAACGATTTTTCCAATGGTCCGTCCAGATTCCAACTTCTCATGCGCGAGACGTAGGTTTGCTGCATGGATAGGCTCCAGTCGTTCAGTCAGCGTAGTTTTTATTTTTCCATCATCGATTAAGTCCGCCAGTTCATTCAACAATTGGTGTTGTTTGATCATGTCATCGGTATGAAACAAGGACCGTGTGAACATGAACTCCCATACAAACGTTACACTTTTAGAAAACAGCAAGTCCATTTTCAAGCTCCCTGCCCAGGTAGTTTTATTTGCAGGAACGATAGCGCAAATTTTACCTTGGGGGACAATGACTTCTGCCATATTCTCAAGATGTTGAACCGTATCATTCAAGCAAAGGATATAATCGACGGCGTCAATACCAACTTCTTTGAGTTGAGGAAGAAAAGGGTTGTTGTGGTTTATGATAAAATCCGCACCGAGACCTTTAGCCCATTGAATTGACTCTGGACGTGAAGCAGTACCGATGACCGTCAAACCTGCTAATTTTGCAAGTTGAATAGCAATCGAGCCAACTCCTCCGGCGGCACCGATAATCAGTATGCTTTTGTTTTCACCTGTATTATTTAGGCTAATTCCTAAGCGATCAAAAAGGCCCTCCCATGCAGTTATCGAGGTAAGTGGTAATGCGGCGGCGGCAGCGAAATCCAAACTTCGCGGCATATTTCCCACAATTCGTTCATCAACTAAGTGAAATTCGCTGTTACTGCCAGGTCGGGACACGCTGCCCGCATAATAGATCTTGTCCCCAGGTTGAAACAATTGGCAGTCAGGACCAACTTGTTCTACGATTCCAGCAGCATCCCAACCAAGAATTTTCGGTGAATCGGCTTCGTAGTTATGACTTTCCCGGACGCCTACGTCTGCAGGGTTGACGGAGATTGCTTTTACACGTACAAGCAAATCACGGCCTGTAGGTTCCGGTTTATCCACGTGCAGATCAATAAGGCTTTCCGGATTAGATATAGGGAGGTATCGGTAAGCAACGACAGCTTTCATCTTTTGGTGAGTATTCATGGGGATCCATCCTCTCAAATAGGAAATGTTGTACAGTTGCATTGTAAATCGATTCAATTACTTTAAGTAAGTACGCATATTTTTATGGTATAGTATTAAAAATCAAACCATTGGGGGATAAGCTGATGGGAGACCGAAGAAAGAAATATGGAGAAAGTCCGGATATGCAAGCATGTCCGGTTGAAACAACGCTGGATGTCATTGGTGGAAAGTGGAAGGGGATCATTCTCTATCAGCTCCTGAACGGAACGAAAAGATTCAATGAATTCAGGCGAATCAATCCGGGAATCACGCAATTTATGCTCACCTTGCAGTTAAGAGAGCTTGAACAGGATGGCATCATTCATCGCGAAATATATAAAGAGGTTCCTCCAAGAGTGGAATACTCCCTTACTGATTTCGGAAGGACTCTCGAACCGATCATTATGTCAATGAAAGTATGGGGCGAGTCTTATAAAGCGCGACTTAATGAAAATCCAACGATACAAGGGGAGCAGAGTTAAAAGTAAGTTGAGTAGTAAACTAAGTAGTGGAGCGGGAATGTTTGAGCAAATGTTCAGGGAGGGAATAGTTTAGAGAATAGATAGAATATTAAAGTGGGGAACAGTATGAAAGCGATCTTAATCGACGATGAAGAGTTGGCATTAAATTATTTGGAGCATCAGTTATTAAATATCGGCGATTTTGAAATTGTTGGCAAGTTTACGGATCCAATGATCGGCAAACGAGAGATTGAAAAAAATGAAATTGATATAGTCTTTTTGGATATTCAAACACCAAAGCTAAACGGTATCGAGTTGGCCGAACAGCTTTTGGAAGTGAAACCTCAATTACAAATTGTCTTCGTCACGGCATATGAGAGATATGCGATTAAAGCATTTGAACTGAACGCCCTTGACTATGTATTAAAGCCGGTTGGTAAGCAACGTCTGCAAAATACCATGAAACGAATTCAATCGATGATGGAGGAACATAAGACCTTCTCCCCTCAGAAATCGGAGAATTTACAAATGAGTCTGTTTCAACAAGTAACGTTTGTAGATGGAGGCCAGGAAATCCCACTTCGTTGGCGAACTGCCAAGGTGCAGCAGTTGTTCTTGTATTTGGTTCAACACAGGGGAACTACGGTTAATAAAACGGCGATCATTGAGTTGCTTTGGCCAGAGCTTGAACCGGAAAAAGCCCATCATCAATTGTATACGGCTATCTATCATATTCGCAAAACGTTGGCGCCATTTAGTGAATATTTGCAAATCAGCAATACATCAGAAGGGTATAAGGTAAAACTAGAACAAACCATCTTAGATGTGGATCAGTTTGAGCGTTTTTTCCGCTCTGACTTATCCTTATCTGCGGAGACGATTGACGAGTATGAACAAGCCATAGCTCTGTGTAAAGGAGATTATCTGCAAGAGCATAATTACATATGGGCAGAAAGCGAGCGTCAAAGATTACAACTGCAATGGGTGCAAACCGCCGTGAAAATGGTGGATTGGTATTACGCCAATGATGAATGGGACAAAGCCATCACGCTATGTTTGGACATTTGTCAGCGTTATCCGCTCGAGGAAGAAGCCTATTTTTTCCTTATGAAAATATTTGCTGACATGGGTAGGCACTCTGCGGTTCATAAGCAATACGATCATTTAACGAGTGTGTTATGGAATGAATTGCAAGAACAGCCTAATCCGGCAATTACAGAATGGTATCAACTTTGGAAGCAGAAAAATAAGGAATAAACCAAGTGGCTTATTCCTTATTTGGGGATTCCGAAAGTGACGATCGTACCTTGTTCAGGTGAGCTATCAATCGTTAATCCCTGGTTATATAGTTGTCTTAGTCGCCGTTCAATATTTCGCAGTCCTACGCTTGCTCTTTTTTTGCCATGCCTTGTTTGGCTGAATAGTTGATTCAGATCTTCCTCTGCTATGCCTTCCCCATCGTCTTGGATTGAGACTTCGAAATACTCCTCTTTGTCTTTGATGTGAATCCAGACTGTTCCCCCACTTGTGCGTTGCATTAAGCCGTGTTTGATGGCATTTTCGACTAGCGGTTGTATGGATAAGGGTGGTAAACAAAAATCGAGATCAGGGTCCAGATCCCATTCCACTTGCAATCGATCGCCAAATCGTTGCTTCTCGATATACAAATAAGATCGAACAAGATCAAGTTCATCGTGAAGCGAAATAACGGGTTCAGAATTATGAAAGTCAAAGCTTAAACGCAAATAGTTGCTAAACTCCTCAAGCAGTGTCTGCATTTTCGTGAAGTCCTGGAGTCCCAAGGCGGCAATTGAATTTAATGCGTTAAATAAAAAATGAGGTTCAATTTGTGATTGTAACCATGCTCCTTCCATACGCAAACGTTCATCGAAGGATATTTTAAACTCTGTTAAGGCTTTTACCCTTGCTTTTAATTCCCAGGCATCGACAGGTTTCTTAACATAGTCGTTCGCCCCTGCTTGAAAGCCGGCTATAATATCCTCGGAACGACTGCGCGCGGTCAAGAGCAGGACAGGCAGTTCTAAAACAGAGAATCGTTCCCGAATGATGCGTGTAAGTTCATAGCCGGATACGTGAGGCATCATGACGTCTGAGATGACCAGATCGACCGGGTTACGTTCCAGAATGGACAGGGCTTGCTGAGCGCTGGTTGCCGTGCTTACTTCGTATTGATCTGATTCAAGCATTTTGCTAAGGATGTTCAGGTTAATACTGTCGTCATCTACAACGATAATTCTTGCTCTTCTATTCATAGAAGAAACGGTTTCTGTCGATGTAGTGATTCGATCAGTCGTTGCAGCGGCCATTTCTAGTGAAGTCTGCATCCATGTCTGAGCGCTACTTTCTTCTATTAGAACGGAATCTGAAGCAAGTGGGAGTGTAAAAGTAAAGGCAGAGCCTTTTCCCAGGGTGGACTGAACCGATAGAGTACCGCCGTGCAGCTCAACTAACTGTTTGGAAATGTGTAAGCCAAGCCCGAATCCGCCACTAGCTCTGATTGCATTCAGTTCCGCTTGTTCATAAGGTTGAAAAATAGTTTGTAGAGCCTTTTCCTCGATACCGACCCCAGTATCCTCTACTTGGATCTGCGCAAATCCGTTAGACGTTGTCGCGCGAATCGTGATAGTTCCCTCATCTGTAAATTTAATGGCATTATGCACCAAATTAAAAAGAATTTGAATCAGCCGGTTTTCATCTCCCCGAACAGCAGGAAACGAATCGTCTATTTCCACTTTTAAAGCAATCGGTTTTCCGTCCAGCATTAGTTTCGCCATATCGAAAACACCAGCGAAGATAGACTGCAGGTTTAATTTTTTCTTATGCAGGCGAATGCTGTTCTCCTTTAATCGGGTTACATCCAGCAAATCATCTAGCATGAGTGTCAGACGTCTGCTGACATGCAGGAGAATATCCAGACGCTTTTTGTGTTTTTCATGAAGGGGATTGTTTGTATCCTCGATAATCGCTTGTGTGATATTGATGATGCCATGTAATGGGTTTCTCAGTTCATGAGAAGTATTCACCAAAAATTCATCCTTGCGCTTATCCTCTTGCTGTAATTTCTCAGCAAGATGTTTCGTCTCAGTCGTTGCCCGGAAAAATCGTCTAAACCAATATGCCGCAAAAGCAAGTACGGCAAAGATCAGGTTGAAGGGGTAGTGAATAAATTCCAATCCTAATATGCCATAAGCGATCGTCCAGATCACATTCACCCCTACAAACAAGCAAGCTAGCAGGAGAAAGATAATGTCTTCCTTGTCCCGAATGGCTTTCCAGAGTATGTAGGCAGAAATAATGACGGATAGGAGCATCACGATAGAGAGTATTCTGATCATAGCTAAGATAGTTCCAACGGGTACGAAGAGGATGAACATGGCGTATAGGCTGCACAAGCAACCGAAACCTTGTAAAATCCTTCTGTTCAGATAAGCAGGAAGTAGATGATGAAACAAGGCAGGTATGAAGGCGACCGCACCAACATAGACGAGATACGTCAACTTAACTGTCCAATCATAATCGAGTTGCAACCAGACAAATAATAACTTGTCGTCGGCTGTTACCACAGTCAATATTCCACAAATCATGACCAAAGAGAAATATACCAACCCTTTATTTCTGGCACCCAAGAAGTACAGGAGCAAGGCATATAAACTATGGATCAGAAACACGACGAGTAATAATAGTTGCAAACTGATGGAGAGGGTCGTCCGCATCTGTACAGCTTCTATCGTACCGAAGCGAATTGGTTTCGTGATTCCTCCTGCCCCGGCATCATTGGAAACATGGATAAGCAACTCTACTTGGCCTTGTTGTGGCGTCAGTTTGACAGTATAGGGAATATTGCGTGCTTGATGCTCTAATAAGCTGGTTGCCGGTTGTCCCACCTGGGCGACTAATTTCCCATTGGCATAGACGGTCGAGGCAGTTCGAAGCTCATTGATCCTGAGCCCAAGTGTCTGTTCCTGTTCCGGATCAAGCAAGATGCGTAGTCGATACGTGCCGAAGTGGAAAGAGTCCGATACACCCTGCTCATGAACAAATGCCTCATCCCACTTATTGGGTACTTGAATGTATGTCTGTCCCTCAGGTTTCTTTAGGCCGTTTCCCTCTATGAACTGAGAAGGGAAGAACTCCCACTCCCCATCCAACCGTAATGTTTGGTATTCCGAAAACTCCCACCCGCGTAAATCAAGCACACCTTGTACAGCCACTGGTTTTTCAGCGTAGTCAAAGGTGGTAAGAAAACTCATCCAGAGTAAGCGAACGGCTGTTACTACTAGTAGAGCAACAACGATCATTTTCGTCCATTTCCAGGCGACTGTTTTCATTTCGTACCCTCAATTCGTAATAGTAGCAACCTCTTAAGCTCTTACTTTTCGACAAGATTTTCAGGACACCTCTTAAAATGAATATATCGGGTGTTTATGGATTCATGGTGGATAAGGGGCTTTGTAGAGGTTTTGTAGAGGTGACCCTGCTAAGATGGCAAATTAGGAGAAGTCTATTCATACACAAAATATCCAGAGGCTGAGAGGAGAGGGAGAAAGGGCAATGAGAACAATCGCGAAGCTGCGAAATTGGTGGAAACGTCCACTAGCGTTCATGCTTTTGTTGGCGCTAGTAACAAGTAGTTTCTCCATGGCAGGAGTGCCTGAGAGAGTGCAGGCGGCTGAATCTATCAAGTGGTTGACGTACAAGTTTGACATTAATGATTTTTCAAATCCATCTTTGCAAGAACTATTTCAGTTAAATGGAAATTCGACAATCCTTGATGGAAGATTGGTTGTGACCCCGAAGCAAGCAAGTCAAACCGGGAGCGTTTTTAACAAACAATCTTTCCAACCGCATGAAGAGTTTTCATTTAGCACAGGATTTTCATTTCGGATTGACGGTAATCAACCGAATACCGCTGATGGAATGACCTTTGCCATTGTGGGGGACCCTACAAAGTTGGGCGGCTTTGGTGGCAATCTGGGGCTAGCAGGAGTTAGTCCAAGTCTAGGCATAAAATTTGACACCTATCTGAACAATTATAATCAACAAAAATTTCTCGATCCATCAAACAACTATATTGGAATTGCCTATAATGGAAATTTGGTAAATGACAATCCGGCGTGGTACAAGAATCTCAACGATATTAAGGATGAATCCGGTAACCCCAAGTTTGTTTTGGCGAATGGGAACACGTATTATGCCTGGATTGATTACGATGGTGCATCCAGTAACGTAAAGGTGTACTTGAACGATTCGGGGAGCAAACCAAGCGAACCCTTGATTGATGCGAATGGAATCAATCTAAAGGGGATTTTTGGTGACACAAAGGGAATTTATGCTGGTTTCACTGGTTCCACTTCAAGCTGGTACGAATCGCATGAAATTTTGAGCTGGTATTTCGTCAACGACTTTGCACCGATTGGAGACAACTTCGGTACCCCAGAGGGTTCGAGTGATTATCGACAAGCCCCATCATCCATTGACATGACAGTGGAGAAATCGGACAAGCCAGGGAAACACAAAGTAGTTGTTACCGCGTACAACCCTGACAGGTCTGCAGCCACTGATGTTTCGATTAGATTGGCAAACAGTAAAGAAGGAACATGGACGGATGTGGACGGCAACCCAATCACAGACTGGTCAATGGTAAGAACAGACGGCGAAGGAAAAGTGACAGTTTACTTTGCTCCCGATAACGTTTTAGATACAACTGACGTAAGAGCAGTCGCCGTTGGTGGCGCGATTGCAACGGGAACGATCTCCGCTGTGGAACCTACGCCAGGACCTACGTCAGCGCCAGGTGGGGTGAGTGAAGGCCTAATCTCTTGGGTTGATGTAGAACGCAGTGCTGTGCTTTCGGGAAACCAAATCAATCAATTAACAGACTTGGCAGATCGCGGAGCATGGATACCTAGCGGTGCTAGTACCAATGACAATGTGCCTAATGCTCTGAATTTCAATAGCGGAATCCAAATTGACGCAACTAAAGGATATTATACTCGCTCTTCCATTGATTTTAATAATAATGCTACTACGGCTCGGGAAATATTCTCCGTCCAGGCAAGTGACAAATATAGCGGATTTCCATGGGAGTTTGGAGGAAAACATACCGCTGCAGTTGTTTATGGAGCTAATAATGGAAAATCCATAAGTTCATATTTGGGTAGAGACGAAGGTAGCTTAAGCGCAGACGTCGGTGATTACCAATTAAAAAATGGAGCGATGTTAAACATCTGGAGTGCACCAAATGATTGGGCACTTTCGCTAAATGGGAAAGTACTACAGACGACAAATAGTAATACTCCCAACTTTGCATCTCCGATAACAAGCGGAAGTAAACCTTATTATTTTGGTGCAGGTCATAACAGTCGCTTTTACGGGAAGATGTCTGAAACGATCCTTTATAACCGTAAATTGACTGATGAAGACCGAAACAAAGTCAACAGTTACCTTGCTTTAAAATACGGATTGACATTGAAAGATGAAAATAATGCTCCGATTGATTATGTTGCTAGCAATGGCTCAACGATGTGGAAAGCTAGCAACAACACTGGCTACGGCAACCGCATCACAGGGATCGGTCGTGATGAAGTAGGTGCTTTGTATCAAAAGCAATCGAAATCTCAGGTTGACGGTGCCAATGTCACGCTTGCAATAGGCAATGCGATTCAAGAGACGAATGCTCTGAATACCAAGACGATTGCAGAAGATAAATCATTCTTTGTTTTTAGCGATAATGGTGGAGACGTTACATTCGTGACGCCAATAACAAAAGGTACAGAAAGTCTAAAACGTATTGGACGCACCTATAAAGTAGAGAAAACGAATTGGCAAGATACAGACATTACGCTGCAAGCAGACAAAGTAAAAGGCGCTTCTGAGTGGCCTTTGTATCTGGTTGTTAGTGGAGATGAGCAATTCGATCAGAACGATGCATTCCATCTACTAACAGATGGCAAAGTAACACTGAATAGTGCTGAATTTGCTACTGGCAATTATTTTACGATTGCCACAACTGTACCCGTACCAACAGCTGCTACAATTGAGCAAACAGTAGCGGATGGCAATAAAATAACGTTGACGTTTGATCGAGGAGTAGAGTTAACCGATTTAACTGGATTTACAATTACAGTTGATGGTACAGCTGTAGAAAACGGCGGTCTCACTTTCAAAGTTGACGAAAACGATGCTACAAAGCTAGTGATCACCTTGCCAGCAGGTACGAATGTCTCCAATAAAGCAGTAAACATTTCCTATGATGGCTTGGGGAACTTAAAAGGTACAAACGGCGCTCCAGTAGATCCATTTAACAAAAATGTTGAGAATCCTGGGGCGACAGTTACGATTACTGAACCAAGTGCCGATCGAGTCACTGTAACGAAACCGGAGTTCAAAGGAACGTCAACAGCGGGATCTAAGGTGACTGTTGAGATTAAAGACAAAGATGGGAATGTAGTAGATACTCCAACAGTAACAGCTGATGCAGAAGGCAAATGGACGTTTACACCAACCCAAGATTTAAAAGATGGTGAATACACCGTTGAGGTAACAGCGACGACAGTGGACGGCAAGTCAGCTAAAGCGACAAAGTCTATTACCGTCGATACAACACCAACCCAACCTGTCGTTGATAAATCGAAGCTGCAAGCCAAAGCGGGCGAAATCAAGGCTGAGGACTTGAAGGAAGAAGAGTACACAAGCGCGAGTTGGGCAGAACTGAAACAGGCGTTGGATAAAGCGAATATAGTGCTGGCTGATCCAAATGCAACCCAACAAGAAGTAGACGAAGCACTGGCGGCACTGACAAAGGCGAGAGACGGTTTGAAAAAGCCAGACGAGCCTACGCCTACTGTCGACAAAACGAAGCTGCAAGCCAAAGCAGATGGAATCAAGGCTGAGGACTTGAAGGAAGAAGAGTACACAAGCGCGAGTTGGGCAGAACTGAAACAGGCATTGGAAAAAGCAAATGCAGTGCTGGCTGATCCAAATGCAACCCAACAAGAAGTAGACGAAGCACTGGCGGCACTGACAAAGGCGAGAGACGGTTTGAAAAAGCCAGACGAGCCTACGCCTACTGTCGACAAAACGAAGCTGCAAGCCAAAGCAGATGAAATCAAGGCTGAGAACTTGAAGGAAGAAGAGTACACAAGCGCGAGTTGGGCAGAACTGAAACAGGCATTGCAAAAAGCGAACGAGGTTCTGGCTGATCCAAATGCAACCCAACAAGAAGTAGACGAAGCGCTCTCGGCATTGAAAAAGGCCAGAGACGGTTTGAAAAAACCAAGCGTGCCTACGCCTACACCAACACCTTCAGTCGACAAATCGAAGCTACAAGCCAAAGCGGATAGAATCCAATCCGAAGATCTTGTGGGTGAAGACTACACAAGCGAGAGCTGGGAAGAACTGCAAAAAGCATTAGAAAAAGCGAATGCGGTTCTGGCTGATCGAAATGCAACCCAAGAAGAAGTAGACAAAGCACTCTCGGCATTGACAAAGGCCAGAGACGGTTTGAAAAAACCAGATGAGCCTACACCTACAGTCGACAAATCAAAGCTGCAAGCAAAAGTAGATGAAATCGACGATGAAGATTTGGATGAAGATGACTATACATCTTCAAGTTGGAGAAAGCTCGAAAAAGCATTGAAGCGAGCAAAAGACGTACTAGAAGATCCTGACGCAACCCAAGAAGAGGTAGACGAAGCACTGGCTGAGCTTAAAAAAGCAAGAAGAGATTTAGAATCTGTCGATAAACGAGACAGAGACCGGGATAAAGAACGGAAAAAAGATCGGAAAAACACTCATCAAGTTCAAAATCCGTTCTTTACTGGAGGCGGCTCCAGTAATGTAGAATCGAAGCCAAGTGAGCCAGCAAAAGAGAAAAATGACCAAACAGGCTACATGAACGGCTATCCAACCGGAAACTTCGATCCAAATCGCCAAGTGACTCGTGCAGAAATGGCCATGATTCTTGTAAACACAGGAATGGTCAAGACTACATCCGCAAGCGGAATGTTTATGGACGTAGCCGACCAGCATTGGGCAGCAGATGCGATTAGAAGGGCAAATGAAGCAGGTCTGATGAACGGTTATGCGAATGGCACGTTCAATCCGGGAGGCGGAATCACGCGCGCGGAAATGGCGACCATTGTATACAAGTATTTGGGATTAAATGGAGACGGTATGCCGAACAACTTCTACGATGTACCAGCAGATCACTGGGCAACTCAGATTATTGCGGCAGTAAGTAAAGATGGCTACTTGGCTGGCTATCCAGATGGTACATTCCATCCCCAAAAGACATTGACTCGAGCAGAAACAGTCACTATTATCAATCGTTTGCTGAACCATGAACAGTTAAGTCTGGTAACTGGACAAAGCTGGCCGGATGTACCTCCAACCCATTGGGCGTACAAAGATATTGAAGCAGCAACCAAAAAGTAAAGGGAACTCTCTTTCCTAATTCAAAAAGACCGGAGTGCATATTTTATATGCTTCTCCGGTCTTTTTCGACTACTCTTATAATTGTAATGTATGAAAATTCATTCACATATACTGGAATTCGGGAATTCCCCTTGCAGGTAGGAATCCCAAAGGTCATTGATAAACTCAATATTGATCTTGTTTTCAAACGCCTTGGAAATGAGGCCAAAGTCGTCCGATGCATACCCTGCCACTTCTGAATTCTGGGTTATCCGAAAAGTTCCTTTGAACACAAATTCCCTAATTTCTCTGATCACCGTATTTTCAGAGGGGGCAATTTGATCAACTTTTTTGTAACTAGAAGTCCAGGCTACATCAAATCCAATAGCATCCCTAGCGTCTAATTTAGCGTCCCAATCAACATCTTTATTGAAGACATTCTCTAAGAAACTGTCATTACTGATTATCGAAAGTATCTCACTCGCTGTTTTCAACGAAACCCCACCACTTTCATAATATACCAGACAACGGTTTTTGTACTTTTCCCCACGCATGGGCAGGGAGGGTTTCTCCCTTGAAAAATTTTAGCTTTTCATATATTTTACAAAATCCTCGTCAAGTCTCTCTCTCGTTCAACGTGGGTCATTAAAATATCAAGCTTTGGAACAGGAACGTCCGCCTCTCCAGTCAATAGCAGTTTTAGTGCCAAGTAAGGAAAATTCACTCCGGACCGGCAAGAGATATACATGCCACCGGAAGCTCGCGGATTGATTTCCAGCAGCTTGGGGATACCTTCTTTGTATTTGATTTGCACATTAAACAAATACGAAAGCTGCAATCGCTGCTGCACGGCTTCGGCAATTCGTAGCAGTTCATCGTTGTCCTCAAGCTCGCGAATACGCCCTTCTACTTTCTTGCGGGGCACCGCTGCCAGCAACTGCCCTTCATAGGCGAGGCAATCGATGCTGTACTCATACGAGTCCAAATACTCCATGACCATTATATCCTCAAACGTCTCCCGTGTGGACAGTGTGCGGACTACTTCTTCTATCGTGATTTGCTGGTGGGTTGATCGAAACAGTCGGTCAATCGGATCAAGCTGCTCCTCCACAATATAAAAGCCTGCTCCGCCTTCGCCTCGGGCAGGCTTGAAGCAAACCTTGTTCCCGTCTTGTTTCAGTTGTTCATATGCGATTTGGAATTGTTCAGCTGTATTCACAATCGCATAAGCGGGTAACGGTACTTCCGGTACGTCCTGAAACAGTTGAAACAGCTTCCCCTTATCCGAAATATCCTCTAGCAACTGATGTTCCTGAGCAATCATAACCTGCGTGCCCTGCTGCTCAAACTCTTTGATATGCTTGGAGATTTCCACCAATCGATAGTTGGGGAGAAATACGTCGATCCGGTGTTTTTTACAAAACGACAGGCAATAGTCGATGTATTCTGGCACATCCAGCGTGGGCTCCAGTTCAGCATAGTCGGCGATTTGTAGCATCACACTATGACGTTTCGGGTGAGTTACATAAATCTCGAAAGTGAAGTTATCCGGGTTATTGCGAATCATTTCGACGATTGGATAAGCCGTAGCGAACGTTCGATTGAACCAAATCCGTTTTCTCATTGGTTGCCCTCCTTTATTCGAAAAGAAAAGCGAGTGTCTGTTCGACCTCGCTTTCCTTACCTCATGCTATTTACGCAACGTTTTCCTTCGAGTCTTCTTGTTCCCCATGTTTTCCTTTTTTCATCTTATGCACGATGAAGGTACCAAGGAAGGTGAGAACCAGAACGCCGAAGAAGAGGTATGACTCGATGTGGATGCCTGCTGCGCCCAAGAACATTTTCACGGAGATGAGCGCAATAAGTACGAATGCGGTTGTTTCGAATTCCGGAATTCGTTCGATCAGTTTCAGGAAGATTTGAGCAACCCCCCGCATCATCAGGACACCGAGAATTCCGCCCAGGAACAGAACCCAGACTTGGTTGCTGACACCAAATGCAGCTAAAACGGAGTCGATAGAGAAGGCAATATCCATCATCTCAACTGCAAGTACAGTTTGCCAGAAGCCTTTTCCTTTGTTCTCGGCCTCGTTTTCTTCTTCCCCACCAGACTTGAATAAGCGGTAGAGCAGCCAGACGATGAGCAATCCACCGAGAATTTGTACAACCGGGATTGGGATAAAGTACAAGCACGCTGCCATTCCCAGATATAGCAGCAAATCGATTGCTTTTTGGGCTTTTTCATTATGGCCAAAGAAGTGGTCTGCTGCAATCTTGAGCAGGTAGAGTGCACCCATTACTTTGATCGCGGTCATCTTGACCAGGAAAACACCTAAACCGATTGCTAGGAAACGGAATAAATAGGCACCGAGCAAGCCGTAAAACAAGGCGCGTTTCTTTTGCTTTTCTGGCAAATGATTTACCATTACTGCTAATACCAGTGCATTGTCAGCTGAAAGTAATCCTTCCAGGATGACCAATGAGAGAATAATTGTCCAGTTAGCAGGATTGGTCAGTACCCCCTGCAAAACCTCCCATGAAAAAAAACTTGAATAGGTTTCAATTAGCCCATTCAAAAACTCCATTTCTTCTTCCTCCTAGGTTATTTGCTGCCTGCGGCCCAACGCATGTTCCAACCGTAGTAGCGATCCATCGGTTCATGTCCGTTGAAATATTCAACGAGACGCTTGATCTCAAAGGTATCTCCTTTTCTCTCTATCATGGCAACGGCACACATAATCTTCCGAGGGTCGTGCACGTCCATGCGGACCACAATTTCCGGGTTGTCAGCCTGTTTGATCGTGACAACGCCATCCGTTTCGGCCCATTTCGCTACACCTTCATAGATATAGGCATAGATCAGGACACGATTAAACTCCCTCACATGGTTGCCGTTAATGCGGAGATTTTCCCCATCAGTTCTGGATCCTGTACGGTCATCTCCGTCCAGCTCGATAAACGGGAAATGGAGATATTCACCAAAATGCCGGCCCAGCGCTTGGATACAACCTTTATTCCCGTCTGACATCTCATACAAACATCCAAGATCAAGGTCGATGCCATCGGATTTATTAAAGCCCAAAAAACCGCCTGATTTCTTGGCTTTTCTATTCCAGTTTAGGTTTACACTAATTTGCCCCAACGCCCCGCTTGATTTTCGCAAGCTGATCGTTTCACCTTTTTTCGTCAGCTCAACCTTGGATAGATTGATCGGCGGTGCAGGTGGTTGCTCAACCTTTGGAGGTGGCGCCGGAATGGTTGGAGACGGTTGTGGTGAAGAGGAGTGCTCCTGTGCCACCTCTACGCCGAAATTACCGCATAAGGCAGTTAGTCCACCGTTAAAGCCGCTTCCAATCGCATTAAACTTCCATTCGCCATTGTAGCGATATAATTCACCTGTCACGATTGAATTTTCTGTAGAAAAATCAACTAATGGAAATCGGATCATTTCAGCGAATGTGACAGGATGCAAGATTCGCAAATAAAGATCGGAAACCTGACGAAACGTTTGGCCACGTGAAATGGCGTCGTAAATGGTAATCGTAAAGGCGATCTTTTCTACGTCAAGCGGAATTGCGGAAAGTTCCAGTTCGAATTGCTGTTTATCTCCAGCGCCGTCCCGCAGGGAGACAGCTCCGTTCGTTGATTTAGGATTTCCGTAGAATATGAAATCCTCCTCACGATTCACTTTCCCGGTTGCGCCCAACTGAAATGCCGATGCATCCAGATCAAGTTCGCTGCCGGTATGCCAGCCAAGACCGACAATCACCTTGGTCAGCCCTGGAAACTGCTTCGTTACATCAACCTTTTGTCCCTTAACAACCATCATCGTCATCGCTATCACCTATTTTAGAAAACTCGGTTCCGCCAAGTCCGTGGCGTTGCCTTGGTTGCGTCTTGTCGAAAAAATGAAGGAAGGATGCTAGTCCCTACTATCAAACTAGCATCCTTTGGCTGGTACGAATTAACCTGCTTGTAATCCGAAGTTATTGCAAAGCGCTTTGAGGCCGCCGGAAAAACCACTGCCCACCGCAGCAAACTTCCACTCGCCCTGATAGCGATACAATTCGCATACGACGATAGCGGTTTCAACGGAGAAATCCTCGCCCAAGTCGTAACGAAGAACTTCTTGGTTCGTATTTTCATCAACGACACGAACGAATGCGTTGGAGACTTGTCCAAAATTTTGGCGTCTATTTTCTGCATCGTGAATCGTAATCGTAATGGCGATTTTTTCAATCTCGGACGGTACTTTGGTCAGGTCGATCTTGATCTGCTCATCATCGCCATCGCCTTCACCCGTCAGATTGTCACCAGTATGAATAACGGAACCGTTTCCGCCTTGAAGGTTGTTATAGAAAACAAAGTGCTGAATGTTGGTTGCTTTGCCGTCTGCGTGGAGCAAAAACGCCGCTGCATCGAGGTCAAAATCAAATCCACCATTATATTTGTTTGTATCCCAACCGAGTCCAACGACCAGTTTGGTCAGATTCGGATTGCCTTTCGTCAGATCAATTTTTTGACCTTTGGATAAGCTGATTACTGACATGGTAAGTTCATCCTTTCCACGTTTCGTACTGGCTAATTAGCCGATGTTAACACCAAAATCACGCGCCAGACCAGCAAGACCGTCTTTGTAGCCTGAGCCAATTGCGCTGAATTTCCACTCACTGCCGTGACGATACAGTTCGCCAACTACAACAGCGGTTTCAATGGAGAAATCTTCTCCAAGATCGTAGCGAATGAGTTCTTCGCCACTGCTTGCGCTCAGTACACGCGCATACGCATTGGAAACTTGACCAAAGTTTTGGTTGCGGGTAGCCGCATCGTAAATCGTGATGGTGAAAGCAACCTTTTGGATATTCGCGGAAACTTTGGACAAGTCGATTTCGATCACTTCGTCATCACCGTCGCCATCACCAGTGCGGTTGTCACCGGAGTGAACAACGGAGCCGTCAGGGCTGGATGGATTGTTGAAAAATACGAAATGTTTGTCGTCTTCCACTTTGCCTTGGTCGTTCAGCAGGAATACGGACACATCCAGGTCGAATTCGCCGCCGCCATCATACTTGTTGGTATCCCAGCCAAGACCTACCTTGATTTGGGTCAAGCCAGGGTTCGTTTTTGTCAAATCAACCTTTTGTCCTTTTTGCAAAGATACTGCCATGTGTTATTCCTCCCGAAATTTCGATTTTTTAATGTAATAAGTATAATCTAATAGGTGCTATGTGTAGCGTCTGACCAGCTGGGAAATCGACGTATCGGTTGTTCCTTCACCAATAGCAGCAAACTTCCATTCGCCTGAGTGGCGATACAGTTCACCCACGATTAGTGAGGTTTTCCCTGAGTAATTCTCCGTCAGATTGAATTTGCACAGTTCCTGACGAGAAGATGGATTCATGATGCGGATATATGCGTTGCCAATCATTCCGAAATCCTGACGACGACTGACACAATCGTAGATATTGACCACGAAAATCAGCTTGTGAACATCGGCAGGGACACGTGAAAGCTCGACAGATATCTGCTCATCGTCGCCTTCCCCTTCACCGGTAAGATTGTCCCCCGAGTGATTGACGCTTCCGCAACCGCTTCGCTTATTTCCGAAATAGACGAGATTTGTTTCTTTTGTAAATTTTCCATTTTCGTTCAGCATGATTACGGACGCATCGCAATCGATGTTGGCTTGTCCACCACCAAACAGTCCACCAAGTAGTCCGCCGGATTTTTTTACCGGGTCCCAGCCAAGTCCAACCAGCACTTTGCTCAAGCCGGCATTTCCTTTGGTCAGGTCAATTTTTTGCCCTTTTTGCAAACTGATAACTGACATGTCACCCTCCTACTCTGTCCAGGCTATACCCCAGTATTTTGCAGATTACAATTCGATTATTCCATTGCTATCCAATAAAATCTACATTTTTTTGCAAAAAACAACAAATTACATCCGTTTTGTGTCTTTTTTTGAGCGGTGGCGTTTTTCCATCTCTCAGGATCTAAGCGCCGCAGGTTCACGCCTTGTTTTATGTTGCTTTGACCAGTTGGCGATACCATGACAGAACGGTTTGCAAAATCTCTTCTGCAGCGCTGATTCCCGATGCCTGCGTAAAGTGGAAGTTGCCCACAACGCCACCGTGATTACGAATCTGATAAATCTCCCCATGCGGCGGAACGATCGCCAGTTGCGCTGCTTCCAGCAGAGGTAGGTCCAGTAGCGAATCGCCAGCTGCGATCAGCTGCTCATCCTGCTCCAGCTCGCACACGTACAAGGTCGCATCGCGCTTGTTGACGGCCTGGGGCACGAGGTAGAGCTTTCGGCCCTGAATGGACATGCTCCAGTTTTGTTGCGTCACCCAGCGCTCGAAGTCGCGCAGCTCGTCGACAGGCATTTTTTCTCGATCAATGATGCTGTAGAAGAACAGATCCTCTGCCATTCTCTCCCGAATCACCCAACTGTCATTGCTGATCTGGGCGAAGCCGGCCAGCATGTCGGGAAACGGCGCGCATTCGTTGACCATTCGGCTATGTACCTGACGACTCCACTGCTCGTCTATTCGTCCGTCACGGATTACATTGCCGCCGTTGCTGGTAATTGCATAGCGCGGTAAAAGCTCATTCTGGAAAATCAAAATTCGCTGATACTGTTCAATCGTTCTTGTTGTCACGGGTATAAACAGAGACTGTTGATGAACCTCATGAAGAAGCTGGATTGCCCGGTCAGACATGTGCGAGATTGGTTCGCCTTCAAGCACTTCGACTACCTGAAACGACTGCATTTCGTCTGTGAGAAATCGTTTCCCGTATAGGAGGGTCTGGTCCAGGTCACTTGCAAAAATCATTGGTTTTCCCCTCCCATCGATCGGATAATACCACAGCAGGAATAGCTCATATCCGAACGTTCCTCCACTAATACACCACGATCCTTGGCGAGCATGATGATATGAGCAAGGTTAGGATTTTCGACTGAATCGACAAGAATTTTCCATGGAACTCTGCGCAAAAGCACGCGTGTCGTTTCGCCAACTCCCGGTTTAATTAGATTCACATCATCAATTTGTAGCTCTTGCTGAATCCGCCCAATATCGCGCATTCCCTTCCAGGTCGGCACGTGGTCGTCCTCGTGGCTGATCAGTTCAGCTGCTTTTGCCTTTGCCTCGTCGGCAATATCCGCAAAATGCGCCGAAATCGTATTGACGAACAGGTTGGAAACATCTTCGTCCGCCCATTCCCGATAAAATTTGGCTCCGTGAAATTCACCAGCTGCAATGAGGTCGTCACGGTGCACGGTACGACTGATCAAACCAGAAACGGTCGAGTTCAGGCAAGCGCTCGGAATCAAAAAGTCTTCGCGAGTGCCAAACGTCTGCACGCAATGCCCTGGGTCAGCGAGAACAGCCAAATCGGCATCAAGCCGCGTATGGAATTTCTGGTTAAAGCGGGAGATCGACTCGTGCAAGACCGATGTAATAGCGCCCTTGCCTGTCCAACCATCTACGAACTGAATTCCTTTGCCCGGATGATGCTCGAGAATATAGCGCAGTGCGTTCTCGTCAATACCTTTGCCGCGAATGATGGAGATGCTGTAATGCGGCGTATCCAGCTGGTGAATTTGTCTCAAATAGCGGCGGATCAAAACACCGATCGGCGTTCCTGCTCTTGCAAGCGAGGCAAGCACAACCCCCTTGCCTTTGCGTGCAAGGATGGATTCAGCCACTACTCCTGACGCCAGCGCCACTTTTCGTGCTGTCGTCTGCAAGGCCTGATGAAACAATGAGATGTACTCGGCGGAGGGCTGATACTCAACAGGCAGCATCTCGGAGTAATGTGTCCCCGCCTGAATCAATTCTTCCCGGTCCTCCGTGTTGGTTTCTTCCATCAATCCGCTGATTTCTTTCAACAGGAATGTAACATCCTCTGCAGGGTAGCTCCCCATTTTAATCGGCTGCATGAGTTCTGCTGTGTATAATGAGCCTTGCTCCATTCGGTTTACCCCTCCTCTCTGCAGTTAGCGAAACATTACGAGATACTTGTTCGGAATCGGCAGTTGGGCCAAGGCCGCATAAAGACTATTCAGCCGCTCCACGCTTGTCCCGCGTTCGAGGAACAGGAACAGCTCGTCATACCGCTGCTCCGGGATATTGTACATAAAGTTGCGAACAGTAGGATCATCCGGACTTTCGTACGCAAATGCATTTTGAACGGCATATGTTTCCTTTGTTGCCGGATGAATCGGGCTTCTCGTCGTTGATTGATACCAAACCCCATCGCCCATAGAAGCGGCGATCATCATCGGCACGTACATAAACTCGCCTGTTCCCATACACAAGGTCGTACCCTTACGATATTGCTGCAAAAACTGGCCCAGCTCCCGAAGTGTGTCATGCAATTGACGCTGCTGCTCGGAAGTCATGCCAAAGCGTCCGGTTTGCTGCAAATACGGCAAGGTATTCACAAAGCCTGTCTGATCGATGGAAGAAAAGGACAGTTTGGTTAGCGCAGCGGTCTCCAGCGTGATGACAGTCGGCTCAGCTTCTGGTTCGACAAAGGCAGGCTTCGTCTGCTCAGCCTGCTGTTCGCCAAGAACGCCGTTCACCTCAATCTCTCCCTTAATTAGCGAGATGGCTGTGATCTCGATACCCAGCTCGGCTTCAAGCTCCAGAAACTTGCGGTGATCGTCAGGCGAGCGCCAATCCAATAAGGAAGCAACGATGTATTGCTTTCTCGGAAAATGCTGCTGAATCTCGCGAATGATGTTAAGCGCTGTTTTCCCTGTCGTAATCTCATCATCTACTAATACGATCGGACACGCAGAATGTAGCAAGTTTTTATCCAATGGATAAAAGTGATGGGCTACTGCGTGAGAATGCTCTTCTTCAAAATCAATCGTGGACGGAACCTCTTTGATCAGCTCTCTTGTTGTATGGATGTATTCTGCCTTGCTGCCAAAAGCGCTGAACATGCTGTGTCCAAGCGCAGTGGCAGTCTCGGCAAATCCGATGAACAACAAGGGCTCGGGTAATTCGAGGGGATGTTGCAGCAGTTTGTGAAGAATCTCTTCGCTCTTCTCCTGCTGAATGATACCTTGCACGATAGCCGGAAGATCACTGATTTCATGAGAATAAAACTCTTCAAGGAGACGTGCCGCCAATGCCATACCGCTTAGCACAGACGCTGACGGCCGCACGGGCAAATGCTTTCCCAGAACCTTGCTGACAAACAGGAAGCTTCGTTTCTTATTGATTCGGGCAGCCATTTGGAATAGTGCTTCCAATGGAAGATCGTACGGATTTTGTCGAACGTGGATGGTGATATTCAAATCACCGAGAATATTGAAACTGGATATTTGCTGTTCGAGCGAGCAGGTTGATAAAGTTGTTATGCTCATGGAACACCCCGTACACTTTTGATTTGATCATTATTTTTTTCGCCCAGCTCGTATGTGGCTTGATTTCGTTCATCTTGTTAGCGTAGTGACTTTTCGTTACTCCGTTTGTTTGGCTTTGCAGGATTGCCCTGGCGTCCTCGTACTCTTCGCGTGTAATCACGGCAAGTGAGTGGACAATTTTGATATGGCTTGGGTGGATGATCGTTTTGCCGGTCAGGCCGTTTTCCTTGTCTAGCAATACTTCTTTGATCAGCCCATCTTGCCATTGATTCAATAATTGCTGGCGAAGTCTGCGCCCTGATGCGCCGCCTAGCTTTTGTTCAAACGGAGACTGGCGGAGCTGTGGTTTTAGCAACCTTTCACCGTTGCTAAAATACTCCCAGACTGGACCAGATACGACGTATTCACTGCCCTGTCGTGTAAACATGTTCACAATGTCGCCGATGCAATCGCGAATCGTGGAAATCTCATAAATAGACACATCTGGTCCACGGCGCAATCCGAACAGGCTGGAAAAATCAGTTGCTCCCATGCGCACGTTCAGGACAAGGTGCCGGTATTTGTCCAAAATTTTTTTGATCGACAGTAGCTCGGCTGTTCGGGATTCTCTGTAAATAATGTCGGCGGACTCCAGAATCGGCATGCCGTACACAGGGAAAGGAACGTATCGGTTGCACGATTGCAGCGCTTCCAGATACTCCTCAGCGTTGCGGCTTGTAAACTTCGGGAACACAAACCCAGTCAAGCTGATCAAATCCTCTTGCAGTTCTTCCACAAGCCGGTTCATTTGGTGGACATCCCGGACACGCACGAACATGATCGGTATATCGTCCTGCTGGATCAAGCCGTTTCGTAGACGGCTGGAAATATCACGGACCTGCCGAATCAGCGATTGCTCTGCCTCGGAAACCTCATGATCGCCGATAGCGTCTTCCAGGCAGATGACCATGGAGACCAAGCCCTCGTGCTTTTGCGTCATTACATCATGAGAGATGGTGGTTCGAATGGCGGGCATGTAGAGTGTAGCTCCCAACGCGTGGGCTAGCACTTCCTTCTCGGTGTTTCGATTGATAGGAAGGGGGTGTACACTGAATAATTCTTCTTTTTCGTTCTCGAGCAAGTAATCAAAATGCCTCATAAAAGAAACGGCTCCCCTCTTCATCCCAACTCGCCATTGATAAAAAACAAGACTGCCCCTTGGCCCGAGGCAATCTCGCGTGTTACAACTGGAAATCAACTGGATTCAAATTAACAGACTGGCAGATTTCCCGAACGATTATTTTCTCTTTTTCATCAAAGTCACCGTCAGCGGCACCGATTGCGCAACAGACGCCGATAAGAATTCGCGCTGCTTCTGGGTTATTTTTTAATTTGCCGATTGCCTTGAGTGCTTCCATCTTCCCGACGCCGTGGTCAAATTCAAATCCACTGACAAAATGGTTGAAGCGGCTAATTACATCGTTCATATCAAAAACTTTCAATTCTTCACTTCGATTGATATAAGAGGCCATCTTTTGCTTTTCAGAGGATTCAATGTGTCCATCAGCGGCGGCAACCAATGCGCATCCGGCAACGACTGCATCCATGAAGTCACGATTCTGAAACTTCTTTACCTGGTCTCGCAAGGATGTTTGTGTGTTTTTAAGCCAATTCGTAAATGTGCCAGAAAATGACATTCTATTACCTCCATCGACAAATTTCTCACTTATACGTTTATTCTACAATCTTACATCAATAGATATATTTTGGCAAAAGAGATACATAATATGTAAACGTTCTAGTTCCCATAATAAATGGATCGCCATTAGGTCCGTTAAAACGATCCCGAATGAGGGAAAGGTTGTGCTTGACAGTATGAAGAAAAGTTAGAATAAACTATGGATATCTATTCGATGAATTCAGCGCGAGAAGCGGGAAATAGGTGATCACCAAATGAGAGCAAACCGGATGGAAGCGTTTAGCGATGGCGTGCTGGCAATTATCATTACGATTATGGTACTAGAATTCAAAGTACCAGAAGGCCACGACTGGCATTCGTTAATCGAACTAGGCCCAAAAGTTCTTAGTTATATCTTCAGTTTCGTTTATGTCGGCATCTACTGGAACAACCACCATCATCTGCTGCACATGGTTCGCACAATGAACGGGCGGCTCATGTGGCTGAATTTGAAATTGCTCTTCTGGCTATCCCTTATTCCATTCACGACCGCGTGGATGGGGGAAAGCCAGTTTGCGCCCACTCCGATGGCATTGTACGGGATTATTCTTCTGCTTGCAGCGATTTCTTACAGACTGCTTCAGCTCGCAATCATTAGCCAGCATTCTGGAGATTCTGCATTCGTAAAGTCAATGGGCAGAGACTGGAAGGTGAAAATATCTCCCGTTCTCTATTTGCTCGCGATATTGACCGCGTATGTGGGTCCATGGGTATCCGGGTTCTTTTACGTACTCGTTGCCGCGATTTGGGTCGTGCCAGAAAAGCGAATCGAGCACATTTTGAGAAGCGAATAATTGGACCCGAGAAAAGTATGGGAAACGAAAAGAGGTCTCCAAACCGGAGACTCTTTTTTTCGAGTGCTGTTGTTACAGACAACCCAGTGAGCCATATCATAAGGGAGGATGACCGACATGGAAAATACCCTCGATAAGAGGGCATTTCGCCGATGAAAGCTGATTGGATTCGTTGTCATACCAGCGTAGAACCGCCATCTACGACGATGACCTGACCGGTGGAGTATTTCTCACGCATTAAATAGAGAAACGCTTCGGCCGCGTCCTCGGGTTCGCCCACTCGCCCAACAGGGAGGGATTTCCCGACAGTCTCGTACATGGTGTTTCGTTCCTCTTCAGGAATATTGTCCCACAACTCAGTACGCATGAATCCGAAACGTATGGCGTTGACACGAAGTGGACTCAGTTCGACGGCTAGCGCCCTTGTCAGGGACTCGATAGCACCACAAATGCTAGCTGCGATCGTCAATCCTTTTGGAGGTCGAACTGAAGCGGTGCCGGAAACGAAAATCATGGAACCATTCTGCCTGATTTTCTCTGAGCCATATTTCGCTGCCATAACCGCACCCCAGTACCTGATGGTAAAGAATTGGCGTGCCTTGTCCATGTCAACCGTGTTGAGATTTTCGGGCTGAAATGGCTCTCCAGCGGTGAATACCAAGTGATCGAATTCACCAATACGGCTGAAAAATACGCGAATCTGCTCCTCATTTGATAGATCAACCACATATCCTTCCGTACCTTGGGGGAGACGCGAGACAGCATCGTCCACTCTCTCTTTTCGACTGGATACTACAACAACATATGCCCCTTCCCGCGCAGCGGCTTCCGCTGTCGCAAATCCCATTCCAGAAGTTCCGCCGAGCAGGATAACACGCTTGCCTTTCAAACTACTGCAAAGTTCCAGATTTCCCATAAGATCGTCCTCCTTCTATAGGTGATGAGTCGATTATAATCAGCTTCATAAATTGACAAACAGCTCTGTATTTACAGTACGATTCGGAAAAGTAGTATAAATCCTATTAGGATATAGAGGTGTATGATCGTATGAATGGTGAAAGAAGGCGAAGGGAGCTAGCTGATTTTCTCCGGACCCGTCGTTCCCGCCTTTCCCCGCAAGAGGCGGGATTACCTGTTGAAACTGCACGTCGTCGTACGCCTGGTCTAAGGCGGGAAGAAGTGGCGACTCTGTCAGGGATTTCTTTGCCTTGGTACACGGCACTGGAGCAGGGGAGGGATATTCAGGTGTCGGAACAAGTGCTGGAGAGCTTGGTGCGGACGCTCCAACTCAGCCATGACGAGCGCAATCATTTGTTTGTATTGGCTAATTGTTCTGTAGCTCCATACGTCACAGTAGGCGAATCAAATTCTCCAGCCCTGCAACAAATTCTCGACAGGATGGGGAGCTACCCTGCCTATGTCATCGATAGACGCTGGAACGTAACAGCGTGGAACAAAATGACAAGTACGCTTTGTGGCGACTTTAATCAGATAGCAGAGATCGAGAGAAATATACTTTGGAGAGTCTTCATGATGAAGGATAACGAGGCTCGCATTGTGAATTGGGAAAACGTCGCCACGATGCTGCTGGCTCATTTTAGAAGCCGATACGCCTTGTATATGAATGATTCGTGGTATCGGGAATTAGTTGACAAATTGAGTGAACAGAGTGAGGAGTTTAGAGTGTGGTGGCGAAGACATGATGTATCCGGGACTTCGAAAGGGGAAAAAGTGATACAGCATCCTAAAGCTGGCTTGTTGAGTTTTCGTTACCATTCTTTTGCTGTGCCCGAAAGTGGTGACTTCGTGATGAGGGTATATACACCAATCGAAAACACGGGGACTGATGAACAGTTAAAAGATCTGATAGACGAGTCTCGTTTAGCATGAAGCAACTCTATTTAATAGAGACTGGATTGGCAAGATGAAGGGGTGAAGCAAATGGAACAAGAGCTCATTGCTTTAACGTGCGGAGTATGCAAAGGCGTATCAGAGCGCATTAGGATGGAAAGTGAGCTGTTTGATATTGCTGGCTTTGAAAATGACATTATGGAATGGTCAGATTTTGAAAACGAAGTTCCCCTGTTGGATGAGCGACATTGGATGCGTTCCAATCGCCCGCCTGAGCGCGGTCAGGTTAGAACGGTGAAGGTCTCCCATCCTTTCCATATGAGGATGGGAGAACCCTTTTGGATCATGTACACGCCGGTACTTTCCAGTTTTAATGGCTGGGATTCGCATCCGGAAGAGATTGAACAATCTTCTTTTGTACAGTGTTCCATTGAACGTGTCATTGAGCGGAATGAGCTTACAGCTTGGCTGTGCGTAGAGATTTTAGATGTATGGATGATTAAGGATTACAACGAGAGATTTCTAGAAAGAGATGGAAGAGAAGGTTATTTAGAGAGTTTTGATATGTTTGGAGATCGTTACATATTCAACTACGAGAACTGGCTATTTATTAGTGCTGGTTCGCAGGGGAATATCGGCGTATGGGGACTCGTAAAGCGAATAGATAGTCAGTACCATATGCTCGTATATGGAGATTGGGGCTTTCATAAGAATAATGCTTATGGAGGAAACATCCTGTTGCCTAAGGATCGAATCGATGGATGGCTCAAGCAGGCGATGGAGAAAGAAAAACCCGTTTGAAATGATGGAGTGATATGAATGAGGGCGTATATACAGGCAAACAAAAGTGGAGAATTCTACAATGTAAATGCATTTATTGCTTTTGAAGGTTTCACTTCATTAGGATGGGAGATCATTAAGTTCCATGATGTTCATGAAATAAAAGAAAAGAATCCAGAAGACATAGTAGTTGGCGGTATTGGCAACGTGAGAAAACGTCTTGAAATATTGGGGAGAGAAAGAAGCCAAGGAGAGATTGATTATCCAGATTCTTTATCCAGTTATTTTGGCAGGAAAATATGGACTACAACTATTCAACAGCTTTTTGAGAATAAACAGGATTGGAACGTTTTTGTAAAACCGAAAGACATAACAAAAAAATTTGCTGGAAAAGTGGTAAAAGAATACAAAGATTTTATAGGATTGATTGAACAGGATGAGGATACGAAGATTTGGTGTTCGGAAATCGTTGATTTTGTGACGGAATGGCGTTGCTTTATACGATATGGAGAAATACTTGATATTAGGCAGTACAAAGGTGCCTGGGATTCAAAATTAGATCTACCTATTATAAAATGTGCGGTTAAGGATTATATTGATGCGCCAGCTGCTTATGGTTTAGATTTTGGAATTGATCGAGATGGGAATATGAAGCTGGTAGAGATTAATGATGGTCATTCTTTAGGGACTTATGGAATCGCGCCTTTAAACTATGCGAAGTTTCTCTCAGCCAGATGGTCAGAATTAACAGGGACGAAAGACTATTTAAGAAGCTTATAGTTTATGCTGCGAACTAATTCTATTGGTCAGGATTGTCCTATTAAATGGGAGCATATTAAAATGAAGTCATTTTGTATCGAAAACGAGAAGGAAACGAATCGAGAGGAGAGAGAGCAGCCATGCATGATAAGCAAACTACGGTGCCAGACCACACGGCGGTGCGGGTCGCGTTGTGGCGGGCATTGCACGCACAGATCGATTCTTCACCGCATGTGCTAGAAGACGAGATCGGTCTGCGACTGGTGGCTCCGGAAGACGACTGGCGCCAACGTCCCGACATGGACCCAAAGAGCACCAGCGGGTTTCGAGCATCTATCGTGGCTCGTGCTCGCTTTATTGAGGATTTGGTCACCGAACAGCTCGGACAAGGGGTCACCCAGTACGTTATCCTCGGCGCTGGCCTCGACACCTTTGCTCAGCGCCGACCGGAAATCGCCTCTCAGATGCGGATTTTCGAGGTCGATCAGCCAGACACGCAGGGTTGGAAGAAGCAACGCTTGAACGAGCTGGGCTTTGGCATCCCCGAGTGGTTACGACTCTTACCCGTTGACTTCGAGGCAGGCTGGTCCTGGTGGGAGCAACTAAAGGACTCCGGCTTTGAAGCTAGCCGACCAGCGGTGGTAGCATCCACTGGCGTCACCCAGTACCTTACGAAGGATGCGATTATGGCTACGCTGCGCCAAGTAGCGACGCTTGCTCCAGGCTCCACGCTGGCTATGACGTTTTTGCTTCCCTTTACCTTTACAGAAACGAAGAAGCGTCCCGAAGTTGAAGAGGCAGAAAAAGGAGCGCGGTCAAGCGGCACGCCTTTCATCAGCTTTTTCACACCGCCGGAGATGCTGGCACTGGCCCGCGAAGCTGGTTTTCGAGAAGTCCAGCATGTTTCCTCGGCAGAACTTAACCAGCGCTACTTTACTGGCCGCACCGATGGTCTTTCGCTACCAAGTGGAGAAGAATTCCTGATAGCCACTACATAGAGTGATAACTCTATTTGATAAGCTACGTTGTCTTTCAGATAAACGTAGCTTTTTCTATGGCAACTGTATTTCTCTGTCAAAATCTATATGCTAAATTATGGAAAGGTTCTATTTGAAATGTCAGAGAAGAAACTGACTAGGAGAGGAATACTTCTTGGCAAAGCATTCACCCAAATACCAAATAAAAAAGAGCCATATCCTACTATTACTCGGGTTATTACTCATCATCCTATCCGGTGCGCGGATTTTGTGGATGGAATCGTTTCGTGATCAACAAGCGGACATTAAGAACGGGCAATTTGATTTGCGTGATTGGAATGCAGAAGGTGGCGACACTCTCTTGCTAGATGGAGAGTGGGAGTTTTATCCCTCTCAATGGCTGATGGATGGCAGACGGCAACAAGGTGTAAACGAGAAGGGGCCATCGCTTATTCAGGTTCCGGGAAGATGGAATGAAGCTTTACATACAGACAAGTCAACTCCCTATGGATTTGGCTCTTATCGCTTGCGTCTGTATGTGGATCCAGAAAAGGACCTGAATTATAGCATTCGTGTACCTAGCGTGCGCACGGCATCGGAATTATACGTAAACGGTCGTTTGCTTGCGAAATCCGGGCAGGTGGGCGAGTCGGAGGATGAATATATTGCGAAGAATCTGCCTTATTCTTCAACCTTTACGGCAGACGAAAACGGTGTAATCGACATCGTCATTCAGGCGGCAAATTATGTGGATGGTCGTAGCAGCGGCATTGTTCGATCCATTAAATTTGGTTCAGAAGAAGCCATTGCAAAGGAAATAAAAGTCTCCGTTTCTACGCAGCTTCTGGCAGCCATGATATTTCTCATACATTCTGTTTATGCGTTTATTTTATTTTTGCTGGGAGATAAGAAAAAGAATCTACTGTATTTTTCTTTGCTGACATTTTGTGTAGCGCTTACTAGCGTGTTAAGCAATGATGAGAAGTTGTTCCACCAATTAATTTACATCGGCATTGAGTGGGATTTTCGATTAACGAATTTTGCCCTCGTCATTGGGGCCTATGCTTTGCTGGAGTGTATGAATCATCGCGAACTTCCTTATTGGAGCAGGATGTATCCTGTATACAGGGTGATGAATCTTGGGACTGCTGGCATTACGTTGTTTTTAAACCCTGATCAGGTGACGATGTTATTTCCAGTTTATTTTCTGGTGGCCGGTATTGCTGCAGTGATCACGTTGATAACCATCCTTAGGAAATTGATCAAAGACATCAAGGGCAATCTTTTACTGCTTTTTTCATTTCTTGCGTTGCTTCACCATTTTATTTGGTCGTTAATCTGGCGGGAAAGCGGTATGAGTCTTGTTTACTATCCATTTGATCTGATTATTTCGATGGGGTGCTTAGCCACTGTATGGTTCAAGGGTTATTTCATCATGCATGCCAACACAAAAGAAATTGCTGCAACCTTGCAAAGAATGAATGACCATAAGGATCAATTTCTGGCCAACACTTCACATGAATTTAAAAATCCACTCCATAGCATTCTGAACATGTCACAATCCGTTTTAAATCGGGAGCGACATTTGTTGCAGGAAAGGAGTATCAAGGAGCTTGAAACGGTTTTATCTGTAGGAAGACGGCTGACCTTGATATTAAATGATTTGATTGATGTGATGAGTTTACAGGAGGGCAACCCGCGCTTACAGAAAAAAGCCATATGGATTCAGCCCATCGTGACCGGGGTACTTGATATGCTGCAATTTAACGCAGATGTGAAGTCTGTAAAAATCGTAAATGAAATCCCAGAAGATTTTCCTCCCGTACTCGCGGATGAGAACCGGGTAATTCAAATCGTTTTCAATTTACTTCACAATGCTGTGAAATATACGAATGAAGGGATCGTTTCCATTCAAGCGTTTGCCAAGGACGGAAGAGCTTTTATTGAGATTCATGATACAGGGATCGGAATGGACGAGGACATGAAAAAGCGCCTGTTCCACCCGTATGAGCAAGCCAGCACGAGCGAGACCATGATTGAAGGTGGATTTGGGTTAGGTCTGAGTATAAGCAAGCAGCTGGTTGAGCTCCATGGAGGTACGTTGGATGTGTCCTCCGTTTTAGGGGAAGGCTCGACATTTACCTTTTCGTTACAGCTGGCACCTATGGAAGCGGAGGTAGAGGTAGCTGTTTCTCGGTCGTTCGAACCGTCAGTCATACAACCTATGCCGATTCAGGAAAAAGTGGAGATCTCTTGGGCTACGAAACCAACAACTTTATTGGAAGTAAATCGCGATCGTCCGCGCCTGTTAATTGTGGATGATGACCCTGTTAACCTTCAGGTGCTGGAAGCCATACTACCTCCAGACGAGTATGAGGTAACAATGGTGACCAGTGGGAAGGAAGCATTAGCCATATTGGATACAGGGGAATGGGATCTGGTCATCTCCGATATTATGATGCCGCAGATGTCCGGTTATGAGCTGACAAGAATGATCCGCGAGCGGTTTACACTCACAGAGCTCCCTGTTTTGCTCCTTACCGCGAGAAGCCAACCAAAAGATATTCAAAGTGGTTTTTTAGCGGGAGCAAACGATTACGTGACCAAACCAGTAGAGAGAATGGAAATAAAATCGCGGATCGAGGCGCTCACTACGATTAAACAATCCGTCCGGGAACAACTGCGATTAGAAGCTGCATGGCTGCAAGCGCAAATCCAGCCCCATTTTTTATTTAATGCGTTGAGCGCGGTAACAGCTTTAAGTGACATTAATTTGGATAAGATGCGCGATTTGCTTTACGAGTTTAGCAATTTTTTGAGGAATAAATTCAAATTTGAAGATATGGACGGGCTTGTTCCGATCGAAACGGAGCTAAGTTTGGTGCGCTCTTACTTGTATATTGAAAAGGTTCGGTTTGAAGAAAGACTGCAAGTTGTTTGGGAGATAGATGACTGTGAGGACGTAAAAATTCCCTTTCTTACGATCCAGCCTCTCGTTGAAAATGCGATCAAACATGGTGTGATGAACCGCATTCGTGGGGGGGAAATTACGATTCGGATTTCTGTTCAGGAAAAGCATGTGGAAATAACCGTTGAAGACGATGGGATCGGAATGGACGAAGATCAAATACAACGACTGTTAGAAAGAAAAGCAGATAGCAGGTCAGGAGTCGGATTTATCAATACCGATCAGCGGTTAAAACGGCACTTTGGAACAGGGCTTCATATCGAAAGTACGCTAGGTACAGGGACAAAGGTAACTTTTCATGTACGCAACAAGTTGAATAGCAAGAATTTGAGTGAAAAATACCCCGATTCCTTATCGTAGGATCGGGGTTCTTTGTTGTTTTCCAACGATTAGTAAAACTTATGATGACAATAACGAATTCCAATTGCTCGGGTTCTACTCACTGTGGTAGCTTAAAGTAAATAATCATATAAGATTACTCGGAATTAACTTTTTCTCGTGTGAGGTGCATATCGTTGGTACTTAAGGTGACAGACAGTCCTTTTAGTCAGGAACAAGTAGAGCTCCTAAATCAGTTGTTGCCCACGCTTTCGGAGGTGCAAAAGATTTGGCTGAGCGGATATCTTGCAGCTCTTCACAAAGCGGAGGCACCGATAGCTGCTGGGTTTCAAGCCACTTCAGCTACGAATGGGCCAGTCATTTCCAAAGAGGTGACAGTGCTTTTCGGATCTCAGTCCGGGAACAGCCAAAAGCTTGCCAAGGTGCTGACTGGAAAGCTTCAGGAGCACGGCTTCCACGTAACACTTTCCTCTATGAGCGACTTCAAGACGAATGCGTTGAAAAAGGTTGAAAACCTGCTTGTGGTGGTAAGCACACACGGGGATGGTGAACCACCAGACAACGCCATTTCCTTCCATGAATTCTTACACAGCAAAAGAGTACCGCAATTGGAGGGCCTGCGTTTTTCCGTGCTGGCATTAGGCGATACCTCTTATGAATGGTTCTGCCAAACTGGCAAGGAGTTCGACAAGCGGTTGGAAGAGCTAGGCGGCAAGCGTCTTACTCCCCGGGTCGATTGCGATGTGGATTACGACGAGCACGCCTCCGAATGGATGAATCAGGTCCTGGCTTCTCTCAGTGAAACTTCGGCAACCCAGGTTGCTGCGGCAAGCGCAATAGCAGTGATCGGGTCAGGGTTACAGACCGAATATTCACGGTCGAATCCCTTTCAGGCTGTGGTCTTGGAGAACTTAAATCTGAACGGTCGGGGATCAGAAAAAGAAACTCGCCACCTGGAAATCTCCCTTGAGGGTTCCAGTCTCGAGTATGAACCAGGTGACTGTTTGGGGATCTATCCTAAAAACCATCCTGACCTTGTCCGTGAGCTGATAGACGCGATGGGCTGGAAGCCAGAAGAACTCGTTCCCACTCATCAAAACGGGGAAGAGCGCACGTTGGAAGAGGCCTTGTCCAGTCATTTTGAAATCACGGTTCTCACTAAGCCTCTCTTGGAACAAGCCGTAAAGCTATCATCAGGAAACGGGTTGCGGGAACTGCTTGCGGAAGGACAGGAGCAAAAGCTTCGCGAGTATGTTCGAAATCGGGATTTGCTAGACCTGGTGGAGGACTACGATTTGAAGGGCGTGTCTCCCAAAGAATTTGTCTCCATCCTTAGAAAGCTGCCGCCTCGCCTCTATTCGATCTCAAGCAGTTTGAAGTCCTACCCAGATGAAGTGCATCTGACAATTCGCAATGTTCGCTATCAGGCTCATGGTCGAGATCGGTACGGCGTTTGTTCGAGTTATATCGCGGATCGTTTGGAGGCGGGGGATACGCTGCCAGTATTTGTGCAGCATAACCCCAACTTTAAGCTTCCAGCCAACCCGGACACCCCGTTGATCATGATTGGTCCCGGAACGGGTGTCGCTCCATTCCGTGCGTTTTTGGGAGAACGGGAGGAGCTTGGGGCGACGGGCAAGACATGGCTTTTCTTTGGCGACCAGCATTTCTCCACAGATTTTCTCTATCAGCTCGAATGGCAGCGTTGGCTCAAACAGGGCGTACTGACGCATATGGATGTCGCGTTCTCCCGAGATACGAGCGAAAAAGTGTATGTTCAGCACCGGATGCTTGAGAAGAGTAAGGAGCTTTACCAATGGCTACAGGATGGGGCGCACGTATACGTATGCGGAGATGAGAAGAAGATGGCGCATGACGTTCACGCAGCTCTGGTCACCATTCTCCAACAAGAGGGTGGACTTGATTCAGAGGAGGCCGTTGCGTACTTGAAACGGTTGCAGCAGGAAAAACGCTATCAGCGAGATGTCTACTGATTTTCGAGAAAGAATGAGAGGGGAGATAGGAACCATGTCAGAAAATCATTTGCTTTCGCCAAACAGTGCTCCTCACAGCGACGTAGAGGATATTAAACGCAAAAGCGATTATTTGCGGGGAAGCCTGGCGGAAACGCTGGAAGACAGGATTTCGGGGTCCATTCCTGAGGATGATAACCGCCTGATGAAATTTCATGGCAGCTATATGCAGGATGATCGGGATCTTCGCAATGAACGGAGTAAACAGAAGCTAGAGCCAGCCTATCAATTCATGGTGCGCGTGCGTGCCGCTGGTGGCGTTGTCACACCAGAGCAATGGCTGATGATGGACGATATCGCCCAGCAGTTTGCGAATGGAACGATTCGCTTGACGACTCGTCAGTCTTTTCAACTGCATGGCGTGATTAAGTGGAATATGAAGCAGGTGATTCAAGAAGTAAACGAAGCCTTGCTAAGTACACTAGCTGCTTGTGGGGACGTCAACCGCAACGTCATGTGCAATCCGAATCCCTATGAGTCGGAAGTTCATCAAGAGGTTTACGAATGGGCCAAAAAAATAAGCAATCATCTCGACCCCCGAACCCGCGCCTATCATGAAATCTGGCTGGATGAAGAAAAGGTCGTCGACAGTCGGGATGAGATAGAGCAAGAACCGATCTATGGGCCTGTTTATTTGCCGCGCAAGTTTAAGATTGGCATCGCCGTACCACCTGCCAACGATGTTGATGTTTTTTCGCAGGATTTGGGCTTTATCGCCATTCATGAGGAAGGTCGACTGCTGGGCTTCAACGTAGCGGTCGGGGGTGGAATGGGAATGACCCACGGTGATCCGAAGACGTATCCACAGGTGGCGAGGGTGATCGGCTTCGTTACACCGGAACAAGTACTGGAAGTCGCCGAGAAAACGATCATGATTCAGAGAGACTACGGAGATCGCGCGGTACGAAAGCACGCTCGCTTCAAATATACGATCGACGACCGCGGTATCGAATGGTTTATCCATGAACTGGAGCAGCGACTGGGCTGGGAGCTGGAACAGGCACGCCCCTATCACTTCGAGCATAATGGCGACCGCTACGGTTGGGTAAAAGGGAGCGACGATAACTGGCATTTTACCCTTTTCATTCAGAATGGCCGTGTAAAAGACGAGGACAACTACCTCCTGAAGTCCGGCCTGCGAGAGATTGCCAAGGTGCATACAGGGGACTTCCGCCTGACGCCGAATCAAAATCTCCTCATTGGGAATGTCACCAGTGAAAAGAAGCCGGAAATTGAACAGATCATTCAAGCATACGGGCTGGCCGATGGAGCTTCCTATTCTGCGTTGCGGAGAAACTCCATGGCTTGTGTTTCGTTGCCGACTTGCGGACTCGCGATGGCTGAGGCAGAACGTTATTTGCCTACACTGCTGGATGAGATCGAGCTGATCTTGGATGAGGCGGGTTTGCGCGATGAGGAGATCGTCATTCGTATGACAGGGTGCCCAAATGGATGCGCAAGACCTGCACTCGCAGAAATCTCCTTTATTGGGAAGGCTGTCGGTAAATACAACATGTATTTGGGCGGCGGTTTCTCCGGAAATCGATTGAACAAGCTGTATCGTGAAAACATCGGGGAAGCAGAAATACTGAATGAACTGCGGCCAATTTTAAATCGGTATGCGAAGGAACGCGAAGAAGGCGAACATTTCGGAGACTTCGTCATTCGGGCAGGGTATGTGAAAGAAGTCAAATCGGGACTCGATTTTCATGAGTAGTACGGCCTAGCAGTCAATTGAATAAAAGAAGAGCCCGCGACGACGTGGGCTCTTTGTTGCTTGCATGCTTTTTAGGCTTCTCGAAGCTGTTGAATCACTTCTGCTGCGAACTGATCTGTAAAATGGATGTGTCCATTTTCCTGTACGATCCGACCTTCCTCCTTGCGACGATCCAGCCACTCGCTAATCCAGCCCGGAGCGTAGCCGCCTTGCCCGAATTCTCCGCCAAATGCGATCATTTTCTCATAGACAGCCAGGTACTGTTCGCGAGTGGTATCGGGATATGACTTCGTGTAAAGCCAAAACTGCACATCGTACATCAGATACGAGAGTTCATCCGCATGAAAAGAGAAAAAGCCTTTTTCCTCTACAATTCGTGTACAAATGCTGCGTATTTTCTGTTCGATTTGTTCCACTTCCGATACGGGCGTGCACAGCTCCTCCAGCAAGGAAGAAAACTTTCCGTGGGCTACTTTATAAAGAGCCGCTTCCTTGTCCTCCTCGGAGGTATCATATTCTTCTTCGCTTACCAACCCTCTGATAAACGCCTCGAAATTTTCAGCCAGGAAAGTAATTTCATAATCGCTTTCCTGATCGACGTGAATGACTTCGGGTTCACCATCTCTCCCGCATGCCCGATAATCTAGCATCACTACGTCATGACCTGCTGAAGGACAGTCGCAGATGACCACTCCAATGTCGGGATAGCCCCAGTCTTCAATCATAAATGGACTGCCGAGATCCCCGCAGAGCGAATAGCTTTTCTCGCGGCCAATGCCTAGAATGCCCGTAATGGCAATGTGATCCTCAGCCCAGGAGGTAGGGTCCTCTGTTGGGAAGCACGTGTTCTTCGGAATGCCGCCATTCTGCTGTTTCATGAGTGCAAGATAGGAGGCAGGGAGCTTGTATCCTAGCTCTTCCTCGATCGATGCGATCAGTTCATCCGTGGGTGGCGCGGATTGATATGCCTTTTTTGCGTACTCGCTGTCGTCCCAAAAGTCTTCAAACGACATGTTCGAAAAAGGAACTTCCTCCGATGCTGAACCCTCAACAGCCGCTGCCCTTTTGGCTGCCATCCGAAGCTCTTGTCTTTGCTGCTTTTCCGCTTTTTGCAAGCTCCACTTTAGCCATGATTCGGTATTCTGATTGCCGGTTTCTAATTTGTCTGAGGTACGGAATGCTTGTGCCGCCTCTTCATATCTTTTCAAATAATAGAGGGCATAACCTACTCGAAAGTGCCAGACCGGATCTTGTTGACCTGCTTCAGCAATTTTCTCCAATTGGTTGAGCGCCTCATCATAAAGCCCCAAGTTGTTATAAGCTCTGCCCAGTCGGCTGACCGCCTCATACTCTCGTTCCTCCTCGGGAACGGTTAGCAGCAAGTCCACAATTCGCTGCTGTTCGTCTTCTTCATGCCAGCGATTCAATTGTTCGATAAGTACCTGATCCATTGCAACCTCCTAAACGATTCTTTTTCTTAGATGCCAGCCACGCGGGGCTACCACCATCTACCAAATGATTATGTATTCCTATAAGATTAATTTATTTCGTGTTGTTTGTGCATAGCTGATCTAGAAGGGGATTGAGTAAGATGGATATCCATGATGTATGGTTCGATTTTGCCGCAGCCTTTGTACAGAAAAAGAATGCTTCGGGCTGGAACACACTGACCTCACAGGAACAAGAGATTGCCGCCTTATGGTTGTTGGAAGCTGATGTATATAACGGCGGGTTTTTGCAGTTTTTTTGCAACTGGGGGGAAGAGGCATATATCTACGCGGTACGGGCCTTACAAGCCATCGGGGCAGTCCATGCACTCGAAATCGTCCAGTCGGGATATGCCTGCATCGAGCATTTGTCAGAGGACAACCGCCTCACCCAACTTTGGGATATTCCACAGTTTCTTACTGAGGAAGAGGCAGAACGGCTGGATAAGCTTGATCAGAGCTTCTGGGAAGACCAGGATCGCATTGCAGAAGTTGCCCATCGATATTACGTACAGCAGTTGGGAATACCCACCCCGTCATAAGGAGACGTGGGTGGGGTACAGACTATCATAGGAGACACCGATGCCTATTCGACAGCACGTTCCCCTTCTGACTGGAGCATAAGCAGCAGCTCTTGAATAGCGGGAGCGAGCTTATCATTCTCTTCCATAATCGCAGTGAAAACGGGAATGGCGTCTTTTAGCAGCAAATAACTGAAGGAATAATAGCTGAAAAATGCTTCCTGCTCGTAGCCCCGCGGCTCCTCTTCTTCCCACCATAATTCATCGTCTTCCTCGTCCTCCGGCCACAAGTACTTTTCGTCCAATAGCTCGTTCATGGTCTCAACCGCATGTTGTGAATCCATTTCGTCCACGTTTATAGCAGAAGCTACAGCCAAGTACAACTGAATTTCCTGCAAAGAGACTTGCTCTGGTTTTTGCTTGGAAAGCTCCTGCAGGAGTATCAGCAGCACCCACGGCGTCGTCTGCCACAAGGTGCTTTGGTGTTCGATTAGATTGGCCAATTCCGCATATTGCCCGGACTCTATAAGCCGCAGAATGTCCGTCCCTCTGCCATAGGCTGTCGTCAAACGTTGCCAAGGAATGTTGTTTGTCAGGTGGGGGAAAGTGTACATCTCAATAGCCTCCCTTACAGGTCATATTTGCACTTAGTGTTGCTGGTGAATATCCATCTGCTCATGCTTTGGGGGAACTCGTCGATTACGGCAAGAAGAATTGTATATATCGATTTCACCCAGACTCTCCCTAAAAATAGTTGCAGTATTTTCTAGTCACCTAGGTTCTCTCTTATTGTCGAAAAGCCCTCTTTTGCCAATCAATATTGCCCGCATTAAACATAGTTTAGTGAGTAACGTGGCCAGATGTTCGTTGATGAGCGATATTCCTGCAATTTTTTTCTCTATTGTCCAACAATTGAAAGTAGTAGAGGAGTGTGAAATTTAGCAGAAGCAATACCGCGGGTTCTATTTTCATATAATTGATAAAATGGTATATATTGGTGATGCTTGAGTGTAGTATCATGTAGGAAAATAGATATAATTTTATCGGGCGAGGGGATATCGTTGCAAACCAAAGTAAACAAACTAGAAATATTGAATAAGCTCGTTTACGATAATTTGGCACGAATGCTAAAAAAGCTGAACAAACGTATTCATATCAAGATGTATGCACTCGTTTACGATAAAAAGCAATCTCTCGTAGAGACGATCCGTGTGAAGAAAACGGTGGCAAACGGAGAAAATTCAACATCCATCTCCCAGGATGCACTGCATTCAATAGCGAATGTGTACGCCGAGCTCAAGGTTGATCCCGCGTATACAGGAAGTACCTATGACGATTTCAAAAACTATGTGAATCGGATTTGGTATAAGCAGTATCGCCAAACAGACACAATCAAAAGCCAAAGTAAGACAACTTCCCTCTCTGGCATTGAAGGTGAACATACCGAAAGTGTTGAGAGTCATATGAATGACACTCGTATCCTCTACGTAAATCGAATCCCTTTTCAATCTGGTAAATCCACTTTTTTCGTTGTATACATACTAGAAGTTCGAAATATCGAGCAAGAAACTCGACAGTTGTTTTATACGAAACCCGAAATTTCTTTCTTAAGAATGCTAATGGATTATTTCTTCAGTGATTTTTTCGATCTTACCAATAATGCTGTGAAAATCAAAAAAGACAACATCATTACGAGAAAATATAACGAGGATAGTACTCAGTTCAATAGAAGATTAACAAGGCTTTTTTTCGGAAAAATGCAAAGTTATCTCCAGAACAATTCCAAGTTTGATGAATTGGGGTCTATATTTGACCATGAGCAGCGCAATCAATACTACGTAAATAACTTGCTTGAGAAAATGGATGATATTTCAAATTTAACCTATGAAAGTTCCAGTCCCTTTGGTTCGATCCTTTTCATCAATAAAGACGTCATAGAGCAGCAATCAATTATTCGTTTTACGATCACTTTTACGAAAGAGGATCGCATTGGATTAGAGGATGCCAAGCGGATTCGTAAGCTTCTAGAGCTTACCAATGTGGACAAGGACCTGTATTTGATTTCCGACGAAAAGGAAATATACGGTTTAGGGGAAGTGAATTGGAATTTGCAAAAGGGCGCATTGGCGCTGAGGCTCGATTTCACTGGACTATCGAAGTACAATCTTGTTCTCGTGCGTACAGAGGCTGAGACTGCAATTGGTGGTAAGTTGTTCATTGAAGATGAGAAAAAATATTACAGCTCGAACCTTAGCTTAATCGAAACGAGGCTCCTATCTGTCTCCTTCAAAAATCCAAGATTGGGGGAAGAAGGCTACAGCTCCGAGAAATTTAAACACCTCTTAAAAAAAATATTTTGGGAGCAGGTTGACTACGATCAAATTAAGCACAAAATGGAGAGTCTTGACTATATCGTCCGCAAAGCACGGGAGCAAAAGCACGGTACTATGGTGGTAATCACCGAACCGTTAACTGCCAAGCAAGAAATGAGCAAGCTCAGTAAGCAGTCGACACTAATCGAGCCTGGAATCATCAATCCAGAATATATAAAGTTTTTAACCTCGATTGATGGTGCGATCTATTTTGATACAGACGCAAATTGTCATGCTATTGGGGTTATTTTAGACGGTATAGCTAAGGAGTATATTGGAGATGCCAGCCGAGGTGCTCGATATAATTCCGCACATCGCTATTTGTATAAGCTAAAAGACGATGAACATAAGAAATGCGTCATCGTCATTATCTCTGAGGATGGCATGGTAGACCTGATTCCAGAATCGGAACATGAAGATATGCTACTTGCGTTAGCCGAAGAAATCATTGACATGATTTATGAAGAGACTCCCGATGGAGAAAAACTGAAGGAGAAGGAAGATATCCTTCTACAATCAAAAATTGTCGATAGCGATTGGTTGTTTAATATTGCTGAAGTGTACTATGAAAATGATGAATATGAGAGAGCCATCGACTTTTTCGAATATGGTAACGAGAGGGCAGAGAAAAGCTATATTCCCCCTCAATATTATAATCTGTTAGGCAATTGTTATTATTATGATCAGAGATATGAGGATTCTATCAACATGTACCGATTGGCAATTGAAGACAAGGTTAATAACAAAGGCAAGCAAAGCTACTTGGGAAATATAGGATCTAGCTACCTTTCAGTCGCTTTGGAATTGAAGAACGACAAGAATGATTATAAAAAGGAGTTAACGGAAGCAATCGATTGGTTGTCCCAAGCCATTGAATTAGAGCGAACTCTTTTCAGCAGACTATCAACAAGAAACTTTTATACTAGAGGCAGAAGTTACTTGGAATTAAGCGATTTGGAGGAAAATCAAGAAAAGAAAACTTTATTATTAACACATTCCATTGAGGACTATAGTCAAGCTATTGCATTAGATCCCGAAAATCATAATTGGTATTGGAGTAGATATTGTTGTTATATTCGATTAGGTAAAGTAAAGGAAGGTATCGAAGATTTAATTCAGGCTGAATATATTAAGCATCACGATATGCATATTAATAGCTTGTCCCGCTTGTTAGTCAAACAACCAGACCTTATTACTCTATCGATCGAATTCTACGAAAAAATAGCAGGACAGAAGGAAGGGCCACTAGAACTAGTAGAATTACTTACTAAATTCATGGCGATGGCCGAGGCTAGCAAACATGCCGATGTTGCTGTTGGAAATTCATCTGATACGGATGAAAGCAAGAATTAAAGAAGAACATACAACCTTTTAGCATTAGTTAATATTTTTAGCCAAGGAGATTATATATGAGTGAGAGTGATGAACCAATTAGGATCACTCTCCTTTTTACATTTACAGAAAATGTAGAGAACCATATCGGTGTAGCGGAGAAAATAAAAGGTTGTTGATTCAATGGGAACAGCAAACCAAAAGCTTTAACCCTTGCAAGAAGCAGAGTTAAGGCCTTGGTTTTTTTATGTTCCTATAACCTTTTCTAGACAATCCTCTCTTTTTTACCAACATTAAATAGTTATTAATCCTCTAATTATAATAGATAATTGAATCAATAAATAATTTCTATGATATAGTTATAGTTGTGAAAGGTAAGATGTTTTCGTAGCGTCTTGCAACGGGGCAAGGAGCTACTACTTCTTTTTTACAAAAACAGTAGATAAGGAAGGGTAATATGAGCTCCATACAGCAAAAAACAGACGTTATTTTGATTGGTGCAGGTGTCATGAGCGCAACTCTGGGAGCATTACTAAAAGAATTGGCACCGGAGTTGGAAATCAAAGTTTTTGAGAAACTCGCAAAAGCAGGCGAGGAAAGCTCGAACGAATGGAATAATGCGGGTACTGGCCACGCGGCACTCTGTGAGCTGAACTATACATCCGAGAAAGCTGACGGGTCTATAGATATTAGCAAAGCGATTAAAATCAATGAACATTTTCAGCTGTCCAGACAATTCTGGGCTTACCTTGTAAAAAACAATCTCATCCAAAATCCGCAAGACTTTATCATGCCAATACCTCATATGAGTATGGTGCAAGGTGAAAAGAATGTAAGCTTTTTGAAGAAGCGTTTTGAAGCGCTGGCAAACAATCCTCTCTTTCAAGGGATGGAATTCTCTGATGACCCTGAAAAACTGAAGGAATGGATTCCGCTCATCATGGAAGGCCGCGCATCGAATGAACCAATAGCTGCAACAAAAATAGACTCTGGTACGGATGTCAATTTTGGTGCTTTGACACGTATGTTGTTTGATTATCTGAAGACGAAAGACGTCGCGATTAACTACAAACATGCTGTTGAGGATATCAAACGTACGAGCGACGGCATGTGGAAATTGAAAGTGTACAATATGGGCACTGGTAACATCGAAGAGCATATTGCCAAATTCGTCTTTATCGGCGGTGGCGGCGGTAGCTTGCATCTGCTCCAAAAAACCGGTATTCCAGAGTCCAAACATATCGGCGGTTTCCCGGTAAGTGGATTGTTCATGGTTTGTAAAAATCAGGAAGTCGTTGAGCAGCACCATGCAAAAGTGTACGGTAAAGCAAAGGTTGGCGCTCCTCCAATGTCGGTACCGCATCTGGATACCAGATACATCGACAACAAAAAATCCTTGCTGTTTGGACCTTTTGCGGGATTCTCGCCAAAGTTCTTAAAAACAGGGTCCAATATGGATTTGATCACTTCCGTAAAACCGAACAACGTCATCACGATGTTGGCGGCAGGCGTAAAAGAAATGGCATTGACCAAATACCTGATTGAGCAAGTTATGTTGTCGCATGAAAAACGCATGGAAGAACTACGGGAGTTCATTCCGAATGCGAAAAGCGAGGATTGGGGTATCGTGGTAGCGGGCCAACGCGTGCAGGTTATCAAGGATACACCAGCAGGAAAAGGTACCCTTCAATTTGGTACAGAAGTGGTTAGTGCCGCTGATGGCTCCGTAGCTGCATTGCTCGGCGCATCTCCGGGTGCTTCTACAGCTGTTCAGGTTATGCTTGAGGTATTAGAAAAATGCTTCCCGCAACGTATGGCAGAGTGGGAACCGAAAATCAAAGAAATGATTCCTTCTTATGGCGTGTCACTCATGCAAAACCAAGAGCTTCTCCACGAGATTCAACGTTCGACTGACGAGGCGCTGGGTCTAAGCGAGAAGGAACTGGCTTATAGTTAATTAGTTAATGGCAATCTTACAGTGAACCTTCGATCCGTTTTTGGATTGGAGGTTCTTTTTTTCATAGAAGGCTAAAGGACAAAATTCAAGAGGAAAGCAGAGCAAGGATGAAAAGCTTGAAAAAATAAAAAGAAATAAATATACTATACTGTGCTACGATATAATGAAAATGATTATCATTACCAAAAGGGAAATAGGAATAGGAGACACTGATTTATGAAAAAGAATAGCACTAATTTGTTCGCAGCACTTTCTTTCATTCTGGCAAGCTGCCTGTTCCTCACCGGCTGCGGTGCTAGCCAGGAACAAATGTCTACTGCCGGTAACAATCAATCATCTGCCCAGCGGGTCATTGAACATTATTCCGGAAAAACGACGATAAAAGGGGAACCGAAGAAAATTGCAGTGCTTGATTATCGGCTGGCTGACTCTCTTTACGCTCTTGGCATCAAGCCCTATGCCATGGCATCCTACCAGGGAGAAACGAACCTGGAATACATGGAGGGGAACCCGTTTGAAGGCGTGAAAAATCTGGGAGATGACCCGAATCTGGAAGCGATTCTGGAGGCAGAACCTGATTTGATCATAGGCAGGGAAGTCCATGCTAAAATTTATGACGAAGCATCGAAAATAGCTCCTACAATCATTTTACCAGACCAGAATGATTGGCGATTTGCTTTCCGTGAATTAGCGAGCATGCTTGGCAAGGAAAGGGAAGCTGACACATGGTTGGCACGCTATGATCAAAAAGCCGAGGAAGCCAAGAAAAAGCTGGCGAAAAAAGTTGGCAAAGATGAAACTGTGCTCTACATGCGGGTCATGGCAAAAGAATATCGGGTTCACGGTCCGAATCAACTGTTTGGCGCGACGATTGCCCGCGATTTGGGATTGAAGCCGCTCCCTCAAGTGGAAGCTATGAAAAAGTTTGAAGTTATTTCTATGGAAAAATTGCCGGAGCTGAATCCAGATCATATTTTCATCCAGATCGGAAATCCAGCCAAGGGTCCAGACGAAGAATCCGATAAGAGATTCCAAGAGTTAACTAACAGCGCTGTATGGAAGCAGTTAAAAGCAGTCAAAAACAATCATGTATATGTCGTTCCTCACTGGATCATAAGTGATTTCCCCCACATCAAGGAGAAATCGATAGAGCTTGTCCTTGAAAAAATGAAAGCAGAGTAAGTCAGGGCCGCGTTCATTCGGCAAGCTAAGTTTAGGCATAGATTCATATCGAAGCCACTCTGATGATTTGGGGTGGCTTTGTCTGTTATCCGAAGGAGTGAACGATCACTGACTGATTATGACTATTAATGATTGTTTTTGATTGAATTTGAATGTATAATCAAAATCAATCCTGGTGCAACTAGGAGAAGGGAGGATACGATGCTAACCCCTGAACGTCATCAACTGATAGTAGCTTTAGTGAAAGAAAAAGATATTGTGCGCATTCATGAGCTTGTGGAAGCGACTGGAGCATCGGAATCGACGATCCGGCGAGATTTAAGCGAATTGGAAGAACAGCGCTTGCTTAAACGCGTGCACGGAGGGGCGTCTGTGCTACAAAGCAAAATCGAAGAGCCGACGATTCTGGAAAAATCGGTCAAGCATGAGCGGGAGAAACTTGCGATCGCCAAATATGCCGCCAGTTTGATAAAACCACACGACTCTATTTTCATCGATGCGGGAACTACGACGTATCAGATGCTGCCCTATTTACCTTACGAAAATATCATGGTCGTTACCAACGGGGTGGACATTGCCCTTCAGCTTATCAAGCGAAATATCAGGACGATCCTGCTGGGCGGAGAATTGAAAGCGGCTACACTGTCGATGGTGGGGCGTGATGCGATCACTGCGCTCAGTCAATACCGATTCGACAAATGCTTTCTCGGGACCAACGGCATTGACCAGCATCACGGCCTGACCACACCTGACCCGGATGAGGCATACGTCAAGCAACTGGCCTTGCAATTTTCTGACGAGCGATTTGTCTTGACCGACTCTGACAAGTTTTCCAGGGTCACCTTTGCCAAAGTGGGAGACCTGCAAGGCATCACGGTAATCACGGATGACGGTTTGAGCGAAGAGGAACAACAAGTTTACGGCAGATTATCAACTCTTAAAGTGGTGAAAGCATGATTTACACAGTAACCCTGAACCCATCGATTGACTACCACTTGTGGATCACTGCTCTGTCGCAAGGAACTATTCATCAGGCCCAAAAAGAGTGGAAGGTCGCTGGCGGAAAAGGCATAAATGTATCAAAGGTTCTCCGCGTACTCGGGGAAAACAGCACGGCGCTGGGGTTTGTCGGCGGGTTTACGGGAGCGTTTATTCAACAGCAGATCGAGCAAGCCGACATCTCTCATGACTTGATTCAAATCGGACAGGATTCCAGAATCAATTTAAAAATAAAGGCGCAGACCGAAACGGATATCAGCGGTGTCTCACCGGACATCCCGGAAGAAGCGCTCCAAAGGCTGATGCAACAGATCGACAGCTTGCAGAGCGGCGATTATCTGGTACTCGCGGGAAGCGTGCCGAAAAGCTTGCCGTCTGATATGTACCAGACGATCATGAAGCGGCTGCGTGGCAAGGGCGCACGTATCTTCCTCGACGCAAAGGGGAAAGCGCTTGAAACCGGTTTGTCGGAGGAGCCTTTTCTCATCAAGCCCAATCATCATGAGTTGGGGGAACTGTTTGGGGTGACGATTGCCACACCAGCAGAGGCGATCGAGATGGCGCGTAAGTCTTTGCAAATGGGTGCAAAGAACGTCATCGTGTCGATGGCTGGTCAGGGTGCTGTATTTGTCAATCGGCAAGCGGCCTATGTCGCCCAGATTCCGCAGCGCAAACCAGTCAATTCGATCGGTGCCGGAGACTCGATGGTTGCCGGATTCCTTTATGGCTATAGGCAGGGAATGGATACGGAAGCGTCGTTTCGTTTTGCCGTCGCTGCGGGGAGCACGACTGCCCTGTCGGAAGGCTTCTGTACACATGAAAAGATAAAAGCATTTCTTCCGGAAATCACAATAACCGCCATTTGATAAAGGGGGTTCAACGATGAATAACGAGATTCGCATTGCCGATTTGCTAAAAGCTGAAACGATTCTTTTCCCTCTGTCTGCTTCCTCCAAGGAAGCGGTCTTAGATGAGTTGATTGAAAAATTGGACGAAGCTGGACGGCTCAACAGCAAGGAAGAAATGAAGCAGGCCATTCTCGCCCGCGAGGCACAAGGCTCCACCGGAATTGGAGAAGGAATCGCTATCCCGCATGCCAAGACAGCAGCGGTCAAAACTCCTAGCATTGCGTACGGTTTTTCCAAAGAGGGTGTTGATTTTGACTCGTTGGATAACCAAAAAGCACATCTTTTCTTCATGATTGCGGCTACTGAGAACGCCAACCAGGCCCATCTCGAAACATTGGCGTTGCTTTCTCAGATGCTCATGGATGAAGCATTTCGTCAGGAGCTGACGCGTGCAGAAACGAAGGAACAGGTGCTGGAGATTATCACGCGCAAAGAAAAAGAAATCCAGGGCGAAAATGAAAGCGTTGTAGAGAGCAAGGAGCTAGAAGAGCAACAGGAAAGACAAGAGACCTCAAAGAAACAGCCGATAAAAGTAGTTGCGGTAACCGCTTGCCCGACCGGGATCGCCCATACGTACATGGCCGCCGATGCGCTGAAGAAAAAAGCAGCAGAGCTGGGGATTGCCATCAAGGTAGAGACGAACGGTTCCGGGGGTGTGAAAAACAAGCTTTCTTTGCAGGATATTGAGGAAGCGACAGCGGTGATTGTAGCTGCTGACAAGCAAGTGGAGATGGAACGCTTTGCTGGCAAGATCGTGATTGAAGTGCCGGTTGCCGAAGGGATACGCAATACCGAAGAACTGCTTCAGCGCGCAGTAGAGCAAAAGGGAAGCATTTACCGCGGAGGCGGGACCAGCTATCAGGACGATATCCAAGAAGCAAAGGCGGAGAAAAAAGCGAAGCAGCCTGCTTTTTACAAGCACCTGATGAACGGTGTATCCAACATGCTCCCGTTTGTCGTGGGTGGCGGGATTATCATTGCGCTAAGCTTTATGTTTGGGATCAAGGCGTTTGATCCAAACGATCCGTCCTTCCATCCGCTGGCTAAAGTCCTGATGGATATAGGTGGAGGAACTGCGTTCAAGCTGATGATCCCGGTATTGGCCGGGTTTATCGCCAAGAGCATCGCTGACCGCCCGGGTTTTGCTCCCGGTATGGTAGGAGGCTTGTTGGCGGCTACTTCCGGCTCGGGGTTCCTCGGAGGAATCATCGCAGGGTTCCTGGCCGGATATATTGTGGTCGGATTGAAAAAAGTGTTGGCTGGACTACCCGAATCGTTAGAAGGTATCAAGCCGATGCTGTTGTATCCGCTGTTTGGGATTTTGCTTACAGGCTTTGTCATGGTGTACGTAGTATCTGACCCAATCGCTGCCGCCAATACGGCGCTGGGTGACTGGTTGAAAAACATGGGCACTGGTAACGCCGTCATCCTTGGTGTGATTTTGGGTGCAATGATGGCCTTTGACATGGGTGGCCCTGTCAACAAAGCAGCATTTACGTTTGGGATTGCGATGATTGCTGATGGAAATTATACCCCTCACGCAGCCATTATGGCGGCAGGGATGACTCCACCGCTCGGAATCGCTTTGGCGACAACGTTGTTCAAGAAGAAATTTACCACGGAAGAGCGGCAGGCGGGTAAAACTGCTTACGTCCTGGGAGCATCCTTCATTACGGAGGGGGCGATCCCGTTTGCGGCGGCTGATCCGACACGCGTCATTCCTTCGCTCGTAGTTGGCTCTGCCGTAGCTGGCGGGTTATCGATGCTGTTTGGGTGCACATTGCCAGCCCCTCATGGCGGAATATTCGTTTTGCCGGTAATCGGCAACTGGCCGCTTTACCTTGTTTCCATTCTTGCCGGAACAATGGTTACGGCACTCATGCTAAAAGTTCTGAAAAAAGATGCGGTAGAGTAAAAGGAGCTGGAACCAGATGTTGACCAAAACTTTCACCATTCAAAATCCGACTGGACTGCACGCCCGTCCGGCAACGTTATTCGTACAAAAGGCTACCTCGTTTCCTTGTGAGGTAAACGTGATCAAGGGCACGAAAAAGATCAATGGTAAAAGCATCATGGGCTTGATGACACTGGGTGCGAAGATGGGGGAGCAAATCACCCTTGAAATCACTGGAGATCAGGCAGAGCAAGCAATGGAGGAGCTTGGCAAATTGCTCATGTCAGTTCACGGGTAACATGACAGGAAGCCCCCTCTGGACACCAGGGGGTGCGGCTTCGATAAGGAGCGATTGTAATGCTGCAAAAAGGGATCGCTGCAGCTCCCGGAATCGTGATTGGACGAGCTGTTGTACAAAAGGAAGAGATGGTTCAGTATGAACGACGCATCCTTGACCAAGATGAGGTGGCCGCAGAACTTGCGCGATTTCGGGAAAGTGTGAGAGCGGCAGATCTGGAGCTCGAGCAAGTCAAGAAGAAGGTCCGCCACGAGATGGGCGAAGAAGAAGCGAGAATCTTTGAAGCCCACCAGCTTTTTTTGCAGGACCCGGAGTTTATTGGTGCCATTGAGGAGAAGCTGGAATGCGAAAGAGTGAATGCGGAAGCAGCTCTGGAGGAGGTTCGTGACAGCTTTGTCGCCATTTTTGAGAGCATGGATGACGAGTACATGCGGGAGCGGGCGGCGGATTTGCGCGATGTCAGTCAGCGTCTGCTGAAGAATCTGCTCGGCATACACGATCAGTTGCAAGCGGATTTCGCTGAGGCGGTGGTGCTGGTTGTACACGATCTGACGCCATCCGATACGGCACAGTTGGACAGGGAAAAGGTAAAAGGATTTGCAACGAATATAGGCGGTCGCACGTCTCACTCCGCCATCATGGCACGCACCATGGAAATCCCGGCGGTGGTAGGCATGTCGGACATTACAGAGCAGCTGCAAACCGGGGATCTGGTCATCGTCGACGGCCTTGAGGGCGAGGTACACATTCGACCGGACGAAGCTGTCGTCGCAGCCTATGAAGCCAAGCAGCAGGCCTACTGGAAACAAAAAGAGGACTGGGCTCGTCTGGTTCATGAAGAAAGTGTTACCGCCGATGGGCACCGCGTGGAATTGGCAGCCAACATCGGGAATCCGCGGGACGCCGTGCAGGCCGTTGAAAACGGCGCCGAGGGAATCGGATTGTTTCGTACCGAATTTCTCTATATGGGGCGGGAGCAGTTCCCTACGGAAGAAGAGCAGTTTGCGGCTTACAAAGCAGTTGCAGAAACCATGGGCAAGGATCGACCAGTTGTCATTCGAACATTGGACATCGGCGGGGACAAGGAGCTTTCCTACCTCGATCTGCCGAAAGAATTGAATCCGTTTCTAGGCTATCGAGCCATCCGGCTTTGCCTGGATCGCGTGGAACTGTTTAAGACGCAGTTACGCGCTTTGCTTCGGGCAAGTATATACGGCAATATCAAAATCATGTATCCAATGATCGCCACTATAGCTGAGCTGCGTCGAGCGAACCAGATCCTGGACGAAGTGAAGGCAGAGCTGCGCAACCAAAGCATTTTGTTTCACGATCATTTGGAAGTAGGAATCATGATCGAGGTGCCAGCTGCCGCGATTATCGCAGACCAGCTCGCCAAGGAAGCCGATTTCTTCAGCATCGGGACCAATGATTTGATTCAGTATGTGATGGCAGCGGACAGAATGAACGAGCAGGTCGCCTACTTGTACGATCCGTACCATCCCGCCATTTTACGGCTGGTGAATCAGGTAATCAAGGCGGCCCATCAGGAAGGCAAATGGGTCGGCATGTGCGGAGAAATGGCCGGGGAGGAATTGGCGATCCCGATTCTGCTCGGGTTGGGACTGGATGAATTCAGCATGAGTGCCACTTCCGTTCTCCGGGCCCGCGATTTGCTGAGAAAGCTGGATTACAAGTCGCTACAGGAAACAGCACAACACGTCCTCGCCCTGGAGAGCGGCGAAGAGATCAGAGCCTTTATCAAAGAGGAAATTTTAAACAAGCTGTAATGGCCGGTATAGTTGGGAAAATGATAAGGCTCCGCCATGATGTGTGGCGGAGCCTTCATTCATCTAAAAACGTTAAACCAACACTACTCTACTACCGCCTCTAATGTCACATCCACCTTCACAGTCCTTGTAACCGACTCATCTTCCTTAGAAGTAATCGTCACATACAGCGTAACGGTCTCTTCACCTTCGGCAGGCAGCTCCTTCAAAATCCCCTCATCGTCGATAAGCGCCTCATCAGAGCTCTTCGTCACCTGATAAGTCACATCATTGCTCTCTTCCGGCAGGGCAAGCACTGGTTGATCCAGCTCTGTAATGTTCGCAACCTCAAACTCGAATTGCTCCTCGGCTTCTTCCACTACCTTAGACAAAACCGCGTTTTTATCAGAGGCCTTAATCATGAAGGATTTCCAAGCCTCGTATTCTTTTACAATCTGTTCACCCTTCGGCTTGCTTTGGTCAACGACTCGACCGACGAGCTTCAGCTTGTATTTGCCTGGATCGAGCTTCTTCGCTACTTGGCCACCATCGTAGTAGGTACCATCGAGATTAGAGAAGGTGATAGGGCCTGGCGCGATCAACGCGTAATTGTTGAACACGGATGCGAGCGTACCGACGTATTTATCGTCCAAGTTCCATGCCTCAACAGAGATCTGGTTCACGTCTTTGGCTTGCAGCTCGGCTTCGAGTGTGAACGAATCCTCATTGCCATCGCCATCAGGCGTAATTGTCGTGTCGGAGAGCTTCAGGTTGTCGAAACCAAAGTTGGTATCCTCACGCTTTTCTCCCACGTGTACAGCAAACGGCAGGCGCAGGTCAGGGTTTCCTTTGGCTGTCAGCAGGACTTCCCCTTCATACACGCCGTCTTTTGCATCGGAGTCCACAGTCAGGTTGAGCTCAAATGTGGCTTCAGCGCCTTTTTTAGCGGAGATGGAATTGTCGGAGATTTCCACATCGATGTCATCCACATCTGGCGTTTTGGAGCCTGGCTTGTACGGATCTGTCGTGACGGATGGATGCATGATCACTTTTGCATCGTAAGAAACATCCTTTTTGGACAGGTTTTTCAGCTGGAGTGTTTTCGTGACGGTATTGCTGCCAGCCTTCAGCAAGCCAAAGGAAACGTTATCCGCATAATACGGAATGGTCTTCGGTTCAAAATCTTCGCCCAAAATGGTGAGCTGCTCTACCGTTGTCAGAACAGCAGGTGTTTTGGATGCGGCATGGCCGTTTACGCGGCCTGCACCTTGGGAGTACACATCGTACAGCGTGCCGTCTGGGCTATACAGCGGTTTGGAGGTATTCGCGAGCGCTGCCTTGATATCGGCAGGTGTCCAGTCCGGATGCGCCTGTTTCATCAACAGAGCAAGACCGGAAACGTGCGGAGCCGCCATGCTTGTACCGTTTAAACGAGCGTATGCCTTATCGTACTTAGCGTCAGGGATCAGCTTGCTCCAAGATGGATAGCTGGACAGAACCGCTACACCTGGCGCAGCCAGATTCGGCTTGATGCTGTAATCGTCGCCCATGATTGGACCGCGTGAGCTAAAGCCGGCGATGCGGTCGCCCGGGTCATTTGTGCTTGGGTATTTTTCTGAGAACGTAAACGTCAGTGTTTTCGCTTTTTCAGAGTTAGCCAGCAGCTCTTTTGCCAGTGTCCGGCCTTCCAGACCCTTCATGTCAAAGGTAGGGATTGCTTCGATCTGGTCACCCAGGATCGTGTCGACATAGCCCTCGCGATCACGGATATCCAGGTCAGCTACGCCATCCCCGTCGACGTCGTTACCGTTAAAGACCACGATAGCGACAGCACCAGCTTTTCGGGCGTTTTCGATTTTTTCCGTGAAGCCGAGAGAACCGCGGGAAACGAGAGCGACTTTGCCTTTTACATTTGCCTTTTCAAAATCGCTGCGAGAGCCAAGGTTGGCATAGACGACTGGCAGCGGTTTGGTTCCGATGATGGAGGCGAAGTTATCCTTTCTGACCTGCCATGCCATCACAGGGAATTCGTAATTGGCTCCGAAGGACGAGGTTGCTGAGCCGTCATATTGCACGGTAGGGGAATCTACCGCTGCAACTGTGATCGGTAGCCTCGCTCCAGAAGGTGATCCCGCCGTGTAGTAATGTCTGCCGCGCTCATCGTCGGCCGAATTCCCACCCGATACAACCGTAATCACACCAGACAGCACCGCGTTATTCACAGCGATGGCATCTGGGGAGTCAGAGTCCTTCTCCAAAGCGGAGCCAAGCGACAGGTTAATGACATCCATGCCGTCTTTCACCGCTTTTTCGATACCGTCGATGACCTGAGCGGAGCTTCCGCCGCCTCGGCCCAATACACGGTAAACGTAGAGGTCTGCACCGTAGGCAACCCCTTTTACCTGCACATCTGAGGTTTTGTTTTTGGCGCGTCCTACGATCGTGCCGGATACGTGAGTTCCATGGCTGGAGCCTTCATATCCTTTTCCATCGCGGTCATCTTCCACAGGGATGGGTGCTTCTTCATACGGGTCTTTGTCATTGTCGAAAGAGTCATATCCGCCTTTATAAGCATCCTTGAGATCAGGGTGCTTGTAATCGACACCCGTATCGATGACGCCGACCTTCAATCCTTTCCCTGTCAAACCTTCCTTCCACATATCGAGCACGCCAATTTGTTGGAGAGGGGCCTGATCCCATTTGGTGGACGATGCTTTCTCGCTGACGGCATCAATTTCGGGAAGCTCATAATACGTATTTTGATAAATGCGTTTCACCTGTGGCAGTGCAGCCAGCTCTTCCAGCTCGTCGGCTGACACCGTTACTTCCATTCCGTTGAATACATGCTCAAACTTGCGCTTTACCTTCAATTTGACCTTGTTGTCTTTTGCTTCATCGAGGAAGGAGGCTTGTTCATCCTCTACTTTCGCTCGCAACGATCTAACGGAAGATTCTGAACCTTCACTATGTTTAGCTGTGATCGAAGGTTCACTTTGCAGCTCAATAATGACATTGACGTTTTTGCTGGAACTGGTGTTCAGCAGGGGGGAGATTTTCGAGATTTCGGAGCCAATCTCTACTTCCGCATTGGTATACTCGTTTACTTTTTCCCAATCCTGTTCACTAAACTCCGCCGCTGCCAGTGCATTGTAAGGAAGGCCACTCAGCATGAGTGCTGCTGCAAGCGTAAGAGAAGCGAGTGTACGCATCTTCTTCATCAGTCCACTCTCCTTTAAAAAATATGTATAAGACGATTTGCATAAGTATTTCTCTTCTCGTAAGACTACTCCTTTTATTGAGAAAAAGCTTTTTATCGGGTAAATTCGTCAAAAAATGACAAAATAGACTGTATTCTCGATCTATTTAGGGAGAATATGGTAGAAATTTGTTGTTTTTTGCCAATTTATTTTCTATATTTTTCATAAGACATAGGTCAGGAGAGGATAATCGATGATCAAGTTGAAAAATATCGGGAGTTTCCAAGAGCTGCCGGAAATCGCGATGCATATTTATCAAGGAAATGTCACGGCTTTGCAAGAAGCGATTGCGGCGGGCTGGGATATAGAAAAGGGGATCGTGCTAAGCGAATATACGACGATAAGTCCGTTGGATCTGGCACTTGTATCGGAGAAACTAGATGTTGTTAAGCTGCTGGTAGAGCATGGCGTTAATCTGAATGTCAAAAATAAACCGGCTTTTTTGAAGGCCGTACGTTATGGCAAGGAAGAGATCGTTCGCTATGTTGTAGCGCAAGGCGCCAAGCTGGACATGGTCAATCAGGTGCGCTCAGGCGCTTATTCGGAGGCTTACTACGGCAACAAAAAGAACATCCCGCTCATTCAAGAGCTTGGACTGGATATAAGACTGCATGGCGGCGATGTATTGCGTAAAGCCGTGTCGGATCATGACCTTTCGACTACGGCCTACTTGCTCGATCATGGGGTGGACATCAATTACAACAAACCGGATATGGTGTATCCGTATCAAGCGACCCCATTAACAGTTGCCACGCGCATGGGGAATATCGCCATGGTCAGGTATTTGGTTGAACGCGGTGCGGACGTTATGGTTGCGGAAAAGGGTGGAGAGCGGCCTTATACCATCGCCGTCAGCAATAAAAATACGGAGTTGGCTGCGTATTTGAAATCGCTGGAACCTGCCGAGCTACATGATGTGGAGAATAAAAAGTACGAGCTGCAAAAATATAAACTGACCGACGAACTGATTGGCTTTCTTACCGGAGAAGAGCTGCGTCTTGAGCTGGCGGACAATGAGTATGACATCGCGTATATCGACTTTTTCACATTGACCGATACGATTGAGATGAAAATCGGTCGGCAAAAGCTGCTGCGTTTGTCTGCCGAAATCGACAACTACTCCCATCTGCATCTCGTGTGGAATCCGAAGAAAAAAGGGAGCATCGGCTGCTATGATGAGGAGCATAAGGAGTATGCGGACTTGTGCAGTTTTACGGAATTTCTTGCGCAGCCAGAGGTGTATCTGATCAAGTTTATGGAAGGCGAATTAGATTCGATGTAAAAGGAAAAGATCACAAGCGCCCTCGATAATTCGGGGGCTTGACAGTAAAATTTATCCAATGGTAAGATCGTGAGCAAGAAACGAAAGGAGGAGGATTAAACATGTTCGCATACGTAATCAAGCCTGAAACAAACAATGTAGCGATAAAATCCAACTCCATAGGTATGCCTTTTACGCAATTGCGCTGTTGAAGGGTGAGCCAACTCCGTTTCTCTTAGACTGCGGATAACGCTCCTACGATAACTGAATAGCCTCAAGCGTAAAGGCTGCGATACCATGCTGCATTTTTTCATCCAGACGGAAGAAATGAGCATGAAAGCGGCTTTTTCTATTGAAAAACAAAGAACATATGTTCCTATAAAACAAATAAAGGTGGTCTTCTTTTGAGCAACACGCCGCTCAAATATTTCATCAATCCGGAAGTAAAAGTGGAAAACAATGCGGTAGAGGAGCTTCAGCGGCTTTTAGAGGTGAATGAAACAATTGCAACGCTGCAAAAGCATTCACCCGATTATTTTGACGATCCCAATACCGGGGTTTTGGAAGTAGCCATTACGCCCGATTTTCACAAAGGAAGCGGCATCCCTGTAGGCACGACGCTGTTTACACGTGGGTTTGTACTGCCGCAAGCGATTGGCAACGACATTAACTGCGGGATGCGTCTGTATGTCACGGATTTGCACGAGGAACAGATTCGCACAAATCTGGATGCCATTGAAAGGAATGTGCGCCATGTTTTTTTTGAAGGGGGTCGCAATATTCCCATGACGCGGAATATGCGCGAGAAAATGTTCAAGGAAGGCCTGATCGGCATACTGGACAGCCACAAGGAAGCGAATGGCGAGGGAATTTGGCGTTATTACAACGAGAAGCAGCAGGAGCTAGATTTGAACCATGTCAATAAAATGGGGTCTTTTATCGCGGAATCGACGATTGGCCTCGATGACTTTCTCGGTCCTGCCGAGCTTTCCCGGGATGCACAAATCGGCTCGCTTGGCGGCGGGAATCATTTTTTTGAGATTCAGGTGGTCAAAAAAGTGCATCAGGGCTCTATCGCCAGTCAGTGGGGGCTGAAGGAAGGGCAAGTCGTCCTCATGATTCATACCGGCTCTGTTTCTATTGGTTATCACAGCGGGGCATGGATCAAAGAGATGCTGAAAAAGATGTACCCGACGTCCTTGAAGCATCCAGATAACGGCATGTATCCACTGCCTCTTTCGGAGCGTTCCCTTCCACAGTGGAAAATGTTTTGGAGTCTCCTGCACAATGCGGCGAACTTTGCATTTGCCAATCGATTGATGCTGGGGCTGATGATGTACAAATCGATTTCCGATGTGCTGGGCGATTTTGAACACAGGCTGTTGTACGATGCGCCACATAATTATTTGTGGGAAGAACAGCTAGAGCAGGTGGGCGGATTTTTGCATCGAAAAGGATCGTGTACGGCGAAATCGGCTGAGCAAATGATGGGCACGCCGTTTCAGTATACGGGCGAACCAGTGTTTATTCCCGGTTCCATGGGCTCGCATAGCTTTATTTTGGCGGGGCTAGGCAACCGGGATAGCTTGTATAGTGCAAGCCATGGCGCAGGTCGTGCACTTTCTCGCGGCGATGCTGTGAAAGTGGATGATGACCGGTTTCGCGAGTTTCTCGCCAACTTCCGTGTGATCAATCCAATTGATCCGAAGCGGGCGGACTTGCGCGGACGGAGCGATATTTTGAAGAAATGGGAAGAAGAGCTAAAAAAAGAGGCGCCGTATGCCTATAAAGATATTACTCCGGTGATTCAGTCGCATGTGGATCATGGGATGGCTGAGATTGTGGCCGAAGTGGCGCCGATTGCTACGGTGAAAGGCTAGATAGGAACCTCCGAGCATTCGGAGGCTTTTCTTCTTGATAGGAATAAAAAAGAGACCGTTCAGAATTAAACGGTCTCCCCTTGCCCTTGTACTTCACTCACGAAGGCATGTGTATTCTCTTCTGTGTCTTTGAAGAAGGTCATCCACGTTTCCGTTTGCCCCATTTTGGCTACGAGATGTGGCTCGTCGATAAACGTAACGTCCCTTTTTTTACATTCTTCAAAAGCGATTTGAATGTCATCCACTTGAAAGTAAAGGACGGAGCTGGCGTGTGCAAATTGTTCTTTTTCCGGTAGGCTTAGCATGAGGCGAAGTCCGTTACATTCAAAGAACGCCATATTGCCTGTCTGAAACAAAAGAGGGAGCCCGAGTTGCTCTTTGTAAAAATGGACGGCCTTTTCCAGGTTTTTGACAGGGATGCCGATTTGCCCTACTTTTTGAATCAGGTTCGTTTGCATGATAAAGTCCCCCTTCTGTTCGCGTTTCCTTATCAGCATAAACGAATCCAATGATTATTTCTTATCCAAAATCACTTTTTTTCTGAATGACAGAGGAGAAATCCCGACATGCTGCTTAAACATTTTGCTAAAGGAAACAGGGTTACTGAATCCAACCTCAAAGGCGATGTCGGTCATACTGAAATCCAGTTTGGCTAACAGCTGTTTGGCTCGTTGTATCCGGTATTCCGAAATATGCTGGTGGGGCGTTTTGCCATACACTTGGGCGTACGCTCGCAATAAATGGTTGGGGGATAAACAAGCAATTTGTGCGATCTCATCGAGCCTGATTGGTTGATCATAAAAAGCCCGTATATAATCGTGGGCGGTACTGATTCTTCGGTATAGCTCCTCGCGCGTTGATTGCCGAAGCGCGTGCAAAGCGTCCATTTCTTTTCTTACATCGAGATGCCCGAGCAATAGGGTCTGCATAATCTGGTGAAATTGTTCTTCATAACCAATGGATTCCCGATCAAGGATGGTGAGGCGCTCTTTCAAAGCCGCTAACTGAAATGCCAGTGTATGGCTCGTATGATAGGTTTTTTCAAAGAAACCGATCGAAGCCGTTTCCTTATACGGATCACTGAGAAGGAGGTCGGTTGAATCCACGAACGTGCTTAAAATCTCCTCGCCAAAACCATGCCGGAAGAAAATACAAAGCGATTCCACATCCTCATCTTCGTCAATGGAAATGGTATATTCCCCTTCGTTCAGCAAGAGATACCTACCCTCATCTACAGCAAAAAAGCCTTTACTCGTCTTGTAATGTGCCCTTCCATTACGAAATGTTTTAATGGAAAGCTGCCCGTCCCCTTCCCAGTAAAATTGCTTGCTTTTTGCGTGAAGAACATAATTCCTGGAAGGCTTGTCGGTCATTTCACGATATCCTGCAACGTCTTATCGATATGGGCAAATCGGAACTGATATCCTTCACGCTCAAGTCTTTCAGGAATGACCCAGCGGCTTTTTAACACCAGCTCTGTTTCCGTTCCGATCATCATAGCCCCCATTTCCAGCATCCATCTGGGCGAAGGAAGTCCGAAGCTCCGATTCATCACGCTGCGAAAATGCTGCATGAATTCACGGTTTGTGACGGGATGGGGAGAAGAACAATTGAATACGCCGCTTAAGTCCGTTCGCTCTTTCAAAAAGAGAATGATCTGGAAGATATCTTCGACATGAATCCAGCTAAAACGCTGATTGCCAGACCCTTGTACACCCCCGAGTCCAAAGCGAACGAGATTTTTGTATGGATCGATAACCCCACCGTTTTCGCCCAGCACGATCGCCATTCGTAAGGCTATTTGTCTCGTATTCGGCAAATCAAAGGAAAAGAAGGCAGATTCCCACTCCTTGGCGACATCAACGGAAAAGCCTGTTCCAATCTCTCCGCCTTCTTCCGTCATGGGACGATCCTCCGCATGCCTATAGATGGTGGCTGTGCTGGAATTGAGCCAGAGCGAGGGCGGGTTTTTGCAAGCCAAAACAGCATCGCCGAGTATGTGAGTGGTCTCTGTCCGGGATTTCAGGATTTCTGCTTTGTTCTTCTCATGGTAACGACAGTTGACGGATTTGCCCGCCAGGTTGATGAGCAGCTCGGAATCTTCCAAAGCTTCTACGATTTTTGCGTGATTGTCCCACGTGATATGAGGGGAAGTTCTAGCGATGATCATGACATCATAGCCAAGTTGATTGAATTTGTCTGCCAGATACTTGCCGATAAAGCCAGTGCCGCCGGCCAGGATCACTTTCTTTTTCATAAGATCAACTCGCTTCCTGCGGTTTCGAATTTCTTACAATAATTGTAACATAATGCAAGGTGGCGGCAGCATGTATCCGTCATGTCTCTTCGCCCAAAATGGGAAGAGCTTTTATTGATTAGCAAAAATTTGAAAAGTCGGTATGCCAGTTAGATTTGGATAGCATGCAGTGTTTGGAAACAAAGGAGCGTGAAAAATTCCAATCACTTTGGCGCAGGTGATCCAGCGATGTTTGCGCAGTCATAAATTGATAGCCGGCGATATATCCCGTGAGAAACTCGCTCCAGCTGTTATAGGCTTGCTGCGCTTGTCTCACAGCCTCTAGCTTAAACTGTCGAGCTTCCTCTTTGCTGATATAGCCGCCTTCCCGTCTCGTACCACTCAAGTGGGAGACCCAGGCATAATCATAGGCGGCGATCCCTTCATCTGGGAGTCTTCGCAGATAGGAATGAACGATCTTTGCCTTGCCGACGCGATCCCGATCTGGTTCCAGAGAGTTGATATATTCCACGCGTCCTGACTCTGATAACGCTGATAAGAAATGGTGAAGCCGGGCAAATTCTTTCCGCTCGCCTTCTTTTAGCATCCACGATAGTCTCTCTTTCTGACTCGCGGCGTCTCTTATTCCCCGTTTGGTATAGTTATCTTTAATTTCGATGTAGATCGAATCTGACCCAATCCCAATAGCTGAATTCATACTGCCGGTGAAGAAGTGAAATTGTTTTTCCTTTTTACGCTTGAATGTGAACATGTATGAAAAGTCCACTCCTTGTTAATAGACTCGAGTGATGATATACAGCTTGTACAGTGAACCAAAGAAGAACCGACACAAGACCAAAAGAATCAGCCCATAGAAATAAATCTCCAACGGAGGGCTCGGAATCGTCATATACCTTACGTCGATCATTTGATTTTGATTGAGTTTGTTGAAATCGAACAAAGAAGTCAGCTCCAAATCCAGTAACATTTTCTTTGTGTCAGTCAGTACCTTAGGAGGTATATCCATTACCTGGCCCATTTCAAATTCTAAGATTCCGGTTTTTTCAATCTCGATCGTACTATACTTCGTAATGACGAGGATGGGTGTATCCCCCAAGTAGCCGATTTTTACGTAGCCTGAAGGATTAACTTTTCCTATGTCTCCGGTTTCATTAAGCGTCAAATAATTTTCGTATGCCGTGTAGCTATTTCCGTCTTTATCTGTTTTCGTATACTGATAGATTTTCAGAAAACGGAGATTCGTTAACTTGGCCTGAACGAATTGGTTGGGTCCAATCTGTTTTAAATCCTCTGGCGAAGATAATTTGACCAGTCCATTCTGGTGAAGCTGTATATATGAAATGGGAGTTAATTTTGTATGATCCACAAACGCGTTGTATAGAAGAGATTGAAAAAGCATGATGAGCGCAAGTGTCACTGTAGCTATGGCTACTTGGAAATGAATGGCTGGCTTTATTTGTTTATTCAAGTCTTTCCGTTCTCCCAGCTCCGAAGTCAATTGCTGCAAGGCATGCTTTCGTTCTTTGGCTGGTAGCTTCTTGACTTGTTTCAGCATGTTTCCACGAATCTGCGTGAGCAAAATGAGCGCCTCGTAATCGTGTGGACTGGCTGCGAGCAGCTGTTCAAATGTGACTTTTGCCTGAGCTTCATTACCCAGCTTCAGTTGACACTTTCCGAGCAGGCTCAGTGCTTCCGGATGGGTTGGGAGTTGAGACAAGATGTACTCGCATTCCTTCTGAGCCTCGGTGACATGGTGTTTGTGGTACCATATGTAGGCTCGAGCCAGGTAGCTGTCGATATCGTCTGGTTGAATGCTGATGATACGGGAATAAGCGTCGAGTGCACCAGCCGTGTCACCGACTCGCTGGCAATACTCTCCCTGAAGGCGAAGCAATTCGGGGTCATCGGCAAATAAGGCAATAGCCGCGTTAAGTGAATTGCTTGCTTGCTCCAGTTGATTTTCTTTCAAGGCTTGATAAGCTGCATCGCGGTAAGACAAAAATAGATCACGATCGAGATGGGGCGCCGCAAGCAAAGTGTCAAAACGCAATCCTGGATGGTCTAGCTGCTTCAGATAGTATTGGCAAAAATTTTTCGAGTGCTTGTCCATATAAAAAGGCTCTTGAATAAGCTCCCGCCATTGAAAGCCATCCTCTAGTATTAACCAGACGCTTTTGGGCAAATGGTGGTGCTCGTGTAGAAAGTGAAACAGGCGATCACTGACGATTCTTCTCAGATGTATATTCCACACTAAGTCAGAACGGAGCAGCTTTGTCCAATTTTCAGGATTAATTCTGGAAGGGAAATCGTTGTACAAAGCTTTTACTTGCTCCATAAAACTGTCTAGCTGTTCAATTGGATCATTGCGATCTGGTGTGGCGTCAATATGCTGAAAGGACAGCCGATGTTGAACAGTGAGAATGGGAGTATCCTCTTGCATGAAAGTGTCTAGCTGTTCAACCGGATCATGGCGATCTGGTGCGGCGTCAATATGCTGAAAGGACAGCCGACGTGGAACAGTGAGAATGGGAGTATCCTCTTCTATGAAAGTGTCTGTCTGTTCAACCGGATCATTGCGATCTGGTGCGGCGTCAATATGCTGAAAGGACAGCCGACGTGGAACAGTGAGAATGGGAGTATCCTCTTGCCTGAAAGTGTCTGTCTGTTCAACCGGATCATTGCGATCTGGTGCGGCGTCAATATGTTGAAAGGACAGCCGACGTGGAACAGTGAGAATGGGAGTATCCTCTTCCGGTTGTACAGGGGTTTCTGCATCGGCTATGGATGTCACTTCTGCCTTTGGTTTTCCCTGGCCCTGCTTTGCCATTTTAATGGCCAGATCGTATGCTTCACGCAGTTGTTGGTAGCCTTCTGGATCATCTTCCGGGTGATGTAGCCTTAGCTTTTTCGCATAGGTTTTTTTTATCGTCGAAATATCTTCGGTAGGATCAAGGTCCAGTATCCTCCAAATATTCACAAGTCTTCACGCCACCTTTTACGTGTGATTCATCTGTTGCTTCATGATTATAATCTAATGAGGATAATATTAACTATCATGGAAAAATAAAAAAGACGCAGACCTTCTTTCCTTGTGAGAAGAAGATCCGTGTCTTGGAGGCTTTCGGTCAGCAGGCCGTATCAACGAACAGAGTGTCTCTAATTTGAGATAATTGTCACTGAAGACGACGACTTTCATAGGCTTTTTACGATTTGGTGGTATGCTTTTTCACTTCTGGCAAGATTTTCGTTGCGATCAGTTCAATGTTTTTCGCAATTTTATCAAAAGGTACGCCTCCAAAGTCGATTTGCGCCATGAAGCGTTGTTGTCCGTACATTTCGTATTGGTAAAGCATTTTTTCGATGATGACGTCAGGGCTGCCTACCATTAATGCATCACGATAATCGACTGATTGTGTAAACTGTTGCTTCGGATAGCCACCGCCACGCAATGCGATAAACCCGCCATTTAGATGCGGATAGAACTCGCGAAGCGCATCCGAAGTTTTGTCGGCTGTATAAAACAAACTCGTTGTCGCTACTGGCAGAATCGCTGGGTCAAAACCATTTTGCTTCGCAGCCTCCCGGTAAGCATCGACGGAGCCTTTGAAGTTGATGGCAGGACCTCCGAGTGTGGTCAGCATCATAGGCACGCCAGCTTGACCGGCTTTAATCGCACTTGCAGGTGGTCCCCCTACTGCACGCCAGATGGGCAGACGTCCTTGTAAAGGCTGCGGCAAGATCGTTGCATTTTGTAGCGGTGCACGGAACTGCCCTTCCCACGTAACGCGATCCTCGTTATTTAGCTTGAGAAGAAGGTCCATTTTTTCTTCAAACAATTCTTCATAGTCGCGCACATCGTAGCCGAGGAGGCTATATGCTCCTACTCGGGAACCGCGTCCGGCAACAATTTCTGCCCGGCCATTGGAGATCAGATCCAGGGTAGCAAAATCCTCGTACACGCGGACCGGATCGGATGTACTCAATACAGTGGCGGAGCTAGCAATTTTAATGTTCTTCGTAGCTTGTGCGATCGCACCCAGAATGACGGTATGCGCCTGCGTCGTAAAATATGTCTGGTGGCTTTCGCCGACAGCGAATACATCAAGCCCTGCTTCATCTGCCAGCTTGCTTGCCTCGATTAATTCCTTGATGCGCTGTTCAGGCGAAATCTTGGAGCCAGTGTGTGGATTCGGGACATGGTCGCCAATCGAATATAAGCCGAATTCAAGTCCCTTTTTGGCGTCGATACGATATTGTTCCATGTTGATTCACTCCTTTTTAGTCTATCGGTGTCAATTTCGCTTCAATTTCTGCACGGCGATCTTCGAGGAATGGAGGTAAGTCCAAAGCTTTTCCGAGCTCCTCGACGGTTGAATCTGCTGTGAAGCCAGGACCGTCTGTTGCAATTTCGAACAAGATGCCGTTTGATTCACGGAAATACAAGCTCTTGAAGTAGAATCGATCAATAATTCCTGTTGAGCGGAAACCGCGTTTTTGAACGGCGTCATCCCAGTATTGCAGCTCCTCATCGTTTCTCACACGAATTGCCAAGTGATGAACACTTCCTCGACCCGGTTTTTCAGGGTTGCCCTCTTCCTGCTTGATGACAATTTCACCGAAAGATTTCGCAGGGACGGATTGATAAATGGCTTCTTGTTCTGAGCGCGATACTTCGGTATAACCGAATGTGTCTGTCAGCAGACTGGCTAAATTGTTCAAGGAGCGGACGGTAATCTCGACCGTGCCGATACCCAAGATGCGATGCTTTTCTTCGACCACGGATTCATCCCATGGAGCCCAATTGGATGGAACCCCTTCGCCGTTGTTATTGATCAGGATCAGACGCAGGCCTTCCGGGTCCTCAAAATGTATGGCATCGCGGTCAGCGTACTTGGTAATCTCGCCATGGTGGACATTTAGTTGCTCAAAACGATTTTTCCAAAAGGTCAAGCTCTCCAGTGACGGAACGAGCAGTCCGATTCGAGTGATCGCGTTCGTGCCGCGTACGGTTTTTCCTACCATCGGCATTTCAAAAAACGACAACTCTGTTCCAGCACTGCCTGTCAAATCTCCATAAAACAGGTGATACATCGACGGATCGTCTTGGTTGACGGTTTTTTTCACTCTGCGCAGTCCCAATACGTTTTGGTAAAAGTGATTATTCGATGGAGCATGTTTGGTTAACATCGATACATGGTGATGGCCTGGAATGGTGTGCATGGTAGTTCCTCCTTATTTAACTTGACTAATCAAGTGATGGTGCAAAAAAATTACTCGGGCGGTAACTCTTTTTTTTGGCTATTCTTATGGACCCGTGTCATTAGGGAGTAAAGCGTTTTTTGTTCTTCTTCACTTAGTACCTCATCGAAGAATGACGACTGAAACGCTAGTTGTTCAGGAAGGGCTTGTTCCAGTACGGCTTTCCCTTTTTCGGTTAGGCTGATCGTTTTCGTTTTCCAATCCTGCTTGCGTGCAATGTAGCCCTCTTTTTCAAGTCTTACGAGCATCCGAGAAATGCCACCCTGTGTAACGGTTACCTTCTCAGCTAGCTCTGACTGGGTGAGAGGCTGGTAGACGCTTATTTGTATCAGGACATCGAATTGCGCTGTTGTTAAATCGAAGCGTTTGAGAAACTCATTTGATAGCTGGTTGCTCTGGGTGGTAAACCGCATCAAGCGTAACCAGATTAATGAGCCTATGGTGTTATTACGCATGTTAGTTTGCCTCCCTTCGCTGAGCTTATTATCACTTTACTACTCAATTGATGAAAAAGCAAGCTCGCTTTAATTCCCTATTACACCCATTTATTCATACAAAAATGATGTTTTGTTGATTAATTAGTATTTATTTACAGCTGATAATAACGCGAAAGAAGGGGTGATCTATTTTCTTGTAATTCATGCATATTCAATATTATTAGCTAGAACTAGATCTACGGAGGGATAATATGAAAGCGCTGCTGCATAAACTTAGGCATACCACAGCAATAGTGTTAGCCTTTGTTTTATTTTTTAACACAGTATTACTATCAACAGCATCTGCAAATACACAAATTAATAAAATCCCAAAAATAGATAGCGAAGTTTTAAAACAAATGATTAAGAGTAAATATTTAGAAGATGTAGTCGTTGAACTTAATTTAAGTGAAGACGAGTTTCGCTACTCAACTGAATTTGTATTTACTCATTTGGAATACATCGTATTTGCTTTACAGGAGGATCAAGAATATAGAGAGTTGTTTATGAATCAATCAACCATAAACGATGATCTAAAGGAAGAGTTAGAATCTGTATTAGAAATAAAGAATGAAGAAAAGTGAAGAATTATACTCACTGGTTGATCAGATTAAAGAAGATATCGAAGAAGAGTTTAACGCTAATGAGCTTTCACCTACAATTTTGCCGAGTATCACCTCGGTTGTATTAAAATATGGTAGTGAAAACATAAATGGACCAAGAAGTGAAATGATTCAGTATAGTTCCGGAGATAAGGTTGAACCCCTTGCTCTTCCGTTACTTTGGCCAGTTGTGGCGCTCGCATTAAAGGGATTTGTAAAATCGAAATTTGGAAAAAAATTATGCAAGAAATTTCCCCTTTTTCATTAATGATTACTTGACCATTATCCGGATAATCAGCTACGTAGGAAAGAAGGCTTAAAAATTGATCCTCCATTAACTTTCTGTTATTTTCTTCCATTCTCTAATGATACCATCATAATCCCGTCCTAATCGGGCGATAAGCTGTCATATGACAGTAAAAACGCATCATGGTGACATAATGGCATCTTGGCAGTATGACAATTACTTTGCAATACTCGGGGAGACAAATCGCTTCGCAACGAATGAATGAATAATACGATTCTTTAATCAAAAGGAGAAACGAAATGAACAAAATTTCTATGCTCACTGTATCGACAATGATTACCGCGACTCTATTACTGTCATTACAAGGAACTGGTTTTGCAAAGCAGGTGGATCCCCTCGTTACTACTTACAGTCAAGCTTCGCAGACCAAAGCCAAGCAACTTATCGATGAAGCTGCTAACCGTCAAAATATACCGGGCATAATTGTAGCTTCCTCAAACAAAGGATCAAAATGGGCATATGCTTCCGGTGAAGCAAGCATTTACGGTACTGACCCGGTTAAGACGAACTTTACTTTCCGGATCGGTAGTCTAACAAAGACGTTTACTGCAATGGTCGTTCTTCAGCTTGTTGATGAACAAAAACTGAACCTGGATGACACGATAGAAAAATGGCTGCCTGATGTTGTTAAGGGTACTGAATATGAAGGGGATCATATCACGATTCGGCAACTATTAAACCAAACAAGCGGTATTCCTGACTATTCAGAACACAAGGATTTTCTCGATAAATTTCTCCCAAACCCGTTACATTCCTTTACTGCTGACGAATTAGTTCGTACTGGACTGAACATGAAGGCAATCTCTAAGCCTGGAGAGAAATGGGTTTATTCCAATACGAATACGGTACTGGCAGGGATGATTATTAAGAAGGCTACTGGAGAAACATACGGGGAACATATTAGGAAACGTTTCATAGCTCCCCTTAACCTAACGAGCACGTATGTACCCGACGACTACTCGTTTATTCCAGGTGAACATGCACGAGGATACTTCGTACTCGACGGTCAATTCATAGACAGAACCGAAATGAATCCCTCTTGGGCAGATGCTGCGGGATCTATGATCTCCACAGCGGATGATATGAATACATTCTTCAGTGCTATACTTAGTGGCAAGCTATTAAAACCAGCTACTTTAGATCAGATGTTAACTGGGGTTGAATCTCCAGCAGGTGAATACGGCTTGGGGATCGCTGGAACAAAGCTGACGAATGGTATTACGATTTGGGGGCATGGCGGCAACGTTCCAGGATTCGCAACGTTCACAGGTGGAACTCGCGGCGGGGATTATGTACAAACCCTTAATATCAATGCGATGCCTTCTGAAATTAATACGTTGACTCTTTCCAAAAGCATTGCCGAGCAACTCATTGGCTCTTCATCACATTAAGAACACCAGCAAGCTGGCACCGGAAATTTCCTATTCCGGTGCCAGCTTGCTGCCATCTCGGCCCCGACCGTTTCCTCGGCCCGCGACGGAATGTCCGAGATAAACAGTCTCAAACTATCTTATAAACAGTCTCAATTTACGTTATAACTCACACCTGCGCGAACGCATGGGACATTTTCCTGATCGGATTACCGATGGATACGGGTGCAATAACTGCCCAGAAGATCGATGCAGCCATACGTGACATTCTGAATCAATAAACATTCCGCAGCCATATGAAGGAGCAATGTCAGTACCTATTTAATTGATGGGGTCATACTATATTGCCTCCTGTATTTTTTGATTGGGATACAGTTGCTATTCTAAGGTCGAGTTATCAATAAAACAAATTATGTTTTAATAGCATATACATAAATAAATTTATAGATATAATTGAAAAGGAAAAAGGCTTATTGCTCTTGGAGTTCCCAAGGCAAAAGCCTTCTTAACTTAACGGCTAAATTCCTTTTCGAACATGGCTTGATTAGTGACGACAGGTTCTGGACCGACCGCATTGATGTTCGTCACCAAAATATTCTTCCCGCCTAAGGTACCACCCGCTAACGTTTCAAATCCATGAATGCCGCCTCCATGTCCCCAATAGGTCTTTCCGTTCGGCAGTGTTACTTCATAAAGTCCCAGTCCATATTTGCCAAAAGGTGAGTCCACACCTGTTGTCATCTGTTTCAACATCTCGTCACTTAATAGTTTCCCACCCAAAAGCGCACTAAAAAAGGTGGTCAAATCTTTGCCAGTCGAGATCATTTCCCCCGCAGCATTCGCCCATGAAGGATTATACTCTGTGAAATCAAACAGTTTCCCTGCCCGATTCATGCTATAGCCTGTGGCATGCTGGCCCGGGATTTTTGGATTACTACCACTAAAGGATGTATTTGTCATCTGAAGTGGGTCGAGGATCCGTTTCTTCATCTGCACATCGTACGTTTCTCCTGTCACCTTCTGAATAACAAGACCGGCTAGCACGGTATTTGTATTCGAATAGTCCCAGCCCGCTCCCGGTTGAAATACTGGCGGCTTTGCCAGTCCCATACGTACAAGGTCATTAACGGTATATTGGGGGAATGAAGTAGCGTACCGCATGTCTGTACTCGTATAGCTTGCAATCCCGCTCGTTTGGTTCAATAAATGACGAATCGTGATTTTGTTGCCGTCATACCCATTACCCTTTACCACACCTGGGAGCCATTTTTCTACCGAGTCTTCCAGATTCAGCTTTTTCTCCTGAGCCAACTGTAAGACAAGGGTAGCAACAAACGCCTTTGTGACACTGCCAATACGGAAAGTAAAGTCTGGTTCCATCGGATTTTTATGATCGAGGTTGGCTACACCCGCTGCATAAGACCAGTATTCTCCGTCTCTTAACCCAGCAGCAATGATTCCAGGGACTCCCTCGACTTTTGCTTTCTGATCAATGAAGTCCTTCATTTCTTCCCCATGTTTTTGAGCTGCTTGATCCGGGGTGGATGGTTGCTTGGCTTGTCCCGAGAATTCAGTCATCTGGATGTTCTCCATATGAGAAACAGTATCTCCTAATGCATTGATACTCATCGCGATCACGTGCTCGCCGTCTTTTGTTCCACCTGCGAAGTTGGTGAATCCAGGAATGCCGCCTTGATGACCCCATATGGTAGTGCCATCCGGCAATGTTACTTCCTGAATACCGAGTCCGAATTTCCCGTGTGGATTAGAAACAGTGGTTAACATTTCTTTCTGCATCTCAGGTGTTAACAATTTTCCTCCCAATAAAGCGCTAAAGAACGTTGTTAAATCTTTCGTAGTCGAGATCATAGCCCCTGCTGCGTCTGCAAACGAAGGGTTAAGGTCAGTTATATCCATTAATGTACCGGCATTGTTAAAGTATCCATTCGGACTGTTTTTCGGAATGGATCGAGAGTTTTCCGGGAAAAACGTTTCTGTTAGTTGAAGCGGCTCAATCACTCGTTTCTTGATTTGTTCGGCAACCGTTTCTCCTGTGACCTTTTGGATAACGAGTTTCATCAGCACTGTATTCGTATTCGAATAGCCACCTGTGGTCGGTGTTTGCTTTAATGCGCGAGAAATGAGTTGTTCAGCTGTAAACGTTTGAGTGGAGTTCTGGATTATACTTTCCTTGAGTTCATCATCTAAGTAGTCTGCCACTCCACTCGAATGATTTAATAACTGACGAATCGTAATTTTGTTACCATCATATCCGTTTCCTTGGACGACACCTGGCAGCCATTTTTCCAACGAGTCATCGAGGCTTAGCTTCTTTTCCTCAGCTAGTTGCAGGGTCACTACACCGACGAACGATTTCGTTATACTCCCGATTCGAAATGAAAAGTCGGCTTCCATCGGTTTCTTACTTTCTATATTCGCTTCGCCGGAAGCATACGACCAGAAATCATTTCCCTTCTTTACTGCAAAGAGGATACCTGGAATGTTTTCGCTGGCAGCAGCTTTATCAATCGCTTCTTTTATTTTGGCATGATCCGTTTTCTTTTGTTGCGTGATTGCTTGGTCCACACTTGCTTCCGCACAACCGTAAGTAGGAAGTATTAGCGTTCCTATCAATAATGCAGATAACGTAAGGGACGCTCCTTTTTGCATAGGGAATGGTTTCATTTCTCATCGCTCCTGTAAGTTGATTTGTGTTGGTCTTTACACATCCACCTTATTCTCAGGGCTGTAAAATCACATAGTGACAATACCGTTCTATCTATGTATGACATCGTGCTAACCGTTCATATTTGCGGCATGATAAAATGTCATAAAGGCTATATGACACGGCGCATTCTGCTTGACGAATCGGGAATTGGTGAGGCATGATGAGTCAGAAACATTCGGGAAATTTCTTACCATTCAAACGAGCAGGAGTACACGACAAAAATGTTATCTATGATAAAAAAATGGTTCTGGTACAATTGGGTGATTTTTGCCTTGCGAACGATTTGGCTAGGTATCATCGTCATCGCAGATGTTAAGTATCCGGCAATGATAGCTGTTCCGTTCGGAGTCATCATCCTAATTGCCTTTTTGGTTTATGCCATTCCATTGATCGTTCAATATAGAAAAAAAGATTGGTATCTGGCAGTCGAAGTCGTAATGACAGGCTTTTTTTATCTATTTGTGGCCTTTGTAGCACCTGGATGGACTTGGCCTTTCGTTTTACTAGTAATCATAATTGGTGTGGCCAGTAGTCGCAGAACGTATATGTGGACGGGAATCACTAGTGGGATTATTTTTCCGGTTTTGAACGGGTTGATTACCAATCGTCTCCCGTACGAGTTCATGTTTAGTTGCAGCTTTGGTTTTGCGATGGGGATGGCATTTAGTATATTAATTGAGTCTCATAAGCAAGGCCGTATCATTCAAGAACAGAAGCAGTTATTGGAGCAGCATATTAAGCAAATCGAGGAGCTGACACTGATCGAGGAACGTAATCGGCTGTCACATGAGTTACATGACACGATTGGCCATTCGCTAACCTCTCTGATTGTTGGCGTGGAATCGCTCCGATCCTCGGTTCCTGGTTCACAGGTCGAACGAGTTGATAAACTTGTCTCCATAGCACAGGGCAGCCTGGATGATATCAGAAAGCATCTGCATCAGCTCTCTCATGCTCATGCTCGGTTCAACCAGTCGTTAAGTGAGTCGCTCCTGGAACTGACGGAAGAATTTATGAAGTCAACAGGTGTAACGGTCAACTTCCGTGTGATCGGAAGTGAGACGCTCGTTATGCAAAAAATGAGCATTTCTTTATATCGTTGCCTGCAAGAATTGCTTACAAATGCGGTTCGTCACGGCCAAGCAAGTGTGATAGCTGTTGATCTGTATTTCGAAAGTCAGCAACTCCGTTTACAAATTGAAGATAATGGAAACGGACTAGAGTCCATCGAATTCGGCTTAGGACTAAAGGGAATAAAAGAACGGCTTGAGCAACAGCAAGGTACGCTGTCCGTTCATTCACAATCAGGGCAAGGGACCGTTGTCATTTGTAATGTTCCCATACAGGCAGAAGCTGGACAGGGAAGTATCCGCCTGCTTATTGTTGATGATCAGGTGATGATTGCCGACAGCTTACAGCAAATTTTAAGCCAGCAGGACAACTTTATCGTTGTGGGTACAGCGAGTGATGGGCAAGAAGCTTTAGAACAGTGTGAGCGACACCAGCCGGATATCGTGTTAATGGACGTGCACATGCAAGGGATGAACGGACTGGAGACCTTCCTTCAAATGAAAGAACGTTGGCCGAACATGAAGATTGTGGTCATGACAACGTTCGAGGATTCGGTACAGGCAGCATCAGCGTTGGAGCACGGGGCGGAAGGATATATGCTGAAGTCTACTCGTCCAAAAGAGATGATGGAAGCGCTGAAGCTCATCTATAGCGGGGGAACGTGGCTTGATCAGTCGATCGCTACACGCGTATTTGAAGAGATGAAGCGCCAACGTGAGCAATTAGAGAAGTACAGCCCGAATGATCCTTATGGATTAACGAAACGGGAAAGGGAGATTTTACAGCTTTTATCGGATGGGCTTCGTTACAAGTCGATTGCCACCAAACTATATTTATCGGAGGGAACGGTACGGAATTACTGTTCCACTCTTTACTCGAAGCTCGGTGTCAGCAACCGGGAAGAAGCAATTGAACTGGCGAGAACCGAGAGTATCCTATAGATGACAAAAAGACGGGAGAAATCCCGTCTTTACTCTTCCGGCGTTCGGTCGAGGAACAGCCGCGTTACCTTTGTGTAATCCCCTTTTTCCACTTCTTTTTCCGTCGCCTTTTCTTCCAAAGGATCATGACCGTGCATACTTGGCGCAATTGTTGGATCGTGCTCAGAGGAACGCTTTTTATTACCCATGATTCACCACTCCTTTAGTAGGTAGGGTACGATGGTTGGCCTATTCTTATCCCCGAGCGCACCGATCTTCAAGATCAGGCGCTTTTTTTGATGACAAATTGTCATCTGGGGTAGGGAGAAACCGTTGGTAACAGGGCGTCTGAACCTTATGACAAAACGTTACTTGTTGTACAGGCAGTGCCCGGGCCATACTTTGAGCATACAAAGTTGTTTGGAGGAAAGAGAAATGAACAAGACGGCCTTTTACAGAAGTAGCATCGTCGCGGTATCGATTTGTGGTTTACTCATAACAGGATGCACGAATACAGCTCCATTAACCGAGACGGACAGCGAACAACAACAAGGGAAGAAGGCAGAAAATCTAAGTCCAAAAGAATGGTTAGAGCTGAACTCTTTTAAATTGAATAGCGCTGAGCCTGGGACTGATCTTAAAGATATTGAACCGCTGCGCCAAATGATCGGTTCTGCTTCAATCGTAGGTTTAGGTGAGGGAAATCATGGAAGTCGTGAAATTTATACGATGAAACACCGGTTTGTTGAATTTCTCGTCATGGAAATGGGCTTTACCACCCTTGTATTAGAAGAAAACTGGGGCAATGCATTGAAACTTGATCATTACGTTCTCACAGGAGAAGGGAATCCGAGTAAATTCCTAATGCCTATATTTCAAACAAAAGAAATCGTAGACATGCTGGAATGGATGCGTGAGTACAATGCCGATCCCGAGAACGAAACGAAACTGCGGGTGGTCGGAATGGATGTACAAAATGTCAGCGAAAATGTATACGATGAGATCAGACAGTATATAAAAAAATATAAGCCTGACCTGCTGCCCCGTGTGAATAATAAAATGAAGGAACTTGCCGAAGTTACACAGGACCTGGAAACCTATTCAGCTTTGCCAGTGGCCATTCAGAAAAAACATCAGGAGCAAGCGAAAGAAATCACGGAAATATTGGAACAAAACAAAAGCAGTCTGAACGGCCAATCCAAGGAGTTCGCAAGGATTAAGCAACACGCCAAGGTCATTGAGCAATTTACTGGCATGTATTTCAACTTCTCGGAGAATCCATCTGATTTATTTTTGAAGCATGATATCGCGATGTTTGAGAATGCGAAGTGGGCTCATGAACAGCTGGGAAAAACAATCGTATGGGGTCACAATGGGCACATCGCAAAGAACAATATGTTGAAAGAGGTATACCCGAAGCTCGCCGGTCAGTATTTACTGGAGCATTATGGAAAGGAATATGTAACGATTGGAACTTCATTCGGGAAAGGCGAATATAACGCGTTTAACATTGAAAATAAAATTGTTCCAGCTACCATTCAATCGAATGATCCAAAAACATTTAATCATACTCTGGATCAAGTCTCAAAGGATCAATACTTTGTTGATTTACGGAATGCTACAGGTCTCACCCAAAAATGGTTAGAGGAAGAACGGCCGTTTTTGATTGGATTCGGTTCTGCTGATCCAAGCAAACCAAACTCTATAACAACTTCGCTTGGGCAAGCATTTGATATTCTCATTCATATAGACACAGTGAGCGCTGGCGAGCTTGTTCGTTAAATAGCAGAAAGAAACCGGCATTTACCCAAGAGCACTGGGCAAAATGCCGGTTTTATTATACAAGAACCCCATCAAGCGCTTCACATGGTCGGTGTTTTCGCGGGATGTCAGTGACTCTAGCAAGGTGAATGCCACATCAAAAGCGGTCGAAGGGTTGTACGAGGTGATGATATTGTTGTCGATGACGATGGATTGGTCAGGGATAACAGTGGCACCCATCGCTGCCAGCTGCTTTTGTCTCAGTTGGTTGTTCAGGTTGTACGTCGTTGCGTTTCGTCCTTGCAAAATCCCGCTTTTCCCGAGGGGCAGAGCACCCACGCAGATGGAGGCAATCATTTTGCCTTGCTTTTCAAATTCACGTATGAAAGCAAGAACGTCCTCGCGATAAGCATCTTCATAAAAGCCTGCATGCTCAAAACCGCCAGGCAGTGCCAGTGCATCGAAGTCATTTACATCCGCATCGTCGATCACCATTTCAGGGATCACGGTAAAATTCCACGTGCATTTCAACTCCTTGCGCGTGCCCACCGTCACCAGCTCGGTTGTTCCGTCGCCCTCTTCCTTGTTCCAGCCGATTACGTCTGTAAATACGCTAGCCTCTACTGCCTCAAAGCCATTCGGTAATAACAAGCACACTTTTTTCATCGAAAATCAGCTCCTCTGTTCGAATCGTTCAAGCCGTACCGGTACTTACCAAGAATCATATGCTATCATTAGTTATTAGTAAAAATGAAAGTTCTGAAGATGATCTTCAGGATTTCTAATGATAAAACATGCGGGCAAGGGGGAGCGAGGATGGAGATTCGCCAGTTTCAAACCTTCAAGGCAGTCGTCGATTTCAACAGCTTTACGAAGGCCGCACAAGCACTGCAATATTCACAGGCGACGATTACATCCCATATTCAACAGCTGGAAGAAGGAATGGGTGTTCCTCTGTTTGATCGACTGGGAAAGAAAATTCAGTTAACCGCCTATGGCCGCGAGCTGTACACGTATGTGGAGGAGCTGCTGGTTTCCTATGCGAAGATCAAGGATATATCGGCAAATGAGCAATCACTGCAAGGCGAGTTACGCATCGGAGCCTCGGAGACGATTACGATCTATCGGCTGGGCGACATTTTGTCCAAGTACAGAGCGAGCTACCCGGGTGTGAATATTTCATTTGTAATGGACGACTGCAGTAGACTGCGGGAAAAGCTGCATGATGGTCTATTGGATATCGTGATCACGCTGGAGCCAAAGCTCGATGATCCGAATCTGGTCGTGGAGCCGTTCTCTACGGAACGTTTGGTTTTTATCGGGGGGCGGGATCATTCGTTTGAAAAAATAGAGGATGCTGGCGAGGAATGTATGATTTTCAGCGGGGAGCATTGTGCTCTGCGGCGGTTTTTTCAACGCTTCCTGGAAAAAAGAGAGATCAAGCCGAAGCATCACCTGGAATTCTCCAGTATGGAAGCGATCAAGCAGAGTGTGGCGAACGGGCTAGGCGTGAGCTTGATGCCGTATATTAGCGTCGAAGCCTTGTTGAATGAGAAAAAAGTGAAAATGATAGCGTGCGAGGAAGAGCTGTTGTTCTATGCGCAAATTGCCTACCATAAAAACAAGTGGCTCTCACGGGCGCATAAGAAGTTTATTGATCTCATGCTGGAAAGTCGGGATATCGGGTAAAGAGGCAACCAACCAGTCTGTTTTGGTCGAGAACCAGAGCAGGCTGGTTTTATTTTTGGAAAATTTCATAAGTTGTTTGACATTCGTTTTTCTACAATGCTAAGATCGAAATGAAAGTAAACGAAAGGTAATTAGAAATAAAACGAAACTATATATTTTAATATCGTAAGGAAGTGAAGTCATATGCTGGCAGCCGAACGGCACAGCAAGATCCTCGAACAATTGAAAGCCGAACAGAGCGTAACCGTCAGCCAATTGAGTCTGGCGCTGGATGTGTCGGAAGTAACGGTTCGAAAAGATTTGATCAAGCTCGAAAACGATGGTCTGCTGACGCGCATTCATGGAGGCGCGACGATTACGAATTTCTTGCCATTGGAGCGCAGTTTTACAGAGAAGCTGGAAGAGAGAAGCGAAGAGAAGCAAGCGATTGCCCATCAGGCGCTGACGCACATACAGCCGGGGGACACGGTTATTCTCGGGGCAGGGACCACGATGATGGAGCTCGCCAAGCTGCTGCGCGGCCTGAATGATCTGACGGTCGTGACGAATGCGGTCAATATCGCGATGGAGCTGAACAGTCAAGGTAAGCATCACGTCATCTTGATCGGTGGAGAGATGCGCCACAAATCCTTTGCGCTCGTTGGTTCTGTCGCAGCGGACAATTTGCGAGGACTTTCTGTATTCAAATGCTTTATCGGAGCAGATGGAATTCATCCGGAAAATGGACTGACGACGCTCAATCTGGCCGAAGCGCAAATTAACCAAGTCATGATGGAACGCGCCAGAAAAGTCTATGTGCTCGCTGACCATAGCAAGTTCGGAGAGACGCATTTGGCAAAATTCGCCGGGGTGTCCGATGTCGATCGGATTATTACGGATGCGGCGGCACAGCATCTTGTCAGTAAGTATGCGGAGCTGGGCATCAACCTGGAGCTGGCGAGCTTGCAGGTTGTGAGCAGATAACTACCAGATCAGAAAGGAAGCGGAGGGATCGATATGGCGTTGGTATCATCGACACAGATGCTGCGCACAGCAAGGGAGCAAGGATATTGTGTGGGGGCATTCAACGTACACACGATGGAAATGCTCCAAGCAGTAGTGGAGGCGGCTTGCGAAGCAAACGCACCGCTCATTTTACAGACTACAGTCGGTACGGTCCGGCATCTCGGACCGGAGTATGTAGCAGCAATTGCCCGGGTAGCCTCAGAGGAGGCCCGGGTGCCGATTGCCCTGCATTTGGATCATTGTCATGAAGAGGAACTGATTATCCGATGTATCGAAGCGGGTTACACATCGGTCATGATCGACGCGTCGATGCATCCTTTTGCGGAAAATGCGTCGATGACGCGGCATGTAGTGGAGCTGGCTCGGGAGCGCGGTGTGAATGTGGAGGCAGAGCTCGGCAAGGTCGGGGGTGTGGAGGACGATCTTGTCGTCGATGATGCAGATGCTGCACTGGCTGACCCGATTGAGTGCGAGAGATTTATCGAGTTGACTGGCGTGGATACGTTGGCACCGGCGATTGGTACGGCTCACGGGATTTACAAGGGGGAGCCGCGCATTGATTTTGCTCGCATCGAGGAGATTGCCCGTCGTGTTTCTGTGCCACTCGTGTTGCACGGCGGCTCGGGAATTCCCGAAGAGCAGGTGAAGCGGGCAGTTCAGCTCGGCATGGCAAAAATGAACGTAGCGACAGAGCTGCGTATCGCGTTTTCGCAAGCGATCAAGGGCGTTTTTGACAACAACCCGCAGGAAAACGACCCGCGTACCTATATGAAGCAGGCCAAGCAGGCGGTCAAAGAAGTCGCACTCGCCAAGATGGAGATGTGTGGTTGTATCGGAAAAGCGAAGGTACGTTAACGAAAAAAAGACAGGAAGGGACGATTTTACATGCGTATAAACCTCGATGATGCCAAAGCGTTGCGCGAACTGGACACGATTTCTGCCCTGCAAGATACAGAAAGCTACGATGAACAGTTTAAAACAGGTCTAAAATTATCTGATGATTTAGATGCATCAAATATTTCTGTTAAAATTGAAAATATTGTCGTGCTTGGCACTGGTGGCGGTTCGGCTGCGAGCGTCAATTTGATCAAGTCGTATTTGTTTGACGAGTTGCAAGTGCCGCTTCAGTTAAATCAAGGCTACACCATTCCGGCTTTTGTGGATGCGAAAACGCTTGTCATTGTCGTTAGCCACTCCGGCAATACAGAAGAAGTCGTCAGCGGCTATGAAGCGGCCATCGCCAAAGGAGCACAGATCGCCGTCATTACGGCGGGCGGAAAAGTATTGGAGATGGCTCGGGAACACAATCATGCGTGCTTGCTCGTGCCAGGTGGAATGATGCCGCGGATCGTATTGGGCTACATTTTCTTGCCGATTCTCGCCATCCTGACGAAGCTCGGGCTGATTTCCGACAAGCGTGCGGAGGTCGAGGAGACGATTGCTCTGTTCGAGGAGTGGAAGCACATCTATGGAACCGATTCTCCGATCGAGAAAAATGCAGCCAAACAAATCGCCATCGAGATGGATGGACTGATACCTGTCGTGTACGGAACGCTTCCGTTTTTCGATGCTCCTGCATGGCGTTGGAAAAACCAGCTCGGGGAAAACAGCAAGCTGATGGCATTTTGGAACGCCATACCGAGCCTTCACCACGACGAGGCTGTGGGGTGGGATTCGCCGTCCGCGCTGCTGAAGGGCGTTCATTTTACACTCATTCGCGATCAGGAGGACAGCGAGAAGACGACCCAACGTGTAGAAATCAGTGCTGACATTTTGCGTGAGCGCGCTGGTGGGGTAAGGGTAGTTCATTCCCACGGCGTGTCCCGAATGGCTCGGTTGTTTTCGATCGTGTACTTGGCAGACTTCGTGTCGTTGTATGCTGCTCTGATTCGCGGCGTCGATCCAACCCCGGTAGAAGTGATCAATTTGTTCAAACAAAAAATGGGGCAGCCGCTCGTTACTGTGCAGGTGAGATAGCATGCTCGTAACGGTAACACTGAACGCGGCCATCGATAAGACGTATCGACTCTCGCATTTTCGTGCAGGAGAGCTGCATCGCACGACTGATGTACTAAGCTTGCCCGGCGGAAAAGGGCTAAATGTAGCGCGTGTAGCGAAAGCATTGGGGCAGGATGTAGTCGCCAGCGGTTTTGTCGCTGGTCACAACGGGAGGTTCATTGTGGAAGGCTGCGAACGTGAGGGGATTACGTCCTCCTTTATTGAAACGAGCGGAGAATCCCGACTGTGTCTCGCTTTTCTCGACGAACAGGAGAAAACGGTGACAGAAGTGCTTGAACAAGGTCCTGCGCCCAGTGAAGAAGAGATCGGTCGCTTGCAAACGCGTTTGATCGAGCTGGCGGATCAGGCCCAGTACATGGTTTTTTCCGGAAGCTTGCCAGGTGGCGTTCCAGCCGAAACATACGCTGCGCTCATCCGAGGTGTCGCCGGGAAAGGAAGCGCATGCGTGCTCGACACGAGCGGCCCGGCCCTGCTAGAAGGATTAAAAGCAACACCCGCGCTCATCAAGCCCAATCGACCGGAAGCGGAAGCGATTCTCGGATTTTCGCTGGATAGCGAGGAGGCACGGTGCAAGGCGATACGCGAGTTACGTGAGCGCGGTGCCGAGCGAGTCCTTCTCTCGTTAGGAGAGGAGGGCGCGTGGTTTGGCGATGGCAAGGAAACGTGGCGTATTTCCGCGATCCCTTTGGCGGAATCCGAATTGAAAAATACAGTGGGTTGCGGTGATTCCATGCTTGCGGGTGTCCTTGTCGGAAGACTGCGAGGCTTGGCTTGGCCAGATGCGATTTGGCTGGGGATGGCATGCGGCGCCGCGAATACACGGTCGTTTGGAGCGGGCATGATCGCGCCCGACGATGTGCAGAGGTTGAGAAGTCAACCGATGCATGTGGAGCGAGTCGAGTAAAATAGCTGGTTTAGAAGGGAGGAGTAGCATGCGCCATGTAATTGGCCTCGATGTCGGTGGTACGACAATGAAAGGGGCGGTCATGGACGAGAATGGGCGAATTCTCCTCCGGGCTGCCACGGAGACAAAAGTTCATAACAACTTGCCCATCTTGATCGAGCGAATGGCTGCCTTGATTATAGAACTGTGGGATCAATCACCCGTTCCCATAGAGTCAGTAGGGATCGGATTCCCTGGTCCTTTTGATGCGGAAAACGGGATATCGGTTCACTCGCCCAACTTTCAATTGCATCAGGCAGACTTGCGGACACCACTCGCGAAGCTGGTGGAGCTGCCGCTTTTTTTTGAAAACGATTTACGGACAGCTGCGCTCGGAGAAGCCACATTCGGTGCGGGTCGGGAGGTAAGTCACCTCATTTTTGTGCCGCTTGGTACAGGGGTGGGGGCAGGGATTGTAAACGAAGGAAAGCTGGTTCGGGGCAGTCATGGATTCGCGGGAGAGATTGGTCATGTGCGTTATCCAGGGCTTACTGCTCCATGCAATTGCGGCAAGCTCGGTTGTGTGGAGACGGTCGCATCTGCTACAGGTATTGCCAGATTGGCCCGTGAACGCTTAGACAAGGAGCTCGATGCAAATCCGCGGCAAGCAAAAGCCTCTCCTCTGTTTACTTTGTGCGATGGGCAGCTTGAGCGCATTACGGCTGAGCAAGTGGCTACGGCAGTGGAACAAGGTGATGCGGTGGCGACCTGCGCATGGAACGAAGCGTGTGAAGTAACGGGCTGGGCTCTGTCTGTGTTGGTGAACGTGTGCAACCCACAACTGGTAGTGATCGGTGGTGGCGTCTGCCGGGCTGGGGAGCTTTTACTGGCCCCTGTACAAGCGAGTGTAAAAAAGCATGCCATGGATGTCGTACACCAACAGACAAAGATCGTCTTGGCCGAGCTCGGTGCAGATGCAGGAATGCTCGGTGCTGGCGCCTTGGCCCTACAGGCAACGGGTAAGGAACAAGGAACCGTGAAATTGTAAAAAGAGGAGTGTACATCGATGCATCAACGGTATGACTGGGCAAATCATCAGCTGCTAGAGCGAAACCGCTTGGCGGCGCGGGCTTACTTTTTGTCTTACCCGGAAGAATCGGGAGCACTAACGTATGAAAGAGGCGCGACACCGTGGTTTCAATTGTTGAATGGGCATTGGCAGTTTGCTTACGCAGAATCACCACTGCGTGTGCCGGAAAACTTTTTTGCCGCCGATTACGATGCGAAGGAGTGGGCGCGAATTCAGGTGCCGGGGCATTGGCAGCTGCAAGGGTACGGGAAACCGCATTACACGGACTTGTACTATCCGTTTCCGGTCGATCCGCCGCATGTCCCGTCAGATAACCCGACAGGCTGCTATTTGCGAGAGTTTACGGTTGCGCCCGGGTGGAAAAATCAGCAGGTAATCCTGCGCTTTGAAGGGGTCGACAGCGCTTTTCATGTGTGGCTGAACGGAAAGGAAGTCGGCTATAGCCAAGGAAGCCGCTTGCCATCTGAGTTTGATGTGACGGAGCTGTTGCAGGAAGGCAGGAATCGCTTGGCTGTTCAAGTGTACCAATGGTCGGACGGTACGTATGTTGAGGATCAGGATATGTGGTACTTGAGCGGAATTTTTCGGGATGTTTCCCTGATTGCCAGACCGAAGCTGCATGTGAGAGATCTGGCAGTCGTGACTGATCTGGATGAGGAATTCCGCCATGGTGTGCTGCGCGTACGTGTCCATGTAGAAAACAGTTCCACTGCTGCCTATGACAGGGTGAGCGTGACCGCAAAGCTGCTGGATCAATCCTGCACGCTTATCGCTTCGCTAACTAACACCGAAGCAGGCGAGCTGGCAGCCGGACAGGAAAAGGTCGTGACCTTGGAGCTTCCGGTGCAGGAGCCGAAAAAATGGTCGGCGGAGGAGCCGAACCTGTATCACCTGCTGCTTGCGATTGAGCAGGAGTCGGGTGAAAAGACAGAAGTCATCCCAATTCGCGTCGGCTTCCGACGTATCGAAGTAAAAGGAAACAACTTTTACGTGAACGGTGTAGCGATTCGCCTGAACGGCGTGAATCGCCATGATCATCTTCCCGATCTCGGGCGTGCTGTCCCGTATGAAACGATGCGTGAAGATGTGCTCATGATGAAGCGTCACAACATCAACGCCGTTCGTACCGCGCATTATCCGAATGATCCGCGCTTTTACGATTTGTGCGACCAGTACGGATTGTATGTCATGGACGAAACCGATTTGGAGACGCATGGCTTCCAGTTGACGGGCAACATCAGTCAGCTGAGCGATGATCCAGAGTGGGAGCAGACATACGTGGAGCGCATGGTGCGCATGGTGGAGCGGGATAAAAACCATCCGTCGATCATCATGTGGTCGCTTGGCAACGAATCTGGTTTTGGCTGCAATTTCCGGGCAATGGCCGCTTGGTGCCGGCAAGCGGACCCGACTCGTCTCATCCACTACGAGGAGGATCGCGAAGCAGAAGTGTGCGACGTATTTTCCACTATGTACTCCTCGGTAGAAAAAATGATCCAGCATGGTGAAAATGAACATCTGCAAAAGCCGCATATCATGTGCGAGTATGCTCATGCCATGGGGAATGGACCCGGTGGCTTGCGCGACTACGCCAATGTGTTTGACAAATATCAACGCTTGCAGGGCGGCTTTGTGTGGGAATGGATTGATCACGGCTTGCGCCAGTATACGCCGGATGGGCGAGAGTATTATGCCTACGGAGGCGACTTCGGGGACTACCCGACGAATGGCAACTTCGTCATCGATGGACTGATTCGTCCAGATCGCACCCCATCCCCAGGGCTGCTCGAATACAAAAAAGTGATAGAGCCGATCGTCGTTGAAGCAACTGATCTAGAAAGCGGGCTCGTCACCATTACGAATCGCTATGATTTCCGCACGCTTGCGCACGTGAGAATGGTCTGGAGTGTGACTGCAGACGGACAAGTGGTGCAGAGCGGCACGCTGTCGCTACCACATACGGAAGCAGGAAGTCGTACCAATGTAGCTGTTCCGTATACCTTGCCTGCGCAGGTGCAGGATCGAACCGACTACTGGCTGACGCTATCCTTTGTGCTGGACCAAGATGAGAGCTGGGTACAGGCTGGACATGAGCTGGCTTGGGCACAATTTGCCTTGCCAATGACCGCTGCCCAACAGGTTACAGTCGCTTCCTATCCGCCTGTGTTTGGCAGCGTCGATGCGAAAGAAACGAAAACGGACGTCACCCTTACCGGAGCAGATTTTCAGTTCGTTTTTGACAAAGTGAGCGGTGTGCCGACGAGCTGGGTGTTTGCAGGCAAGGAGCTGTTGGTGGCAGGACCTCGCCTCACGTTTTGGCGTGCTCCGATTGACAATGACATGTACGTAGTGGAAGAGTGGCGCAAGGTGTACCTCGATCGTTTGCAAAACCGGGTGGAGCATGTAAGCATTCAGCAGGATCGGGAAGATCGAGTGGTCATTACCTGCGATGTGCGGATTGCTCCACCTGTATACGACTGGGGTTTTGCATGTCGCTACACGTATACCGTGTTCGGAAATGGCGAAGTGCAGGTAGAGGTTCAAGGCACACCCAAAGGCACCCCGCCAGCGATGCTGCCGCGAATCGGCTTGAAGCTATTGGTCACCGAAGATATGGAGCGCGTCTCGTGGTATGGTCGCGGCCCGGGAGAGGCGTATATCGACAGCAAGGAAGCTAATCGCATCGGGGTGTATCAGGCGAGTGTGGATGAGCTGTACACGCCGTACGTGTTCCCGCAGGAAAATGGCAATCGCACGGACGTCAAATGGATGTCGATCACGGATCAGCGAGGCGTTGGACTTTTCGCGATGGGTCAACCGACCTTGGAATTTAGCGCACTTCGCTATGATACGGACGATCTGGAGCAAGCAAAGCACACGACAGATCTCGTAAAACGAGAGTATGTCACACTGCATCTCGATTATCGACAAAACGGGCTGGGTAGCAATAGCTGCGGACCTAAGCAATCCGAGCAGCATGCACTGCGTCCAGAGGAGTTCCAGTTCCAGGTGAGGCTAACGCCTTTTTCGAAGGATACGATTTCTCCGGTTCATCTGTATAAGCGGAATTTGAATTTGTGTAACTAACCGCTGATTGCTCTCGAAGGCATCGCCGAAACGTTGTACAATCTAGTTGAAGATAGAATAGTGCAACTAATCAAAATACGGTGGTGGTTTGTCACATGAAGTCATGGTCGCTCTTCCCGCGCAGAAGCATTCATGCCAAGCTGCTCGCTTTTATGCTGATTGCAGCCATTATTCCGCTGATGACTCTGGGGAGTATGGCGTATTGGAAATCATCGATGGTCGTTCGCGAGCAATTTAGCAAGTCAGGCGAGTATATCGCGACACAGCTGCAAATCCAGATCGACAACTACCTGAGTCAAATGAGATACATGGCCTATGACATCAATACGTACGTGTCAGACCCGACATTGGTCGTCATGCGGGAGGAACAACCGAAGACGTACACAGGCTTCCTGGAACAAAAAAACTTCGAGCGATACCTGGGGGCGCATCGCAACCTTGATACAAAAGGCATTTTTATCGTGACGCCCTCCGGTTATTTTTTCGGGGAAAATGTCATCAACGGCAAGGATCTAATGCGGGAATCGTGGTGGAGAGCACTGCCCGCCAAGCTGGATGAGGAGCGATGGATCGGCTTTTACACGCCCAGGCATTATGTCGGGTTTCAGGATGAAGCGGAGCTGCGGAATCAGGAGAAGGTGCTCGGCCTGGTCGTTCCCGTTCTCAGCGGTTATGGCGTGTTGAAGGACAGCCGGATTTTGATCGAGATGAAAGCAGGCAAGCTGTTTCAATTGTTTTCCCAGCTGGAAAAGGACATGAGTGCGCATGTGACGATCACAGCCAAAAATGGCGAGCTGATTTACCAGACTGCGGGTACGTTCGTCCAGCAAGAGAGCGATATCGTCTGGAACAAACCGCTGGAGTCCAACAACTGGATGATTCAAGTGCGCTTGCCGTACGAGCAAATGAACCGCTCTGCGGAAGTGATTCAATCTTTCTTTATCGCAGCGCTGATTCTTTCGGCAGTGCTGGCACTTCTTTTGGCGTATTTATTTTCCAGACGGATTACAGGAAAAATCAAACGACTGCAAGAAACGATGCGGCTTGTAGGAACAGGCGAGCTACAAACTCGCGCAGAGGTAGACACGGAAGACGAGCTGGGGCGGTTAGGGGTGAGCTTCAACCAAATGGTGAGGCGGATTCAGACGCTAATCGCCGAGGTGAGTCGAACCGAGCAGTTGAAAAAGGAAGCAGAGCTGCGGGCCGTTCACTACCAAATCAATCCGCATCTATTGTTTAATACACTCAACTCGATCCAGTGGAAAGCCAGATTATCTGGTGCCAATGAAATCGGCAATATGCTCTATCATCTCATCAAAGTGCTAGAGGGCAATCTCGATATCACGCAGGAGCTCGTCCCGTTGGAAAAGGAGCTGCAAACTGTCGAGCATTTTCTGCAAATCCAAGAGCTGCGGTACGGACCTGTTTTTCAATTTGAACAGACCGGAGTAGAGGCTTGCCGCCGTTATTTAATCCCGCGAATGACTCTTCAGCCGCTTTTGGAAAATATCTTTTTCCACGCATTCGAAGACGGACAGGGAACGATCCGGATCAGTGTCAGTGAAAAAGAAGGGCTTGTGACGCTGCTGTTGCAAGATGACGGCGCAGGAATTGTGCCCCAGCGATTGGCCAAACTTCTCGAGCCTGATCTGGAGCGTTCTAGCAAACGGGGACTCGGCGTGTACAACGTCGATCAGAAGTTCAAGCTTCATTTTCGTATGGAGCACGGCATGAAGATTTCATCTGTCAGAGGAGAAGGAACCACAATTCAAATCACATGGCCGAAAAGGGAGGAAATTCCTGATGAGCATCAAGGTAATGATTGTGGATGACGAAGTGCTGGTGCGAAGAGGATTGAAGGCAATGGTGCCATGGAGTCGCTATGGGATGGAAGTAGTAGCAGATGCACCGAATGGTCGGAAAGGCTGGGAGGCTTTCCTGCAAATACAGCCCGAGCTGGTGATTACGGACATCGTTATGCCAGAAATGGATGGGCTGGAGCTGTGCAGGCGAGTGAAGGAGCACGCACCACAAACAAAGGTGCTTCTGCTCAGCTGTCATCGCGATTTTTCTTTTGCCCAGCAGGGAATCTCTCTCGGGGTGTCGGGATATTTGTTGAAGACTGAATTCCAGGATGAGGAATGGGGTACGTTGTTGGAAAAGCTACGGACTGAGCTGGCAGGCGAGAGTGCGCGACCTGAAAACATTCGAGAACGCCCTGATGAATGGAAGCGGGAATTCGGTGCGTGGTTGACTGGCTTGAGCCGGGATTTCGAGCAAAGCTTGTCCTCCCTCCTGCAAACACACTGGTCGTGGATGAACGATTCCATGCGTGTATGGCTCTTGGAAGGGATGGGCAGTGCGAACCGGGAGGAGCAGGAGCGCGCATGGGTAGCAAGTGAGCTGGAAGGCGAATGGGAATGGCTTGCATGTGGCGATATTCGTTTTTTGCTGACCCCCGTAAGTACTGGCAGGCAGGTAGAATCCTTGCTCGTGGAGTGGAAGCTGGCTGGAAGGGTGACGAGCTGGGAGACAACAATCCCGTTTGCTGGACTCGAACCGTGGATGCAGACGGTACGGATGCTCTACCAGCGCACGGAGCGGGCGCGCAAGTACGGCGTCATTCAAGACCCGTGGCAGGAACCGATCAAGCAGGCTGTTCATTACGCACTCGATCGTTTGGATACGCCATTGACCGTTAGTGAGGTAGCTTCACAGGTGGGACTGAGCCGCAGTCATTTTAGCGTGATGTTTAAAAAGGGAGTGGGCGAGAGCTTTGGGGAGTTCCTCGACAAGCGCCGGGTAAAAATGGCCCAAGCGATGCTGAATGAAACAACTCTGTCCATTCAGGAGGTAGCGGAGCGAGTCGGTCTTCCTGACCCGAAATACTTTAGCAAATGGTTTAAAAAATATACAGGGATGACCCCGAGCCACTACCGTTTCAAACAAAAGGAGGAGTCCAGTCGAACAATCGTCCACTCCACCGCGCAAACCTGATCAGAACGAAAAAGAGGAAACAAATTCACGCACTATTGCGAACAATTAGCGGTTTCACCGTTTTTTCCCCTTCATTAAAATAAAGAAAATGAGGGGCAAATCTAGGGGGGATCACAGATGAGAAAGGTTGCGTCAAAATGGATGGCAACTGGCATGGCACTTCTTTTGGCCGTCGTAGCTGGTTGTTCACAAGCCCAGCCAGCAGGAACAGACGGCACGTCTAGTAGCACAGGTACGACAACGCCAGCGTCGTCTGATAAAAAGGAAACGGTTACATTGCGTTTCGCGACATGGGATACGGACCAAATGCTGAAGATCCAACAAGATATCGCGAAACAATTCGAACAGAAAAATCCGGGTGTGAAGGTACAAGTCGAGGCATATGCAGATGGTTTTGATCAAAAGCTGGTAGCGGCATTTGGAGCCAAAAACCCGCCGGATGTCATGTACATGTGGGATTTCCCCACGTATAACGCCTCGCTCGAGCCATTGGATGAGTACGTAAAGAAGGACCCATCAGTGGCAATCGACGACTTTTACCAAGGCCTCTTAAACTATAATCGATTCGATGGAAAATTGTTCGGACTCCCAGCGGGCTTCTCGACGCGGGTCGTCTTCTATAACAAAAAGCTGTTTAACGAAGCAAATGTACCACTTCCGACAGACGACTGGACGTGGGAGGATTTCAAATCGGCAGCCAAACAGCTGACCGTTCGCGAAAAGAAGCAGTACGGCTTCGCTGTTCGTTCGGAGCCGGATACGTACGATTTGCAGCAGTTCGTGTGGAGCAACGGCAGCAGCTTCATCAGCCCTGACGGAAAAGCCATCGAGGGCTACATGAACAGCAAGGAAACAGCAGAAGCCCTGCAAATTTTCAGTGATTTGGCGAAGGACAAGAGCGCTTTGCTCGTCGGTGGCAAAAACCAGCAAAGCGGCAACGACTTGTTCAAAGCAAGCAAGCTCGCGATGTATGACAACGGCGTATGGTCGCTCGAGTCATACAAGAAGGCGAATGTCGATTTTGGTACGGTCGTGATGCCGCAATTCCCTGGCAAGCCTGGCAAGGGAGTCATTGCAACCTCCTCCGTATCGATCGCCAAGGATTCCAAAAACAAAGAACTGGCTTGGGAGTTTTTGAAGTTCTTCGTTTCCAGCGATGCGATCAAGATGCGTACATCTGATTTGCCTGTGCGTATTAGTGTCGTACAAGAGAAGAAGCTCGATCAGGACCCGCTCTACGCGCCGTTCTATAAGACATTGGAGCAATCGACTGACACGCCAGCCTTCCTGTTGAATCCGCATTGGAACGAAATCAACCGGAACCTTTCCGCAGCGGTCAATGCGATCATGATGGGACAAAACGCCGAGGAATTACTGAATAAGGCAGTCAAAGACTCCCAGAAATTCTTGAAATAACGGGAAGGGGTCAGGAAATTGAATACAGAGAGTGTTGTGACACACAAACAGCCTGCCATGACCGTTCAACCGAAAAAACTCAAGGGAAGGGCGTTTCTTACGCCCTATCTTTTTATCTTGCCTTGGATTCTCGGCTTTCTCGCTTTTACGCTGGGACCGATGCTGTTTTCGCTCGTCATGAGCTTTTTTGATTGGCCTGTCGTTGGTGAGGTTACGTTCGTCGGCTTGGACAATTACATCAATATGTTTACGGATGATCCATTGTTTTGGCAATCACTCTGGGTCACGATTAAATTTGCGCTGTTGTTTGTCCCGTTGAATTTGTTCATTGCGTTGTTTTTGGCGATGATGCTGAATCAGAAGGTAAAAGGCAGCGGCTTTTTCCGCACAGTGTTTTACTTGCCGAGCGTGATTTCCGGTGTGGCGCTGGCAATGATATGGGCGTGGGTATATGACGGGGAATACGGTATTTTCAACTATTTGCTCAGTCTGGTTGGGATTACAGGTCCAGATTGGCTAAACGATACGTCGTGGGCACTCGTTGCCATGGTAATCGCCAGTCTGTGGGGGCAAGGCTCCATGGTATTGATTTTCCTGGCGGGGCTCAAAAGCATCCCGGAGAGCTTGTATGAAGCGGCTTCGATTGATGGGGCAGGGGCGGTGCAAAAGTTTTTCCGCATTACACTGCCGATGGTCAGCCCAACAATTTTGTTCAACCTGATTATGACGATCATTAGTGCGTTCCAGCAGCTGAGTCTAGCACTCTTGCTCACAGGAGGAGGACCGTTGCAGTCCACGTATTTCTATGCCATGTACGCGTATGACAACGCCTTCAAATACTTCAAGATGGGGTATGCTTCGGCGAACTCCTGGTTTATGTTTGCGATCATTTTGGTATTGACCTTCCTCGTATTTAAAACGTCCGGCAAATGGGTGTATTACGAGGGCGACAACCGCAGGGGAGGGGAAGAAGCTTGATACGCAAGACAATCGCTTATGCGAGCTTGATCTTTTTCTCTTTCCTGTTTCTCGCACCGTTTTACTGGATGATCTCTACTGCGCTCAAATCGGATGCTGAGATTTTGCAGTATCCACCCAAATGGATTCCGGATGTGCTGCATTGGGAGAACTTCGGGAATGCGTGGATGTCGCAGCCGTTTAATTTGTATTTGGAAAACTCGTTGACGGTGACGATCCTGACTACGATTGGGCAGTTGATATCGTCTTCGCTGGTCGCGTACGGCTTTGCCCGGTTTACGTTTAAAGGAAGAGACTTTCTGTTTATGGTCGTTCTGGCGACGATGATGATTCCGTGGGAAGTGACGATGATTCCGCTGTACATGGAGTTCAACTATCTGGGCTGGATCAACACACTCAAGCCGTTGATTGTGCCTTCGTTCTTTGGGTCAGCGTTTTATATTTTCCTCATGCGACAGTTTATTTTGACCATTCCTCGTGAGCTGGATGAAGCGGCGCGTATTGATGGTGCGGGTTCATTTCAGATTTACGCCCGGATTATTATGCCGTTGATGATGCCTGCTCTGATTTTGGTGAGTGTATTCAACATCTTGGGCACATGGAACGACTATTTGGGTCCACTCATTTTCTTGAATGACCAAAGTCAGTACACGCTGACGCTGGGACTGGCGCAATTTAAAGGGATGTATGAAGTAGAGGCAACAGGGCTGATGGCGGTAACGCTCCTGATCTCGCTTCCGCCGTTACTCCTCTTTTTCCTTGCACAACGATATATCGTAGACAATTCAGCTGGTGTTGCTATTAAGTAAGAAGCTATCAAGTAAGGAGGGAGAGCCACAGTGGGGAATCGGGCGAAGTGGGAAGGCTGGGCATGGTCATTTCATCAATTTGGTGAGCGATTGTTGCGGATGGCGGCAGCGCATCTCATGTGGGTGGCGTGCACGCTCTTGGGAGGCGTCGTCTTTGGAATCTTTCCAGCGACAGCGGCTCTACACGACGTACTTAGCGGCAAGTGGAATGACCGCGGGCTTCCATCTGCCTTCTGGCATGCTTTTCGCCACTATTTTTGGAGGAGCCAATGGCTTGGCGCAGGGACGGTGCTAACGGGGGCAATCCTGTGGGTCGATGTGGTGTTTTTTCTTCGCATGGGCTCTCTGTGGGGGCTCTCGATCGCCGCTGTTTTTGCGGGGATTGGATTCTTGCATGCGGCTACCACTTGCCACGCTTTTTCCCTGCTTGTTCGGGAGGATGCAGATGTGAAGCGGACGCTCAAGCAGTCGTTTTGGCTTGTCGCGGCCTTTCCGTTGCATTCGCTCGTCACGCTGGGAGGCTTACTCCTTCTCTTGATTCTCCTGCTGGCGATTCCTGTTTTGCCGATCTTGCTGGGGGCGAGCCTGCCTGTCTGGTGGATGAACGCGAGAATGAATCGTTTGTTGGAAAAGCGCGATCGAAAACGATCGACCAAGCAACCTCGAGGTGAGACATATGCTGTTTGATTTAGGAATGGTCCCTTTTAGCCGATACGGGTCGTATCTCGTACTCTCGCGACTGGGTAACGCCAAGCGAAAAGAAGGACTTTATTTGCGCAATATTCGTGGAGGAGACAACCACGATGGTGCGATTTTTCGAATCGAAATGGTAGCCGATGGTGCGGCAGTTCCATTTGAGACGGAGGCTACGCCAACCTTGCTGCGACTTTACGGGGCTAAAGGCGAAGTGAAGCTGTGTATGAGCGAGCCGCAGCTGGTGCAGGTACGTGGTCAAGGCGTTGGTTTGCGACTGGTGCTCGAATCGACGGCAGCAGATTATGCGATTCAAGCTGGAGCCGGATGCTGGGAAATCAATCACTTTTCCACGGAAATTCGCTTGCGAGTGACTCCACTTGCTGGATCACTTGTGGTCAACCCTACGAAGGCATCGCGTGAACAGCAAGTCGCAATAACCTTCCTTCCCGACGAGGAAACGGGTGTACTGGAAGGCGTATTGGAGGAGTTCCACACGGTATGGAAGGAGCGCAGCTACCCTGCCTTTGCCGATGGATGGGCACAGGTAAAAAAGGAGTACGACGAGTGGCTGGAACGGACACTCCCTGTATCTGAGGAGCGTCGCGATGGCTTGAACGAAGCAAGGGAACTCGCGGCGTACATTACCTGGTCTTGTGTGGTGAGACCTGAAGGCTACCTACCACGGTCCGCGATGTACATGTCCAAAAACTGGATGACAAATATCTGGAGCTGGGATCATTGCTTCAATGCGATGGCACTGACGCGAGCAAACTTGCCGCTGGCGTGGGATCAGCTCATGATTTTTATCGACAGGCAGGATGAGAGTGGTGTCTTCCCCGATTTTATCAATGATCGGTATGCGTTGTGGAATTGCTGCAAGCCTCCGATTCACGGCTGGACGCTGCGCTGGATGCTGGATCGGAACGACGCGATTACAAACGAGATGCTGGAAGAGGTGTACGAGCCGCTTTGTCGCTGGACCGATTGGTGGTTCCGTTACCGCGATGATGATCAGGACGGGATTCCGCAGTACAATCACGGCTATGACTGCGGTTGGGACAACAGCACGATTTTCCTCGAGGGGGCGCCGATTGAAAGCCCGGATTTGCCTACGTATTTGATTTTGCAAATGGATGTGCTGGCGGAATTGGCGAATAGGCTGGGCCGTCCTGAAGAGGCAGTGAGGTGGCAGGAAAAGGCCGAAATGACGCTGCAACGACTGCTGGAGAAGCACTGGAATGGCGATAACTTCTTCGCGACTCACTCCGGTAGCGACAAGCCTACACAAGGAGACAGCTTGATCCGTTATATGCCTCTTGTGCTTGGCGAAAAGCTGCCGCAGGACATCCGGACCAGGCTGATTACGGACTTGCAGGAGCGATTTTTGACAGAGAATGGACTGGCTACAGAGAGTCCAACCAGCTCCTTCTACCGCGCTGATGGCTACTGGTTAGGCCCGATTTGGGCGCCAGTGACGATGCTCTTGGTCGATGGATTGCGGCGAGCAGGTGAAGTCGCGTTTTCTCAGGAGATTGCCAGACGTTTTTGCCGAATGGCCGCGCGAAGTGGCATGGCGGAAAACTTCGATGCGCTGACAGGTGATGGACTGAGGGACCGGGCCTTTACGTGGACGTCCAGCGTGTTTTTGATGCTGGCGCATGAATATGTGTAAGGTAGTTTTAAAGGAAAAACAAGTGGGCATGATGGATGAAAAAATCGCATCATGCCCGTTGCTTGTTTACAGCACTTTACTGAGAAATGCCTTGGTTCTCTCATGCTGGGGATTGTCAAAAATCTCGGCAGGTGTGCCTTCTTCGACGATGTATCCGCCATCCATGAAAATCACGCGATCGGCTACTTCACGGGCAAAGCCCATCTCATGTGTAACCACGACCATTGTCATTCCTTCTTTGGCCAAATCCTTCATCACCTGAAGAACCTCTCCGACCATTTCCGGGTCGAGTGCAGAGGTAGGCTCGTCGAACAGCATGATGTGAGGGTCCATGGCGAGCGCACGGGTAATGGCTACGCGCTGCTGTTGACCGCCAGACAACCGATCGGGATACACGTCTCGCTTGTCCGCCAAATCTACTTTTTTGAGGAGTTGCAACGCCTTTTGTTCATTTTGCTGGCGCTCTGAATTTTTGACGTGCTTGGGTGCGAGCATAATGTTTTCCAAAACAGTGAGATGCGGGAAGAGATTGAATCGCTGAAACACCATGCCGACACGCTCTCGCAGCTTGTTAATGTCCACTTTGGGGGAAGTAACCTCCATGCCCTCAATGGTGACTTTGCCAGATGTTACTTCTTCCAACTGGTTCAGGCAGCGCAGAAACGTACTTTTTCCTGAGCCGGAGGGACCGATGACACAAACAACTTCACGCTCTTTAATGGTAGTCGAGATGTCTTTTAAAACTTCCAACGAGCCAAAGCTCTTTTTCAAATTCTCTACATGAATCATTTCGCAAACCTCCTCTCAAGGGAACGGGACACCAGACTGAGGATGTAAATCATCAGGAAATAGAAGACCGCTACTACAGCCCAAATTTCGAATGAGCGGAAGTTGCTAGAGATGATAATCTCACCACTGTTCATCAGCTCACGGATACCAATGACCGTTAAGAGCGAGGTGTCTTTTAGCGTCACGATGAATTGGTTGACGAAAGCAGGAATCATGCGGCGAACAGCCTGAGGCAAAATGACCAGGCGCATGGCTTTTCCGTGGGATAGTCCGAGGGAGCGAGCAGCTTCCATCTGTCCTTTATCGATAGAGAGAATCCCTCCGCGAAAAATTTCAGCCAGGTACGCTCCGGCGTTGAGGCTGAGTGCTAGAATACCTGCGGTTGTCTCTGGAATTTTGATATCCAGGACAGGAGGCAATCCAAAATAAATAAAGAAGATTTGAACCAACAGCGGTGTGCCGCGGAGAAAGTCAACGTAAGCGGTTGCAATGCCGCGGAGTAGTTTAGAACGGCTAGTGCTCATTAAGCCAAAAAGCAATCCGATCAAGAGAGCGAAAAACAGGGAAATAACCGTTATTTTTAACGTGACCACAGAGCCTTGGGCCAAGACAGGAAGTGCGTCAGCAATGACATCCCAACTACTGCTCATTTGGACAACTCCATTCTTTCTAAGGTGAAAAGAAGGCGCGTCTTGCGCCTTTTACTTTTTCGTGTTCAAGTATGTGTTGATGATTTCGTCGTATTTCCCGTTCTCTTTCAGCTTCTTCAGACCGGAGTTGAGTTTGTCTTGCAGCTCTTTGTTCCCTTTTAAAACCGCGATGCCGTAGTGGTCTCCATTGAGACGATCGCCTACAATTTTCAGCTTGGAAGCAGGGTCTACCGTAATTTTATAAGAGATAACCGGATAGTCCTCGATGGTTACATCAGCATTGCCGTTTTGAACCTCTTGGAACATGGAAGGGCTATCGTCGAAGTATTTGACAGTCGCGCCGTACTTTTGCCCGAGCTCATCAGCAAAGGTCGCGCCAGTCGTGCCTTTTTTGATCGCAATCGTTTTGCCAGCCAAATCTGCCTCTCCATTGATCGTTGTGTTGTCCTCACGTACGACCAAGGAAAGACCTGCTTGATAGTAAGGTTCAGAGAAATCTAAAATTTCTTTGCGCTTATCATTAATGCTGATCCCCGCAATGGCACCGTCCAATTGCTTCGCTTGAACAGCTGGAATGATCCCTTTGAAGTCCATCGGCTTAATTTCTACCTCAAAGCCCTCTTCTTTAGCAATTGCATTGATCAGGTCGATGTCAATTCCTACGTATTTTCCGTCCTTTTCAAACTCAAAGGGTGGGTATGTTGCATCTGTACCAAACACGTACTTTTTTGCACCGGATTGCCCAGATGTTGAGGTAGCCTGATCTGTGCCAGTGCCACACGCACTTACCGTAAGCGCCAACAAACCAGAAACCACAGCAAACATTAGTTTTTTCATAAATTACCCCCAAGTATATTTATGTTAGATATGATATGGACATGAATATAGTAATATAGAAAAGTCTGCAAAGTCAAAACAAACTGAAAGTAATTATTATCCATAATTGTATGAACGAGCTCTGTGTACGATAACAGAAAAGTTAGTTCATACCTGCTATAATGGTAGGAAATGTATACAAGGGATGGGGAAAACGATGAAGCACGTCACCATATTGATCGCCGACGATGAAGCGGAGATTGCGGAGCTCGTTGCCTTGCATGTGAAAAAAGAAGGTTACCACACAATTATCGCAGCAGATGGAAAGGAAGCACTCCAAGCTGTGCAGACGCATTCGATTGATTTGGCGATTCTCGATATTATGATGCCTGGGCTGGATGGCTACGAGGTCACCCGTCTCATTCGTGAACAGCACAATATGCCGATTATCTTTTTGAGTGCCAAGACGTCCGATCTGGATAAAATTTCGGGATTGGTGATGGGCGCAGATGATTATATGACCAAGCCATTCAATCCAATGGAATTGGTCGCTCGTGTGAATGCCCAGCTGCGACGCTTTAAGCAGCTGAATCAACCAGCAGTAGCAGTAGCGAGTAACAAGGTCTTAGAGGCAGGTGGACTTGTCATTTATCCAGAGGAGCGAACTGTGAGCCTGTACGGAGAAACGATTGAGTTAACACCGAAAGAGTTTGATATTCTCTACCTGCTGGCCAGATATCCAAAGAAGGTGTTTAGTGCGGACAATATTTTCGAGATGGTGTGGGGCGAAGCGTACTATGAAGGCAGCAATACAGTCATGGTGCACATTCGCACCTTACGAAAGAAGCTGGGAGAAGAAAAAACGAAAAACAAGTGGATCAAAACGGTTTGGGGAGTAGGGTATTCCTTTCATGGCTAAGATGATACGGAGCTTTCGGTTCCAAATGGTCAAGCTACTGGGCCTAAGTCTGCTTCTGTCTGGTTCGGTTACCTATGTGATCTTTAAAGCGCTACAGTTTTACTATCGATCACAGGTGAAGTACGAAAGCTTTTTAGCGGCGATTCGCTATTTTATGCGAGAAATAGGGGACATTTACTTCTTTCTGATTATTTTTGTTCCACTAGCTATACTGTTTTTCTTCTTGCTAACCAAACGGTATGCCACCTATTTTCAGGAGATTTCCAGAGGGATTCATCATCTTGCGAATGGTGACTTTACCAAACATGTTCAAATACCTTCGAACGATGAGTTCGCAGATATTGCCAAGGACATCAATCTGGCGGGTGAAAAATTGCAGGAAGCTGTACAAAGAGGAGATTTTGCCGAAAGCAGCAAGGATCAGTTGGTTTTAAACCTGGCGCATGACCTGCGGACGCCGCTGACCTCTGTTTTAGGGTATTTGGACATCATCTTGCGGGACGAGCAGTTAACGGTGGAACAAGCCCGACATTACACGAATATTGCTTTTACCAAGTCGCAGCGTTTGGAAAAGCTAATCGACGAGCTCTTCGAAATTACGAGAATGAACTACGGCATGCTCACCATCCAACAGAACCTGATTGACCTGAGTGAATTGCTCATGCAGTTAAACGAGGAGCTATATCCTTCCTTGGAGAAAAATCAGTTGGAAACGAGAATGAATGTGGCCTCACGATTGACGGTTTACGGAGATGGCGAGATCTTGGCACGCGTTTTCGAGAACATCATGACGAATGCCATCCGTTACGGGCACGATGGGCAGTTTGTTGATATCAACGGTTTTCTTGCGGGTGACGAGGTCGTTGTGCAGATTATCAATTATGGTCACGAGATTCCCCCGGAAGATCTGCCGCATCTTTTCGAGGTGTTTTATACAGGTGACAAGGCCCGAAGCCATCAAAACGGAAGCACAGGTCTCGGGCTATTTATCGCCAAAAATATCGTCGAGCGCCACGAAGGGACGATTTCTGCCGAGAGCAATTTGATCCGGACGATTTTTGAAATACGCTTACCTTACGAACAGACTCCCTCACTTTAAAAAAATTTAAGGATTACCCCACTTTTTCTTTTATAAGTTTTCCTTATCCTGATCGGGTGACGAGCCAGGGTGGAACCTGTAATAGAAACAGTGGGGTTTTTTGATTGGCTAAAAATGATCGGGGTTTAAAGTTTTTGGGGAGGTAAGGAATATGAAAAAACGTTTGTGGATCTGGCTGGGTGTGGGCGTGGGCGTGCTTGTGGCCGGGTTCGGTGGCTATGCAGCTTCTTCGGGAGAAAAGAAGAATGGCACTCCTGTCATGTTATCAACGGTGGTAACGGCCGATTTGGAAAGCACGATTTTGACGTCGGGCCTGGTCAAAGTACGAAATGACCATACATTGTTCGCTAACTATGCAGGCGAATTGCGGAATTTCTCCATCAAGGAGGGAGACAAAGTGACGAAAGGGCAGGTGATCGGCAATATCGACATGTCCGATGTCAGCAATGAAATCATGGATATCGAGGCACAGATCACCATTCAGGAAGCGAATATCGCAAGGCTCTCCAAAGGTGTGGAGCCTGAGGAAGTCACGAAAATGCAGGAGCAGCTTGCCCAGCATGAACGCGAATACCAAACGGCATTAAAAGATTACCAGCGAACGCAATCGCTGTTTACCGCAGGCGTGTCTACCCAACAGGCTGTAGAGGAGGCGAAGCAAAAGCTACAGACCGCAGAATCAAGAGTAAGGGTCGCGAAGCAAGACTTACTTTTGAAGCAAAAAGGGCCAGACAAGGCAGAGATTCGCTCCTACGAGGCGCAAATTCAAAAGCTGAATTTGGAAAAAGCAAAATATGAAAAGCAACGTGTGCAAAGCAGCATCGTGTCACCGATTGAGGGGACGGTGCTCTCCATGAAGGTGAAACAAGGGAAGTACCTAAGTAAAGGCGAGGAAATTCTCACGGTTGGAGATACCAATGATGTTATGGTCGAAGCAGCAGTTGGAGAATCTGACTTGCGTAAAATCAAAGTCGGACAGGATGCGGTGGTCTCAGGCATTTCCTTAGGCGGAGAACAGTTGCAAGGTAAGGTGTTGCGCATATCTCCTATGGCTGTAACCAGCAAAGAGCCGGGTGGAGAGAGTACGGGAGTGCCGGTCGCTGTCCATATAAATGAGACGAGGGAGTATTTGAAGCCAGGTTTTCACGTGGATGTGAACATCGTCCTGCAAAAAGCAACAAACGCCATGCAAGTCCCCATTGAGGCAGTCGTGACGGATCAAGATGGATCTTCTTTTGTCTGGGTAGCGGAAAATGGCAAGGCCAAGAAGAAAAAAGTGACGACTGGAATTGAAAGTGAATTGTTTATCCAAATTGAAAGCGGATTGGATGGCAGTGAAGAATTGGTAGCGAATCCACCGGAAACCTTGCAAGAAAATGAAGTGATCTTCCAAGCATCTCCCGAAGAGTTTGCGGGGTAAAGGAGGATACATATGCTGAATATTGAGGGGTTAACCAAACAGTACAAGACGGATGAGCTGGAGCTGTTCGCTTTGCAAAATATCAATATCCACGTAGCTCAAGGTGAATTCGTGGCGATCGTGGGACCTTCTGGTTCCGGAAAATCGACGTTTATGAACATGCTGGGTTGTCTAGATCGGCCAACCTCCGGATCGTATGTCTTGGATGGAATTGATGTTACGCAGTTGAAGGATAGTGGGCTGGCGCAGGTACGCAATCAAAAAATCGGCTTTGTCTTTCAATCGTTTCATCTGTTGCCACGTGCTACTTCGCTGCGAAACGTAGAGTTGCCGATGATGTATGCGGGCGTCGGCATGACAGAACGCAAAAAAAGAGCGAAAGCGGCGTTGCAGCGTGTCGGACTTGCCCAGCGGATGGATCATAAACCAACGCAGCTGTCCGGCGGTCAAAGACAGCGGGTAGCTATCGCCAGAGCGTTGGTTAACCAGCCAGCCATTTTACTTGCTGACGAGCCGACAGGGAATCTGGACAGTCGTTCCAGCATCGAGATCATGGCGATTTTTCAGGAGCTGCATGCGCAAGGGGTAACGATTCTCCTCGTCACGCACGAGGCGGATATCGCTCAGCATGCCGAGCGCGTCATTACGTTTCGAGATGGTCATATCATCCGAGATGATCGAGTGGAGAAGCGCTTGTTTGCTACTGCGTCCGAGGAGGTGATCCTCACGTGAATTTACTCGAAAGCTTTCGTACGGCTCTGGAAGGGATTGGGACAAATAAGCTCCGAGCTACCTTGACGATGTCTGGGATCATCATCGGAATCATGTCTGTTATTGCTGTGATGACACTAGGAAACGGCAGTCAACAGGCTTATACCGATCAGTTAGAGAAGCTGGGTGCTACTAATTTCAGCGTTACTGTTTGGTGGGGCCAAGGAAGCAAGATTACTGATTTGACAGTGGAGGATGCTTATGCACTTCCCAAACAATCGCCCTACATTGAAGAGGCCGTGCCGTTCACAAGTCTTTATGGAACAATTCGTGGCCCGAAAAAGGGGAAGGACGCAAGTATACAAGGAACAAATGAGGATCTGTTAAAGGTTCAACCCAACTTGAAACTAGTTGCAGGCAGATATTTTACTACGAAGGAAGTAAGAGAGGGGAAGCCGGTTATCGTTTTAACCGAAAAGTTAGCGGCAGGGCTTTTCGGACGTGAAGACCCGATTGGCAAGCGTTTGACTTTCAAAGCAGCATCAGTCGTCGTTATCGGCGTGGTAAGGGAAGCCAAGCTGATGATTGACGATGGTCGATCCGAGGGTGCCTATATGCCGATTACCTTTCTGCACAATATAGACGGGTACAAGTACGTTCATACGATAACTGTAAAAGCCAAGTCGAAGGAAACGATGGAAGCAGCCAAGAGTCAGACAGAGAAGTACTTAAACCGCAGGCACGATCGCGAAAACTACTACCAAATCGATAGTATCGAGAATGCACTGGGGGAGATGGATTCCTTTTCCGGCACGCTCACCACGATTTTTAGTGTCGCAGCCGGGATTGCGCTGTTTGTCGGTGGGATAGGCGTCATGAACATCATGCTCGTATCTGTCACGGAGCGGACGCGGGAAATCGGCATTCGCAAAGCGTTAGGGGCGCGGTACGGAGATATTATGCTGCAGTTTTTGATCGAGTCGATGATCGTCTGCCTGATTGGTGGAACGATTGGGGTGCTGCTCGGCATCGGGACAGCCATGTTTGCCTCGCAATATGTCGATGTACCGACGCTACTATCATGGGAAAGTATCGTAATCGCCTTCGGGTTTTCCAGTGCCATTGGTATTTTCTTTGGGCTCTATCCGGCTCATAAGGCAGCTAGGCTCCATCCGATTGATGCGTTGCGATATGAGTGAGGAACGAAATAGAAATGACTAGCAGATATCGCTGCTAGTCATTTTTCTATTAGTCCCGAGCTGATTTTGGACTTATGCGGCCTCGAAGTCCTATGAGTAATGAATCGAAAGAAAGTTCCAGTAAAATAAATAGCCCGTATACAGGATAGAAAGTATCGCTGCTGCGCTATTTACTACCTTCCAGCGATCTCGCTCCTTGGCTGTTCCGATTCGCAGGAGTAAATAAGCGGCGGCGGCCAACGAAACAATCGGTAGGGATGCGACAACGACTTGGTAGAAGGCTGGGTAGCCATAGACAAGCTCCGCATTTGCATAGGTGAATTGGATGATAAAAAACAAGCTATGAAGCAGAGCCATAATCGGAACGATCTTCGAAATAGCGTGCGATTGTTTGCGCCATTTGCGTAGCCCGAAACGAGCGATCCAGACGAGCGAAAGAAGGATGAACACGATTCCGGGAATCACATATAGAGCTAGGAGAACAGGCGGACTTTCGAGGAAGGAGATACGAGGGAGCGAAAAGTTCATCGGTCCTGTCATATAAAATTTCCCTTGTTCCTCGTGAAAATATAGCTGTTCCTCACCGTCGATCTCTTGAAAGAAATGATCGTCTACCTGCACAAACTTTTTCTCAAGGGATTGCTGTCCTTCATTCTGGAATAAACCAGTCACGGATATCGTCTGGCCATCCAATGCCTTCACTGTGTAAGGGTAGCTACTAAGCAGCTGAAGCCCTTTGCCCCAGCCATTCTCGGGCGTCAGGGTAAGCAGATATTGACCTTCCAGCTTTTTCATTTCGTCTATGGTACCATCAACAGGAGTTAGGGGCTTGCGGACTTGCTCTGTCAGTAGCTTGTCGGTAAACGCGTTCACGACCTTGCCATGCAGCTCCAAGCCCGGATGCGTGGCGTTCACCGCAACAAAGATGCCGATTGATTCTGAGGGAATCAGCACCATTTTCGAGATAAAGCCATCAATCCCACCGTTTGCCCATAGGGTAGGAATGCCGTTTTTCGTCTCTCCTTTAAAAAAGCCGTAGCCGATCCCGTACATGCGCTTATGGGCTGCGAATTGCTGGGCATGCATGCTCTGGACAGTTTCTGGTTTGAGTAGAGATGTGCCGTTATAGCTGCCGCCAGAAAGATGGGCGATCATATAGGGGGCGAAGTCGACTGGTGTCATATTAGCGGCACCACTCCCTGGGAAAATAATCCCCGAATAAGGAATCGTTTGATAGCCGTTTCCGTCGTAATAATAGCTTTTAGCCAGCTTGCTTCTGTCCTCTGGGAGATACAGTTCGGCGGAGTCCATACCTAGCGGGCGGAAGATATTCTCCCGCATATAGTCATGCAAAGATTGACCGGAAGCTTGTTCAATTACACTTCCCAACAATCCGGTGCCCGCATTACTGTATTGAAATTTGCTGCCTGGAGTGAAAATCGTCTCCTGCATCTGAAGCGTTTCATTTACGGGCTCGGTCGAGAATTCCGGTATTACACTCTCGTGGTTGTCTCTTTTATAAATTTTTTCATCTATACCGGCTGTATGTGTGAGCAGGTGGTGAAGTGTGATCGGGCCGTAACGATTATTCGTAATTTTGTAGTCTTTTAGGACGGTATTCAAATCTTCGCGTAAGGAAAGCTTGCCTTTTTCTACGAGCTGCATCGCTGCAGTAGCAGTAAACGACTTGGTCACGGAACCGATTCGAAACACCGTACGCTCAGGATCAACGGGGATTTGCTGTTCGACGTCGGCAAAACCATAGCCTTTTTTAAAAATGATGCGGTCTCCCTGGGTAATGACAATGGCTGCGCCCGGGATATGCAAGTTGTTCATTTCATTTTTCATGACGGGATCAACTACTTGTTCGATGGAAAGAGCAGTAAGAGGGGAGCGAGCATTGACCACAGATAGGGGCTGTATCAGCATGAGGCAGGATACGAGCAGAACGGCAAACCATTTTCGTAAAGCAAATAATGTCATGTTTCATCACCTTTCGCGTTTTGCGTCAGTCAATTGTTGTAAGCCAGCGACAGGGATGAGTATAGGACGATGAGTGTCACGGTGAGAAGTAACAGAATGTCATTGTTTATCGTGATAGTAGCTGATCGTCATCTGATACTATAATGGAGAGAAAGTTTGGGTGTAGATGAGGTGTGCCAATTGCTTGCTTTTGTTAAACGATGGTTATGGGTTGACTGGATGATCTTCACCATCCACTTTATGTGGGGATTGACGATTATTCTCGGTTTTGTCAGCCATCACGATCAATTGCCTTATCCGCTAGCGATTACATTGATCGTTTTGTTCTTCGTGCTTGTCGTCCCCAGTTGTTTGCGTCGATACTCTCGTAACCTATATTTGTTCGCTGAGATTATTTTGAGTGGAAGCTTGTGCATTGCCTTGAACTTCTTTTTTGAAGGAGTAAGATGGCAGTTTATCCCCATCGCTTTTCTCATCGGGTATCACAGTGTGGAACGATCTTATCGCTGGACGGGACCATTGGCGATTTTGGCGATTCCGTTTCTTGTGAGAGAGGCAATTGGGGTTGATTTCAAGCCAATAGTCGTAAGTGATCTAATTGTGTACCATTTCGCGGCATATGCGCTTGGTTTTGCCTTTCAATTGCTTAGTCGTATGCACAAGCAAGGGCTGATTATTCAGCACCAGAACCAAATATTGGAGCAATACACTTCTCGGGTGGAGGAAATCACGCTGCTGGAAGAACGGAACAAAATGTCCAGAGAGCTGCATGACACGATCGGACACACGATGACATCGCTTATTATGGGGATGGAGATGCTTCGGTCTAAAATACCAGATGCGGAGGCTAGTCGGCTGGACATGCTTTTGCGGATGGCCCGACAAGGTTTGGACGAGTCCAGAGGGATTTTCCACAAGTGGGCTCAGAATGGCTATGAATCTGCTACGACGATGGAGTCCGCCTTCGTTGAATTGATCGAGCAGTTTCAAGTGGCTACAGGGGTGTCCGTCAAGCTGCGTATGTACGGCGCTGAGTATGCGTTGAGCCGTTCCTTAAAGCTGACTTTGTACCGTTGCTTGCAAGAAACACTGACCAATGCTGTGCGACACGGAAAAGCATCACAAATTCAAGTGGGGCTTTACTTTGAAGAAGCCCAGATCCGGTTGCAGGTCGAAGATAATGGGCAAGGAAATGGGACAATCGAATTCGGCTTTGGTTTGCAATCGATGAAGGAAAGGCTGGAAGCACTTCAGGGACGATTATCGATCCATTGTATGGACGAAGGCGGTGTGACGGTCATTTGTAGTCTGCCAGCTATGCAGGCTGTACCAAGTGCAGGCATACGTATCCTGATCGTCGATGATCAGCCCTTTGTGAGGGAAAGCTTGCAACTCGTTTTACAGAATCAGCAGGATTTGCAGGTGGTCGGGGTCGCAGAGAACGGCTTGATGGCACTGGACATCATTCCAAAAGAAAAGCCCGACGTCGTACTTTTGGACGTTCAAATGCCTGTTATGGATGGGGCGAAGACACTACAAGCGATACGTGAGCGGTGGCCGGATATGCGTGTCATTATGTTGACGACCTTCGAAGAAACAGCTCTTGCGGCAGAAACGCTAGGGAGAGGCGCGAATGGCTACTTGTTAAAATCGGTTAGTCCGATCGAGCTGGTAGAGGCGATACGAGTTGTTCATCAGGGTGAAGCGTTGATTAACCATAAAATTGCGGATGTTCTTTTCAAAGAAATGCGCTTGCAGCAAGAAGAGCTGAATGGACTTCGCCAAAAGCAAGGACGCGAGTGTCCCTATGGGATGACGGAACGGGAAAGAAGCATACTGACCTCGTTAGTAGAGGGGCTTCGCATGAAAACAATCGCGGAGAAAATCTTCCTTTCTGAAGGAACGGTGCGCAATTGCACCACAGTGATTTATGCAAAATTGGGTGTAAAGAATCGCGAAGAGGCCGTTAAAAAAGCACGGGACGAAGGGCTTACTGGTTAGATGGCAAGTATTTTTTGGTAGTTATGGTAGAATGGACAGTATCGAATGGAGGTTATATCAAAAATGAGTCAATTGCCAAATTGCCCAAAATGTCATTCAGAATACACGTACGAAGATGGAAGCTCCTTGGTATGCCCGGAATGCAGCCATGAGTGGACGTTGCAAGCAGACAGCGACAACGGTGAAGATAACAGGGTCATCAAGGATGCGAATGGAAATGTCTTGAACGATGGCGACACCGTAACCGTCATTAAAGACCTCAAGGTTAAAGGGACTTCTTTGGTCGTGAAAATCGGAACAAAAGTGAAAAATATCCGTTTGATTGACGGAGACCATGATATCGACTGCAAAATCGATGGTTTTGGTCCAATGAAATTGAAATCGGAATTTGTGAAAAAGGTGTAAGCTGGGAATGTAACGGACAGGAAAAAGCTGACTGCATGGTAGATTGCAGTCAGCTTTTTTCGTAAAGGAAAGGTCTTGTTAGGTGAGACGGTGAATGGACCAGACGATGCCCTCGCCGCTTCCGCCTAAGTTGAGATTGATGGTCAATCCATTGGCCACATAGAACAAACCGAGTGTATCACCTGCATTGAGTTGAACGTCACCCGCGAGTGTGACGGTTCCCGCCCCCAGGATGGTTCTTAATATGAGTACGAGCGCAATGTTTACGTTGAGAACAGGAAAATCACCGATAATGAGATTTGTTGCAGTAGGGGTGATTCTCTGTACTTCAATTGCAGGGGTGATTTCCGGGCCTAAACTAACGGTAATGGCTTCGCTTGTTTCATAGTTAATGGTTGCTTTGATGGCGTAAGTTCCAGTCGCTGGTACTGTATAAGTGCCAGTTAGCGGATTGAAACTTGGGCTGCCATAGTAGGGGCTTGCTGTTGACCAGTTAACGAATTGGGAAGATTCGCCAAGGGTTACAGTTGATAAAAAGGCTGAGAAGTTTTCAGTGGTGAATGCAGGTCCAGTCGCGCCAGTGGCCCCGGTAGCGCCAGTTTCTCCGGTGGCACCCGTCGCACCAGTCGGTCCAGTAAGCCCCGTCGCACCTGTAGCCCCGGTGGCACCCGTCACACCAACGCCCGTGGCCCCTGTAGCCCCCGTTATGGCACCTGTGCTGCTGGATGAAACAGACAGGATGTTGTCCAGTTTCGATTGCAAGAGCATTTCACTTTTCGTAACGTCTTGCAAGGTTTGGCGAACACTTGCATTCACCAGAAGGAGATCGCTTACCGAAGCAGGAACAGTCAAGCCTGGTAGTGTACCAATGGCATATTGCATTTTTTCTGCTTCTGCATGAATAATATGCCCGAGGCTGAGCTCTTCGATGGCGATGGAAGTAAGGAGGAGATTGATAGCATCGTCTCTCGTTACAGTAATGGTGGGAGTAATATTGGGAATATTGGCTTGAGACATGGCATTCATCCTTCCTGTTACATTCAAAAACTTATTACTATGCTATGAGGCTTTATCTGTGCGCGTGCCTGGCTGTATAGAAACGGAAAAAAGCCAATCTGATTTCCAGATTGACCTTTGTGTTAACTGGTAAGCACCGTGCTCATCAAAAAATAGACCACCATTACTTATGGCATGTAGACATTCACCCACAGGGTGGGTAACTTTTTCATGATCACGAGGGGAATCAGGTCAGAGACTCAAAGTACTTTTTGTTGTAGAGAATGCTAGGGTGAGTTGGGTTGTATAAATAGGCAATATCATTGTGGTGACGTGATTTCTCGTTGTCCCCCATTTGAGAATAGCATAAGCAGAGTTGCAGATGAGGTAGCCAGGTCCAGGAAACATGGTCGATGTGTGCGAGCTTTTCACCAGGTCGTTCTACTTTTGTTGCGAGATCATACCAAAAAATGGCCAGCAGCCAATTTTTATCTTCGACGTGAAAGGCTCCAATCTGGCAGCACGCTTCCGCCCGTGGGCGATCGTAGTTGAACGTACGGTATAGCGACGACAGAACATTTTGTCTCTCATAGAGGTGGGAATAGCAACTCGCCAACTTCAAGCAAGCGTTAATGTTGTCCTCTACCCAGCCTTGTTGGGTGTTCAGGAACTTCGTGTAAAAAGTAATGGCCTCTTCATGATACTGATTGTCGCGTAATTCATTCGCATAATAGTACAAGTCCCGTGGGGAGAATTCTTCCCCTTTGGCATCCCTGCGTCGATAGATTTGTAGATTGCGGTCCGTGTATTCCTTCTGCTTGTTATGCGTGATGGATATGTCACTGTTGATGACGTTACCGCTCACTTCCAAATACTCATGGACGGGTCCGATCCAGCGAAATCCGCGGTCGCGTTTTACGAGGCGATTGCGGCGAATGCTGTATGCCACATTCCCATTGCTGTCTACAGAAAGGTTGTAGTTCATCGTGACACTGTCGATGTTGTAATTCAATGTAAACCTCAACTCGCGGAAGAGCTGACGGTCTTTTTCCAGAAGGATATCGTCTGCATCCAGCCACAAAATATAGGGGCAGGTTGCCTTACTGAACGCATAGTTGCGTGCGGCTGAGAAATCATCAATCCACTCGAAATCATAAATGGTACAGCCATAGTTGGACGCAATTTCTTTCGTGCGGTCTGTTGAACCCGTGTCGACGATAATGATTTCATCGACGAGATCCGCAACGGTGGAGAGGCAACGCTCCAGAGAGTCTTCTTCATTTTTGACAATCATGCATAAACTGATTGAAATCTGATTCGCTTTCCTCGCTGTCATGCCATTTTTTTTGCGATAATCGCTCACTCCTGCCAGATCCGACTGACGGTAGATGTGGTACCCGGGAAGATGTGTATCCACATGCAAAGAAAAGCCCATAGCTACAGCCCGAACGCAAAAATGCCGATCTTCTCCCCAGAACGACAAGTTCGCAATTCGTTTAAAGCTGACGCCTGCCTCCAAGACCTTTCGGTGGATTAATGTGCATGCACCGAGGCCTCCTACCTCATACACACCCGGTTTACGCAGCATCTCCAAAAAGTTTAGGTTCTCCGCTGATTCGGAAGCGCCCTCGCGTGTTAACGTGTATTGATCCATCAGCCAAACTTGAGGAAGCTCAATCGAATCAGGCTGCCAGCGTGTCCAGTAAATGTTGGAGATAATATCTTTATTGGCTTGAAGCAGCTGTTGCAGGGTGTGTGGATGTAAAACGAGATCGGAATCGATCAAAAACAAGTAATCAAAACCCTCTTTGAGCGCATAGGAGATAATCGTATCTTTCATTTGCGCTACCTTCCAAATATTCCGTTCCGTCCAATAATGGGTCATTTCATTTCGGACATACGTATCATCGTCTGTGTTTTTGAGGATGACGGTTCGTTTGTTCTCCTTCTCGAAATCAGCCAAGAGTGTACTGGAAAGTGGGTCTTTGTTATCGTCAATGAACAGGTAATGGATCAGTTCATTTTTGGTAGTCAACTCTGTGAGGGATTGAAGAAATTCCTCCAAAATAATCGGGAATTGTTGAATGGGACTCCCGATTAAAATACGTTTTTTACCCATGGTACACCCCCATATACAGCCTTTGTTCAAGTGTTTGGCGCGGGTTTGCTGAATAGCAGTAAACCATTGTCCACCTTTGCGACAATTCTGTTCTCTTGCTGTAGTTCTTTTAAATAAGAGCGGACAATCGAGGTAGTCAAACCGTAGCGGTGCAAGTCATCTTCAAACGCATACTTTTTCATGACCTTTTGGACTACTTGTTCGAGAGTGCTTGGCTGCTCATGAATCCATGCTTCAAGAAAAGCAGAGGTGTCTTTCATAAGGGTGAGATGCCTGTTAATTAGCCCTGTGACTGTCTTGTAAGGTCCGCCATGGTACAGCACATAAGCGTTCAATTTCATCATCGAGAGCTTCTTGAAGCTTCTTCTGGCAGCCTTCAGATCGTTAAAAAAAAGGAGATCCTGCTTGTTCAATGTTTTGGGACCAAACAAGGCATCGCCGCAGTAAAGGACATGATCAGGGGTAATAATGCCGACCATTCCCGGCGAATGTCCAGGTAAGGAGACGATTTTGAATGGAATGGTATGGACGTGAAAGATTCCATCGGTGGATGGAAGATAATCCGTTACGAGCGCACGTGTATTCTCTTTGCTTTCATCAGGCTTCGTATCAGACCCTCCACCTGCGTCAAAAACCAAAGGCTCAAGATGCGGATTTTCGATGATATAGGATGCTAGATGTGTCGCATAGATGCGAAGGTTGGGGAACCTTTTTATCAAATAGGGATTGCCACCGTGGTTAACAGCGTGACCATGTGTATGAACAACGGCAAGGATTTGATACCCTCGATCGCTGATTCTCGCGCATACTTTCTCGATGACAGTGGTATTCGGGCCGCTATCAATGCAAACAGCAGTTTTGCTGGACCTATCCAAATAGACACCGATCCCGAATTTACCGGAGACCACATAACTGTTGCCGGCCACTTCGATCAATTCCAAACGAGCCATATCCCTTACTCCTTCATTAGATTCAGGTTCATATGTGGATGACCTTGGTGACATTGCCGATACGTACCTTTACGGAGTTCGGTACAAAGGGAGGCTTTGTAGGTGCAGACACTCGCTTAGCGAGCATTTTTTTCTGGCCACGCACTTTTGCCACGTTTGTTACATGCTTGGGACGCTTGGTTTTGCTTTTGTTTTTATCGGGAGTGGGGACGGACGCAGCCTGTGCTAGTAATGGGGGTTTTTGACGTGCTGATTTCCGGTTTTTGGCTGTATCGATGCGTGCTTTGTTTGCGAGCAATGGAGGGGTTGGGGTAGGCACAGGTGGAACGTCAAGCTGTACAGGTTCGTCGTCTCGAATATCTCCTTCTAGCTCCAATTGCATCGGCTTGTCGTAGGGGGAATTCTCTTCCGGTTCTATCGAGTAAAAAGCTTGTAATTGCCGCAGATGATTTTCTATCAAGGTGGTGATTTGTTTATGTGGAATCCTCCATGTCTTTACCCATTCCGATAACTGGGCTATCGCAGTAAGGACAGGAGTGTGCATTTCACTAGTGGGATGGAGGGGGGGATGCGATTCAAAAAGGAAGCTGTGAGCAATCTGCTTATTATGTATGTGGGTATGCAGTCTGACGAGCAGATTGATCATCGTTGATATTTGGTAGCCAAACAGCATGAGCTCATAATCTTTGGCATGATGAAAGCGAGATTCCAATCCTTTGACCAACTGGAGGATGGAATAGGTCAGCTTTAGAGCGGTTTGGTCATCGATACCTTTGTTCTTCATGGCAATTGACCTCGAATTTCTGAAATGATCAATCGTTAATAGTCGATGGTGAAGTCGTCATCCAATTCATCCCCGAAATTAGATGCTTCCATCTCAAAATTTGATTTAAGCGCCACAGGGTACATGTGAATGGCTGCGTTCAGCTTTTTTAACAAAAGCCACTCAGCCATGAGCACTGAATCCAGAATCGAAATGACTGTACGATTAAAGGTAATGATCTCATCATTAGAGGGGTTGTTGGGGAAGTCCAGATTTTTGCCAACGAACGCAAGGGCTTTGTCAGCTTCGGCGTTTAGCAATCTGGACAAGGCTTCTTCCTCTAGGGCAATCGATTGCAGCAAATGACTCAGAGCTTCTTCGCGCGTAGGCACATCATATGAAGGAACTTTATCTTGTAAGGTCATCATCATCCCTCTTCAATAAAATTAGGATCCCGTGAAAAGCAGTGTAGGTAGTAAGGGTTATTCTTTGAAGCAAGAAAGGTCGGGGATGTCAGGGGTGTCAGGTAAGTCATCGTGATGATGCTCCTCATGATTATGCATCTGCTCCAGCTTGATAATATCCTCCAGCCTGAATTGTAGGAGCATCTCGGTCTTAATGACATTGCGCAGCATGCGTTCTACGCTGTTGTTTAAGGCAAGTGCATCATTGAGCGAGAGGGATTGCTCCTTCACGATCCTTTGGATCTTTTCCCCCTCTGTATTAATAATGTGAGAAAGTCCGATTTCCTCCAGCGCAATGGAGGTGAGAAGCAGATTTAATACTTCGTTTCGTTTCAATATGATTTCCGGTGTTATATTGGGGACCGTGGGCATTGACATCGTTATCCACATCCTTTGTTTGTATGGCTTTGTATACAAAATAAGACTTACCCGAAATAGAAGGCGTACGTAAAAACGATAGGATCGTCACAGGATCGCGTAATTGGTAGTGAATAAACGGAATCTTCCTCGCAGTACATGTTATGTAACCGCGATCTTAATATGACAACTTAATCGTACTCATTCGATAAGGAGGCAAAACCTGAGGGCTGTTGCACAAAGGACATGAGTCATGCACGGCTCCAGCAAAAGGTTCGAAAGCCAAGGAAATGGCGGCGTTCTGAAAGAAGCAGTCCATTCATAGAGTAAAGGGGGGATAGACTACGATCTCAGTGATGTGTGTAAAAGGAGATGAGCAGCATGTCCGAGGCACCCAAAATTTCCTTATGTATGATTGTAAAAAACGAAGAAGAGTGCCTTCACAAGTGCTTGGAAAGCGTGAAAGATCTTGTGGATGAAATGATTATTGTAGACACGGGGAGTACTGACAACACCGTAGAGATATGCAAGTCATTCGGAGCGGTCGTGCATTCGTATGAGTGGCAGGATAACTTCGCAGAAGCCCGAAACTTTGGACTGGAAAAAGCAACGGGCGACTGGATTTTGTGGATGGATGCCGATGAGGAAATGAATAAGGAAGATGGCAAGAGCTTGAAGGAGCTGCTTCGTGGTCAAGAAGATTCTCTTTTTTATATCCATCTAATTAATTACATTGGAGATGAGATAAATGAAGACGATGCTTTTCATATCGCTCACTCACGTTTGTTTCGCAATGGCATCGGTTTTCGCTTCCATTTTCCCATCCATGAAACGCTCAACGTAGAAGAGGTTCTTCCCAATCTGACCGAAGATCTCCACATTCAAATCTTGCCTGTACGGATATACCATTACGGCTACATGAATGAATGTACTGGCAGAAAGAACAAGTTCGAGCGCAATATTGGGCTACTTATGAAGGAATTGGAAAAAGAGGACCACTCTCCATGGATTGAGTATCATCTTGCCAGTGAATTCTCACGTATCCAGGAGCATGAGAAAACGTTCAAGTTCGTGAATCTGTCTATTATCGGGTTTCTCGAAAACCATATGATGCCTCCTTCGCTTCTTTATAAGCTCAAATACTCTACGTTGATCGCGATCGGCAGTGCTGAGGGAGCCTGGCCAGGAATTGAAAAGGCAATCGAGATGTATCCGGACTATGTTGATTTGCATTTGTACAAAGGGATCATTCAGTATTTGAAAAAGGACTATAAACGTGCTTTGATGACATTTGATCACTGCTTGGAGTTAGGGGAGAGCAACATTCGGCATCTGACCTTGAAGGGATCTGGAAGTTTTCACGCCTGGTACTACAAAGGGCTTTGCTACGAAGGATTGGATCAAGTGGAGGAGGCTGTGGCCGCTTATCAGACGGCATTGGCAATGGCGGAGAATCATGCGCCTGCCAAGAAAGCATTAGAGAAGCTGTGCTCGACGGCTGAAGTGAGTCATACGTCAAACAACAAATAGCATTGTGGCAAAAAGCTGTTTACGTCGATAGTTCAGACGTAACGGCTTTTTTTGTAATGGCAGAGCATGAACAAAATGACGTTAATCATCTTTATTACGGTAAAAGGTTTAATAAACATAATGTTTCATTTGTGGCAGCGGATTGTTACAATAAAAAACGCATTTTATCGGTAATAATAATCATTATCAATCACAACGAGTGAGGGACAAAAGATGAAGCGAACATATGGAATGAAACGTCTCGGCTATATGCTTTGGACGCTTGCACTGGCAGGTACGGTCTTACTGACTGGGTGCGGCAGCGCAGAGCAAAAACAGCCAGCAGCAGGTCAAGATAACGCGAAAACTGCACAAAAGCGCATCGTGAAACACGAGCTGGGCGAAACGGAAATCATCGGAGACCCGAAAAGAGTCGTCGCGCTGGAGTACTCCTTTGTAGACGGACTATGGGAGCTGGGAGTGACGCCTGTAGGAATCGCGCAGGAGAAGGATAAGGACGTAGAAGGATTGATCGGCAAAAAAATCGAGTATACCCCTGTGGGGACTCGCCAGCAGCCGAGTCTGGAAGTCATCAGCTCGTTGAAGCCGGATTTGATTATCGGTGATTTGAATCGCCACAAGGACATTTACAAGGATTTGCAAAAAATCGCACCGACGATCATTTTGAAAAGCCGCAACTCGACGTATCAGGAAAACCTGAGCTCGTTTGCCACGATAGGGGAAGCGCTGAACAAGCAAAAAGAAGCAGAGCAGCGCCTGATCAAGCACAAGGAGATCATCGCGGAGTTTAAAAAGAAGGTACAAGCTGGCGATTCCCGCAATGTCATGCTGGGAGTATTCCGCGCAGATTCGCTGTCTGCACATGGTGCGAAATCGTTTGATGGCGAATTGCTCGAAATGATTGGAATCAAAAATGCAATTCAAGACGCGCCAGAGCCAACGGTAAAAATCAGTCTGGAGCAAATGGTGCAGTGGGACCCAGATGTGATTTTCCTGGCGGAGGCTGACGACGCGCTGTTGAACGAATGGAAGCAAAATCCACTCTGGAACAATATCACCGCAGTCAAAAATCAGGAAGTACACAAAGTAAATCGTGACCTCTGGACGCGCTATCGCGGACTGAAATCCGCAGAACGCATTGTGGAAGAGGCAGTGAACCTCTTATATAGCAAGGAAAAATAATATACGATGCAAATTCTGGAAAAGACCGATCGCTGATCTGGTCTTTTCCGTGTTCCTGCACGTGGTAGTAGATCGAGGTGGCTTGTATTGCAGAAAACAACGACACGACAACGAAAAAGTACCTTTGTCCTCCTTGCGATCGGCTTGGTAATTCTCTTGTTGATTGGTTTGTTGCTGAGCTTGTTTACCGGAGTAGCTTCGCTGCAGATTCGATCATTAGTAACGCATTGGTTATCGGGTGAATACTCCAAGGAGCTCTTGATTTTCCAAACCATCCGCGTTCCAAGAGCCGTGCTGGGAGCCATCATTGGGGCGAATTTGGCTGTGGCAGGCGCCGTGATGCAGGCCGTTACCCGCAATCCGCTGGCATCCCCGCAAGTGTTTGGCGTGAATGCGGGGGCTTGTCTGGTGGTCGTACTTGCGATTGTGTTTTTACCGGATATCGGGAAAGCCAATCTCATTTATTTTGCATTTGCTGGAGCGATTCTCGGGGGACTTGTTGTCTTTGGATTTGCAGCTTCCCGCGGGATGACTAATCTCAAGATCGCTTTGGTAGGAATGGCCATCCACCTGCTGCTCACCTCCATTACGAAGGGAATTATTATTTTTAACGAACATATCTCGAATGTATTGTACTGGTTGTCTGGCTCCATTAGCGGAGCGGCTTGGACGGATGTGCAATTGATTTTGCCATGGTCGATGGCGGGACTCCTGCTGGCGATCTGGCTGTCTGGCTCTTTGTCTGTGTTTCGACTGGGGGAGGAAGTCGCGATGGGGTTGGGACAAAAAATCGCCCGCGTCCGACTGCTGTCTTATATTGTTGTCGTTATTTTGGCAGGCGCCTCTGTTGCTGTCGCCGGAGCTGTTGGGTTCGTCGGACTGATGATTCCGCATATCGCAAGGAGGCTCGTGGGTACGGACTATCGCGGCGTTATCCCTGTGTCTGCGCTTGGTGGCGCTGTCTTGGTGACCTTTTCCGATATCCTGGCTCGCTTGATTTCCTATCCGTTTGAGTCTCCTGTAGGAATTGTAACGGCTCTCTTGGGAACCCCGTTCTTTCTGTACTTGGCGAGAAAAAAGGGGAGGGAAATGGTATGACTTCGCGAAAAAACACCCTGCTCCTGATGGGCCTCGGTGCCTTAGTCTTAGTGGCAGCATTGCTTAGCATGGGGATCGGTCCGATCTTTATCGGCCCTGATCAACTCATTCGAGTGATTATGGGCGAAGCTTCATCGCTTACGTTTATGATTGAAAACTATCGATTGCCGCGGGCGTTGCTCGCGATTCTTGCTGGAGCGGGCTTCGCGATCGCTGGTGTGATTTTGCAAGGAATGATTCGTAATCCGCTGGCATCACCGGATGTCGTAGGGGTAACAAAAGGTGCGGGCTTGTTTGCAGTTGTGGTCATCATTTTGTTTCCGACTGCTTCACCACTTCTCCTCCCGATTGTCGCGTTTTTGGGAGCACTAGCGGTAGCGATTGCCCTCATCTATTTCGCTCGGAAAAGCGGTGCACAGCCAACTACGTTTGCCTTGGTTGGAATGGGAGTAGGGGCGATCTGCCAAGCGTTGACGGAATTCATCATGGTGAAGTATCCGATGCAAGCCAATGATTCTCTTGTCTGGCTGGCAGGGAGCTTGTGGGGGAAAGGCTGGGATGAAATTTACGCTTTGCTGCCGTGGCTGCTCGTATTCATTCCGATTAGCTTTGCCCTGCATCGAAAGCTGGACATTATTAGTCTGGATGAAGGGAGCTCCACCGGGCTTGGACTGAATGTCGTGCGAACACGCTATATGCTCTTGCTGCTCGCCGTTGCGTTGGCAGGCGCATGTGTAGCGGCGATTGGCTCGATCGGTTTTGTGGGATTAATTGCGCCACATATGGCGAGAAAGCTGTTCGGTCATCAGCATCGTTATCTGTTGCCAGGTGCGGCTGTTTTGGGAGCGTTGATTCTCGTCATTGCAGATGCATTGGGGAGGGGACTGAATCCTCCGTTCGAGATTCCCGCGGGTATCGTGACGGCGGTCATCGGTGTTCCGTACTTCTTGTATTTGGTGCGTCAAGAGAAGAGAAAGTAAAAAAGCATATGTAGCCAGTGCGTTCCTGTATTGTACAGGGGCACACTGGTTTGTTTTTTTCTCGAACCGCTCCTTTTCTAACCATAAGAAACCCCCTCCGAGTAGAGTGTACCACCCACCACTTTGTGGGCGAACTTTTTACACTGTCTACTCAAAGGGGATATTAGTATTAGCAGTCTAGGTTTTTTTCAATGTTCACATTTTCCCTTTTTACTCTTGTTTAAGCCATGCGTTAGCCAATGTCATGGCTCCACGTGCTGCCTCCGTATTCGCCAAATCATTAAGCATAACGAAATCGTGGATGATCCCTTGGAAACGTACCGTTGTTACAGGTACACCAGCCTCACGAAGTTTATTTCCGTAAGCCTCCCCCTCATCGCGCAATACATCTGCTTCCGCTGTGATAATTAATGCCTCCGGAAGTCCTTTCAACTGTTCTGTCGTTGCACGCAAAGGGGAAGCAGTGATTTCCGCTCTTTGTTTCGGATCGGTTGTATATTGATCCCAGAACCATTGCATGGCGTCACGACGAAGGAAGTAATCCTTGGCAAACTGATGATAAGAAGGAGTATCAAATGACGCGTCCGTTACAGGATAGAATAGCAGTTGCTTGTTAATTTGTGGGCCTTTTCGTTCTTTCGCCATGAGAGTAATAGCTGCTGTCATGTTTCCGCCAACACTATCCCCTGCTACTGCCAGTTTTTCAGGGTTCATGCCGTGCTGTTTTCCATTTTTCGATACCCACTCCAATGCTGTGTAAACTTCTTCGATCGCAACTGGATACTTTGCTTCCGGAGAGAGGCTATAGTTGGTAAACACGACTGCAGATTGGGAACCAACTGCAAGTTCACGTATCAATCGGTCGTGCGTATGCTCGTTTCCGAATACCCAGCCAGCTCCATGCGTGTACAAAATTACGGGGAGGTTTTGAGGGGCGTTCTGCGGCTTCACAATCCTGATGGACACAGTCCCTTTTGGCCCTCCGTTAATGGTAAGGTCTTGAATATCAACAGGTGATTTCTTCACAGGACCAGACTGAACCTGATCCACGGCCTTTCTCCCCTCTACTGGTCCAAGATCGAATAAATACGGAGGGTTAGCTGTTGCGTCTGCGAATTTCTGAGCTTCAGCCTCGAGCACTACTACTTTATTTTCCATTTTCTTTTCCAACTTTCCTTGTTTTGTTTGTTGAGAAGCATCTGCGTGTAAGAAGGTATTAACACTGTAACCGCCAACCAGTAATGTGAGCGCAATACCAGAAAGTAATGCTTTACTCTTGTTCATGAATAAATTCTCCCTTACATTTTTTCACATGAGTTGAACTGTATCTTGTATTCGGTTTTGTAGCGGTAAAAGTAATCACCACAAATTAAGTTTACATAAATTTAATTGCACACAATCAATTAGGTAAAAAAATATTGCGAATGTCCGTTCCCTGCCTGAAGCATCCTACTTCCGGGCCCTTTTTGTTTAGATGACTCTTAATTCAACATGCATGTTGCCGTTGCGAGTTGCTCTTGAATACGGACATACTTGGTGAGCCTCTTCTACCAATTCCTTTGCTGTGTCTCGGTCAACGCCGTTTACTTTAACTTCAAGAACCGTGTGTAATTGGAATCCGCCCTCCGCATCTTTTCCAAACGAAACGTTTGCCGTAACCGTCGTACTCTCCAGCTTGATCCGTTTTGTACGGGCAACGAGGTTCAGTGCTCCATCGAAGCAAGCGGAATATCCAGCAGCAAAAAGTTGTTCAGGATTGGTGTAAGCACCGCCAGGTCCACCCATTTCCTTTGGAGTGCGAATTTCAAGATCAAGTACGCCATCGGACGATTTCACTACTCCGTTTCGTCCGCCGGAAGCAGTTACAGAAGTTGTATAAATTGGTTGCATGAACACTCTCTCCTTTAGTTGTTAACGATTATATTGTACGCAATTTAATTTACCACTCACTTGAATTCTTGTCAACAAGAATAGCTATTTAATTTCGCGCTATTAAATTTGACATTACTTACCCTGGACGTTATCATTCTTTCAAAATATGCTATATCGGAGTGGATTTTATCCATGAATAATGATGAATTTCTACAACTAAAGAATCAGCTTTGTTTTACCGTATATGCACTGTCCCGTGAAATTACTCGTATGTATCGCCCCTATCTGGAAGAAATGGGCGTAACCTATCCACAGTATCTAGTTCTGCTCGTTTTATGGGAGTATGGCGACTGTACAGTAAAAGAGCTTGGAGAACAGCTTTACCTAGATTCAGGCACGTTAACCCCACTCCTGAAACGAATGCAAGAATCAAAATTGGTCACACGAGACCGTTCGAAAGAGGATGAACGAGTTGTCGTGATTCGCTTGACAGAAAAAGGACATTCTCTAAAAGAGCAATCCTGTAAACTGCCAGAAGCTTTATTAAATAATAGTAGGCTCGATCCTAAGGAATTTAGTGAGCTTCTCCAAAGTAGCCAACATCTGCTTACGCACATCCATCATTCAAACGAAGCCGTCAATTCCAAAAGATAACGTTACTTTTTAAAGGAACGGACCGTGAATACCAATTTACTAAGAAGAGCCTGACCAGTGATGGTTGGGTTTTTTCCTGTCCTGAAAATATTTATCCAATCCTTGTAAGAAAAAAACCGATCTTTTCATAGTAAAAGTAGAATGGTTGCTGGACAGTAGAAGTGAACGGAATGTCTGGTGATAGAAATAGAAGGGAGCGACAAGTCATGGAGGAGGATCAAGAGTGGGTGAAGCAAGTCTTGGGTGGCGACCCGCATGCCTTTGCCCACCTTGTGAACAAGTACAAAAACAGGGTGTGCTCGTTACTCGTACGGATGGGCAATTCCCCAGAGGATGCAGAGGATTTCGCACAGACTGCTTTCGTCAATGCGTATAAAAGCTTGCAGCAATATGATGCGAGCCGTCCGTTTTCAGCTTGGTTAAATAAAATTGCAATCAACTGTTGTCTGCAAGCATGGCGGACGGCACAGAAGAAGAATCCGATCGTGCCTTTTCAAGAATCCATGAAGGCCCACACCAATGATGAAAACCCGGAGTCGTTTTACCTGGCTCGTGAAAAACAAAACGAAATATTCGCTGTCATGGGAGAACTCGCTTCCCATTACCGGATCGTGCTTACTCTACGATATTTTGAAGAGCTGAGCTATCAAGAAATTGCTGAGACGATGCAAGTGCCGGTAACAACCGTGCAAGTTCACCTGTACCGCGCGAAGAAAAAGCTCCGTGAGCTCATGGGGAAAAGGGGGGAACTTCATGAAATGTGCTGATTGTATCAGACTGATCAATCAAATCGACAGAGAGCTTTCACATGAGGAAGGAAGACAGCTTCAGGACCATATCGCTGGTTGTGGGCATTGTCAGTCCATACTGCTTCAGAAAGTCGATGAAGTGGATGCAGACTTGAGTAAACCTTGGCCGATCGTATCTGCTTCGGATCCTTTCACCGAAAAAGTCATGGCGGAAATTTTACAAGTAGAAGAGCAACAACAAGAATCGTTACGTCGAAAAAAATGGCCTAGTCGTCTATGGAAACGAGTAAGCATTACCGCAGCCATACTGCTGCTTGTCCTGACAGTAGGTGTCGTATCATCCCCCACGCTCGCTAACTATGTCACGTCAATTTTTTCCGAGTCGTTTATCGCAGAAATGCAGCGTGGAGGCGATCTGGGCTTTTCTCAAAAAGTGAATCAAACAGTCACGGATCAAGGCATTACCGTACTGGTGGATGAGATTTTGGTCGATCCATTAAAGATGTATGTGTCGATTCGATTTTTCACGGAACAACAGAAGGAGCTGGAAGCTTCGATTGAGTTTGAAAACAAGGACAACCGGATTTTTCTGTCTGACAAAAACGGGAAGTACATCGGAACGGAAGTGCAGAATTCATATGACTTCGAGACGTTGTATCTGCCGGAGAATGTTCCAAATGATTTGATTCTCAACCTGAAAGTAAACAGAGTGGATCTGCGCGACGATTCATCTACAGAAGACGAAGAGAAGGTAAATCCCACCTACGGAAGCTGGCATATGAAAATTCCCGTCTCTCTGGAAAAAAGCAAATCGGCGACGCAAACGATCCCGATTAAGAAAACATACACCTCTCTGCAAGGGTATACCCTGGAGGCTGACAGACTAGTGCTGACACCGATGGAATCGAAGCTGATTCTCTCCTCTAAGATGAATGAGCAAGAGAAGGCGCGTATGGAGTCGAAAGTGGAAGCAAGAATGAAGGTTCACAATTCGCTTTACCCGGACAAGGTCACCACCCAAGAAGTCTGGGATTCCATTGGACCGAATGCGACAGTCATGTGGGAAATCGTCGATGAGACAGGCAAGGTTGTGATGGATACAAACGGGGCGGATGGCGAGTTTTACGGTCCGATTGAACCAAACAAAAAGCTGACGTATCGTACTGTCTACATCGAGAAGGCAGAACCATCCGATTTGCTCATGACTTTTACACCTGCAAAACTCAACGAGCAGCCTGTAACCTTTACAAATGAAGGGAATACGTTTGTCTTGAAGTCGTTTCGCATCGAGCCCGATCCTGATCCAGATACCGGTACATCCGGGTACGTCGGTATCATTGAGGCAGAGATCACCTACCACAAGGACACTGTAGAGTACTATCGAATGGATGCCGTTGGATTAGGCATTGTCAAAATGGAGAAAGACGATCGCTCCAAGGACAGTAAGCGTCCACATACAAGAATGATCACCATACACAATTTCCCAAAAGGAGCAGGAAGAGAGAATCAACCGGTAACGATTATAGGCACTAAGCTAATAAAAAGGTATGAAAATGTGGATTGGAGCTTTGACATCGTAAGTCCAGCGCATTGAGGAAGCCATCGCTTTAGTCCTTCATAAATTGGCGTGCAGCTGATCATCCTACTACTGACAGCTCATTCCCGACCATTTCCTTTCATGGTAAACTGTCATGTAAGTGTCATGCTTCATCCATTCTGTCCTATTAGGTGGTACATACATGCGGTCTATATGGAAGATATACAAAACAGACTGGATTAACATTTTCAAGGTCCCGACTGGGATTTTTCTGATCATCGCCATCATTCTCATTCCTTGTTTATACGATTGGATCAACATCAAATCCGTATGGGACCCTTACGCCAATACGCAAGGGGTCAAGGTAGCGGTGACGAGCGAGGATCAGGGAGCTACGGTTGAGGATAAAAAGGTCAACATCGGAGAGGAGCTCATAAAGAGCTTGCATAACAACCAGAAACTAGGGTGGACCTTTGTGGACAAAGAAGAGGCCAGAAGGGGCGTGGAGCAGGGCGATTACTATGCCAGCATCCTGATCCCGGCTGACTTTTCCACAAGAATCACGGGAATTGTTCATGGCAACCTTAACAAGCCCGAAGTGATCTATACGGTCAATGAAAAAGTGAACGCCGTTGCACCCAAAATCACTTCATCGGGCGTTTCGGCGATTGCCAAGCAGATCAACGAGAGTTTTACGGAAAGCGTCAGTGAAGCCTTGCTCACGAAGCTTACAGAGATCGGCATTAAAATTGAAGAGCAATTGCCGACCATCCGTAAAATCGAGAGTGGCGTTTTCGAACTGGAAAAAAACCTGCCTGAGATTCATGCCGCAGGGCAAAAAGTACTGGAGATTGAGAAGAAACTTCCCGAGATTCACGAGAAAGCGCAGATCATTTTGGAAGTGGAAAAAAGAATCCCCGAGATCAATCAAGCCGGGGAGGCAGTCCTCAAGATTCAGCAAAACTGGCCGAAAATCAATGAGGCGGCGTCTGTCATTATCGCGATGGAAGACAAGCTGCCTGTGATTGAGCAAGCCGTTGGACGCATTGAAGAGCTGGATCAAAATTTTGATAAGGTCGCAAACGCAGTGACTACGGCCACAGAAAAAGCGAGTCGAGCCATTGAGATCGTTTCGGCTGCGCAACAAGCGTTGCCGCGTATCGCTGATCTGACTGATAAGGGCGCGTCTGTTGCCGATCAGCTCAATGACTTTTTTACGAAGCATGACGGTGCCTTTGAAACGATTGCACCGCTGATTAAGCAAAATCTCATCTTAGCCCAGCAAGCATCAGATGCGCTCACACAACTCACAGACAGGCTGTTGCAAATCAATCCGGATCGCCTGCCTACTGCCAGTGAGGTAAATGCCGTGAAAGACAGGTTATCCAGAGCTGCAAATGTTTTGGGGCATACCGCATCGCTTGTAGAGAAAGTAAACAGTTATCTTCCTGGGCAGCTATTGAGTCATTTCGCAGAGAGGCTGCGCACGATTGAGAACAGAATGAACCGACAAATCGAGATTCTCGGCATGATTGCAAGCGCGATTGAAAACGGCAAGCAGCCTGCGAAAGATTTGGTGGAGAGTCTGAATCAGCTCTCGAAAAACACTAGCGCGGAATTGGGAGACATCTTGTCCCGTTACGATAGCGAAATCGTTCCGAAAATATCTGAGGGCATTGACAGGCTGAAGGTGATCACAGGAGAAACTACCGATCTACTGCATAAGGCCCAAGAAAAACTTCCGGATATCGAAGCGATTCTCAAAGAAACAAAGACAGGATTGGAGCTGGGATTGGCAGAATTGAAGCGAATCCAGCAGGAGATGCCGCAAATACGGTCACACGTCCACGAGCTTGCAACAACACTCAGAAGCAAGTCGGATGCTTTTGCAAATGCCATTCGCGTAGCAGCGCCATTCCTGAAGAGCAATCTTCCTGCCATCGGGAAAAAGCTCAACGAGGCAGCGGCATTTGTCCAGAACGATTTGCCCAAAGCGGAGGCGGATTTGACCAAGCTGGCTGATTTTGTGCGCTACAAGCTCCCGGAGGTGGAGACAGGAGTCCATAGAGTTGCCGCATTGGTTCGCGATGATTTGCCTAAGCTGGAGAGTGCCATTGGGAAGGCCGCCGATAAGCTGAGAGAAGTCGAAGCGAACAACAATTTCGCCGACCTTGCCAAGCTATTGCGCGGCGACATAAAAAAGGAGAGCGAATTCCTCGCAAGTCCCGTGCAGATCAAGGAAAACCGCCTATACCCGATTCCGAATTATGGTTCGGCCATGTCGCCGTTTTACGGTGTGCTGTCTCTATGGGTAGGTGCGACCTTGTTGATTTCCCTGCTGAAGCCGAATCCGGAAAATCCAGGCGGAGTGTACAAGCCGTATCAATTGTATCTTGGCCGCTTGGGAACGTTTGTGACAATTGGGCTGTTTCAGGCGCTGTTCGTCACGCTCGGTGATATTTACATCCTCGGGGCCTTTGTAGCGGATAAAGCTCCGTTTGTATTGTTCGGTATGCTGGTTAGCCTGGTGTTCGTCACGATTACGTACACGCTCGTGTCCGTCTTCGGCAACGTGGGTAAAGGTATAGCGATCATCTTCATGGTATTCCAATTCTCCAGCTCGGGCGGTACGTTCCCGATCAGCATGACCGCGCCATTTTTCCAAGCGCTGAACCCATACATGCCCTTCACGTATGCGATCAGCCTATTGCGTGAAGGGGTGGGCGGCATCCTCTGGGAAACGGTGATCCGGGATATACTCGTCCTATTCGGCTTTATCGGGATCAGCCTGTTTGTGGCGCTCGCGCTGAAGCGTCCGTTGAGCGGAATCATTGAAAAGTCGATGGAGAATGCGAAGAAGACCAAGATTATTGGGTAAAGGTTACACGGAAGTTGATTGGAATTAGCAGGGTGTCCTCACGTAGATATTACTACTGGAGGTCACCCTTTTTTTAAGGACAAGTGATTTTGTATTTTTGGTAAAATATGGGTGATTGATGAATCATAAAGGGGGAGTGAACCATGGGGAGATGGTTTGGATACATTCTACTGACGATTTTGATAGGCGGTGTGTGCTTTTTTGTCATTACTCCACAAATCACCTTTATTTTGAGTATGTTCGTCATAATCGGAACCTTGTTTTATATTGTACACATTTTGAAAAATGAACTGCCTAGATTAGTTCAGGATCGGCTGGAAAGACGATTCCATAAGACAGATAAAAAACTCGGGGAATTACAGAACCTGTATAAGCAGGAGACTGAGTAGAGATGTCGGGGGAGAGGACGCCTAGTGATGCTACCACTATGAAAAACTCGATTTCCTTAGCGTTGAAAATCGAGTTTCTCATTTTCGTGAGATTACCCCGAGGTGTCCCCTTTTTCCTGAACAGGTACGAAACCTGTCGCTAGTCGGGCAGCAGATACCAACCCCAGTATGACGATAAAGGTCTGAAGGAGCAGGGAAACGGTAATACCAACAGAAAGTGAAAACGCAAAGGCAGTCATCACAGAAACAATGGCTCCTCCCATCCCAATGACAATCGCAGGCGTGAACGTATCCGCGATAGATAGTTCAGCAGATACTTTTCCTTCTTCACCAGATTTTGCAAGAGAAAACGCAATAGCACCGCTTGTCGGGTGAGCCAAACCGATTCCGAAGCCCATAATGATCTGGCTAAAAATCGCGACCAAAATACCGAAAAGATCCTGTTGAATCAACGTAAGCGGTACGGTGCAAGCGACTCCGATGAGCATAATGACGAGACCGATGATAATTCGTTTTTTTCGACCGGCCCCTTGGTCTTTTTTATCCAGCTTTGCCTGTACATTGGCTGCCAGCGACCAACTGATTGCTGCGGAGGCAACAGCTAAACCAGCTTTGTCGGCGGTTAATCCTAAAATCGAAGTGAGTCCAAGGACGAGATACGTTTGCGTCCCGTAATAGGCAGCGACAAATAGACCCCGAGACGCCATGACGGCAGGTAAGCCTGGGCGTGCGACGAGCGTTCCTTTAGGCATGAGCTTATACAACGGGACACTGAGGGCAAGCAAACCCGCGATGGATAGCAAAAAACCGTAGATCGAGGGAATTTTGCCGAGTCCAAAAAGCAAGGCACCAGTCCCTATAGCCAAGAAAAAAGGCAGAAGAAGACTACGATTGTTTGCTGCGCTTGCTTTTGGTGGCTGTAAGCCTCGGAAAGAGGGAGTGGTTAAGAGTGCAGACAGAAAGATAAAGGGAAGGATCAACCAGAAGACATATCTCCACGACAACTGTTCAGCAATAATCCCAGCGACATACGGTCCGAACAGGCCTGGAAGAATATAAGCGCTGGAGAAGACAGCAAGAATCTGAGGGCGAAGGGAATCAGGGTAACGCAAAGTAATCATGGTATACACGCAATTGACCAAGGCACCGGCTCCAAAGCCTTGCATCACTCGCCCAAGCAGTAAAGTAAGCATATCTGGCGCAATTGCAGCAACTACAATGCCAAGGGCAAAGAGCACGATAGTGACAATAAAAGGCTGGGCAGGCCCTTTTCTATCGACGAATTGACCTGTGACCACAGTACCAATCAGCTGAGCCAACAAATAAGCACTGAATACCCACCCATAAAGATCCTCACCTTGTAGCTCTCGGGAAAGACCGGGGGCGATTGTCGTGACAGCCAAGCCTTCAAATGCTGTAGCAGTCACCACCAGAATAATCCCAATTGTCAACGCTCGGTAATGCGTGCTCCAAATCCCTTCTGTGCTCATTATTTTCACTCCTTTTTTGTATATATTTCGCCTTGAAAGTTGTTATAAATACTGTTGCTACAACAACTAATTATATACAAAAAATGACATCCTGCAATGGTTTTTGTTTTTACAAGTCTTTCACGTTCTCATAAATGATATTGAGGGTTCTTCGGAATTGGTTCACTTCTTCTTCGGTCAATCCTGTAATGGTTTTCTCGTACGCTTCAATGGAGGGAGGAAGGACCTCGTCTTTTAAAAGTCGCCCTTTTTCAGTCAGATAGACGCGAAGGGAGCGGCGATCCTTTTTATCTGTTTCGCGATGAATGAACCCTCTTTCTTCCAGGAGGAAAAGCATCCGCGCGATATTCGTTTTATCTTTATAGGTGCGTTCTGCCAACTCGTTCTGGGTCAGACCTTCTTCTTCCCATAACACGACAAATATCATCCACTGATCGATGGTGATGTTATACGGATTGCATACTTTTTGATAATAGTTGTTCAGTTTTAAATCCGTTCGTTTCACGATGACGCCGATATACTCATCCAATCTCATTGCGAAACCTCCTAGGTTAGGCAGTCAGGGCAACTGTTGATAAGACAACTATAAGGATGCTTCCGAAAAGTGTCAATTTGCAGGGCTGATATGTTGGACGCATGAAAAAGCCAAATTTGCTCAAAATAACAGCGGGATTTAATACTTATCAAAAAGGAGAAGGAATAGATGACTCCAATGCTTAGGAAAGTAACCATGTTGATGATTTGCGCGGCATTACTTGTTGTGCCGGGAATGGCAGCAGCCAAGGAATCGCAAGGAAATGTAAAGCAGGCAGAATGTATAAGGCCGAAAGAAGTAAAGCTACAGGGAGATATGCGCAGGCTCTGGATTGACCACATGCTGTGGGACCATACCTATATGGTAAGTGCTTTGGCAGGGCTGGAAGACAAAGACGCCGTACAGGCACGCCTCTTGAAAAACCAGGTGGATATCGGGAACGCAATCAAGCCGTATTACGGAGAGGAAGCAGGTAAAAAGCTTACCGAATTGCTGACAGAGCATATTACGATAGGCGGCAAAATCATTGACGCAGCCAAAAAAGGCGATCAGGCTACTGTGGCAAAGCTGGATAAGGACTGGCACCGGAATGCGGATGATATCGCCAAGTTCTTAAGTAGCGCCAACCCCAATTGGAACGAGAAAGAACTAAAAGAGATGATGTACGTGCATCTGAAGCTGCTCACTGATAATCTCCAGGCGAGATTGAGAAAAGACTGGCAAGCGGATATTGCTGCGTTTGATCAAGGAGAGGATCATATCATCTCATTGGCGGATGTACTGACAGCAGGCATCATTAAGCAGTTCCCGAACCAGTTCTAAAAGAACTTCCCTAACAAAAAGAACGCCAGCACTTGTCGTATCCCGTGCTGGCGTTTCTTTCTTTTTATCCTTGTGCCGTCTTTTTCAAATAAGCTCTCCAAGTGATGCACCATTGATCAGGATCATCAAGCACGGACTCTAACACACGGTGACCTGTACTATTGTGCGGCGCTGTTTTGACAATCTCCGGGTTTTCATAAGCTTCCTGTGAAATATGGGTCAGTGCCGCAACGTATTCGTCCAGCTCTGCCATAGAATAGGACTCCGTCGGTTCTAGCGTAAACGGCTCCGGCACGACGTACGGGTGGTGACTGGTCCAGTAATGGTGGGCAAAGTCGACCATCCGGCGCTGAACATCGTATGTTGTGACGCCCGTGTCTTCTTTTAGCTGCTGCCAGCTGTAGCGAACCTGCTCCAGACGTCTGCCTTGTATATACGGAGCGCTCGCACCGCGGATTTGTAGGATTTTGTGATAGAGATAGTTGTTGTTGAGGCAAGCGATCTCGGCAACTTCTTTCAAGCCGTCAGCACCAAGAGCACGGACCCAAGCGTAAGAGCGCAGGACAGCAGGCGGAACGCCGTAAAAGCTGCGGACTTTCCCGATGCTGTTTTTCAAGTCACGATTATAGAAGTAACGCTCTCCATCGAAGTCTACGATCGGTCCTGGCAGGAATGGCGCAAGCTCGGCAGTGACCCCGATGGCGCCTGTGGCAGGTCCGCCGCAAGCGTGTGGGACGGAGAAGGTTTTGTGCAGGTTGAAGAAGCACATGTCAAAGCCTGCTTCCAGCGCGCGCGTAATGCCGAGCAAGCCGTTCGCGTTTGCTTGGTCGTAGCAGCACAGTCCTCCTGCGGCGTGGACGACATCTGTGAACTCCTTGATACGAGAGTTGTAAATGCCTGTATCCTCAGGATTCGCTACGGCAAAGGCAGCGGTTCGCTCCGAGACGAGGCCCTTTAGCGCTTCCAGATCAGGGTAGCCGTTTTCGTCAGCAGGTACATAAATGATTTTGAAGCCTTTGACTGCGGCCGTTGCGGCTTGGGACGGGTGAGAAAAATGGGTGGTAATAAACTCGTTGCGCTGCTCTCCCTCGCCGCGGGATTCGTGGTATTTGCGAACGATAGAGGCTTGGGTAAACAACGCCTGTGTGCCGCTGCCCGGTTGGAACGAGAATTTGTCCATTCCCGAAATCTCGCGCAGGTACAGATCGAGCTGATACGTCATCTCCAGCATCCCTTGGACAGTGGACTCGTCTTGCAACGGATGCAGCTCCGCCATTTTCGGCGAGCGCACGAAGCGTTCATTGATTTTCGGGGAGTATTTCATCGTGCAGGTGCCTTGCCCGATCTCTACGTTAAAATCCGACCCCAGAACCTCCTGCGAAATGCGGGAGTAATGACGGATCACACGGTACTGACTGATCTCGGGAAGATTCGGCCGTTTTTTTCGGCGCAGGCTGTCTGGCAGCGAAGAGATGCCATCGCCTACGGCCTCTACGATTTGTGGCTCGACGGGTGGTACCTCGACGCCACGCTCACCGGGCTGGCTCAGCTCAAAAATGACAGGCTCATCCCATTTTGCTTGGTGGAAGCGGCGTACCTTATGGTCTCTCGGAATCCGTTTCATTTTGTCGATGGTTCCTTCGGATGTTTTCATGGGCGGTTTCCTCCTTTTTCGTTTTTAAAAAATGCTTTTCATAGCAGCGACGAGTGTTTCAATATCCTCCTGGGTATGAACCTCCGTGACGCAGTAGAGCGCACATTGACCCAATTCCGGGTAGTGTTCAGTCAAATCAACTCCGCCGAAAATTCCTTTGGCGAGAAGCGCAGCGTTGATGTCTTTGACGGTTTTGCCTGTTTGCGAGAAATCGATCACGAACTCCTTGAAGAATGGAGCGGCGAATTTGGCCTCAACTCCGGGAATGGAAGAGAGCTGTTTGACGGCGTATTGGGAGCGCTGCATGATGCCTTGCCCGACTTCTTCCATGCCGACAGGTCCCATCGTCGCCAAGTACACGCCTGCGGTAATGCCCCATAGCGCGGTTTGCGTTCCGACGGACTCCTTGCCTTTTTCACGTTTGGCAAAAGAGGTGCGGTCGTACGCGACATCTCCGAAGCCATATTCGCCTTCGACCTCTGTCGGAGCGATTCCAAACAAGCGGGACGGATATTCCATGACGTAGGTCGGATCGTCATGCGTCGCAATAAAGCCGGATTGCCCACCGCCGTAATGCATATGTACGCCAAGCGGCTGCAAATCTCCGCACACGATGTCCGCGCCGTAATTCGCCGGAGATTCCATTACGCCAAGAGAGATGGGATCGACACCGACTACGCAAATGGCACCCGCTGCATGAGCCAAGTCCGCAATCATCTGTCCGTTTACTTCCACAGAGCCGAGGAAGGTCGGGTTTTCGAAGTAAACCGCTGCTGTATCTACACTGAGCTTTGCTTTTAGATCATTCAGGTCAAGTCTGCCTGTTTCGTTCTCAAAATCGACCAAGGTGACGGTAAGATCAGGAGACGTATAGTTTTTGATGATCATGAGCTTGTCGGGATGGATATTTCTCGAAACCAATAGCTCGGTACGTTTGGTGATACGTGCTGCCATGCGCAAAGCGGTAGAAGCGGCCTGTGCCCAATCAAAAGTCGGAACGTTCACGACATCCATATCGACCAGCTCAGCTACGAGGCTTTGGTACTCGAACAACGCCTGAAAGCGCCCTTTGTCTTCATAAGGCTCACCAGCATAGGCGGTCACAAACTCTGCACGGGAGTTGATTTCATCACAGACAGCCGGAACAAAATGCGGCCAGCAGCCTGCGCCGAGGAAGCTGATATTTTCTTTCGTGGTTTGGTTTTTGTTCATCAGCTGATTGACGTGGCGCTCCAGCTCGTATTCGGTTAGAGCTTTCGGGATGTTCATTTTATCTTTTAGGCGCAGCTCCTCGGGAATGTCTGCATAGATATCCTCGATGCTGGAAAAGCCGATTTCGGTAAGCATTTTCTCTTTGACTTCAGGTGCAGAATTCGGAATATACGGGTGGGCATAACGCTGTACACTCATCTCAGGTTCCTCCATCTCTTCGTTGGAATATTCAGTCGTAATAGCGAAAAATTAAGCCAAACCGCCGCCGTCGACGACCAGTACGGAACCCGTCACCCAGGAAGACAGATCGCTGGCAAAGAACAGGACAGCATTGGCAATATCTTGCGGAGTACCGAGACGCTCCAACGGACGTCCTTGAGCCGAGGAGGCGAGGAATGATCCTTCATCCTTTTCTAGCTGACGCGCTTCTTCACGCAACAGAGGTGTGTCGGTATCGCCTGGTGATACGCAATTTACTCGGATGTTTTGCGGACCGTGGTCAATTGCCATTGCCCGTGTCAGATTGACGACACCTGCTTTTGCCGCGCAGTAGGCCGCCGCCTTGTCACCGCCCTTGATGCCCCAGCCAGAGCCAGTATTGATGATGCTGCCCCCGCCTGTTTTCGCCATGACCGGGATGACGAATTTGGAGAGGTTGTAAGCACCCTTCAAGGAGACATCGACGACCAGATCCCAATCGTCCTCTTCCAGCTCGACGACCGTCTTTCTTCTGATCACGCCTGCATTGTTGAACAAAATATCGATGCGACCGTACGCTTCCTCGATCGCTTGCGTTACTTCACGACAATCCTGTTGGGAAACTACATTGCATGTAAAATAACGGGCTGACCCGCCCTCTGCTACGATTTCTTGTGCCGCCTTTTCCCCTAGCTCCTCGTTGATGTCAAGCAGCATGACGTTTACTCCAAATTGGGCCAGTCGTTTCGCTGTGGCAAGTCCGATACCGGAAGCAGCACCTGTCACCAAGGCTACCTTTCCTTGCAGATGGAATACCTCGTTCGTGTTTACCATGGTTGATCACTCCCCCTAGTTGAAAAGTTTATATTGCAATCACTGTGCCAAGTGCGGAGTGAATCCCGCTTGGTAACATGCTCCTTACTGGATCGCAAAAAACGAGGCTCCGACTGTGTTTCGTACCCTCATGACAGTGACAAAAATGGCAATGAGTTGTCATGATTGGCAAACATCAGTGGCAAAATATTTGTGAACTATCTAAATATTTCATAAAATAGAGGGTAAGAACAATAAGCAGGGAGGATATCCATGGTTTCGTTGGATCTGTGCAAACCAGCCATCGAAAAGGTCATTACAAGCATTTCAGATATATTGAACGTGGATGCAGCGGTGATTAACGAGAGCGGCCACTTGGTAGTGAGTACAGAGCGCTACTTGAAACAAAAAGGGGAAAACGTGCATGTGCCCTCGATTGAATTCGTGTTGGCAAAAGGACAGTATGTGGTAGACAAACCCGGCTCCATGGAAATGTGCAAAGGATGCCGTTTTCTCGACAGCTGCCCCGCCAAAGTCGAGCTGCTCTCTTCTATTAAGGTAGCCAATCATGCAATCGGGGTCGTTTCCCTCACATCCTTTACGAAGGAAGGACAAAATCGCCTGTCCAAGCATACAGAGAGATACCAGCAAATCCTGACAGAAGTCAGCGAGATGATTACAGCGATTGTACAGTCCCATGCGACGAGACAGACCGAATCGTCTGATGACTCTATGCGGCTGTTGGAGGGAGCGCTAGATACCGTCGCCGATGCGTATTTCACCTTTGACCGAAGTGGCAATGTCATTCATACGAACGCCAGCGCACGTAGATTGCTGTCCCAACATGAACTGCTGCCAGCAGAGGTTTCACGGATGCTGTTGCCGTCATTATCCGGGATGGCCGCGCATTCCTTGCCGATCGCCAACTGTCTCGTTGACAAGCTGGACGCTCCGACCGAGGCCACGCCGATCATCGTCAACAATCAGTTCATCGGCGGCGTGCTCCGCGTGCAGAGAGGATCGCTAACCGTTCCGCGTTTGATGGATCATCAAGGGAGCCGTTCGCCAGGCAAAGCGGATAGTCTTGCTCAAATCGTGGGAAACAGCCCAGCCATCAAGCAGGTCAAAGAAATGGCGTTGAAAATCGGTAATAGCAACTCCACGGTACTGATTACCGGCGAAACAGGGACAGGCAAAGGGCATCTGGCAAAAGCGATTCACGAGGCAAGCACGCGGGCTTACTACCCGTTTGTCGCCATCAATTGTGCCAGCATTCCGGAAAATCTGTTCGAAAGCGAATTGTTCGGTTACGAAGACGGCGCGTTTACGGGGGCCAAAAAGGGAGGAAAGCCGGGGCGGTTCGAAATGGCAGAGGGAGGTACGCTTTTTCTGGATGAAATCGGTGATATGCCGCTCTCGTTACAGGCAAAGCTACTGCGCGTCTTGCAGGAAAAGGTCGTGGAACGCATCGGCGGCACGCGGTCGTTTCCCATCCATGTACGAATCATCGCGGCGACGAATCAGAACCTGGAGGAGCTTGTGGAGAAAAAAGCGTTTCGTGCCGATCTGTACTATCGGTTGAACGTCATTCCGATACACGTCCCGTCACTTGCAGAGCGCAAGGAAGACATCGAGCTTTTGGCTGTTTCATTTATGGAAAAGTACGGAGAACAAGCAGGACGCACCTTCTTCGGAATAGCACGAGAGGCGATCAACCTGCTCACACACTATCATTGGCCGGGCAATGTACGGGAGCTGGAAAACGCCATCGAGTACGCCATGAACATGGAGCAAGACACGGTTCTGACTGCGGACAGCCTGCCTCCGCGCCTTCGTGCTCGTCCTCTTGTGGCTTCTTCGCATTCTGGTCTAGCTATCAAAGCGAGGGTCGCCGATGCACAGGCGGATGCCATTCGCGCTTCCCTTCAAAAACACGGCAGTGATTTGAAAGGAAAGCAGCGGGTAGCGGAAGAACTCGGGATTGGGCTCCGTACTTTGTATCGAAAGCTAAAGCTGCTCGGTATTTAAGGAATTCGGGCAGGAGCTTGGTGTAAACTTGTGGGAGAAACGATGTGGGAGGAAGAAGCATGAGTGAGCTGAATGTCTTATTTCGGAAAAGAATCGGCATGCCTGAAAATGAAACGATTACCTTCGATACATTGGATCGCCTCCTTGATCTGACAGCATTGGCGATTCCTTTTGAAAACCTGTGCGTTATAGATGAGCGAACGAGTGTAGTCTCCAGACAGTCCATTATGGAGAAGATATTGGTCAGAAACGAAGGCGGTCTCTGCTACGAGCTAAATCCGATGCTGTATTTCTTCTTGGTGGAAAATGGCTTTGACGCCCATTTGATTCGCGGCGTTGTTTACAGGCATGACGTTGGCGAGTATTACACGATTGGCCGGACGCATGCCACGATTTTGCTTACACATGAGGGGCAAACGTATTTGCTCGACACGGGCTTCGGTTCGAACCTGCCGTTGAAGCCTGTTCCGTTAACCGGGGAGACCGTGTCTTCGCGCAATGGTGAGTTTCGGATTAAGAAAGAGCAGACGGAGTATGGCGATTATGTACTCGAAATGAAGCTGCAGCACAAGGATACGGACTGGAGGATAGGCTATACGTTTGATTCGCAGAAGCTGGTGACGGATGAAACGGAATTAACCGAGATTCAGACGATTATCGCTGATCATGAACAGTCTCCCTTCAACAAAAGCCCATTGCTTACGCAGCTGACGGAGAGAGGCAATGTTACGTTGACGAACAGTTCTTTTACGCAATGGGTAGATGGTGTTATGACGAAAGAGACAATTGATCAGGAACGGTTTAAAAAGCTGGCGAAGCAGCATTTTGGGTTATAAGAAAAAAGCAGAAACGATTAAAAACAATGAAAACCCATCAGATGTTCGTAACCTGATGGGTTTCATCATGAGGTTACTGCTGTGTTTTCGAATTTTCCAGCAGCTTCATCGGATCAACGGGTATTCCATTTTCGAGAACCTGGAAAGCAAGATGCGGTCCCGTGCTGCGTCCCGTACTTCCCAACAGACCAATGAGCTGGCCTTGGGTCACAGTAGTGCCAGCGGTGACCTCCAGCTTTTCCAAATGAGAGTAAACGGTTTGATACCCGCCTTCATGCTCCAGAATGACCTGATTGCCCTTCCCTGTGTTTGTATCGTATTCAGCCTTGACTACCTTACCGGAGGCGGCTGCCTGAACGGGTGTATTCAGGTCATTTAAGATTTGCAAGCCGATTGTTTGATCCATAGGGCTTTTGATTGTACCTTCTGCGGGGACGACGAAGGCCTGCTCGTTCCCTAGCGCTTTTTTTGCGTCTGTCAAAGTAAAGAAGCCTAAAGCCAAGACGACCACAATACCGGATAAGGTCCACGTATACGCCCGTTTTTGAAAGTGACGAATCATTTCTATTCTCCTTTTTACTTGTTTTTTGGAGCTGGAGAACCCGGCTGTGAAGTGAAGCTGTTTGGGGTCGGCATACAGCTCGAGCATTTTGATCATGGTGTATCCGTAGCGAGGTATCTCTGTCTCCTGTAAATAAGTCAAAGCCAAGGCATCACAAGCCATTTCCTGATCCTGACGCATGCGGGAAGCGGCGTACCATAACAAAGGGTTGAACCAGTTGAGGATCAGCAGCACGCTCATGATGCTGTTCACAGGAATATCTCGTCTTTTCCAATGCGCCAGCTCATGTAAAAAGATGTGGCGCAGCTCATGCTCATTGAGCTTGTCCAAAAGATTTGCCGGCAACCAGATTTGCGGTCGCCAGATTCCCATCAAGGCTGGGCTTGTCATCTGATGACTCGTGCGCAGGGGAATGGATTTGGAGATGCCCATCTGCTTTTGGCATTGGGAAAAGACGCGCAAAACAGCTTCATCCTGTACGAACAGATCGTTTTTTAGCTGAGAGAGCAATCGATATATACTGCGAGTCATGGTGATAGCGAAAACGGCCACACCGCAGATCCAGATGAGGGATAGCAGGCTGATCCAGGAAAAGCTCGTTTCGTTTGCCAGAGAGGCATCTGGTTGGAGGGCAGATTCTTGCCGATGTAAAGCCTCAGCAGCGAGAACAATCGGTTCTGTAGGCGGGTGCGCTTCCTGCATGGATGTCCAAGGCGAAGGAGGCAGCCAGTTATACAAACTGATCGAGCTGTCTATCGACCAAGGAACCGCGAGCTTCCAGAGAAGCAGGAACCATACGGCGTGGTGCCAGCGGATGGAGAAATGCTTTTTGCCGAGCTGCTGGCAGAGCAAGATCAGGAGCACAAGAAGACTAGCCTCGAGGGAGTTATACAGTGTCCACGTAAATGCTTGATTGAGGGTGAGTGTGAGCCATTGCCAATCCACCCGCTTATTTCTCCTTTTCGGAAAGGATTTTTTTCAGCTCGTCAATCTCTTGGGAGGATAGCTTTTCCTCTTTTAAAAAGTGAACCAGCATGGGCTTTAAGGCTCCGCCATACACGCGCTGCAAAAAGGATTGGCGCTCTTGGCGCTTGCATTCTTCCTCAGTGAGCACAGGGGAGTAATAGTAGACTCGATTGACCTGCTCATAGGTGAGAATACCCTTTTGCAACAGGCGGCTGAGCAAGGTTTTGATTGTGTTGTCTTTCCACGTCTTGTTGTCTCGCAGGGCGTGGATGACTTCGGCTGCTGTAGCGGGTGACTTTGCCCAGATGACCTTCATAATTTCCCACTCGGCATCCGAGATTCGCGGTTGCTCGTCCATGTAAGACACCTCCCTCGATTACGTTTGTAGTCGTTGATTCTGTTTTAAAGATTACACTTGTAGTCATTGGGTGTCAACTATCATTTTGTAAATCCGTTCCAGATGAGCATCGTTGGAGGATGACGAGCGAATTGATACACTGAAGAAAAATCGGATAAAGGCTGTGATAGAGATGAATCTGGCCGAGCAGTTTGGCGATATGGATATTTACTTGTTTGATCAGTTGTTAAAGGGACGGGTTACGAAGGAAATGCAGATACTCGATGCCGGTTGCGGTTCGGGGCGGAATTTGGTCTACTTTTTGCGAAATGGTTATTCGGTGTACGCCGTTGACCAATCGGTAAAAGCCATCGAGGCTGTACAGCGAATGGCATCGCAACTGGCGCCGAGCTGGTCAGCGGAGCACGCTCGTGTGGAACCGATTGAGAGCATGAGCTTTGAAAACGAAAGCTTTGATTTCATCATCAGTAATGCCGTTCTACATTTTGCTGAAAACGAAGAGCATTTTCGCCAGATGCTAGAGGAGCTGTGGCGGGTACTGAAGCCAGGAGGCATTCTATTCATGCGTCTTGCTTCCTCGATTGGGATTGAGGATGCTGTACAGCCACTAGGAAACGAACGTTATTTGTTGCCGGACGGAAGCACTCGTTTTCTCGTAAATGAACGGACGATGCTAGGTATGACGGAAAAACTGCAAGGCGTGTTTCTGGAGCCAATCAAAACGGTGAATGTAGCCGGACAGCGTTGCATGAGTACGTGGGTAATCAAAAAGAATGGCTAAGCACCAAAAGCCGCCTTCCTGTAGGAGAGGCGGCGTCTTTTTTCTCACTCAAAAATCACGTGTCTGATCAAAAATAGTAAAAAGCTCGTCCACATCTACTTCTACACCCGCAGTAGCCAAATTCTGTTTTGCCGACTGAAGCAGCTCATCCAGCACAACGAAAATTTCTTCCCGCTCAACCGTTTCAATAAAGCCAGTCCGGCGATCCATTTTGTTGAAAGTCTCTGTGTACTCTTTAACCAATGCACGCAAAGCAGTTTGTATTTCTACCGCATTTGTCGCGTCTTCGCTGCTTTGCTTTTCGAGCGCGCTGATCGCGGTGTTCATTTTTTTATACAGACTGGCGGCTTTGTTGGCGTGGGTTGTTGAGATGTGCTCCCTGCCATCCCAATCGCGAAACGGATTGGTCAAATTATTGGCCAGCCATTCGGGCTTGCGCGGCTTGGTGATGGACAAATCCAGCCCATTTTTCACTTCTTTTTTGTAGGCGGCTTTAATGGTCTTAGCCGCTTCCGCTGGGAGGCTTGTCATCCAGAGACTGGAGAGCTTGGGACATTGATCTGGCGAAGGAAACTCGTCCCCGGAGAAGCCAAACAGATCGTAGGTCGTAAACGTCAGTAGCTCCTTCAAGTGCTTGATACTGCCCAGATTGCTGAGGGTACCAGGCTTGCCCCGCAGACGGATGTCCTGAAGCGAAGGATATCGCTGGACGAGTGGCTGCAAATCCAGCTCCACTACATTGTGCAGATTGAGTCCCCCTAGTTGGTCTAGTCCACGGTGAAGCGGCAGCGAATCTGAGAATGAGGCGGTCAGCCAATGCCCACCCTGCTCGGCTTCTATGAACAGGTTGGATGAAATGCCCTTGCCCAGTATGAGATCTCTTAAACAATCGTTCAGATGCAGTGACTCCAGCCCGTCCACGTTTTGGAGAGAGAATTTACTGAGACGGCTTCCTGTCAGATTTAGAGAGGAGCCATTGGCTTTTTCCAGGTGAAGCTCCAGAATAAACGGATTGCTTTTGACAAAGGCAAGCAAGGAATCGGTCGGCTCCTCTGCATAGATCCTTGTCAGGCAAGGGAGCTTTTCCAATTCAGAGATGTCCGTCAGGCTTCGCAGGATGTCAGCATGAATGACGTTGTTAGATCGGCGTAGGCTCGTTCCGCCCAACGAAATCATCTGGTCATCCTTTGCGGCCTGTTTAAACTGCTTGCGACGTTCCTCGGGAATTTGATTCCACTTGTGTTGGCGGTACAGGCTCCCTCCGACATCCCAACTGCCGTAACTCCTCGTCTCTTCTGTCACGAGAGGTGGAACATTCCCTACTTTTATGTAACCCTTGGGCACCGCTGGATCAACATACATATGATCGAGCTTGTTGTTCCAGAAGAAGTAGTCGCAATATAAGGGCTTCATCTGGTACAGCTCTGATTCATCAGGCAATGTATCGCTGCTCCAGTCCAGCCCGAGGATACTGATGAGGTTGGATTTACTCGTGCCCGACTCTTTTATCGATGTGACCTGGCAAGCTGCGTACTTTTGCAGCTTCTCAACAAAAACACAGTAGATGTCTCCGACTGTGGGCGTCATTCCTACCATCCTCTCTATCTTGCAGGGCATGTTATTATCGCCATTTTTACATATTTTTCATAGGTTGTCGTTGTTCTTGCTGTTTTCTATAATGAAAAAATAAACACAGATCGGACATAACGGCGTGTGAGAGGCGGCGAAGAAATGAAGAAAGAAGAGAGCACACAGAAGTGGATGAGCCGCGTATTGGAAGCCATTGTTGAAACGTCTCGCGATCATTTGTTAATTACGGACCATGAGGGGTACATCCGCTTGGTTGGCGATTCGTCCTATGAAGTGTACGGCATCGGGAAGGAAGAGCTCTTGGGCAAGAACGTCATCGAGCTGGAAAAAAGGAAAGTCTTTTCTCCATCTGTCACGCGAAAAGTCATGGATGCCAAGACGCCGCAGACGATCATGCAGGAAATACCCGGCGGTCGAAAGCTGATGGTGACGGCATTTCCCGTCTGGAACGAGGATGGCAGCATGCATTCGGTCATCAGCTATTCCCATGACCTGACTGAAATTATGGAATTGAAACGGCGCTACGAAGGTCTGACAGAACAGCTCAAGCAGTTTGAAACCGAGATTGAGGAGCTGCGCGAAAAGCATCAGGAGGGCTTCGTGGCAGTGAGTCAGCCGATGCAAGCCATTGAGCGTCTCATCAAAAAAGTGGCGGCTGTCGATTCGACTGTCCTGATCCTCGGGGAATCGGGGGTCGGGAAAAATGTGATCGCAAAAGAGATTCATCGCAATAGTCGTCGTGCGGGTGGACAATTCGTGGAGATCAACTGTGGCTCGATCCCGGAGGGCTTGCTGGAATCCGAGCTGTTTGGCTATGAGGCTGGTTCGTTTACAGGAGCCGCCAAGCAGGGCAAGCAAGGGATTATCGAGATGGCGAACCAAGGGACTCTCCTCTTGGACGAGCTGGGGGAATTGCCGCTGACGTTGCAGGCCAAGCTGTTGAAGGTGATTCAAGAAAAACGGCTGCAACGTGTTGGGAGCACACAGTACCGCGACGTGGATTTTCGGCTGATTGCTGCAACCAATCGCGATTTGGAGAAGATGGTGAAGGAAGGGAAGTTCCGGCAGGATCTGTATTTCCGCCTAAATGTTGTCCCGATCCACGTCCCGCCGTTGCGAAATCGGCCAGAGGATATCGCAGCTCTCCTAAAGCGCGTCGTGCGCTCGCTCAATGAACGCTATGGAATGGACAAGCGTCTGGACCCGGCTGTAACACAAGCCTTGATGCAGCACGAGTGGCCCGGCAATGTGCGCGAGCTGGAGAACGTCTTGGAGAGAATGGTGGTCACAGCGGACGAAGAGGTGATCACTTCTTCGCATCTACCTGCGGAAATCAGGTTGGCAGGGGAAGAGCAGGCAGCTATGGAGCCGAGTCTGGCTACTTCCAAGATGTCGCTTCGGGAGGCACTGGAGCAGGTAGAGGAAAAATGGCTGCGCTATGCATCCGAGCACTGCCGGACCACGGGAGAAATCGCGGAGTTTCTCGGCATTAGCCAGCCCTCTGTCGTACGGAAGCTGCAAAAGTATCGGATTCGTTCCAGATGATTCGAAAATGAATATTTTATTCAAAAATGAATCGAGCATTCTGGTGTTTTTGATTCATTTTTGAATAATTTGATATACCCGTAGTGTGGGAAACGTGATTTCATCATGCTCTGGCGTTTGGCATAGGTATTGCTACATATCGTAGTTGAGTTTACAAACAAGCAATCCAACCAATACCATCTCGAACGAGGAGAGGAAACGATATGTCCAAACAACGTCAATTTGTAAACGTAGCTGCAGGTGTGCCAGGTCCAAAGGGAGCGGCCCTGATTGAAAAAAGAAAGCAGTTCGTTCCAAAAGGTGTCGGCAACAACACCCCTGTTTTTGTAGAGTCAGCTTCAGGTGCATTGGTTACGGATGTAGACGGCAATACGTACATCGATTTTGCCGGAGCGATCGGGACACTGAATGCCGGACACTGCCCGCCGGAAGTAGTTGAGGCACTGAAAGCGCAACTCGACAAATACATTCATCCTTGCTTCCATGTAGGGATGTATGAGCCATATGTGGCCTTGGCTGAGAAGCTGACGCAAATCACCCCAGGCAGCTTTGAAAAGAAGACGATGCTCGCAAACAGCGGAGCAGAAGCAGTAGAGAACGCGGTGAAAATTGCCCGCAAATACACAGGACGCCCAGGCATCATTTCTTTTAGCCGCGGCTTCCATGGTCGTACGCTTCTCGGCATGTCACTGACTTCCAAAGTGAAGCCGTACAAATTCCAGATGGGTCCATTCGCTCCCGCTACCTATAAAGCACAATTCCCGTATCCACTGAACAAGCCAGAATCCATGACAGATGATGAGTACGCGCAATTCTGCGTGCGTCAGTTCGAGGACTTCCTCTTGACCGAGGTTGCACCGGAAGAAGTGGCTGCCGTGATTATGGAACCAATTCAGGGAGAAGGCGGCTTTATTGTTCCGCCTGTGTCCTTCGTTCAAGGTGTCTATCACATTTGTAAAAAGCATCAAATCCTATTTATTTCCGATGAGATCCAAACAGGCTTCGGTCGTACTGGCGCCATGTTTGCTTCTACCCATTTCGGTATCGAGCCAGATATCATCACCATGTCCAAATCCATCGCGGCAGGCTTGCCCATCTCTGCGGTTACGGGACGCGCAGAAATCATGGACGCGCCAAACCCGGGTGAGATCGGCGGTACCTATGGAGGAAGCCCGCTTGGCTGCGTAGCAGCGTTGGCAGTCATTGAGAAAATGGAGCGCGAAGACCTTTCTGGCCGTGCACAGGTGATCGGGGACAAGATCAAAGCGCATTTCCACGCGTTGCAAAAAGAGTTCCCTGTAATCGCAGAGGTGCGCGGACTGGGTGCGATGTGCGCCGTAGAATTTATCGATCCCACAACCAAACAACCAGCGAAAGAGCTCGTTGCTGGCTTGACCAAAGGCTGCTACGAGTCTGGCGTCATCGTGCTTTCTGCTGGCGTTCACAGCAACGTACTGCGCTTCTTGTCTCCGCTGGTTATTACAGACGAGCAACTGGAAGAGGCGCTGGACATTATGACGGATGTTCTGAAAAGCCAATACGTGACGAACTAAAACGCCCGAGGGGGGTCTCCATACTCATGAAAAAGCATCTCTACATCAACGGACAATGGAAAGAAGCAAAAGAATACGCGCCGCTCTACTCCCCTTATTCCGGGGAGCTGCTGGCTGAAATCGCTCAGGCAGATGATCATGACGTCGACGAGGCAATTAAGGCGGCAAAAACTGCTGCCAAAGTCATGGCAAAAATGCCAGCTAGTCAGCGCGCCATGATATTGGAGGGTGCCGCTGCGATTATGGAAGCACGCAAGGAGGAATTGGCGGTCATTCTCGCACAGGAAGCCGCCAAGCCACTTCGCACAGGTCGTGTAGAAATCGCTCGGACAATCCAGACCTACAAGTTCGCGGCGGAAGAAGCGAAGCGCATTCACGGAGAGACGGTGCCGCTCGATGCAGCACCGGGTGGTGAAGGTCGTCTTGCTTTTACGGTACGCAAGCCGATTGGCGTAGTCGGCGCGATCACGCCTTTTAACTTTCCATTCAATCTCGTGGCGCACAAGGTCGGGCCTGCCATTGCCGCAGGAAATACCGTCGTGCTGAAGCCAGCGAGTCAGACGCCGCTTAGCTCGCTGATCCTGGCTGATATTTTCGCAGAGGCAGGCTTGCCAGCAGGAGCGCTCAACATTTTGCCTGGAAAAGGCGCAGTCGTAGGCGAAAAGCTGGTCAGTGACAGCCGAATTGCCGCGATTACGTTTACGGGAAGCCCTGCGGTTGGAATCGCCATGAAAAACAAAGCGGGACTCAAGCGCGTGACCTTGGAGCTTGGCTCCAACTCCGCAGTGATCATCGACCACAACGTGGAAATTACGCAAGCGTTGATTGATCGTTGCGTGACGGGTGCTTTTTCCTTTAGTGGTCAAGTGTGCATCTCGCTGCAACGCGTCTATATACACCAGAGCAAGTACGAACAATTCCTGGAGAAGTTTAAGACTGGCACAGAAAAGCTCGTGCTAGGTGATCCGCAGAACGAAGCGACAGACATGTCCTCCGTGATCTCCGCCAAGGATCATGAACGCATGGGAGCATGGGTACAGGAAGCAGTAGAAGCAGGCGCACACGTAGTTACTGGCGGGAAGCCTGTCAGTGACAACCTCTTTGCCCCTACGATTCTGACCAATGTGGGTGCGAATGTTTCCGTCTCTTGCCAAGAGGTATTCGGTCCAATCGTAGTCGTTACACCGTTTGAGACGATGGACGAAGCGATTGAAGCGGTAAACGACTCCCGATTCGGCTTGCAGGCAGGCATCTATACGAGTGACATTCACGCGGCTATGCGCGCAGCGGAAGAGCTGGAGGTCGGAGGCGTGATGATCAACGACATCCCGACCTTCCGCGTAGACAACATGCCATATGGCGGTGTGAAAGACAGTGGTTTTGGCCGCGAAGGTATCAAGTACGCGGTCGAGGAATTAACGGAACTAAAGTTAATCGCGATCAAGCTGTAACAGCGAATGACGGGCCGATGAGGCTCGTCTTTTTTTGAAAATAGCGTCTGGAAGGAGAATTTTTTCATCACCATAAATTGTCATATATGAAACCGCTTCATAAAGTTGTTTGGTTTAGATGGTTATGTTAGTCTAGCGTGTGGAGGTAGACTATGTTCATTTTTGCGGAGGAGTGTTTGATTACACTTGGCTTGTTGCGCAGATGAAATAGTCGTTTTTTTATGCGTAAAGGGCATTTCTTACATGAAAAGGGGACAATCATGATTAGTCATTGGAAAGGGGCCAGTGGGTTCCGATTTTTTCACTGGATCTCCCTGGTAGCGATCGTGGCATTGTTGGCAGGATGTTCACCGTTTCAGGGGAATGAAAACGGTGCAGATAACGGGCCTGCGCCAGCCAAACCTGAAAAAATCGAGCGTTACCAAGGGGAAAAGAGCAAGGCAGTGTCGATGGTCTACACGACGCAAAGACAGCTTGCTCTTACTTTTAATGGGATGGCGGATAAGGACACGATGAATAGATTGCTAGATGAGTTGGACAAGTACCACATCAAGGCAGCTTTTTTCATGCCAGGAATGAGAGTAGCTGAGGAGCCTGACATTGCACGAGAAATTGTCGCCAGAGGTCACGAGATTGAAAACAATACGTTGAACAAATCGGACTTACAAGGCCAACCTTACGAGAAAATGTACCAAGACATCGAGTTGACCAATGAGGTTATTCAAAGAGAAACGGGCAAAACACCGCGGTATGTCAGAACGAAGTCGGGTGAATACAACGACGATCTCCGTTTGGTAGCTGCTCACAATGGACAAGAAGCCGTCGTGTCCTCCAGTCTGTTTCTGCACAATTGGCAAAAAGAGACGGAAGCTGACAAGAGACACTATTTACGAAAATATATGAATCGCGGCGGCATCATTGAGATGGATACAGAAGAGAACAAGTCTGTAATCGAAAACATCCGTCTTCTCGCAGAGGCAGCTACTGATGTCGGATACAGATTCGTCCCATTACATAAGTTGATTGCACAAGGTCAGGAGCGTAAGCCGCTGCAAGAAATTCCGGGTTTTGATGCAGCAAAAATGAATGCGGCTTATTACGAAGCCAAGCCAAATCTCATCTATCGAAAAGAAACAGACAAAAAGATGGTCGCCTTGTCCTTCGATGATTGGGGTACGGATCAAACGGTTACGAAGATTCTCGATATTTTGGACAAAAAAGGAGTAAAGGCTTCGTTTTTCCTTCGCGCAGATGGTGTAGAGCGGAATCCAAATTTGGCGAGAGCGATTGCCGAAGCGGGACACGATGTAGCCAATCACACCTATTCTCATCCGGTGAATACCAAAATTGCGCCGGAAGAATTGCAAAAAGAAATTGTCAAAGCCCATCAGATCATTACCGAAGCAATTCAGCAGAAGCCGACGATGTATTTCAGACCGCCAACCGGGGCGTTCGACGAACAGACACTCCAAGCGATTGCGGCAACGGGCTACAAGGATATTACGATTTATGATGTGACGCCGTCCGATTACGACAAGAAACGAAGTGCGAACGATATCGTCAAAGACATTATGGAGCAGACGCGGAGCGGAAGCGTGATTCTACTACACATGCTTGATGACATTCACACAATAGAGGCGTTACCAATCGTAATTGACCAGCTAAGAAGCAAAGGATACACACTTGTACCCATGACAGAGATGTTTGGCCAATAAAGCCCAAAATAAAACAGGGAGAGGGAGCCAGCTTATGAATTTGTACGAAGGGATTGTGGAGAGGAAGGAAAAAATTGCTGTCGTCGGTCTTGGGTACGTAGGATTGCCGATAGCGATGGCACTTTCTAAACGTGCTTCTGTGATCGGATTTGATGTAAACAAAGAGAAGGTAGCAGCCTATCAAAAGGGAAACTTTCATGATGCGGACGTGAATCAGGAGCTGATGAGTGAAGCTGCTATTGAATTCACTTCAGATGAAAATAGATTGCAGGAAGCGCGATTTTTTATCGTGGCCGTGCCTACCCCGGTCAAAAGCGGTAATGTTCCAGATCTGAAATATGTAGAAAGCGCGTCCCGCATGGTGGGCAGACAGTTGAAAAAAGGGTCAGTCGTTGTCTTTGAATCAACCGTTTATCCTGGGGCAACCGAAGATGTCTGCTTGCCGATCTTGGAGACGGAATCGGGCATGCGTTGTGGTATAGACTTCAAGATCGGCTATTCACCAGAACGCATCAACCCGGGAGACAAAGTAAATCGTCTGGAAAACATCGTCAAGATCGTATCGGGGATGGATGAAGAAACACTGGGAATCGTTGCAAACGTCTACGAGCTCGTGATCAAGGCGGGCGTTTATCGAGCGGAAAGCATCAAGGTAGCGGAAGCAGCAAAAGTTATTGAAAATGCCCAGCGGGATGTCAATATTGCGTTTATGAATGAGCTGGCGATGCTGTTCAATCAGATGGATGTTCCGACAAAAGCAGTATTGCAAGCGGCAGGAACCAAGTGGAACTTCCTCCCTTTTACACCGGGGTTGGTCGGAGGACATTGCATTGGTATCGACCCTTACTATTTAACGTACAAAGCAGAAGACAGCGGCTATCGCTCCCGCATCATTTTGGCAGCTAGACACATTAATGATGGCATGGGGAAATATGTCGCCCAACAAATTATTAAGATGGCCGTTCGCGCGAAGCTTGATCTTCAAAATGTACGGATCGGCATATTAGGTCTGTCCTACAAAGAAGACTGCGCAGATATTAGAAATACAAAGGTGACGGATATCATTGGAGAATTGAAAGAATACGGCATGAATCCGTTAGTCGTGGACCCGATGGTGAATCCGCGGGAGGCATTCGAGGAATACGGCATCGAGCTGTCAGAGATGAAGGCTCTCCACGATTTGGACATTGTGGTTGTAGCGGTCCCGCATGCTCCCTTTGCCCAGATGGAAGTCGCTGATTTTGCCACGATGTACGGCAAGAATGCGGCAAAAATCATGATCGATATAAAAGAGATTTATTCCAAAGCTGACTTTGTAAACAGTGGATTTCATTACTGGAGCTTATAAAGCAGTGGAGGGGAGAGAGCGGCAGTCATGAAACAGTTGATAGAGAAAATAAAGCGGAGAAAGAAAGAGAAAATCGAAGAAGTACTGACGGTTTCCAAAACAGAGAGGCGCGTGCTATCGAATGTGCCGGACCCGGAGAAAATTCGTGTCCAAGTGGACCGCCGCGGTGCTAAAGATTCGGATGAGTCAGGAAAGCTGGAGGACCCGGAATACCTGAATCGCATTCGGATGCTGAGTCTGCGCTATATGGCGGATTTCCCGGTGACGCTATTGACCAAAAAGCAGCGGATCAAGGACGGAATCAAGGCCAGAGCCGTCGACATTTCTTCGACTGGACTATTAGTTGAACTAGATTCGGAGAGGGAAGACATCCAGGTGGGACAAGTGTTTATGATCCAGTGCACAATCCCGCCGGGTACAATGCCAGAAGGCTATGAGTCAACGGTGAAGCTGGATGCAGCGGTTGTTCGCTCGTTTACCCAGGAAGAGGACGGGTGTCAGAAGTTCATGCTCGCCTTCGAGTTTTCCAAACCGCTGACTGACTATTTTCGCAAAAAACGCTGGGGATACGCCATTTATATTGCAAGTACTTTCCTGTTTTTCGCTGCGGCGTTTATCGTGCTCATGCGCGCGGAGAGTGTGATTTATTTCAAATACAACATGTACTTGTATTTGTACAGCTTGATTGCCGCTGCCTTTTTGCTGACACGGTATTTATTCGGTGCTCTTTATCGGGGGATTCCTGTCAATCCGGACTATACACCGGGCGTGAGCATCATTATTCCGTGCTTCAACGAAGAGCAGTGGATTCACCGGACGATTTTGAGTTGTGTGAATCAGAACTACCCGATTGATAAGCTGGAGGTCATCGTGGTAGACGACCGCTCAACAGACCGATCAGCAGAAGAGATTCAAAAGGTCATCGATATGATTCATAACGAGGCCGAGCGCTATATGACCCGCGAGCGCGTAAAGATGCATATTCTCTCTGAAAACGGCGGGAAACGGGTCGCTTTGGTCAAAGGTGTGGAAATGGCCAAGCACGATTTGGTTGTCTTTGTTGATTCAGACAGCTTTTTGGAACCGACTGCGATTCGCAACCTCGTACAGCCCTTCCAAGACCCGAAAATGGGTGGTGTTGCAGGGCGTACAGATGTGGAAAACAAGTTCACCAACGCGATCACCAAGCTGCAAACCGTTCGTTACTACATTGCCTTTCGCATCATGAAAGCGGCTGAGTCGTGGTTTGACAGTGTTACTTGCTTGTCTGGGCCGTTGTCTTGTTATCGCAAGGAATTGATTTTGCAGCATTCCGAAGCATGGCTGAATCAGAAGTTTCTAGGGCAGCCTGCCACTTTTGGCGATGACCGAAGCATGACCAACTTTATTTTGCGAACACATCGGACAGGCTATCAGGATTCCGCGATTTGCTCGACGATTGTGCCATCTGACATGAATGTATTTTTGAAGCAGCAGATGCGCTGGAAGCGTTCGTGGTTGAGGGAATCTTTGCGTGCCAGCGGCTTTATTTGGCGCAAGGAGCCTTTTATGGCGATCTTCTTTTACATTGGTCTGATTGTTCCTATCGCTGCTCCCGTCATCGTACTATACAACCTCATATACGTCCCGCTCGTTCATCACGTTTTCCCGGGCACGTTTTTAATGGGCTTGCTACTGATGGCGCTCTTAATGAGCTTGGCCCATCTGTTTTTCCGCAGAAGCAAGCTATGGGTTTTCGGGATTGTCTTTTGTGTGTTTTATGAGCTGGTACTGTTGTGGCAGATGCCTGTGGCTTGGGTGACATTCTGGAAATCTACGTGGGGTACACGAGAAACGCCGCAGGACGTCGAAGCGAGATTGAAAAAAGAAGCCCGAAAGAAGAACAAAAAAGGCTTTGGGTTGCCATTTTAAGAGGGAAAGACAAAGGGAGTGAGGGTGTCAGGAGTTATGGGGAAAACGACGAGCGATGTCTTGGACTATCGGAAAAAAGATCGCAATAAATTCATCAAAACGCTGAGCCAGGTCGCTATCTTAGTCGTCCTGGGTGTCATGTTATATAATGCCGTATTTGATTGGAAGAAGTATGAGGAGCCGAATAAAGCAAGCTGGACGAATGACAAAGGCTTTATCGCCATCTCCTATTTTGGCGTAGGTCGTACGGGTACACCGAAATTAGTAGCCAAGGAGCAATTGGACGAGCAGCTGCAGGCGTTGTATGACCAGGGCTATCAAACGATCTCGCAACAAGATATTTTGGACTTTTACAAGAAAAAGAAGCCACTTCCTGAGAAGGCGCTGTTCTTAGCCTTTGAAGATGGCCGCAACGATTCGAGCTTGTTTGCCCAACCGCTTTTGGAGAAGTACAACTTCAAAGCAACGGCATTGTCTTACGGCAACAAGATGGGAAACAGCGAGAACAAATTCCTGCAGCCGGAAGACATGAAAAAAATGATGGAAAATGGCTTCTGGGAGCTCGGTTCCAACGGCTATCGGTTGACGTACATCAATGTGTTTGATGATCAGGGCAATTTCATCGGGGTGAAGGATGAGAGTGAGTTATCGAATAAAACAAAGGTAGGCTATTATAATCACTACTTGATGGACTTTATCCGTGACAGCAATATGATCCCGATAGAAGACAGAAGCAAGATGGAAGCGAGAATCAACGAAGACTACAAGCTGATGAATGATACGTATATGAATCAATTGGGCTTTGTCCCGGGTGCCTATATGATCATGCATGCGAACACCTTGTATGGCGGGATGAATCGCTTGGTAGCGGATGCGAACGACGCGAATATCAAAAAGTATTTTACGATGCACTTTAACCGGGAAGGAACCGCCTACAACGACAGCGAGGGCGATCTGTACAACCTGACTCGCGTGCAGCCAGAGCCTTACTGGTACACCAATCATTTGTTGATGCGCATCCAAAAAGACACCGGCGAGAAGATTCGCTTCGTTCGCGGCGATGAAGAGCAAGCCAAAGAGTGGGACCGTCTCGGTGGCACCGCGCAATTTATGGAGGATCAGATCGTCTTGACCTCTCCAGCCGCTGGCTCTGGCATGTTATATTTAAAAAACAGCGACAGCCAGAAGGATATCAAGCTTTCTGCCAAGCTGGAAGGGAATGTAATTGGCAAACAGTCCATATATTTGCGCTATGATCGGGAAAAAGGCAGCTTTGTACGAGTCGTCCTGCATGATAATGAGCTGCGCGTCGAGCAGAAGAAGGAAAAAGGCGGAGTACAGGAGCTTTTCAAGACGGAATTGAGCCAAGTGATTTGGAATCCCGAGGATTTGACCTTCGACCGTGCCTCTGTTTATACGAGAGAGCAAGGCGAGTCTGGTGCTCCCAAGCTGGAAAAATACCCGATCAACATTAAAAATACGCGTCCAATCGAAATGACTGTTCAAGGCGATCGTCTCAGTGTTTCCGTGGATAAGACAATACTCTTGGACAAGCAACAGATCGACCCAAGCATTAGCAGCGGTGGTATTGCATTGGAAGCGGCCTATAGTGATGTGAACAAAAAGGACGACATTTACGACGGGGTGTTTGCGGACGTACAGATTGCATCCCTGGAACAACCAAATGGTGAGCAACAGATGCTGTTCAGTAATGTGCAGACAGGGCTTGCAGGAGTCGTTAGTTCAACCAAGAAAGCTATTTCTGCCGCAGTGGACTGGGTCATCGACACCTTTTAAATCCAAAACAAGGGGGATTCGTGTAAGGTGTCAAACATCAAGAAACGATCGATCATTTTGACTGCTCTTCTGATAGTAGTGTGTGTCATCCTCGTATGGTACATGATGAAATGGAATGATACCGAAAGCTTAGAGAGCGTAAATGCGGCTAACAACACGACCGAATTGTCTGCCTGGGTGGTAGACTGGCAGTGGGAATCCGGTTTGGAGGATTTCCGCAGGATAACGGATGGCTTATCCAGTGTGCAGGTCTTCGCGGCGTATTTTGATGAAAATGACAAGCTGCACTTTACTGATCGCATGACCAAGGCGATGCCTGAGATCAAGGAAGCATCGAAGCAGGGTAGCTATGTCGATCTCGATTTGACCATTGTGAATGATCGCCTTAACAGTAATGGTACGCAGGTTCAAAAGGACCCGTCGATTGTCAGCCGGCTCATGGCGACAGATGCAAGCCGTACCAAGCACATTATGGAGATCAAGAATGCCGTGATCCAGAATGGCTTTCATGGTTTAGAAATCGATTATGAGAGAATTAACGAGAAAGACTGGGACAACTTCCTTACTTTTATCCATACCCTGTATCAGCATATGGAGCAGGAGGGGAAGTCGCTTCGCATCGTATTGGAGCCGCGCGCGCCGATTGAAGAGTTGGCATTGCCAAAGGGTCCTACTTACGTCATGATGGCTTATAATTTGTTCGGTACGAATACAGAGCCAGGTCCCAAAGCTGATCATGCATTTATTGAGGAGCTTGCCCATCGCATGCAAAAAGTGCCGGGTGATAAAGTCATGGCCCTATCTGTAGGCGGATTTGACTGGGCTAGTGATGGAAAAGTGACGGCAGTGACGGAAAAGCAGGCAGCAGACTTTGCTGTGTCGAGTATCGAGCCACCCAAGCGGGATAAAGCGAGCGGCAGTCTGTACTTTGACTATATCGGTGAAGACGGCAAAAAGCACACAGTCTGGTATGCGGATGAAGAAACGCTGTCCCAATGGGTTGCGGTTGCAAAGAAAGCGGGTATTGAGAAAATTGCGCTTTGGCGACTTGGTGACATGGGGGATGGGACGTTGCAATATGTGAATCGATGAGGGGCTGTGGTGGAAGGAAGAAGCGAATTTCCAGTCTACGCTTCGGCCTACGCCCCGCAAGGGGGGATTGACTGTCCGCTTCGGAATAAATGGCGGGAGCGCTTCAAACGTAGAAGTTTCGAGGATGTCACTCATAAGTGAAGCTTAAATTCCCCGCCATTTATTTCTACGCTGGGGCGGGCTCCAGAGGCGCTTGACTGGAAATTCGCTTCTTCCTACGCGGCTCTGGATTCACATCTTGCGAAGAAAAATGAAATACGAAAAGCAAGATGGCTATCACTGTGGGGACAATCTATCCGGAATTTACTAGAATGTTTTTCGATCAGGATGTAACTTTGTACCGGAGATGAACGTTATAATGCTAGAAGCGGTAGTCTGCTCTTTTACAGGGCGGCTGCTGCCTATTGATTTTGGACATCATTCATAGGAGCGTGGAATTTTTGGGTCTCTGGGAAGCTTTTGTTGCGATTGTGCTGGGGCTAGTAGAAGGTTTGACTGAGTTTGCCCCTGTTTCCTCTACGGGTCACATGATCATCGTGGATGACTTTTTGTTCCACACGAAAGATTTGTTTTCACCTGAAGTGGCCAACACCTTCAAAATTGTCATTCAGCTCGGCTCGATTTTGGCTGTCGTGGTTCTGATGTGGGATCGGTTCATGAGCTTGCTCGGACTCAACAGACTGGCGGGTAAGCGTGAGGTTCAGGCAGGACCTCGACTGAATTTGGCTACAGTCATTGTCGGTTTGATTCCTGCGGGGATTCTGGGTGTTCTGTTTGACGACTACATCGATGAGTATTTGTTCTCGACGAAGACTGTGGTAATCGGACTCGTGCTGGGCGCTTTGCTTATGTTGGCTGCGGATTGGTTCCGACCAAGACGTCCCAAGATCGAGTCGGTTGATCAGATTACGTACAAGCAAGCATTTCTGGTCGGACTTATTCAATGCTTCTCCCTGTGGCCTGGCTTTTCCCGTTCGGGTTCCACGATTTCAGGGGGCGTACTGTTGGGCATGAGCCATCGGGCGGCGGCAGACTTCACGTTTATTATGGCGGTGCCGATCATGGCGGGCGCGAGCTTTTTGTCGCTGTTGAAGCGTTGGGATGCGATTACAATGGACAGCATTCCGTTTTTCGTCATCGGTTTTATTAGCGCGTTTGTGTTTGCGCTCCTGTCGATCCGATTCTTCTTGAAGCTGATTAATCGCATCAAGCTGACACCTTTTGCGATTTACCGTCTGGTGCTGGCAGCAGTTATTTACTTTGTGTTTATGTAAGATCCATAAAAGTAGGGTAAAAAAAGCTGGTTACGCTTTAAGCGTTAACCGGCTTTTTTGAAGTGAATGGGAGGTTATTATTCCTTTTCATCCGATTCTTCTAAGCCCAATTTAAAAGATCTAATCCACCGAAACCAACCCTTGCATGGATATTTGTACCCGGAAGAGTAGTAATTTTCTTCCCTTTGAAGGGTCCGCCAGATTCTGCAACAGGAGTAATGTGAGGAGGGAACAATAAACCAACCCCACCAAATCCGCATTGGATATTGATTTGCTCGGTTCCTCGTAGTTCTGTCCAACCCAAAGTGGCACTCCCAATAGAAAGGTGAATCGAAGCATTTCCTGATAACTCATTGAGGGAGACGTCACCGCCACGCATTTGAATGTTAATGTTTTTGGAGTGTGTGATTCCGGCAACTTCTCCGAATTGACCTTGTATCGCTACATCTCCTTCTCCACCATTCAAAATCATAACGCCCCCGGTAAATGAGGCACTGACCTTTGTTTGTATGGGAACATGAACCTCTGAAAGGATTTTTTGCTTCTGTCTATGGCGAAAGTATGTCCCGATATTACGTCCTTCAATAACAAGAGTACGATCAACCCGTTCGATACGCGCAGGAAGAAGGTGCTCTTCACCTGCCGAAACCACTGTAGCATCGGATTTTGCGTCAAAACAAATGATCAGGTTTCCGAGGACATTCACGTCGATGTATAGCTCCTCGAGTCCAGTTGCGTCTATCTGTTTGACTATTGCGGGATTTTTTATAGCTCCGATCGGGAAATTAGTTAAAGTTTTAGGGGGGAGTAAGGGCATCATGTCACTCCTTCATCGCTTCTCTCTGTGGTAATTTATCCCTCTATTTTACTAAAGCCAAAAAACGAAAATAACCAACCTGAGACTGATTTAATTGATCATAAGCCTTTAACTGTCTTGCTTCGATTTTTGGGCATAAGAAAAGCACCACAAGGGTGCTTGTCCAATAGCATTTTCTGTTAATTTATGGGGAGGTAATAGTACCGTTCACTGTCGCTTTTGCATTTGTACGATTGGTCATCTTGAGTGCGTAATGTCCTGGTTGAAGAGGGTTTGTTGTGGTAAAGGAAAAGCTCCCGTTCCCAGTAAAGACTGTGGCAGGATTTCCGGAAGATACCCATTGGTCTGGGCCGTAATTTCTGAGAATGAGATAACTTCCATTGGCTCCGGCAGTACTTTGCTGTGTTAGGTCAACGGTTACATTGCCTTGTTGAACCACGTAAAACTCATATAATTCATAATCACCGGATTTTCCTTTAGGGGCCAAGGTTTGTGAAAACGAGTTAACTGCGGTAACACTTGCTTTTGATTCAGCGACAGGTTCAGTCGCAAAGGCACTTGAAGCTCCTACGAGAGAAACAGCAAAAATAGTAAGAGCAACAGCTAGTTTTTTCATTATGTACATCCCCTTTTATCAAATCTATATTTCTACTATATATTACCAATACTGATTTTTTATAGCAATATTTATATTTTATTTAATTTTCAGTGAAGGTAGGGTGGAAACGGGAGGGGTTACAGTGAAAACGTACACATTGGATGGCAGGTGATTCGTGAATTGCTGATCATGCCGATCGTGGACAACCTCAGCATCGCCAGCTTCTTGCAGACGCACTTTCACCGCATTAAAATGGTGGAAGTCTAAGACCAGCGTTTTGTTGCTGGCCTTAATCTCTTCAATGGCAGCGGTCATTTACTGTGGGTTTATGTAAAATCAAAAAGACGAAAAAGGCTCCCAGTTGGGAGCCTTATTTTATACTAATCATTCGCCTTTATCTCGCTCGGCTTTTCAATAACAATACCGTTTAATTTAAGAGTGACAGGATTCGCAATCGTATCTCCAACCGGGCATGTCTGTTCTAAAAATTCCACAAAAGACTCGACTTGCTCTCTAGGAGCATCGGTTTTGATATGAAAGGTGTATCGGATTTCAGAATACCCACGTCGGACATCAGATTTGTTCATGAAGCCATCCGTATCGAGATCGCCTTCAACTTCCACCCAAAAATCGTCGAGTTGAACGTTAAACTTCCTGGCATATACTCTGGCAACGATAGATTGGCAGGCGCCCAATGCGGAGAGTACCAGTTCAACCGGGTTCATGCCGGTATCCGTACCTCCCAAGCTTTTCGGTTCATCGATGGTTATCTCGAAATTTCTGGAACTGGCCTTCACAACCATTCCCTTCTGTAGATGTGCAGTTGCTTTGAATGTTTCAACAGGCATGATGCACACTCCCTTCTGGATAATCAACACAAGTAAACTCTACCATAGTTTTCTAATGACCATTATGGAAATTTTTACATTTATGCAAACGGGTGTCTCGTCCACTACACACAGCTAATAAGAAAAAGGGGCTGTCCCAAAAGTCGATTTCCCGACTGAGAGACGCCCCTTCTATCTTTTATTTCAAAAGATAAACCGCACGCGTAGTCATAAAGCCTTTGACATCTTCACCTTTATCCAGCTTTTGCTCGACGAAAGGAATGCCAGCTTCTTGCAGACGGACTTTCACCGCATTGAAATGGTGGAAGTCTACGACCAGCGTTTTGTTGCTTGCTTTGATCTCTTCAAGCTGCTTTTTCACCAAGGTATTGGCGCCAGACTGTCCAATGATATGAGAAGCATTTACCATCACCATATTGGCGAGTAAAATGACGACCAGAACCTTGCCCGCATGGCGGAAAAAGCTCTTCTGAACATCCCAGACTGCCAGCGCAATCAAGAGTGGAATCAACCAAAGCTGCGGAACATAGCGCGCCCACCAACTTTCCGGGTTAATCAGCACGGTCACGAAGAGCGCCAGACTGATCCACAAGAAAGGTGCCGCTTTTTTTCGATGGGTCCCCAAAAGCAAGGCGACAAGAAGCAGCAATGTAACAATCACAGCTCCTCCGAAAAGCGGTCCGAATCCGGCTACACGCACGTCAGGAGAGTAGAACACGGTGAGCTCTTTCAAGGTGACGGTAAATGGCACCTTCCATGTAGGGCTATGGGGTGTTGCAATATTCTCCGATTTGGAAAATAAGGAGATAGCCAGATTTTCTATACCAGAATTGTCTTTGAAGCCATGCGGGCTGTTCGAGGTCATGATGTCAACGGCACCTTTGCCCGCCAACGGATAAAACGGATGTCCCTTCGTTAGCGTGTTGGTGACATACGGATTGAACCCGACAACCCCTACAGTGATAACCAGACTAATCGAAAGCCACACGAGCATGCTTTTGATGTGCTGACGGCGATCATAGAAAAAGAAGAGCACGAGAATAGCCAAGCCGAGCAATCCGGCATATCCTAATGCCGTGAATTTGATCTGCGCCAGCAGCATGAGCGCTGCGCATAGTGCTAGTAGCGTCCAGGCATGGTAGCGCTTATACAGCAGATACCCGAGAGCACAGAGGATCAGCACGAGTGAACCAAGCTGTCCGTCAATATAGAAGGAAGTCGATTGCGTAATCACCGTGGGATTGAACGCTGCGAGAAGCGCGAACGCAATTGCCGCCCCTTTTCTCTCAGGGAAAGCAGTTCGGATGGCAGCGAGTGTCAGGAAAAAGGACGATGCAATCAACAACAGGTTGAATATTTTGCTAACCTCAATCTGACCAGTAAGTTTATACATGACCGCATCGAGCATCCATGGACCTTTGGCGTAATGATTGATCCACAGGTGAAAGGCTGAGAGAACCTCCCGATTATCCATCTCATCCACTTCTTTTGAACCAGGAGGCTTGAGGATGGGCTGGTCATGAACCGGATTCCAGCCGTTGGTTATCTTCACGATTGCTTCTTGATGATACGTTTGTCCGTCAAAAGAGAGATCAAACGTATTAGCGCTGATGAAGTAGCTGATGCCTGAAACGATCGCCAGTCCAGCCAACACGGAGAAAAACCAGGCCCGACGACGTGAACTTACGAAGACCGACACCATCGCGCCCATCGCAGCCAAAGCCGCAAAGAGGCCAATCCAAAAGCTGGCGGCCGTCAGGGATACGCCGAACAAAAATAAAACCGATGTGCTAAGCACAATCGTAGCCATAAACAATAGCAAAGCCGTCCCGAGCAGGAACGAGTACGTAGCTGTACGGTTATTCATGAACATAATCTCCTGTCTACGAATCTACTAGCCAATGAGGTTAGGGAGGTTCGCTGCCAGCAGATGCAATACGGTCGCAAGCAGTACCCCGAGCACCAGACCCCCGGCAATTTCCCATCTGGTATGTCCCATGCTTTCACGCAAAGGCTTGGTGGGAAACACGTCCGGATGTTCCTTTGCGAGCTTGTTAAGTGCCTCTGCATGTTTTCCTACCGCTCTGCGCAAGCCAGTCGCATCGATGATCACAATAAATGTCACAGCCACACCCAGCCCGAATGCAGGATGAGTAAAGCCCTCCTGCAAACCAATCAAAAACACAGTCGTGACCATGACAGTTGTGTGCGTGCTGGGAAATCCGCCGTTCCCGACCATTTCTTTGGCCCGGGACCCAAAACGGAGGTAATTAATCAAAAATTTGGTTATTCCGGACACGAGCCAGCCGATAAACGGCGCTAGCGCATATAACATGAGAAAACTCCTCTACGTGATGATTACGATTGAGAAATGACGACGACGCCCACGACGATAATCGCCAGACCGGCAATACGTGTAAGGGACAACGGTTCGTTGAAGATCAAGAAGGACAGCACAGCTACCAACACGTATCCGAGTGCTGCCATGGGATAAGCATAGGAGAGCTGCACCTTTTCGAGCGCAGCAATCCAGATAAACGCAGAAAGTCCGTAAAGCGCAAGTCCCACCATAATCGGCAGGTTCGTAAAATAGTGCAGGAACTTCAGTAGCAGCATGTCATTGTTGCTGGTGAGCGAGGATGCGCCCATCTTCATCGCGACTTGTCCACACGCACTGAGGATCACAGAAATGATGATGAGAACAATTGATGGCATAGTCTGATCCACAACCTATCTGAGCAAGTAACTTCATGTACAAAACAATTTCAAAAATTTGGCTTTTCAGCACCGAGAAGATGGCGAGAACCGAACGAAGGAGGAGCGCAGTGTAGGTAATCTACATGAGCACCGGACTTCGGAGGTGAACGCCATATTCGATGTCGAAATAGCTTTCTAGACTACTTCGTGATCAAAAGACAACTTTTTGAACTTCCTTACTTCCTTATTTCAATTCAAATACGTAAATAATCCCGGCTACCATAACGACATACAGGAACACCGTAATGAGAATCGGCTTGTCCTGCAACAAAACTTTTTCCGGACTGCCGCCCTGGCCTGCAACGGTGATCAAATACAGGTAACGGAAAATACCAAAGATCACGAGCGGAATGGTCCACATCAAGTGAATCGTGCGTCCCGATGTAAAAGTGAACAAGGAATAGCTGATGATTGTCATGGTCGTCACAATCGTATTCAACTGATTCAACAACTCGGACGAATAACTGTCGAGTACTTTGCGATGCGTTCCTTTATCTTGCTGCAACAAGATCAACTCGTGGCGACGTTTGCTGATGGCCAAAAACAGCGCGAGCAGCATCGTGCAGAGCAGAAACCACGGCGTGAACGGTGTTTGGATCATCAGACTTCCACCGATGGCACGCAAAACAAAACCGGCTGAGATAATCATGACGTCCAGAATGACCACATGCTTCAGCTTCAGCGAATAAGCGACATTGAGCACAAAGTAAACCAGCAGTACGAGCGCGAATAATCGGTCAAAGTAATAAGCACTAAACAGGGAACCTAGTAGCAAAAATACACCGAATGCTAATGCGAGGGCTGGCGGCAATGCACCAGAAGCCATGGGCCGGAACTGTTTTTCCGGGTGATTTCGGTCATTTTTGATATCGACAAAATCATTGAGGATATACACACAGCCGGATACAAAACAAAACAGCAGGAAGGCCAGCACTGATTTTCCGATGACATCCGGACTTACTTTGTGCAAGGAAAATAGCAAGGCAGCAAAGACAAGCAAGTTTTTCGTCCATTGATGTGGACGAAGCTGCTTCACTAATAGGTAGACCATATTTTGTCGAACGCGTGGCGTTGTTTTGACGTCAACTTTAACAGAATTTGATGTTGCCCCCATATCTAACCCCTATCCTAATATCGAATCTTGTACCTTCTAATGACGATAAATGTAAAAAGAAGGTTACACCTGTAATATGGTAACACAACTTCCTCCATAAAAATTTAAGGATAACAGAAAAAATGTGAACTTGCGAGAAAGAATGATTGTCAAAAATAATAGCGGGGTTTATAAGAAAACGCAGCCCTCGTGATGGAGCTGCGTTTTTCAGGTTTTCTCTTTTTTAGTTCACCCGTGGAATAGGAGTGGCGGCTTTTTTTCGAGAATACAGGAACAAATTGAAAAGAACGATCACAAGTACGATCAATTGCGGGATCGTCGTTTCCCAGCTCGCGTAAATGCCGAGAGTCGGTGCGTACAACAAGTAATCGCTGCTGTGTGCAGATAAGTTTCCCGTCACCTGCAAAGCGTGGATGCTGACGCCGACGAATTTAAATGCCATGTAATAGAGCAATAGGCTGGCAACAAAAAAGAACGGACGCACCGGAATGCGTGCACTGAGCTTGATGATGACAAAGCCAATCACGGCCAAGACGACAAGCGCGCTCAAAACGCCGATCATTAGGTCTGTCATGGAGATGGTAGCGGCCATTCCCATATAAAAGATAATCGTTTCTGCCCCTTCGCGGGCGACAGCGAGAAACGCGGTAAATGAGAGTGACCACAGAGCTCCTGTTGCCAAAGAAGAGCCGATCGATTTCTCGACAAATTGATTCCATGCCTGCAAATTGGACTTCTTATGCAACCAGGCACCGATCGTCACCATAAAGAAGACGGCAACCAGTCCGGTTACTCCCTCAATCGTCTCTCGCGAGTTGCCTGTGGACAGGTTGGAGAAGACGACACTGAGGATGACGGCAAGAATAGCGGAAACTACGATCCCGGCAATTGACCCAGACCAGATCCATTTGCGCTTGTCGGCATTGCCTGACTTGTTCAGGACAGTAAGGAGAGAGACGATGATCAAGATAGCCTCGAGTCCTTCGCGGAACAAGATGAGTCCCGCATCCCACGCGGTGTATGAGGACGCTGTCGCAAATGGCTCAAGCTCTGTCTTCATTTCCGCAAGATTAGCGGACGCCTTTTCCCATTGCGGGGGATTGGACAGAATGAGTGTCGGGACGGCGACCATCTTGGCTTCGATACTGCTGTAGATAGCAGGCGATTTGGTCATGACTACGCCTTCTACAGAGGGCCAAGAGGTGATAAAGGTCTCCATTTTGTCCGAAGCAGCGTTTGCGTCCTGATTGGCGATATCTGTTTCTACCGATGCAAGGAGTGCCAGTAGAGACGAGATGGTGGGCTGCTCGGAAGAAGGACTCGCAGCGTCCTGTTTGACTGCCTTTCCTGACAAATAATTGTCCACGGTAGTAATGAGTGCCTGTACTTTCTCTGCGCTCTTTTTAGGATCGGGTGGTTCAGTGTTCAGGGCAATGCGAGCACCGCTGATTTTGATTTCCATATCCCCGTAGACGGCGGCATTTTCCGTTCGAACAAGACCCTCTGCCTTGTACCAGCCGGCGACGAAGCTGTTGTATGATTGCTTGGCTTTTGTCAGATCGCCTTCCGTGATGGCTGTCATGCTGTTTTGCAAGAGCGGGAGCAAAGCCGCAATTTGCTTGTGTGCGCGTTCTTTTGGCTGACCGCCTTCTTCTTTGGACGAGACGTAACGATCTGTTGCTTTTGCCAAAGTGGAGATGGCTGCTTTTGCAGTGTCGGGATTCGCCTTTGCTTGAGCAAGGGCTTGTTCTGCTTCCACGATTGCTTGCGTCAAAGCTTTTGCATCTGCCGAGGTTTCTTCCGAATTGCCCTCCCAGACGCTCTTCATACCGCTGATCGCTTTCGCTGCTTCTTCCCAGTTGTTATCTCCACTGCTAATCAAGGCATCGCTAGAGAGGGCGATCATTTGCTTGAGCTGCTCTGGCACCAGCGGCGCGGCTACAGCGGCAGACAGAGCAGATGTCCATAGCAGCATGCATGTACAAAGGATAAACAGATAGCGTTTCAAGGTGTTCACTCCATCTCAGGTAGTTGGTTAAAATAGCGTGTCCCCGATGTATCCGCCCTCACTTGCACCAGGTAGACAGGCGTACAAACCACTGCCGACATGGGTGATATATTCATTGAGCAGGTCGACAGATGCGAGCTTTTGTTGCATCGGAATGAATTGCTTGCGTGGATCACGATTGAAGCAAATGAACAACAGTCCAGCATCGAGCTGACCAGTCTTGAGATCCATTCCACTTGAATAAGAGTATCCGCGCCGCAAAATTTTCACTTTGCCCTCCATATGGGCCAGGGCGGTATGGGAATTCACAGGAATAACGGGTTTACCCTTAGCATCCTTTCGATCCAGCTCCAGCTCGTCGAACTCATTTGCTTTGCCAAGAGGAGCTCCGGTTAAACGGTGACGACCAAATGTATTCTCCTGATCGGAAAGGGAGGAGCGATCCCACACCTCGATCCGCATGCGGATTCGACGCATAACCATGTAGCTTCCGCCTGCCATCCACGCGGGACTTTCAGCCGTGTTTGCCCAGACGACTTCATTGGCGGTAGCAGGATCGTTCACCTGCGGATTGTTCGTGCCATCCTTGAAGCCCAGCAGATTTCGTGGTGTAGAGCCAGTCGGGTCGGATGCACTGGTACGCTGGAAGCCTTCCTGTAGCCAGTGGAGGACAGCTTTGCCTCGAGCGATCCGGGCCAAATTCCGCAGGGCATGGAAGGCGACCTGTGGATCGTTGGCACAGACCTGTACGACAATATCGCCACCCGACCATTCCTTTCGCATTTCATCGCTGTTGAAGCGAGGTAAATCGACCAAAGGAGCTGGGCGTTTGGATGCGAGACCAAAGCGCTCGTCAAAGAAAGAAGCGCCAAGTCCAAATGTGATCGTCAATTTCATTGGGCGCAGGCCCATGGCTTCTCCCGTGTCGACAGGAGGAAGAAGGGCGTGATCGCTCTCCTCATCGACGTTTTTGCCGGCAGTCATGCGTGCTGCTGCCTGCGTCCAGCTTTGAAACAAGCTGCGGACATCCCCTAGCGAGGTCGTCGTCAAATCAAAAGCACCCATGCAGATAAAATCCTGCATAGGTGTAATGATCCCGGACTGATGCTTGCCATAAAAGGGAATGACCTCATCTGCACCGGTCGGAGTGGCACTCGTCTGCTCATTTTTAGGAGAGGAGGGCATAAGGGTATTAACCCCAGTCGCTCCTAACAGCAGTCCAATCCCCCCGACACCAGCCAACTTCAGAGCTTCTCGACGTGTGAATTTGTTCGCTGTGGTGTTTTCGAGATGCTTGTCATTCATCTTGTTAGCCTCCTACGATCTTACCCATTTTGGATAAAGGCTCAGCCAATGCATCGAGGGACTGACTCAGCTTTTTCACTTGGTCTTCCTTCAATTCCGTGTATAGCACATAGCCGTCGCCTTTGCGGTATGGTGCGAGGGCTTTGTCCAAATCAGCAAAGCGAGCTTCAATTTCAGTTGCAAGAGCAGCGTCTTTTTCCGTAACAGCAGGCTTCAATACTTTGTAAATTTCGTGAGCGCCTTCCACGTTTGCAGCGAAATCGTACAAATCTGTGTGGGAATAGCGTTCTTCCTCACCAGTCACCTTGCTTGACGATACCTCATTCAAGAGCTCTACCGAACCCGTTACCAGCATAGGCACATCGATTTCGACGCTCTCTACCTTCACGCGGAGCTGCTTCACATCTTGCAGCAGTTGATCCGCAACTTTACCTTGGTCAGCAACCGATTTGGTTTCCCAGAGAGCTTTCTCCAATTTGTGATAGCCGCGCCATTCGTTGTCAGGCACATCGCCTTCGCGGGCATCGATCCAAGGGTCAAAATCGCCGAGAGATTCAGCGATAGGCTCGATTTTCTCAAAGTAAGCACGGGCTGGAGCATACTCCTTTTTCGCTTTCTCCATATCGCCTGCTTTGACGGCGTTGGTAAAGCTCTCTGTTGCTTTTACGAATTGGTCGGTTTGGTCAACGACCCATTTTCGGTATTGATCAATAGAGGCTTGCAGCTCAGGAGAAGGAGTAGTGCTCGCTGTCGCGGATTGATCAGCAGCGGCAGGCTTGTCAGGCTGCGTAGCTTCTGGTTTTTTCTCTTCGGTTTGTGTTTGTGCGTTTCCGCAAGCAGCGAGCAAGGAAGAGCCGAGAACAACTGCCGCGAGTGGATAACTCCATTTTTGTATCATGAAAAGACATCCCTTCATATGATATAAGTGTATAATTATAAGATTATATTGCGATAATGAATATCATTATCATCCACAAAGAATTTTACTCTTTCTTAGACAGTTTGCAATCTTTTTTTGGCTAACTACCAATGGATAGTTTTGGTGTTGTTCACATAAAACCAAAAATAGCTCAACAATCCCTTAACAATGACCTGTTATGATCGAGCTATCAACCAAATGAATAACGTCTGTAAGTGGGTCGAGACGTGGAGAAAGCCCTCATACAGCAATAGATTGAAAAAGACCGTTCGATCGGTTTGTTTCTTTGTGCTATTGCCGTGTATGAGGGCTTTTTGTGTTTTCGAATGAAAGGAGCGAGCAGGGGATTTGCTAGATACAGATAGGTACGAAGCGTATTTTTTTGATTTGGATGGAACGATTTTTCTCGGGAACGAACTACTCCCTGGGGTGGAAAAGACACTTGCCACGCTGCGGGAGAAGCAGAAGAAAATCATGTTTTTGACCAATACGACGGTACAGACAAGAACAGCTTGTCAAACTCGCCTCCAGAAGCTCGGATTGGCTGCCGGGCGGGAAGAAATCATGACGGCTGCCTACGCAGCGGGATTGTATCTTCAAGAAAATGCGGAGCAAGCGCGTGTCCTGATTGTTGGAGAGCCTGCATTGGAGGAAGAGATTGCGAGCTTTCATATAAAGCAGGTGCAAGATGCGGAGGAAGCTACGCATGTATTGGTTGGAATGGACCGTGGATTTACGTATGAAAAACTGCAACAGGCTGCTGACGCTGTACGAAAGGGAGCCCTCCTGATCGTAGCGAACCCCGATCCCGTATGTCCGGTGCCAGGGGGGGCCATTCCTGATACATGGGCGTTGGCGAGAGCGATTGAAACGGCTGGTGGAGCCTCTGTCTGGGCGATGACTGGCAAGCCGTCTCGGTACTACGCCGATCAGGTTTTTCAACTGCTTCAAGTGCAGCCAGAAAGATGCGTCATGGTGGGCGATCGTTTGGAGACAGATATTTTACTTGGGAAAAACAGCGGCATGAAAACGGCGCTGGTCATGACGGGTGTGACGACCAGCCGCGAACTGGAAGCCACAGAGATTCAGCCAGATTACATCCTTCCGACGATGGAAGCCATGGTGCAAGTCGAGTAGGAAAACGAGGAGGCAAGGGAGATGGAGTTGGGAAAGAGCAGCAAAAAGTGGTTGTGGTCACTAATGGCAGCAAGTCTGGTGACAGGCAGTATGCCGTCCGTAATGGCGCAAAGCGCGGTGAGCAAAACCCTGCTCATCACAGAAGTTGTCAATGATCCTCTTTTTGATGAAAGCACAGGCGAGTTTATCGAAATCACCAATATCTCTAACGATTCGATTGATTTGAGTGGATACATGATCGGCGACGAGGAAAAGCGTGGCGGAAATGAAGGGATGCATGCGTTTCCGGAAGGCACCATGATTGAGCCTTACCAGACGATTGTCATTTCCCGCTATGCAGACGGAATCGTGGAACGCCATGGCGTCACGCCAGATTTTGAATTGTTCGATTCCATGGAGGACGTCCCTGAGCTATTGCCGACGGATTGGGCGACAGGCAGCATTTATTTGGCCAATGGCGGCGACCACGTCATTCTGATGGACCCTGCGTACAATGTGGTGGATTCGATGGCTTATATGGATGCGAAGGTTCCGGGAGTCATCTCTCATCCGGGAGTAGCTGGCGGACACTCGATGGAACGCCTGACGGAAAAGGATACGAATGATGCTTCCAAAGATTTTGTTGATCAGCCCAAGCCAACCCCTGGTGAGTTGTTGTTTGGACCGAATGCCCAAAAAGACAAGATTCCAGTCTCTGACTTAAAAGACGACGTGCTGATTGTCCCTGAACCTAAGACGGGAATTGTCCTTCCGCCGACGGTGATTGCCATGTACGACAAGAAGTCCGAGCTCGATGCAATTTTAGAAGCAGAAGCGTCTTCCGTTTTTATTCCGGTGAAAAAATCCGGGAAGAACGGAGTCGTCACTCAGGACGGCACATCGCTGGACGAGGTATTGGAGCAGATCAAGGGCAAGGCGATCCCGGTGATTCATATCGAGGACAAGAAATTGGTAGCCGAGGTTGATCACCTGCTCCAGAAAGAGAATCTCACTGATGTGCACATTGTGTCTTCCCGACCGGAAATTGTCCAAGAGATGCGGGAGAAAAACAATGAATACCGTGGTGCCCTCGTATATATCGACGGCAAGCTGAACGAAAAGAAGCAAAAGGAGCTCGTACGCTCAGCCAGGAGCAGTCGTTCCAATGTGATCGTTCTCTCGCAAACTGCAATGACGGAGGATGTCATTCGTTACTTCCGCAATCGCGGGTTGTCCGTGTGGGGAATTGATCGGGCGAACAAGAGCCAAGCGAGTGAAATGATCGAGATGGGAGTGGCGGGGGTTGTCTCACACGATCCAAAAGAGGTGCATGAGCTGCTTGCTGCTTACCCAGAGAAAAGCATCACGCAACCTCCGATGGTCATGGCGCATCGAGGTATCCCTTCCTTAAAGCCGGAAAACACGATGTACGCCTTTGAAGAAGCGATGGAGTTGGGTGTAGAAATCATCGAGACAGACGTCCACAAAACAAAGGATGGCCACCTTGTCCTGATCCATGATTTTGATCTGGAGCGTACCACCAACGGGACTGGGAAGGTAAAGGATTTCACGCTGAAGGAACTGCGTGAATTGAATGCGAACAAGCTCGATCCAGCAAATCCTTCCTGGTACCAGCCTGAAATTACCGATGCTGTCATTCCTACCATGGATGAATTGCTGGAAGCGGCCAAGGGCAAAGCGGTGGTCATTCTGGAAGCAAAGGGGATTGGGTACGAAAAGGAAATGGCGAAGGTCATCAAGGAGCACGACATGGTTGAAGATGTGATTGTCAGCAGCTTCAGCTCAGAAGTATTGGAGCGTTTTGCCAAGCTCAATCCGGAACTGGGACTCGGCTTTACCTTGAGCGGAACCAAGCCGAAGGAACAGCTGGAACAGTATGCCGAAAAGCAGATAACAGACGCGGTTCAACTGAATGCCCAATACTATATCAACCATCAGATTGTCACGCCAGAGCTAATCCGCTTCGCCAAGCATCGGGGAATCATTTTGACCGTGTATACAGTCAACGAGGAAGCGGATATGAAGCGGGCAACCGAGGCGGGAGTCGGGGGAATCATTACCGACTATGCACAAAAACTTTACAATACCCAAATATTACCTCAGTAAGCAATTGGTATAGTCGAGGGATACGTAAAAAACAGCGAGAGATTCAGGGGGGAAAGTCGTGGCTGAAGTGGAATTGCGGCGCATTTCCAAGATGTATGGGGGCCAGAAGGTAGTCAATGAAGTGAGTGCTCGTATTCTACCAGGAGAGTTTTTCGTGCTGGTAGGGCCTTCTGGTTGTGGGAAATCAACCACACTGCGCATGATTGCCGGGCTGGAGGAGATCAGCACGGGAGAGCTGTTGATTGGCGGCAAGCCGATGAATCAAGTCCCTCCGAGTGGGCGAAACATCTCCATGGTCTTTCAAAATTACGCACTTTATCCGCATTTGACGGTAAAAGATAATATTTTATTTGGTTTGCAGGTGCGAAAGGTAGACAAAGCAGAGCAGGGCAAGCGGTTGGAGCGTGTATCAGAGATGCTGGGCATCGCGCATCTATTGCAACGCAAGCCGAAGGAATTATCCGGGGGACAACGACAGCGTGTTGCACTCGGACGGGCCATCGTCAGTCAGCATCCTATTTGCTTGATGGACGAGCCTTTGTCCAATCTGGATGCCAAGCTGCGCGGGCACATGCGCACGGAAATTCGTCGCTTGCAGCAAGAGCTGGGCATCACGATGATTTACGTTACGCACGATCAGGTGGAAGCGATGACGATGGCAGACCGCATGATGGTCCTGCGCGACGGCGAGGTTCAGCAAGTCGGAAAACCTCTCGATGTCTACAATCATCCAGCGAATTTGTTCGTGGCGGAGTTTACGGGGGCACCCCCGATGAATACGTTTCCTGCCATTTGGCGGGCAGGCGATCAGGCAGGAATTGAGCTGGCAGGTCAGCAGTTTTTGCCGCTCCCTATGTTTCACGGTATCAAGGACCAGACCCCGGTCGTTCTTGGTTTGCGTCCAGAGTCACTTCAACCCGCCCTTGAAGGGCAATCTGTCGATGCTTCCTTCCAGTTCCCTGTCACCGTACAAGGAGTAGAGATTCTCGGTTCTGAGACCATTGTGGAATTCACCGTGGGAGACAAGCTGTGGAAGGCCAAATGGAACGGGCAATGGCACTGCAAAAGAGGCGAAACCATGCATGTTCGTTTTGATCCAGCTCAGGTGAACGTGTTTGATGGAGAAACCGGAAAAAATCTAGCGGTTACGACCAATTGAGAAAAGAAAAGGGAGAGGTACTGCGATGCGTAAAGTTGTCAAAAGCTTGTTTGCGGTCGTCATGAGTATGAGTCTGATCACGGGTTGCTCCAGTGGCAATTCTTCGTCCACGAACAACGCGACGCAAGGAGCCAATTCGTCTGGCACAACAGAGCTGTCCTTCTATTATCCAGTTGCGGTTGGCGGTCCTTTGACCAAGATCGTGGACGGAATGGCAGAAGAATTTAACAAAGAAAATCCAGATATCAAAGTCAAGCCAGTCTATACGGGCAGTTATCAGGATACAACGACAAAAGTGCAGGCGGCTGTACAGGGCAAGACTCCTCCCGACGTAGCAGTGATGCTCTCTACTGAGCTGCATACGATGATGGACATGGATGCAATCCTTCCGTTGGACGACCTCATTGCCAAGGATGGCGGCAGCGAATACGTAAATGATTTCTTCCCAGGCTTCTTAGCGAATTCCCAAGTAGACGGCAAGACATACAGCATCCCGTTCCAGCGCAGCACCATCGTGCTCTATTACAACAAAGACGCGTTCAAGGAAGTCGGTCTTGATCCGGAAAAACCGCCGACATCCTGGGATGAGCTGGTTTCGTACGCGGCCAAATTGAAAAAGGACGGGCGCTACGGCGTCGAGATTCCTTCCTCGAGCTTTACGTATTGGATGTTCCAAGCGCTGGCCCTGCAAAACGGCAAGAACCTGATGTCCGAAGATGGGAAGAAAGTGTTCTTGGATACGCCAGAAAATGTAGAAGCTCTGCAATTTTGGGTAGATTTGTCCAAAAAGCATCAAGTCATGCCTGAAGGTGTCAACGAGTGGGCGACTGTGCCTTCTGATTTCTTGGAAGGCAAAACGGCGATGATGTTCCATACGACAGGGAATCTGACGAACGTGAAGAAAAGCGCGAAGTTTGATTTTGGCGTAGCGTTTTTGCCAGCGAAAAAGAACTACGGCAGCCCGACAGGCGGCGGTAACTTCTACATGTTCAAAGGAACCGATGAAAAGAAACAGGCAGCGGCATGGAAGTTCATTCGCTTCATGACCGAGTCTAAGCGTGCTGCTCAGTGGAGTGTCGATACTGGCTATGTTGCTACACGCAAATCTGCATACGAAGAAGAGACGATGAAGCAATACGTTAAGGACTTCCCGGCAGCAGCAGTAGCTCGTGACCAGCTGGAATACGGACATGCTGAGCTGTCTACGCACAATAACGGCAAAGTGACAAAGCTCTTGAACGACACACTGCAATCCGTGATCACTGGTCAATCTGAGCCTGCGGAAGCATTGAAAAAAGCGCAGGAAGAAGCGGACAAGATGCTGGCGCCGTTCAACAAATAATCAAGCAAGGCAATGGGGGAGCGACAATGGGGGAACTACGCGCAAAATGGAAAGTGAACATGTACGCCTGGCTCTTGCTCCTTCCCTCCCTCATCTTCCTGCTGTTGTTTACCTTCTATCCGGTTATACAAACGTTCATACTCAGTTTTCATCAAGCGGATCTGGGTTCTCCAGAGCCGTTTTTTAACGGGATAGATAATTATAAACAAATGCTGGAAGATGAAGTGTTTTGGAAGGTGTTGACCAATAATATCTGGTTTGCCATCGGAACAGTGCCGACGAGTGTGGCTCTCGCTCTGGCTATGGCTCTGTTCGCCAACAAGGCATTACGAGGGAAGAGCTTTATCCGCACGGCTTATTTTTACCCGACAGTTGTTCCGATGATTGCCGTGGCGAACATCTGGCTGTTTATTTACACACCGGAGTACGGAGCGCTTAGTCATGTGATGGAGTGGTTCGGAAAAGGCGACATGAACTGGCTCGGCGATCAGAAAAATGTGATGTGGGCGATGATCTTCATGGTCATTTGGAAGGAAGCGGGCTATTTCATGATCTTCTATTTGGCTGGGCTGCAAAACATTTCACAGGAGCTATACGAATCCGCCTCCATGGAAGGGGCATCGTCTTGGACGGTTTTTCGCCGCATTACCTTTCCATTGCTTATGCCAACGACGATGTTTGTCAGTATTATCGCCTTCACCAACTCTTTCAAGCTGGTAGACCATTTGGTGATCATGACCAAAGGCGGGCCGGATAATGCCAGCAATCTCTTGCTGTACTACATATACGAGACGGCGTTTTCTTTCTGGGATCAAGGAATGGCTTCGGCATTGACGATTGTCATGGTCGTGCTGTTGTTGCTAGTCGCTGCTTTTCAGTTTTTTGGTATGGATAAAAAGATTCATTACAACTAGGGGGGATGGCAGATGCTTCGCAAAATCACAACGGTTGGAATGTACGGCTTGGCCGTTCTCTGGTTGTTTCCTTTGCTCTGGGCGGTCTGGACTTCCTTTCGCCCGAGGGAGCTGGCGACTTCGTGGTCGTTCAGTACAGATTTTACACTCGATAACTTTGCGAAGGTGTGGGACGCAGCACCCTTTGACCAGTACTACATCAATACCTTTTTGATCGTGACCGGTATTTTGGTGGCGCAAATGATTACGGCTACACTGGCAGCCTATGCCTTTGCGAAGCTGCAATTTTGGGGAAAGGATGTGTTGTTTGTCCTGTTCCTGGTTCAGCTCATGGTCCCGGCAGATATCTTGATTTTCCCCAACTACAACGTCCTGCGTGACTTATCTTTGCTGGATACCAAAATCGGCATTATGCTGCCGTACTTCGCTTCGGCCTTCGGGGTCTTTCTGTTGCGGCAAACCTTCAAGACAATCCCGAACGAGCTGGAGGAGGCGGCACGGATGGAAGGCTGCTCCTGGTTCCAGATTTTGTGGCGGGTGTACGTTCCACTAGCGAAGCCGACCTACATTGCTTTTGGTTTGGTCTCGGTGAGCTACCATTGGAACAACTTCATGTGGCCGCTGATTATTACGAATTCCGTGGAAAATCGTCCATTGACGGTCGGTCTGGCGATTTTTGCCCAATCGTTTGAGACGGGGGCGCAGTGGGCCGAGGTAAGTGCAGCAACGGTCATGGTGATTTTTCCTTTGTTGCTGGCATTTTTGTTGTTCCAGCGGCAGTTTATCAACAGCTTCATCCACTCCGGCGTGAAATAAGAGGGAGGGTCATGAATCATGAGAGACAAAGGCTCGTTTGCCGTATCCACCTATGCGTTATTTGATCTGCCCTTGCGTGATGCGATTGTTCAGCTTTTGCAAAAAGACTGGAAGGGCATCGAGATTATGTGTGAAGAGAATCATGTCGACCTCTTGGACTGGTCCTGGGAGCAGCTGAAAGAGTTGAAGCAGCAGGGAAACGAGAGAGGGATTGCCTGGTCGATTCATGCGCCGATTAGTGGCTGCAATCTGGCGGCGGATGCAGGACCAACCCGGGATCAAACGTTGGACACGATGAAGCGCTGCCTGGAGATTGCCAGCTTTCTCGACTGCACGCACGTCGTGATGCATGCAGGGGAGGTAGAAGATCGACTCGCGGAAACAGAGCGTGCCAGAGGTGTGGAAAATGTGAGTCAGGCACTCCACGTGTTGACCTCCGAGCTGTCCGCAGAGAGTAGAACCATACTGACGGTCGAAAATGTACCCCCTTATCCAAAAGTGCTGGGGTGGAACGTCGAGGATCTCATGCGTATATGCCGTCATGTAAACTCCTCCCGAGTGGGAATCGTGTACGACGTGGGTCATGCCCATTTGATTCGTTCAGGATATGCGATCAATGCATTGCAGGAGGTGCTTCCTTATTTGTCCGCTCTGCACTTGAGTGATAACTTTGGCAAGCTCGACGATCATTTGGCAGTGGGGGAAGGAACGATCCCGTTCGAGCCTATCCTGTCACTTTTAAAAGACAATGGCTTTGCGGGTCATTGGGTTGTAGAGACAAAGCAGCTTGGCTGCGCTGAGGTAAGTGTGGAACGGCTACTGAGGGCAGGAGGCAAATAACATGGACATGCAAACGATTTTGAAAACGAATCCGGTTATTGCGGCAACCGAACAGGATCGCTTGGGAGAGGCGATGACGTCCCGAGCTTGCGCGATCCTTTTGATGTACGGAAAGCTGACTAAGCTGATGGAGGAAGCCGAAACCATCCGTCAGTCGAGCAAGCCGATTTTTTTGCACACAGACCTCATGAATGGCTTGTCCAATGACAAGGAGGCTTTTCGTTTTTTGTCCACCTATATCCAACCAACGGGCATTGTCACTACCAAAGGTCCAATGATTCGCGCGGCCAAAAAGGAAGGGATGCTGACGATCCAGCGAGTCTTTTTGATCGATTCGACCTCTCTCACGACGACTATCAAAAACGTATTGGAAAACCAGCCGGATGCGATTGAAATCATGCCGGGGATAGCGCCGTCTATTATTTCTTATATGAAGGAGCATTTGTCGCAGCCGATTATTTTGGGTGGATTGATTTGGAATATGGAACAGGTCAACGAAGCGTTGAAGAGTGGCGCGGATGCTGTTTCGCTGAGTAAGTCGGAGATGTGGAACCATATGACGGTTTAAGAGAAAGGGCAGGTGTGAAAGCATCTGTCTTTTTTCTGTGAAAAACGTCTCGACGTTTTTCATAAAGGTGGATGCGACCGCTTGCGGTCAACAAAACGGTCATGACCGTTTTGTATGTAATAAATCTTTACGCCCTTCTGCCTACCATTTTATCTGGTTTGCCATCCATCCATGTTTCTTACAGATATGTGTCCATATGCCTACATGATTGGTAATCACACAAGAGTAATTTTATAATGTAAGTAACAAAATTCTACGATGAAGAAAATAACAGCGAAGTGACACCCTTCAGCGTGAAAAGAGGGTAATATGGAACCAATTCAATTGATGGAAGCGGCAGAGCAATTTATCCGGACATGCTATCGTGAACTGGACAAGACAACGGACGAAACCGAGCAACGGCTGCAAGAAGTACGACAGCTGATTCACCAGCAGGGATACTATGAGCATACGGCCGAGGAGCTTCGTCATGGAGCGAAAATGGCCTGGCGCAATAGCAATCGATGTATTGGGCGATTCTTTTGGGAATCGTTAGTGGTGATAGATGAGCGGCATGTCGAAACAGAAGAGGAGATGGCACAGGCCATGCTCCGGCACATCAACTTTGCTACCAATGGCGGGAAAATACGCCCGACCATCACCGTTTTTGCACCTACTGTAGCAGGCAGAGCTCCCATGCGTATCTGGAATGACCAACTGATTCGCTACGCGGGATACGAGACAGAGCACGGCATACTGGGTGACCCGATTTCGCTTTCGTTGACGAAGCTATGTGAGAGCCTGGGATGGCAAGGGAAAGGTACAAACTACGACGTTTTGCCGCTTGTCGTGCAAATTGGAGATCGGACGCCGCAGTTTTTTGAGATTCCTCAGGAGCTGGTCTTGGAGGTGCCGATCGTACATCCCGATTTGCCGGGCTTTGCTGATATGAAATTGCAATGGTATGGGGTTCCTATTGTTTCGAATATGCGCATGGAGATTGGCGGTATCGACTATTTGGCCGCGCCTTTTAACGGCTGGTACATGGGGACGGAGATCGGTGCGCGCAATTTTGCCGATCAAGAGCGATATAACATGCTGCCAAAGGTCGCAGAGGTCATGGGGCTCGATACGAGCAGGGAAGTGACGCTGTGGAGAGACAAAGCGCTTATCGAGCTGAACGTAGCCGTCCTGCATTCCTTCAAGGAAAAAGGAGTATCGATTGTCGATCACCATACGGCAAGCCAGCAATTCAAACGATTTGAGGAAAGAGAAGAGAAATGTGGTCGAGCCGTTACGGGTGACTGGACATGGCTGGTTCCGCCGATCTCCGGAACAGCTTCACACATTTTCCACAGTCTGTACGACAACACCATTCATACGCCGAATTTCTTTTACCAAGACAAGCCGGAGCTCGGCAAAAAATAAGGTCCTCAAATGTCGCGAACATGCTTCGCGGCATTTTTTTATGCCGGATTGTAAAGGGTATCTCGGACCATGCTATGGGAAACCCGTATTTTAAAGGGAAGCTGGATGGTATCGAAAGCGTGGGCGACGGAACATCGCTAGAAAAAGTACTGGCGATGAGCTCTGATTTGAGGTCTCGCTAGAAACACTCCCGGACTTTGCGGGAGACTACATTTTTACCAGTGCATGGTCTGGAGATGATGCCAATCCGGAGGGTGTATACAGTACAAACGTTTGTCGGCAAAAAAATAACAACGTAGAAGAAAACCCCCGAAACACATGTAGCAAGTATGCTCTGCTACGAGTATTCGGGGGTAATTTATTTAGCGGTTGTAATAGCTGCTAAGAGCTGGGAGCAGACCCAATGGATTTTTCCGCAAGTCCTTGGCACTAAAGAAAATGCTGCCTTGAACCTGAGGAACCATCGCGTTGAAATTCAACTGGTTGATAATCTCCTGGGCACTCTGCCAGCCAGCTTCGGCCGTTCCCAGCTTATATGGCGAATGACCGATGTAGAGCTTGACGTTCGTGCCTTGTACTTCGTTTGCCCACCAAGTAACGAGCTTGTCGTATTGGGCAGGGGCGAAGGAAAAGCTCCAATAAATTTGCGGAGTCACATAATCAATCCATCCTTGTTGAATCCACGTGCGCACATCGGCAAACATGTGGTCATAAGCAGTAACGCCAGCTTTTGTATCGGAGCCCGTCGGATCGACGTTGCTGTTGCGCCATACACCGAATGGACTAATCCCGAACTGAACGTGAGGCTTGACGCTCTTGATAGACTGATTCATTTGTTGAACAAACTGATTGATATTATCGCGGCGCCAGTCTGCTTTGGACACGATTTTTTTGCTGTTGTAAGCCTTGAATGCTGCATCGTCTGCAAAGGCGACATTGGAAGGATAGAAATAATCATCCAAATGGACACCATCGATGTCATAGCGTTGTACGACTTCCATTACTTCATTAATAATTTGCTGACGTGCTGCCGGAACACCCGGATTGATGTACAGCTTTTTGTTGGCATTCACAATCCAGTCAGGATGCTGCTTGATCACGTGATTCGCTGGCAATTGGTCTGTTTTTGCATCTGTAGTGGCACGGAACGGGTTGAACCAAGCATGGAATTGCATCCCGCGTCTATGCGTTTCTTGTACCATAAAGGCAAGCGGGTCGTAGCCAGGATCTTTCCCTGGAGTTCCCGTCAAAAATCTCGACCATGGAGTGAGTGTAGAAGGATACAGTGCATCTCCAGATGGGCGAACTTGCACGAAGGCAGCGTTCATTCCCATGGCTTGCAGCTCATCGAGCAGCTGTATGTATTCTTGTTGCTGCTTTGCTGGATTTCCGTATGAACCGGAAGAAGGCCAGTCCAAGTTGTAGACTGTAGATATCCATACCCCGCGCAAATTTCCATTTGTCACGACAGGTGTGCCTGGTTCCATCGCGCCGTTTTCACTCAATATATCCTGTGGTGGCGGAGTCATGGTAGCGACGTTGCCGCTTTGCAGGCGAATGGTTCTTGTTTTGTCTTCCCAGTTTACCGCAAGGCCCAACTGCTCAGAGACAAAACGCAGCGGAACCATAATTCTCCCTTGTTTGTTCTGAACCGAAGCATCGAGTGGGATGCTGTTGTTGTTCACGCGAGCGTTCTTTTGATTAACCGTTAGGGACAACAAGGTATCTTGCTTACTGATCGTTGCGGTTTGAGACTTTGGCTCCCAATTTACTTCGGCTCCCAGATTTTCACCGATCACCCGCATTGGAACCATCGTTACATCTGCTTTTGGAACAATATACGGAGCGACGTCACTTTTGATTTGTTGCCCGTCCAAATAGATGCTGATGCCAGAGGATGTCTGCGCGGCCTGCACGGATATCCCCATCGTTGGAATACATAGTACGAACATTAGCAAGAGCATAAACCACTTGCGTACCTTCATTTTTGCCAATCCTCCGACAAGTATAGATTTGCTTACTACATTAGCCAATTCGTTAGACGCTTTATTATATCGCTTTGTTACGCTCAAGTGGGAAGATTATTGTAACGATTCGCTCCATTTCGGTAAAAAATGATGAGACTCATCGAAGCAAGGGAACCTCCCAAGCTTCACTGGCATAGGCAAAAGCATATGTTGTTTTCCTTCTGGCCATGGGACAAAAGAGAGGGAAAGGAGTGCAAGCATGAGTTCTTTTCTTGCGCCAAAGGCACCGATTGTTTTTGTTCCGGGGCTGTTTGGGTCGATGAGTGATCAAATTATTCCGGGTACTGGTGACTGGGGCTTCGGGTTTGCTCGAACGGCTTACGAGCCATTTATCCGTTTGCTTGGAAAAATGGGTTACCCTCTCAATGAACAATTGTTTGTAGCTTTTTATGATTGGCGAAGGCAGATCGATATTTCAGCCGAGCGCTTTTTACTGCCTGTCATCGAGCGAGCGAAGCAAACGACTGGTGCCCCTTGTGTCAATCTCATTTGCCATAGCATGGGGGGGCTTGTTGCTAGAGCCTATGTCCAGGGGGAATTTTATCAAAACGATGTGGATCAGCTGCTCATCTTTGCGACTCCTAACGCAGGATCGCCTGTTGCCTACAGCTATTGGGCGGGAGGGAAGCTGCCGCGCTCCGTTTCTGGCAAAAGAAATGTCGTGGAGCTATACATGAGCGTATATCTGGCCTATTTGGAGCAAAGCATCCCTTTTCATCGCATACAAGCTATTCACAGACACTTTCCCAGTCTCCTTGACCTTACTCCGTCAGCAGCATATGGCGATTATTTGTTGGAGAAAAAACAGGGAGAAGAAGCCTTTGTGCCTTATGAACAGATGGTCGTGAAAAATCAATACATGGACAATTTGAACGCAACGATGGGGATTATCGCAGCCCGCAATATTCGCGTCACGCTGGTAGCTGGCATCGGACATGAAACGATTCATTACCTGCGAACAGTCCCTTCGCTTTCTCCCGATAAATGGGTCGATGGAAGAGTAGTGGGCTCGATCAATAGTGATGCTGGGGATGGGAGTGTCATGGCGAACAGTGTATTCGCACTAGAAGGGGAGCGTTATTACGTAGAGGCTACACATCTGGAGATTTTGTATAAAAGTGAACCGCTTCTCCGGCAATTGCTAGAGTAGGGGGAAAAAAGAGGACCAAGCCGGGAAGATCCCTGGACTCGGTCCATTCTTTAGATGAACTACGCCTTCTTATTTCTGCGATACATGATCGAAATACCGATCAAGATCGAAACGATACCTGCAACGATAGGGAGTGGGTTAGCTTGCTCTCCCGTTTGAGGCAATACTTTACCTGTTGATGGAGATTCGTTGCTGGTTTCCAGGACGTTGGAGTTATTAGCAGCTTCCGAATCGTTCGGTTTGGTCGTATTTTCTGTTTGATTCGACTCTCCTGAAGTGTTGGTGTTGTTGTTGTTGTTTGCATCAGGAGTGCCAGGTTGATCCGAGTTACCAGGTTGGTCTGGGTTTTCGGATTGGTCTGGGTTACCAGGCTGGTCTGGGTTACCAGGTTGGTTTGGGTTACCAGGTTGGTCTGGGTTACCAGGTTGGTCTGGGTTACCAGGTTGGTCTGGTTTGCCAGGTTGATCCGGTTTGCCAGGTTTACCTGGTTTGTCTGGTCTATCTGGTTTGTCTGGTCTATCCGGCTTCTCTGGTTTTTCCGGTTCGGGCTCTGGTTTTGGTTCTGGTTCAGGCTCTGGCTTCGGCTCTGGCTTTTCAGGCTCCGGTTCAGGTTTTGGCTCAGGATTTCCGCCGCCACCGCCACCACCGCCTCCACCACCGGAGGTCGCGTCATTTTCGACAATGACCAACACATGGTCGCCAGCTACTTGGTTTCTTTTAATCTCGAACTCGATTGGCTTGCTGCTTTTTACATAACCAGCAGGTGCTTTCGTCTCGATAAACTCATATTTGCCCGGATTCAGTCCTTCGACAATCAGCTCTCCGTTGCCATCTGTTGTCAGCTTGGTAAGCTCCTGACCATTCATATCTTTGGCTACCTGACCATTTTCATCTCGGAGCGTAAATTCAGCTCCTTTGAGCTTATGATTTGGGTATCCCGTTCTTACTTTGGTCAGTTTCACAGACCCTGGGTTCAATCTGTTGGTCAACGTAAGAGAGGCAATGCCTTCCTCTGTCACTTCGAATTTCAGTGGTTCAGCAAGCTCATAATCAGCAAGGGCTTTTGTTTCCACGAGCTGGTAGAATCCTGCTTTCAGGTTTTCGAGGAGAAGGATACCGTTCTTATCCGTTGTGAGTCCACTTTGCAGTACTTTCCCGTCAGCATCCTGAAGCTCAAAGGTTACGCCAGGAAGTGGCTCTTTGGTGTAGTGGTCCACTTTCAACAATTGAACGGACCCGATATTTTTGGCGTTCTTTTTCGTAAGGGTTACAATTTCTGTCTGGTTGGAGGCGATTTTGAATGATATCGGAGTCGCATCCAGCTTGTATCCCTTCGGAGCTTTCGTTTCGACTAGCTGATAGTTTCCTTCTGCCAGATCGCCTTTGGAGACTTTTCCATCAGAGCCGGTTGTCAGCTCAGCGATCGTTTCGAATGCTCCGCCCTTTTCAACCTGCAGATTGAAGACAGCGCCTTCCAGTGCATTTCCAGCATTCTCTGCATCAACTTTGGTTAACTCAAATCCTTGACGGAGCAGCTTGTTGTCGATGGTCATTTCGATCGTAACTGGAATAGCAGGGTCAGCACCTGCAGGAGCTTTTAGCGTAATGTCTTTTCCGTTTCTGTACTCGTCTGCGATGACGTAGCCAACAGGAGCGGATAATTCTTTTAACTTGTACGCTTTAAATTTGTAGCCTTTGAAGGTGGCAATGCCATTTTCATCGGTCACGACTGTTTCTAGCAAGGTTTTCCCTGCCTTGTCGTACAGACCAAACGTGGCGCCTGCCAATGCTTTTTTCGTATCTGCGTCTGTTTTGACGATTTTCAAGTCGCCTTTACCAGGCGTGCCGGCTCCGCCACCAGCACCGGACAAGCTGACTTTGACACCTTCTTGTCCATCTTTCCCTTTACCTACAACTGTTTTCCCTGCAAAAGAGGCTTCGTTTTTGATGACCTCTCCATGATCAGCATTGATAAAGGAGCGGTACTCCAGGATGTAGGCAGTGTGCAGGTCGTTTTTAAAAGTCAGTTTAAAGGTGTTGCCGACTACTTCTAATGTGTAGTCCTCAGAGGTCACTTCTTTTCCGATAGTCAGGGCACCGGATTCAGAGACGTTTGTCGTAAAGAGCTTGAAGGAGTCTTTCATCAGAATTTGATTGCTGGACAGCGTATCGGTCAATGCAGCACCTGCCGAAATGTACGACTGGCTCGGATTGATTTTTACTGTCCATGTTGCATACTCTGAATCTGCTCCTGTACCTTGTGCGCCTGTTTTGAGGACGTACTGCCCACCGTATGTCGGTCTGACGGTCGTCTTGCCTTTATAGAGTGGAGTGCCAGTTATGTCACTATCATGCATAGTGGCATTGTTTTCGTACACTTCTCCGACAGGCAGATCAGCCAAACTGGTTGTGTACGTGATGCGATAGGCTGAGTCGATCTCGCCAAGATGCAGCTCAAAACCGTTGGTTAATGGGTCGAATTTGATAGGAACAACTGGTCCTTCGACCACTTTCACACCGTCTGCTCCACCTGTAAGCAACAACTTATGCACGCGTAACGAGTCCTTCACAAAAGTTTGTTCTCCGGTATAAAAATCCCGAATGATCGCGTTGTTAATCTTGTGAAGGTTATAGTTCACATCGATTGTCCACGTGATTTCTTTTGTGCGGGCGTCGTATTTACCTGTTTTGTTGCCGTTATTGCTGGTGTAGCTGTCTGGTTTAACAGTAGCGGATTTCGTGATAGGGTCTTGTGCTTTCCCGTTTTCCTTCCAGTTCAGTTCAGCCTTGTTTTTGTACGCGGATGGACGGTCCTTGGAAGTAGGATCGAACTTCGTCAGGTACGTAATCACAAGGGCTTTTGTGACTGGTTTGTGGAAGGTGATCTTGAGTCCATCCTCGTACTTTGGATTCGGAGAGATGCTGTAGTCTTTGTCAGGACCTTCTTCCAAATCCTTTGTCCAATCGTTGATTTTTACTTTGTCAGGAAGAAGAGTCAGCCCTTGACCCGCATAACTGTCGGTAATGACGACTTCATCCATCACCTGATTGTCCTCGTTTAGACTCAGCGTCCATTCGATTGTTTTATTCAGGTAATCAACTTTTTCCTTTTTGGCGTTTTTCCAGAAGATTGCTTGAGTGATCTCTTTGGATGCATCTTTTTTGGTTCCGTCGTAGATCTCTACTTCATTTTTCACGAGGTAGCTGTCTTGGTGGACCCGATTTTTAGCTTTGGTTTTGTAGGTGATTTCGTAAGCAGCCGATACGTCATGATCAAACTCCAAGCGGAAGCCGGTAGCCGACTCGGTTACATTGTAACCTGTGATGGCAGCCCCGTCTTTTGTTCCGTTTCCGTTGTCGTCGATGGTCATTTTATGAACGGTAAAAGAATTATTCACGAGCTCTTGATGACTGGTATCAAAGCGATCCTCGAGCCATGCATCACCTTGCTTGATTAGTTTTTCATTGTAGTTGTACTGAATAGCCCAGGTGATCGTCTGTTTGGTGTAATCATAGTCAATCGCTTTTTTGTTCAGAGGCTGGCTAAATCGGACAGAGACATTTGCGGAATCGATTAAATCCTTTGGAAGGTTCGTTCCTGTGACAGTGGCTTTATTCGTGTAGGTTGTATCTGTCGTACCGGTGACGTTGGTCTTGTACGTGACGCGATAAGCACCGTCGATGTCTCCAAAGTTCATTTTGAACCCATTTCCTTCTGTCAATTTCTCAGGAGTGAAGGTAGTTACCTCAGCCTTTGGTTTAACAGAGCCATTCAACTGAACGTCTAATGGGAAGACCTTAATCGAGCTCATGTCGATATCCAGACCGCTTGGAAGCTCATCCGTAAAGACAGCGCCTTTAATCGGATTTTCACCTAAGTTAAAATCGACGGTCCAGTCGAGAAAGCTAGGATTCATTCCCTTGTTTGCTTTTCCGTTCTTGTCGATTTCATTGTTGTTTTTGCCTTTGAAATGGACAGAAATCGGGGCGATGCCATCGAATTTGAAATCGATTTCCTGTCTCGTGCCGCCCTCAAACTTTTTCTCATCGAATTCCCGCCACACATAGAACGTTCCGTCATTGATCTCAGCGCCATCATTGATGGCATCACTGAAAGTGAAGGTGACGGTGCCGTCTGTTGTCACTTCATAGGTACCGTAGCCTCCGTTCAGATCTCCGGTCAAAACGCGATCGGTTCGGAACTTATCTGGGAGGGGGAAGGTAAAGGTGGCACCTTCTGAGTAAGGATGTCCGGCAGGGATTTTCCAGGTGAAATCAACTTGAACACGCGAGCCCTGATCGGGGCGGATGTCTTCGATGTTGTTTCCGTCTTTGTCCTTCATGACTACGCTGGTGATGATGTTGTCTTTGACGATGTTGTCTTCAGGGTCAGGAACTGGTACCGGAACCTCTGGTAGAGGAACTGGTGGTTCAACAGGTGGCGTAGTCGGAGTACCTGTACCTGGATTGGTAGGAGTACCTGTGCCGGGATCGGTAGGGGTTCCTGTACCCGGATCGGTAGGAGTTCCAGTGCCCGGATCGGTAGGAGTCCCTGTACCCGGATCGGTAGGAGTCCCTGTACCCGGATCGGTAGGATTCCCAGTGCCCGGATCGGTAGGGGTTCCTGTGCCCGGATCGGTAGGAGTCCCAGTGCCCGGATCGGTAGGAGTCCCAGTGCCCGGATCGGTAGGGGTCCCAGTGCCCGGATCGGTAGGAGTCCCAGTGCCCGGATCGGTAGGAGTTCCAGTGCCCGGATCGGTAGGAGTTCCAGTGCCCGGATCGGTAGGAGTCCCTGTACCTGGATCGGTAGGAGTTCCAGTGCCCGGATCAGTAGGGTTGCCTGTGCCCGGATCGGTAGGAGTCCCAGTGCCCGGATCAGTAGGGTTGCCCGTTCCCGGCTCCCCACTATTCTCTACGACAACCTCACCTTGTGTTTGGGCATACGTGGTTGTCGTGAAACCGAAAAAGTTTTGGATGATGAGCAAAAGTGCCACCACAACGATCCAAGATTTCCTTTGCATATGCTCCTCCTGTACTAAATAAAACTAGCTCATTCCGTCTTTTAGTAGGACGTGTTAGGGCTGAGATGAAGTCGTTTGTTTCCATTCAGCTTGAACGATCAGTCTGTCCTTCGGATCCTTTGCTCCAACAGGGGTGCATGTGACTAAGGTGATCAATGGCTTCTTTTGATCCTCTAGAACTTCTACTTGTGTACGATCTACGATAAAGGCTTTCACGACAACGAATTGGTAGGTTGCCGTTTTCGTCTTGATCTCAATCTCATCGTTAGGTGCTAGTTCGTCCAAGCGATTGAATTGCTTACCGTGAGTAATCCCGCGATGACCTGCCAGTCCAACATTGTTCACGCCGAATTCCTTGTCTGGCTCGATCAGGCCAACACCTTTACTCAAGGCATGCTTGTCCGCGCCTTCAAAAATCATCATTTCCAGATCAATTTTGGGAATCCGAATCACGCCTCTGGCACCTTCCAACATAGCGAGCGGCTCTTGTATCTGAAGAGCTGGTGGGTCCTCAGATGTAGCTGTTTCTATTTGCTCGCTGACGTTGCTCAGTTGTTCGAACGCTTCGATGAGCTGTTCCTGCTTTTGTGCAGATACCGCCGTTTCCCATTGAGGATAGAAAAGGAGGAATAAGCCTGCCAGGATAAACCCGGCACTTAACAGCACTCGCACATTCTTCAACTCCCTTTTCGCACCGTTAACTCAATTCATCTTTCCCCCCTTGTCCCAATTTTTCGTTAACTATGTTCGGCAAGGGCATCCTTCGTTGTACAAGTCTTGCTAGTCGAGAACAACAGATTCACCTGCTGTTCCAATTATGAAAAAATGCCTAGAGGTATCATAATCTTTCGAACTATACAATTTCTGAACATGAAAAAAGCCAGAGGAGAAAGTATCTCCTTTCTGGCTTTTTTGGTCTTCATTCTATGGTTAATAGGCGACGCTTTTCGAAACAAATCCAACTAAAACCTTCCCATTTGCATCAACGGTGGAGCCGTAATACCAATCTCCACATTCACCGACTACTTGAACAAGTGCATCTTTGATAGCGTAGCCCCTGCCTAGACTTTCTGTGGAAGGGGTCGAGAAGAAGTAGCCTTTCTCTCCTTGGATCTTGACAGTCTTAGGAGTAATCGGTGTATACGAGGTGACCACTGTTTTGGAAATGTAACCTTGATCGATGGAGATAAACTCCGGCTGTGTACCGGATGCTTTGATTTCAAAACCATACCAAAGGGTTGCAGCAATGACAGAGTCAAGGGATGGAGCAGAATAAACGGTAGCATTGTCTACAGCTACAATTGTTTTTGAAGAGAGTATTTTTGGTTGTGTACGGGGGGCCGCTGGTTTTGGAGGGGTCGATTTTTTCACTTGGCTGTTGGAAGAACCACCGCCACCGTTGTGATAGTGATATTCCCCATACTGTAATCCCCATTTTTCACAGTTTGTTCTACAGGTGTGTCCACCATTTGCATCTGTTCTGCCTGGATGAGCTTCAATCATTTGAATAGGGAAAAAAGCAAAGCAAAGAATGAGTACGAGTACAGAAATAATCTTTTTCACAGACAACCTCCTAAGGATTCGCTTTCGCCCGCAACAGATTCAACCCCATCCCGATAAAAACAATCCCCGTCAGCTTGTTGAGAATGACAGAGAACTTCTGATTATTACGCAATTTTTTCGTAGCGAAGGAAGCAAACAGGGCGAGGAGACTACACCAGATGCCACCCGTAACGGTAAAAGTGAGGCCGAGAATAAGGAAAGGGAGTGGTCCGGCTTCTGTCGCGCTAACAAATTGCGGGAGGAAGGCGATAAAAAACAAGGCGACCTTTGGATTCGTGACACTCGTCAGGATCGCTTGTAGATAGACCTTTTCACCCTTTAGCTTCTTGGAATCGGCTGCGTCAAAGGCTGGTGATTCCTTCGTCATGAGCATGCGAATGCCCAAATAGACGAGATAGGCGACCCCCAATATTTTGACGATGTTAAAAAGCACGATGGATTGCGCCAAAAGGAGCGACAAGCCGAAAGCAGCCAAGAGCGTGTGAATGAGTGAGCCTGTCAAAATGCCGAGAACCGAAAGAATACCTGCCTGTTTTCCTTGCGAAATGCTGCGGGTGATGATGTACATTGTGTCTGAGCCGGGTATCAGGTTCAGCATGATTGCGGTCATCAGAAATGCTTCATAATGAACGATTCCAAACATCTCTTCTCACTCCCCATCTGTCTATAAAACAACAATAAATTATAGAATAATCAGACACCTGGCGCAATGCGAAAAATGAGGAAAAGCTCCTGACGCAGATCAAGGGTGTGTGCCATGATCGCGAGAGGAGCCCATTATTCAAGCGGACTGATTACGGCGTTGATTCGGTAGCGCGTATCCAGCCTTCTTTTCCGTCAAACACAATCTGGTACCAGCCATTCAGATCTGCGATGACTTGGAAGGAACCATCTGCTGCTACCTGACCGATCTTTTCATATTCTTCACCGGGACCTGCAAAAACATCGGTTTTTTGAGTGGCAGGGGAAGGTTGATCCGTCGCCTCTGTTGAGCTGTCAGCAGGGGAAGGCGCTTCTCCTGACCCAGTTCCCTCGGTCGTTTCTTCGGAGCTCTGCTCCAAGTCAGCCAGCTTTTCGATGTAAGCCAAGCCATTGTCCTCGAGCTTGAACAAAGCGATTTCGTTTTCCCCTTTCCCTACTGCATTTTTTAGGATCACATGCTCGGAGTCTTCTACGCTGAGTTCATCTGCCTCAACCGAAAAACGCTTGTCGAGCGACTCTTTAGTCAAATTCGGAGAGAGTGCCGTGTAGGCGTTAATACGCTTATTGCCGGATGCACTCACGATAATCACAGGCTTTTCTTTACTACCGAGAGTATCGTCGATCTTAGCCCTGGCCGTTTTTAAGTCCACATCCAGTGACTTATCCAGATAGAGGACCGAGTCATTGGGCATTTTCGCTGCGAAGTAAAGACGTTGATCTGCTCCAGAGAGTCCAAATGAGTAAAGCTTTGCTCCCCAGCGATCTGTGCCGGAGAACATGTCGGTGAACGTTCTGTCTGGATATCTCAATTGCAATAAGCGTGCTGGATCGTATTCCAACCAGAGTTTATTCAGATCGGACAGGAGTGTAGCCGTATCCTGGAGCGGATTCAACTGTTCGTATAATTCACGCGCTTTGGTGAACTCAAACGACTTGATGTATTGTTCTGCCTGCTTGAGCTTGCCTTCCAGATAGCGGGTGATCGAATCGAGGACAGGTGAATCACTGGAAAGCACATCCTCGATTTTGCGATAGGCGGCTGCCATGTCAACGAAGGCACTCAAATCCTTTGAACGAATGACTTCCTTGATTTCAGCTAGCGCATACTTTTCCAACTGACCCACTAACCAATCTGTCTCAATACCCAGCTTTTCGTAATGGCGTATGCTTGTAGCCGTCTTGGTGATGACTTCTTCAAAAGGAGCAGAAGCGATTAATTTCCGCAGCTTCGTCTTTTCATAGTTTTGGAACAAGGCCGTGAGCTCAGCCTGCTTCTTCTTTTTACCGCCGTAGTATTCATCTGGAACGGCAAGGAGTGTTTCGATGAAAGATTCGTCCTGGTAGTTTTCCTTTTCGAGATTCGATTGTGCCTGAGCCTTCGCTGTTTGCAAGGCACTCAAGTAATAATCGGAAAAGCTCTTATCCATACCCAAGCGAGCGGACAATTGCTGGAAAAACATTGCTGGTACGTCCTTTTGATTCTGGTAATTCTTTTTGACAGCTTGATATTGTTCATAGACCGCACCGATTTCTGCGACCTTCTTTTCCAAAATGGCCGCCCGCGATTGCTGTTGAAGCCCATCCAGCTCAGTACGGATCGAAGCCAGTTGGAACATGATAGAGTTCCATTCGTCATCCCCGTAGGACAGGACGGCCATATCATGCGCACGAGAAAAGGTTTCCTCGGCTTGCAGCAGGTTCTTTTTTTCATAAAACGCCTTTGCTTGTTTATACAACGTAATCTGCTTGTACCCGAATCCGAGCTTGAACAGAACAGCGATCAAACCCAAGGCAAAGAGTCCGAGAAAAATATTACGGACCCACAGGGACCTATGATAGGGAGAGATAGGCAACATAAAAGGCTCCTCCTTCACAGTAAGCCTTTGAAATCCGGGTCAAACGCGTAATGCGTATCCACCCTGTTTTTGGTAGAATGATATAGTTGTTCCCAGCCTTCATCCTTATGGGTTTGTACCATTTTTGCCAATCGCAGAAGGCGCTCGCGAGGCAAAAAATCGATGAATTCGATAATCAGATCCTGATACTCGTCCACATAAGACTTCATGCGGAGCGCCGCACCTGCCACTTGACCGATGAGCTGATCCCCATTTTCCAGCAACAATATTTGATTTTTATAACGTCTAACATAAGTAAGCACGGATTTTTTGACGAGTGAAGGCTGGACCTTGATGACCTCGCGCACATATTCCATGAAGTCCTTGTCGTACATAGACGGGATGAGCGTTTCGAGCTCTAGCTCCATGTCTTTGCGCAGGACGTAATGATTGAGGAACATGATTTTGCGTATCTTGATCGTATCGGAATCGACGAAATGCCCGATCTCTCTCGTTTTTTCATAAGCTTCCTTGAGATGTCCTTCTTTGACGTCGTTGCCCACTTCCTCCAAATGACGGAGGAGTGACTTCTTGAGCGTCTCTATTTCCCGTGTTAAAAAGTGTTGGAATTGTACGTCTCTTTCATAGATGCCGTATTTTTTCTGTATCAGGAAAAACAAGACGAACAACACACAGCCAATACCACCTGCGAGAGCCAATTGCAAAAGGGTATCCGCAGAAAGGAGAGCTAGACAGACGAACAAGCCCAAGAGCAAAAAGCGCGTCTGCACATAGCGGCGTGTCACCGTATGGGATACCTGGCGGATCGGTGTGTAGGCTCTCCCGCAACTCTCGCAATGCGTTTCCCACAGGACATGGTACGTATGGCATCGCGTGCACGCTTGGATTCTTTCATAAGTATGAGTGGTTTTACGGGTTTTGCGAAAGTGGACGCCGATTCGTTTTCTCATGGTGAATCCCTCTTCTCATTCAGTAAGGCATGAAGATGCTGATCGATTTCGGCGTTGGAGAGATTGCGCCGTTTCAGTCGTAGCAGCTTGAGGAACCGGACCGCTAGCAGCAAAAAAGCCGCAAACAAAAGAAAGTAAGTTAACATAAAATTTCTCCTAACGAAGTTGTCGAAATCTGTAACAAAGAATCATGTCGTATCGTATTACGAGTAAGGGGCAATCATTCTAGTACTTTTTTATCATCTGTCTTCTACTTCTTGAAATAGTGTCATAGTCTTACTTTCTTTGCAACACTTCACAAATTCTTTGTAACGAACAAGAAAAGGAGCTCTTATGCAGATAATACGATTCCGAATGTTATATCGATACGTAGCATGTCTTGCCCTGCTCTTGGTCAGCGTCCTCTCTGGTACTCACCCAGGTTTTGCGCAAACGAGCGGAAACAATATGGACGCTGTCCTGGTCGTGGACGTCAGCAACTCCATGACCCAGAGCGATAAGAACAAAGTCAGCAACGAAGCAATGAAAATGTTCGTCGACATGACGTCGATCCAAGCGAACAAGGTTGGTGTTGTCGCCTATACCGACAAGATCGAGCGGGAAAAAGCACTGCTTGAGATTAATTCCGAAGAAGACAAGAACGATATCAAAGCCTTCATCGACAGCTTGCAAAAAGGAGCCTACACCGATATCGCTGTCGGGGTAACGGAAGCAGTAAAAATCCTTGATGCGGGACGCAATCCAAACAATGCGCCGATCATCGTGCTGCTGGCAGACGGAAACAATTTTTTGAACAAGGCATCAAGCCGTACCCAAGCAAAGTCTGATCAAGAGCTGCAGCAAGCAGTGAAAGAGGCCAAAGACAAAGGCTATCCGGTCTACACGATTGGCTTGAACGCAGACGGTCAGCTTAACCGCACGACATTACAGCAGATTGCTGCGGAGACAAATGGTAAATTTTTCGAAACGAGTACAGCGGACAAGCTCCCGCAAATCTTGAGCGAAATCTTTGCGAATCACCTGAAGCTGAAGGTTGTCCCGGTTAAAAGCTTCATCGCAAACGGCCAAGCTCAGGAGATTCCGATCCCCATCCCGAATGGCAGCGTCATGGAAGCCAACATCTCGATCATGTCGCAAAAAGCAGTGGAAGTGAAGCTGTATGACCCAGCAGGCAAGGAAGTAAAAATCCCTTCCAACCAGGTCAGACTGTCGAAGTCCAATGCGTACACGATGATCAAGCTGGTCAAGCCACAGCAGGGTGATTGGAAGCTACAGGTAAAAGGTGTCCCGAAGGAAAAAATCGATATTAACCTCATCTTCAACTACGATCTGCAATTGGAGATGGAGCCAGTCACAGCGAAGAGCTACAAGGCTGGCGATGTCGTACCGATCAAGGCTGCACTTGTTTCAAACGGACAGAAGGTAGCGAGTCCTGATCTGTACAAGCAAATGAAGGCGACACTGATCGTCAATGACAAGACGGACAATAAGACAAACGAGGTCATCCTGAACAATACGGGCAGCGGGTTCGAAGGCAGCTTCACAATCCCTGCAGACCATACCTACGAAATAAAGATCAAGGCAGAAGACACCAGCTTTTACCGGGAGACAAAGCCGCTCCTTGTAGATGCTGCGAAAACGGCAGGCTCTGGAACGAGCAAGCCGAGCACAACCACTGATCCTGCGGCAGAATCGAAACCATTTCCATGGCTGACCGTAGTAGGAGGTATCGTGGTTCTCCTCCTGTTGATCGGTGCAGGCTTGTACGCACTGTCGATCTATCGCAAGGCGAACAAGGGCTTCGCGGGCCAAATCGCCATCGAGATCGTGGATGAGGATACAGGCGAAAAGTCCAATCCGCAGTACAAGAAACTGAACGCGTTCAAAGGAAAAGTGAAGCTGCACCAGCTCATGCAGCTCGCCCCTGAGTTTGCGGAGACAGAGAAGGTCATCTTTTTACCAGGGAAAAACGATACGCTGATCATCGAAAACCGTTCGAGCTGCCGGATCGAAAAGGCAGGACGTGTCCTCGATGCAAGCAAAGGCAAGGAGCTGAAGAAAAACGATCGTATCAAAATTTCGTTAACGAATGTGAACAAGTCCTTATATGTAGATTACATCGTCTAGGAGTGAGTCGAATATGAAAGCAGTTGTGAGAGAACACATTCAACAATTGGACGTATCCCTCGGCGGGGGAATCGTCAGTGACAAGATTCGTGTAGATACCATTGATAACCCGATGCTCGTCATCGGTCTAGGCGGTACAGGGATTGATGCGCTTTTGCGCCTGAAATACCAAGTGAACAGACGCTTCAAGCTGCCGGTAGACCAGCTTTCCAAGAAGCGCAAGGAAAAGCCGGACAATATTGAATTCATCGCGTTTGAAACGAATGAGCATGACCGCAACAAAAAGTACAAAGGCATCGGACTCGACCCAGTGACGGAGTTCGTACTCCTGTCCAATCCTGAGATCGGCGGTGTGTTGCAGAATCGCAGCATTCTGGAGCCGTACATCACGGACTGGCTCTCACCAGAGCTGACAATTACGGACGGAATCAGCGGCGCATCCGGTGTACGCCAGGCAGGGCGACTTCTCCTCTTTACGAAAATTACGCAAGTCGTCCAAACCATTGAGAAAAAGGTCAAGATGCTGTGTGAGGGCACGAACAAAAAGCTGACTGTATTCCTCTTGAGTGGTTTGTCCGGGGGAACGGGGAGCGGTTGCTTCCTCGACATTGCCTATATCGTTCGCGGCATTTTGGAGCGCGACTTCGGAAGTGCGGGAGTAGACAAGGTGAATACGCTAGGCTACCTGTTCACGCCTGACGTCAACCTGTCGAATAAGAGTCTCAGCTCGCACACACGTGACTACATCATGAAAAATGGTTATGCGGCTTTAAAAGAGCTGGACTACTGGATGAATGCGGACGAGCGAAACGAGCGTTTCCGCCAGCAATACGGCAATGTGCTCACCGTACAATCGCCGATGCCGCCATTCAACCTGTGCCATTTGATTTCTGCGACCAATCTGGAAGGCAAAGCATTGGAAAACGCCTACGATTACTGCATGAACGTGACCGCGGAAAACATTACGAACTTCATGGCGAGCGAAGAAAAGCGCTCGGGTGAAGAGTTTGCGATCCACGACTATATCAGCAACATCCGTACGAACATCAATCAGATGCCCAAAGCGTACGCAGCCAACTATCAGTACAACGTCATCGGTGCTTCCTCTGCTGTCTTGCCGATCGAAGAGATGACAACGTACCTGGCCTATCGCTTGTTTAAAAAGATGGAAAAAATGTTCACGGTAGCACCAACGCAAGAAGATGCAGAGAAATTCGCCCGCAAGCTCGGAATCGACATCGACTCGATTTCCCGCAAGTTCGAGGAGCGCGTTCCTGAACCGTTGCCAGGCTATGAAAACAGCGAGCGTTTGAACTACAGCAACGTCATTACCCAGCAAGTCGTCAGCATCGACCACGAGCTGGAACAAGGCTATCTCGCCAAAGCGCGCGAAGCGTACATCAAGTCTAAAAAGCAGATGCCAGGCGACATGATCTCTGTTTTTGGCGAAATGATCACACGTGTATTCCTGCACCCGCAGCAAGGACCATTCTATGCGTCCCGTCTGATTCATTCGGACAAAGGCTACTGCCTGATGAAAATGATCCTTTCCTACATCGAGAGCCTCAAGGCGAATTTGGAGAGCTTCCCGCCTGAGATCGAGGGTGCGCGCGAAAATGCGAACGAAAAACTGGGTGATGCCCGCAGTGCTTTCATCTCCAAGGAGAAGAAGAAAAACAGCTATATCGAAGCGAAGATCAACGAATACCAGCTCCTGGCTGATCAGGAAAAGCTGGAGCAAATGATCGAATTCTACGAAGAGCTGCACCGTTTGTTGAATGCAGAAAACAACCGCATTTATAACGTGTTTACTGAGATTTTGAACGCACTCAATCAGATTTTCGAGCAAAACGGCGACATCCTGATCAACGGTGGAGAAGAGAGCGACCGCACTGGCAACAAAACGTATTACTGGAACATCGTCAGTGTGCCAGATATCTCCAAAGTCGTCAGCAACATCCTGGAGCAAAAGGATGCGGATGACCTGATCCGCGACTTCACCAGCGAGCTGCTGCGACACTCCGATCAGTGGGTCAAAGAGCAGGAGCTGGATATCGTCAGCTCGATTTCCGAATTCCTCTCGGAGAAGTTCGGTGAGGTGATCACCAAGTCGATGGAAGAATTCCTCGTGATCAAATACGGCCAAGACGAGACGCTCGATCGCATCGTAGAGCGCAAGATTGCCAGCAAGCTAGATGAAGAGGCGATTCCGGTCTTCCATCTGAGCAACAATCTCGGCAATATGCATTTCCCTTCCTGGGGCTTTGTATCCGTACCGCTGCAAGCACCATCGATCTTGAAGGGGATTAAAAACTATCAAAATACAGCGATTAGCGGATCGCGCTTTACCGTCAAAGAAAGCCAAGTCAAAAACCGCATCTTCTGGCTGAATACGAAAAACGGTGTCCCACTGTTCGCTTACACACCGCTGAAGGTCTACGAGGAAAGCTACGAACGTACAATTCTGGACAGAGAGGGTATCGGACGCCACCTCGTTCAAACGGAAAAGAACAACTGGGCGTACCTCCCATCCCCTATTCCGGAAAAATCGTGGGGAGATACGTACCAAAACGGGCGGATCAAAGCGTATAACGCCAAAGTACGCGAACTGTTTGACCGTGCCGTGCGCTACGGAGCCATCCGCGAAAAAGGCAGTGACAGCCAGACCAGCAACCGTTATGAATCCATCGTGACGAAACCGTTCTCGCTTGCCGCCTTCCTGGCTAAGCACCAAGCGCAAGGAGACGCGACCAAGCTGAGCCCTGGCGAGATCAAGCGTGCATTGGTTGAGCTCAAAGGCTTCATGAGAGAGGGTCTGCAGCAAGAATTTACACGTGATGTGTTCGGTAGTATCAATGAAGAGATGGCAAAAGAAAACCTGATTCGCTATCCAGAGCAGATTCGTCTGATCGAGCAAGAAGTGCGCAAATACGAAGAAATCGAGGCCAAAATCCAGGAGCTGGAGCAGATCGTAGGTGCTATCAAGGACGAAGAAGAGCTGGTGACCCGATTCATCGAAGCCCTTTACACAGGCACCATCTGCAAGCGCGGTGCGCTGTACGTCTATGACAAGGATGAGGAAGAAGATGCGTGGGAGCCATTCATCAACCTGATGAAGGTCAACAAGCACTTCGAATTCGCTATCTATGAAAAATTCCGCGCATTGGATCACAAGAGCATGGCAACCATCCAGCGCAAGGCTGCAAAACGCAGTGATGCGATGACTTCCGCAGAGGATACGCAACAGTTGCTGGCAAAACTCGAAGAAATCGCAACTGCTTTCCAAGAAACGAAAAACGATCTGGAATACGATCGCGACGAATACGTAAACGGTGAAGAGCTGTTCCAGTTCTACAAAAAAGTTTGGTCAAAAGTAAACGATATGCGCAAGACGCTGCAATAAACAATAAGGATCGTTTGATAACCGAGGAGGACGCATGAGGGATTTGATTGGAGAGTTCGCGACCCAATACGTTACGGAATTGGAAAGACAACTGGATAGCGGAAACGGACAGCGAAGCATTCAAAACCCCGTGCTCTTCCTTTTTCTCGGGGATAAGAGCGTAGAGGCACTGCAAGCTGTTCGTGCCCACAACGAACGCAGTTGGCAAAATGGTCACGGTGTTCTTTATGTCCATGCGTATCAGGACAAAACGTGGGAGCATCCGCAAGTAATTGGCTGCCGCTTGCCACAGGCAGATGACGACAAGAAAAAGATGCGTACCTCGATCCACGAGCGTTTTTTACTCGATGAGGCTGTCACCATGGAACTGAACAAGGTCATGAAGCTGGCAAGCGTGCGTGTAGCGGAAATGGGCAAGTTGTTCACTGCTTTTCAGCAAGTCAATATTTCCGTCGTGGCAAGGGCAGATGACCCTGCCACGATCCTTTTGCCAGAGCTGACGCTACTACTCAAGAGCTACCTCAATGAGTTGTTTAAAAACGTATCCGTCGACCTGTATGTCTTGCTCCAAGAAAAGAACAACGGGGAAGCATTCGGGTTCTCGACAGCGCTCTCGGTCAGCTTTTTGGAAGAGGTCAATCGCTATCAGCGGAGTGACTACAGCTATCGAGCGAATCTCTTGGTAACGGAGGATCTCGTGAAGCTGCCTGTGGAGCATGTGAACGCACCGTTATTTTCGCTGGCGTACCTATTGAGTGACAAGACAGAGCATGGCTTGTTTATCGAAAGCGGCATGCAGGAAAATTACGAGCTGATCAGCAAGCTGGTGCTTTTGAACAACAAAAAGGTAGAGCCGGAGTTCCATGAAAGCAATGACTGCTATAACAAGCTGCAATTTATGCGCAGCATCTCGGTTGAACACGGGCAGACCAAGTTCGCGTCTGCTGGCCTATCCAAAGTAAAGCGACCGACTCATGCTATTGCCCTGACGGTGCTGTCCGCAGTATTTGACCGCTATTGGGAGCGACTCCAGGACGGCGAGGTTTTGCCGAAAACAAAAGCGAGAGAGAAGCTCGGATTGACTGCGCATGATTTGCAGCGAAAATTGGCTGGCATTCTCCCGGAGGATCACATTCTGGAGGAAATGACGGGGCTCATGACCTCTGGCATCAGCTACAGTGAGCTTTGCATTATGAATATGCGCGAAGCGGAGCTGGCTTTGTTTGACGGCAGCAGCCAAGCCTTTTTTGAGGCGAATGTCGTTTCTGGGGCGCGTAAACGTCTGGAGCACATGCTGTCTCAGGAGTCCTTGGCTGATTTGATTCAGAAAGCAGTCATCGAGGATGAACGGCTTGGGCTGTATGCGGCTTACTATCTCACGGCAGAGCACGCCAATGGAGCAAACCTGCTGGATGAGCTGCGCACAGGCATTCGCGAGACATCTCGACAGGTTGAACAGTTGAAAGCCGAGCTGGTCGATCTCTACCAAGAGCGGGTAGATCGGCAGGACATTCGCGTAGGAGGGTTTTTCACACGGGATAAGGAGCGTGTGCGGACCTTCATTCGCCATTTGCTGGACGCTGTTTATGGCAAAAAGCTGGAGCTTTTGGATTGGGAGATGATGCTCTCCATCCTGGTGAGCTATGAGAAACAGGCAGAGCAGATTCACCGGCAGTTAGGTGAGCAAGTCGAGCAGTTGGAAGCCTTGCATAAGCAACTCCGGGAAATCGCCCAGACGAGCGTTCGGGAAGCGACTGATTACTTGGGCAAAAACGTGGATGAATATTACGAATCGGTCGTCCAGGAAACGATCCGGTCATTGGAAGCTTCACGCGGCAGTGATTTTTACATGGAACAACGGTATATTGGCAGCGGCGCTCTGCTCAGCGGGAATCGACTCGCCGGACTCGTGGAGAGGCTGTGTCAGTTTTGCCGGAACGAGATTCTCACTCGTGCGCCATTTGCTTTATCTTTTGAGGCGGAGCTGCTGGCTCGTGCCAACGTCGGGGCTGCTTATGATAACCGAACCGTGCTGACGAAGGAGGATTTATTCCTCGATCTGGCATTGGTGCTGGAGGAGCGGGCGGCGGTTCACATCGAAGTGTTCCATTTCTTGCAAAAGCATCGCTATGAGGAGAAGTACTTGTTTGCCGATATTCACAACGACTTCGTCCAGTATGCGCTGCACAAGGATGAGAGCACGCGAACCTACAAGCTGGGCTGCATCCACGAGGAACAAAAAAGCGGGATAGAAAAAATGAACCTGATGGGTGGATTCGGCATGGAAGAGTTGATGTTTTACCGCAATAACAAGAAATACCATGCTTCCTATGAGGATAGCGGGTTTGTCTTTCGCCGTGTGGGAGGAGATGAGTCGTCATGAGCCAGAGAAGAGTAAGCTTACTCATGCTGGTGTGTAGTCTGGTAGGTGGCGTGATCGGATTTTTGGTCGGGGAAGTCATTCTCGGCAAGTTGTCCGGAGAAATACCGCAATGGTTGTTAATGGGACTTTATTTTGGTCAATATGCCTTTTTCGTAGGATTGATGTGCCTCATTGCGGAAATGATCTCGCCACGACTGAATGGAATCGGCTGGAAGCAGCGTTATCTGGGCTTTTCTTGGAAAATGCTCGTGCCCAGCACATTTTTGATGGTGGGCGTAGCGGCGCTCTTGCTTCAGCTGCTGTACGGGTCATCGTTTCAACAGGCTAGTGGTGCCAACAATATTGTCATGGTTCTGGATACGTCAGGCAGCATGCAGTCGTCTGACCCGGATAACCAATTGTTCAAAGCAGCAGCCGACATGGTACAGCGCATGGATAGTGATATGAAAATAGCTGTGGTCACGTTTCACGATCAAACGAACGTGCTGCAACCCCTCACCGAGCTGAGTAGCCAGTCCGTGAAGGATGAGGTTGTGAAGAAGCTACTCCAATTTCCGCGCACGGATGGAGGCACGCGGATCGACATGGCATTGCAAGCGGGGCTGGACCAGCTGCAAGCTAATCAAATGGCGAACAGTACGGTCGTGCTGATGTCAGACGGCTATAGTGATCTGGATGTCCCTGCCGCACTGGCACCCTACAAGCAAAACCAAGTGATTGTCCATACGGTAGGCATGAGCCAAATTGATGCAGACGGAACGGCGCTGCTTCAAAAGATCGCTGCTGAGACTGGCGGTAGCTACTTCAATGTTGAACACGCTGACCAAATGACAGGAATCTTTGGTCAGATTTACGATATGAGCCGAACAGACCGCAATATTGTTTCCGAGCGGACAGGAGCGACAGAAGAAAGCATGTTTTACGCCATTACCCGTGTGGTCAGTGTTCTGATCCTCGGTGCTTTGCTCGGCTTGGGGCTGGGTCTGATTTTTGACAATCGCCATCTGGCCAAAAGCTTCACGATTGGCGGGGCGGTATCAGGACTGTTAGCTGGACTCGTTTTGGAAATGGGTCTGTCGTCGATCGACTTGCTCGATATGGTGGTACGTTTGCTGGCGTGCTCCTTGCTCGCCGTCATCCTGATATTGTTCACTCTCTTTGTGCCAGCTTCCACGAGTGGCGGATCGTCTTTTGCAAAGCGCAGACTGAACAACAGACAAAACCCTCGTGCGTTGGACGCCGGGAACCAAAGCAGCAAGCGGTTTGAGTAAAGGGAGCATGATGAAACATGATTAATCGGGAGGAAACAACAGAAATCTTCATCAAGGACGTCACCTGCCAGCATCAAGGGAGCGAATACGTGCTCAATTGGCATTGGGCGCAGGATATTCCGTGCGTGTACGTACACAAGTCGCAGTTTGGCGCCCCTTTTGACATAAGCGAGCTGGATGATCGTCAGTTCAAGCTGTATACCCGAGAGGAATACAAAGTCCACAAAGGGCTGCGGGAAAAAACAGACGGCATCGGCAGGTACACATACCGCATCTTTCCTTGCCGATTGGAAAATGGTAAGCCACTACTGCTCATGCCAGACGGGGATGCCCATGTGATCCACGTCAGCACAGGAAAGGCCAAAATCTACTACTCGTTCAAACGGGGCGGAAGCTGGTTCAGCAAGCATCAATCGTTGCAGATTCGCATTTTTTCAGAGATTCCGATCGCGCGGGACGTACTCTGCTACGTAAAAAAAGAAGGCTCTCCTCCCGCCCACAAGGATGACGGTACCCGATACAATTTCATTCGTGATCTCGAGCCCGGTGTCAATCTGATGCCGGAGATCGAGGTCAGGAAAAAAGACGTCGTCCGCCTGTTTTTTACGGACGGGAAAACATACGGAGAAATGTACGAACTGATTCCTGAATAGGAGGGGATGCGCCATGCTGTCGTTTTTGAAAAACATGTTTGAGAAGAAGCCGCAGGTCAAGGAACGGCTTCCTTTTTACGATATTGTCTGCCCGTACTGCTTCGCCAAATACGGACCGGACCAAGTTGTCTTTCGTGCCACGCATCATCGCCAGGACGACGAAGACTACGCGTTGCAGGAGGATGAGATTCTCAATGCGTATCGGGATAAATTCGGCCTGGATGCTATCGACGAGCTGGAAGCGGTGATCGATCCAGAATCCATCCCGTCGGAAAACCATTTGTACGTCGATAACGTCCTCGCAGGTGTGACTGACCGGTATGGCATGGTTTCCAAGCGCAGACTGTGCCCGAAATGCCACAACGAGCTACCGATTACGGCAGGGAAAGCGCCGAGTAACATTATTTCGATTGTCGGGGCGTCTCAGGTCGGTAAGTCCGTGTACATGACCTCACTGATCCATACGTTGCAGAACACGACTGCGAATCACTTCGATGCAGCGTGTATGCCGCTCAATGCGCAAATTAGCCGCAAGTTCCGGGAGAACTACGAGGCACCCTTGTTTGAGCGCGGACAGCTGCTTGATTCCACGCAAAAAGAAAAGCGTCAGGAGCCTTTCATCTTCCAATTCATTTTCAAGGATAGCGACAAGGCACCATTGATCCTGGTGTTTTTCGACGTAGCAGGCGAGGGAATGGTCGACCGCGAGTATTTGGAGCTGTATGCGGCGCATGTGAAAAACTCGTCTGGCATCCTGTTCCTAGTCGATCCGCTGCAAATCAAGACCATTCGCGATCGGGTCATGCTGCAAGCTGGGGATGAGCCAGGGGAATTCACGGCAAGGTACGACGAGCCGCGTGAGGTTGTCATTACGCTGTTTGAGAATTTCATCGGCTATCAGGAGCAGAGCAAAACCCATATTCCGACCGCTGTCGTGTTGACGAAGAGCGACATGCTGCATCTGATCAAAGAAGACGATGGTGAATACATCAAGTCCAACAGCAATGTTTTCCGCAATTTTGTCCATGAACAATATTTAAATACGGCTGAATTTGAGAACATCGATGGAGAAATCCGCCGATTCATCGAAAAGGTAGATAGACCGTTTAAAGACGCGTTGGATGTTTACTTTACGAATACGGCCTATTTCGCTGTATCTGCGCTGGGGAGCAATCCCGTCAATCAAAGGGTAAGTGGTGTCGTGACCCCGATTCGCGTCGACGAACCGTTTATTTGGTTGATGCACCAGCTTGATTACATCGAGGGGAGGGAGCGGTAGTGAGCAACCGTCAGCCCATTTTGCAGCAGTACTACACCCGCGGGCGACAAGGGGTTTTCCGTTCGAACGAAGGATACGATACTGTCGCCAAGACGCCAGGGCTGGATAACCAATTCATCAAGAAGACGCTCCATCCGTTTTGCGTGTACGACGCGCCGCGGCAGCTTCAAGAGCGGGCGGAAAGCAATCTGGCGCTCTTTCCGGAGGCGCTTGTCAGCTTCCAAGCCGAATCAGGAGAGATGGTTCTCGGTAGAAGTGTATTTGTCGGAGCGGACTTTACTGGGCAGCGCAATACATTTTTCAGTCACAACTATGTCATTCCGGTAGAGCGTCGAGATGAGTTTATCAAGAATCCGAGCAAGATCTTCGGAGTCCGTACTTTTGCAGATCGTCACGATGATGCAGCGGGTAAGGAGCTTCCTACCGTCGATGACATCCCTTCAGAAAAAGGCTTGCCGCAAGACCGAAAACAGCTACTTGGACAGTTGGGTGTCGATGAGCGTTTATTCAAACAGCTCCTCTTTGCGGTGATGTCCTCGCTCGCAGCGAAAAAGAAGGTGTTCATCAGCCTGGACGTGGATATTAGTGCCTCATCCAAGAGTGCTGCTCACTTGTTGGAGATTTTGTACAGTTGTCTGCCTTATGAGATGCGCAGACATTTTGGTTTTCTCACGTTTAGCAACGAGCCGCAGAGCAAGAAGCATATCCACGTTACGTTCGTAGAAAAAGGAAGCCTACGCCCAGGCGGGGGGCACAGCGACAAAGACTTTTTGTTTGACTTCTCCCTTGGTCGCGTTCAAAACGTCGATTTGCAGGACGGAGGACACGAATACCTCGACTTTGCCTGGGAGTATGTCAATGAGCCACGGATTCTGGATGCCTTTCACGATTTTTGTGAGGATGTGCTGGCTGGAGCAGACCATGCACTAGCCTTGAACCTTCGCACGTACTATGAGCTGTGCGCACTGTATTTAATTGAAAAGGGACGAACGTCCGTGTATGAGAGCAAGCGGGCGGGCGTTTGGCAGGCATTGAACAGCTATTTGGGGCACAGTAGCTTGACCCGCAAGAAACGGCTGATCGAGCTTCAGGAAATGCTGATGCGGATCGAAATAGAGGCGCTTTCGTCCAAACGGCTGCCCGACGGCGAGACGATTAAGCAAATAATTGAATCCTACCAGGTCACCAAGCAGGAACGCTTGCAAATGGATTTGATCCGCTTCCTGATGGACGTGTTGATGAAGGCCAAGACCGCAAGACAGAGTAGCTACGTGGCAGAGGTGTATAAGCATTTGTCCAGCAACCGGGAGCTGTTTGGCTTCATGATGCGGACGATTTTTGGCTATCCGCAGTTGGTGAAGCCGCTTTTTGAGGATTATATGACTGAGCGGGTATCCGCCGTGATCAGCTTGGACCAGATGATAAAGGAAATCCGGTTTTGGTCAGAAACAGAACCGCAAGCGATACGCAATGCCGTCTTTATTGCTACGACAACAGAAAAAGTTTTGCGTCTCTTTGCACGGGAACGTCAAAAGCTCGCTGCCGCCATTACCATCCACCAGTTCTTTGAAAACATCGATGGGGCACGCGGCTATGCCGATGAGCTGTTGGATGAGCTGGACAAATCCTTGATGAAGCTCGTCGCGCTAGACACGCTATCCAAGGATGATTTCCAGGTTCTCATCGCCCTCTTAGAGGAGAAGCCACAGAGCTTTTTCGGAACGCTGGATATGGAGAGTCGCCACAAGCAAGAAATGCTCATGAATCTGGCGAAGCTGCACGAAGAGAGAAGCACGCAACATCCGGCAGAGTTTTTCCGAAAATGGGATCGGGAAGCGATTTCTGTGCAACAAAGAATGATCCAGAATATGTTGAGTAAACCACTCCATGCAGACGAGTTCCCACAGGTCCCACTGGTCTTTTACAGGGAAGATCATTTTGGTCAGGAAGGATTCCAGTTTGCAGAATTGCTAGGATATGTTCAGCAAAATGGTGGGGAAGCCGTTACGTTGTCTTTTATCCAATGGACGATGAGCCAGCGGATGTTTTTCGAAGGGAAGCATTTGCTGCCTGCATACAGACAAGCATTGAAGGTCTTTTTCCTTGAAGAGAAAGGCAAGAGATTGCGGGATAAAGAATGGCGAAAACGGTGGTATGCGATCCGAAATGCTGATTTCCGCAAGCTTTTGGACGAGGTACGCAGCGAAACAGCCAATCCGCTCGTGAAGCTGTTTCGGCACAAAGCTACGGTGATATCCAGCGCAGTTGTCTTGCTAGGTGCCGGAGCGTGGGGAGGCTATATGGTTTGGGGAGGTACGAGTACGCACGTACAGCCACCTGAAACACAGCCAGAACCGACTCGCCCACCGGCTGTGTTCGTGCCGGTTTATCGGTTGATGGTGGACGAGCCTGACATCCAACCTGTCCGTGGTGTTATTAGGGAGCGAAGCCAAGATGCATCTACGGGTGGACCGCCTGTTCAAACAACGACACCCTAAGATAATAGAAGGCCAACGCGGTCTGCTCGGGTAGGAGCGACCGCGTATTTTGGGGGTCTTTTTTGTACAAGAAGACGCCTTGATCATATATTGACAAATATTTTTATTTGTGGTATAATAAAATATTTTACTGTTGAAAAAACTCCTCGCTCCGTGATAAAAAGTAGTTGTGCGATAAAAAGGTGTGAGGAGGAATAGGGTATGAAAGCGAACACAGGTGTGAAAATGATTCCGCTACAAGGAGAGGCATTTGGCAAGCCGATGGTGATCTATCCCACCTTGCTTTGGGATGATGACCGAGCGGTATTGGTAGATACAGGAATGCCGGGTTCATGGGAGATCATTCGTCAGGAAATGAGCCGCGCTGGCATACCACCTGAGCGTTTACAGGCTATCATTTTGACACATCAGGACCTTGATCATATCGGCAGTCTTCCAGAAATCGTTCGTGAGCTTGGCGGACAGGTTGAAATATACGCGCACGAGCTGGATCAGCCGTACATCGAAGGCACACGCCCACTCCTCAAAGCAGACCCCAAAAACATGGCTCCTTTACTTGCGATGTTGCCTGAAAAGGAGCGCGAGTACTTGCAATGGCTTTGCGAAAATCCGCCCAAGGCAATGGTGCACAAGACACTGGCAGACGAAGAGATTCTGCCGTATTGTGGGGGAATCCGCATCATTCATACTCCCGGCCATACGCCGGGGCATATCAGCTTATATGTACAAGATAGCAAGACCTTAATAGCAGGCGATGCTATGGTGTACATGAACGAAGCACTGCGAGGACCGATTCCGCAAAACACTCTCGATATGGAAATGGCAGTAAACTCATTAAAAAAGTTTGAGAACTTGGAAATTACTAGCATCATTTGTTATCATGGAGGCATGTGCCAAAACAATGTGCAAGAGCAGCTCTATGCTCTGCTACGGTGAAGTAGTTACCTGATCCTGCAATATGTGGATATAAGAAGCGTGGAGGACACCAGAGCTGGAGTAATCCCTATGGTGTCTTTTCTCATTTTATCCCTGTAACGTCTTTTGCGCTGTTTGCTCGACCTTGGAATGGGAGACTGGGGTTTTGTAGTACTTTTCCAGCGACTTATCTGAGCCTGTCCAACGAGCCAATGCAGCGAGCACAGCAAACATGCCTTTTTGCAGGAAGCGCGGAATGATCGGGAGGTAAAACCCCCCCATCTGAAAGATCGTTCCCAAGAGGAGAATATTTTTCGGGATATTTTGCTTGATAAACGGCAAATAAAAGCTGCGCCCGTCTGTATCGAGCCCGTATCCACAGCGGACAAATGCTTCAAAAGTACCTGCCGGACGGATTTCGACATGGAAGCTGACGAATTCGTTAGAGGGATTGTGGAACCCATGAACCTTGTCCGTCGGTATGTTTAGCTTCTCTCCCGGCTTCAGGATTACTTTTTTTCCATCGATGGTTACCTCTAAATTTCCAATTACACCTTCAAAGGTTTCGACAAGTTTTGTATGATAGTGTAGAAAAATCCCATTATCCGGTGGGAGATCGGTACGAAATAACAAATATTCGCCATTCGTTTCTTCCGTTGTCTTTAAAAAGGTGACCACTTCGTTATTGTGCGGGTTGCTTACACTGCGACTTAGATTTGACAAAACTATACCTCCTTGAAAAATAGTAAAAAGAGATTATATTAAGACAGAATATAGATTAAATATAGATTATTTGTTCCGGGTCAACAATTAGAAAGATAGGATGTTCTACCTAAAGATGGAGTGGATAGTATGAGCGGCATGATCGTGGTTCCAGGTTATAGGGTGGCAGAGTTTCTTTCCACTCATTCAAAATTGGGAATTTATCGGGGTTACAGAAATAACGACAATCTCCCTGTCTTATTCAAAGTACCGATGGAAGGACCTTCCCATAAGGAATCTCTGTGGAAACTGAAGCATGAATATCGCATTCTTCAATCATTGGAATCCCATGCAGTGGAAACGATCATCGAACTGGTTAATCACAACCGTGAGACGGTAATGATTACGGAAGATTTCGGGGGAGTGCCGCTCTCCTTGCTTATGAAAATGAAAGGACTGTCACTGAAGGAGATGCTCTTCCTTGCAGTCCGCATGGCTTCCTGTTTGAAGGAAATCCATCAGCACGGAATCATTCATAAGGATGTAAATTCCGAACATATCCTGGTTCATCCTGAAACCTATGAGGTAAAGCTTGGTAGCTTTGGGTTGGCGACGAAATCCCACCAAGAATACCAAAGTGTGATGAATCCAAAAGAATGGAAGGGAAATCTTCGCTACGTGTCGCCGGAGCAGACGGGGAGAATGAATCGCACCGTCGATTACCGTTCCGATATTTATTCGTTTGGTGTCACGCTCTACGAGTTATTGACGGGAAAGCTGCCCTTTTTAACTTCGGACATGCTTGAACTCATACATGCTCATATGGCGAGAAAGCCGCTCGCTCCCTCCAGTGTAAAACCATCCGTTCCAGAGATTCTATCGGACATTGTGATGAAGTGTCTGTCAAAAAATACAGAGGATCGCTACTTTAGCATGTCTGGCTTACTGGCAGACCTGCAGCGTTGCTATGACCAGCTTGAACAAAACGGTTTGATTACGCCTTTTCCGCTTGCTTTAGAAGATCGTGCTGATCACTTGCGGATTCCAGAGAGGCTGTATGGACGTGAGCAAGAAATCCAGATGCTCATCGATGCATTTGAGCAAGTCACGAACGGCGCTACGAGGATGGTTCTTCTCAGTGGATCTCCCGGTGTGGGTAAGTCTGCCCTCGTGCTGGAAGCGCAAAAAGCGTTTTTGAGAGGCCGGGGACGTTTTGTTTCAGGAAAGTTCGATCAATATAATCAAGCTGTTCCGTATTCGGCCCTCATTCAAATCTTTCAGGATTTGATCAAGCAGTTATTGGCAGGCCACGAACGCGAGCTGCTTGCTTGGCGAGAGATGATCCTCGACGCCATGCAAGGCCTTGGTCAAGTGATCGTGGATGTCATTCCACAGCTTGAAGCAGTGATCGGCAAGCAACCTGCTGTACCTGAGCTGCCTGCAGCAGAAGCAAAAAATCGTTTTCAATGGGTGATGCAACGCTTTATTCGGATTTGGGCGCGTCCAGAGCATCCACTCGTCTTGTTCCTGGATGATTTGCAGTGGGCGGATTCTTCTTCGCTTTTCCTGATCCGAGAGTTGATTGCAGATAGGCAGATCAGTCATTTTCTATTGATTTGCGCTTATCGTGAGCATGATGGCAGTATGATGAATCCGTTGATTGCCATTTTGACAGAGACAGGCATCAAGAGCCGCATTTTGCGCCAATTCACGTTATTGCCGCTTCGAGAACACGAATTCAATGCGTTAGTAGCCGATACATTGCATAGCGATACGGACATGACGAAGCCGCTGGTTACGATTATTATGCAAAAAACAGCCGGGAATCCGTTTTATGTAAGGGAATTCATTAAGACGCTGTATGATCGGAACTTGTTGTGGTATGGAAGAGAAGAGCGGAACTGGCAATGGGATTTGGTCGAAATCGAGAAGCTGGGTACAACGGAAAATGTGGCCGATCTTCTCGTAGAAAAAATGAGAAGATTGCCTGAATCTACTCAGCAGCAGCTCGCTTATGCTGCTTGTCTGGGCAATTCGTTTTTGCTTCATTTGATAGCCAAGTCACGGAATCAAACGGAGTCAGAAGCCATTCAGCATATATCGCCTGCGATTGAGGAAGGTCTCATCTATCCGATTGAAGGAGCGGGATATCTGACATACGCTGCGCTCGTGGAAGAAGAAGTCGCGTCTCAGATGAGGATTCGTTTCCGTTTTGTGCATGATCGAATTCAACAGGCCGCCTATTCGTTGTTAGCAGAGGCAGAGCGCGGACAGATCCACGTCAAGCTGGGCAGAATGATGTGGGAAATGTCCCAAGGGAGCGAATCTGGCTTCCTGTTCGAAATTTGCGATCATATGTATCGGGGCAAAGAGATACTGGAGGATCAAGCGGAGCGCATGCATGTAGCGCATTGTCATTTGCTCGCTGGACAAAAAGCGAAATCCTCTGCGGCATTTGAGTCAGCCTTGCAGTATTTCCAGCGCGGACTAGAGCTAGTGGGGGAAGAGGGCTGGCAGCACAATCATGATCTGACCATGGAGCTGTGTGCGTTGTCTGCGGAGACGACGTACCTCTGTAACCAATTGGATGAGGCAAAACAATTGTTTGAACGCGGGATGCAGCATGCCAAAACAGACCGGGAACGCGTTCGCATTTTGGAAATGGAAATTCGCATGTATACACGACTGGCTGAATTTCCGCGTGTCATGGAGATCGCAAGCGAAGCCTTGGGGTTATTGGGGGTACCGATTCCGAAAAAGCCTGGCAAGCTCGATATCATTATGGAAATGTTTCATATCAAGCGACGCCTCAAAGGCAGAAAAATAGATGAGTTGCTATATTTGCCGGATGTTCCCGATGAAAATTATCAGATGGCGATGAGCATCATCAGCTACGCCGGGCCATCAGCTTACTATGTCAATCTCAATTGGTTTGCTTTAACGATTTTGCGTGCCCTTCATCTGTCACTCGTGCACGGAAACGCAGTCGCTTCGGCAAATGGTTATACCGGTTACGGAATTGTACAAGCTGCTCAATTCGGAAATTATCGAGAGGCTTATGAATTTGGACAATTGGCTTGCCGTGTAGCAGACAGCTTCGCCGATCCGATTGCCATGACGAAGGCGTATGGCGCGTTTGCCCTACTGATCAATCACTGGTGCGAGCATGCGCGGACGAACATCCCTCTCCTGAAAAAAGCGATTCAACTCGGCTTGGACGGCGGAGGAAACATTTATGCTGCCTACAATGCCCATGGGCTTTTGGAGGCCATGCTCTATTGTGGTGTGCCAGTAGAAGAATTGGAGCAGCAAATCGAGGAATACAGCGATATGATTCAACAAATCAAGGTCGTTGATCACGATGACCGGCTCCTCTTATTGCGCCAGGCGCTGCATACTTTTACAAGGTGGACGGACAATGAACGAACGGAGTTTTGCCATGATGGCTTTGATGAAGTTGCCTATGTAAGCAACCTGCAAAAAGAAGGAAACAGCTACAAACGGTACATGTACCACTACTATAAATCGATGGTTCACCTCATGTACGGGAACCACCTGGAGGCAGCCCAGCTGCTGGCTGAAGCGGAGCAATGGATGGATTCAGTCAGCGGACAAGTACTTGTCAGCCAGCAAGTTTTTATGCAAACACTGGCATTGACGGGGCTCTATGAGAACGCCAACGGACAGGAAAAATCGAGGTATGGGAAAAAAATCAAAGCAAATCTCAAAAAGATGAAGACGTGGGCAAACGAATGCCCGGAAAATTTTCAGCACAAGTGGTTGCTGATGCATGCTGAGTGGCTCCGTGTCACAGAGCATAAACAAGAAGCGGGTCCTTTTTATGAACAGGCGGTTCAACTCGCCAAAAAGGATGTTTTCTTGCAAAACGAGGCAATGGCAAATGAATTGGCTGCCCAGCATTACTTGGCACTTGGAATGGAAACGATTGCGAAGGCATACATGACGGAGGCGCACGAGGTTTACATGCTATGGGGAGCAGTCGCCAAGGCACGAGAGATTGGGGAACGGTACCCTTATCTTTTGCAACGGGTTAGAAGCTTGGGGGCTTCCGCTGAGATTGCCACGACTGACCAGACAGCAGACCTCGTCGATTTAATGAGTGTCATCAAAGCGTCGCAAACGATTGCTAGCGAGCTCCGCTTGGAAATGCTGTTGGCGACGATGCTGCGCACGGTGATGAGCAATGCAGGTGCGGAGAAAGGAATCCTCCTGCTGAAAAAAGATGGTGACTGGCTCATCGAAGCGGCAGGCTCTGTCGATTTGGACGTGGAGATTATGCAGTCTGTCCCGTATGAGCATAGTGGGATGCTCTCTGTCGCTGTCGTGAATTACACGATTCGTACAGAAGAGATGCTGGTGCTCCACAACGCTTCGGTTGAAGGCGTCTTTTTCCGTGATACGTACATTGCGAAGCACCAGCCGAAATCGATTCTATGCTCCCCGCTATGGCAGCAAGGGAAAATGATTGGTGTCATTTATTTGGAGAACAACGAGACGACACACGTGTTCAACGAAAAACGCTCAGAGCCCCTCAGGCTGATCTTCTCGCAAATTGCAATCTTTATTGAAAATGCGAGACTGTATCATCAATTGGAGCAATGGAATCAATCCTTGGAAAAGATTGTGACAGAGCGTACCAATGAAATTCAGGCACTTTTGCAGGCGAATAAAAATCTGTTAAACAATGCGGGACAAGGCTTCCTTTCCTTTTCCAAAAACCTGCTAGTCCATTCTGAATACAGTCGGGAATGTCTGCGGATTTTTGGGAGAGAACTGGCTGGAGTTTCGGTTGCAGAGCTACTATACCCAGATCGTCCAGAGGACAGCGTGTTCATTGAATCTCTTTTGGAAAAGTACTTTGAAGCAAAAGACCAAGGGCAAAAAGAGCTGTATCTCAGCCTCTTTCCTACGGAAGTCCAGATCAATCAAATGCCGTTGAAGCTGGCATGTAAGCCGATTTATGAAGATCGGCGAGATTCGCCAGAGGGCTTGATGCTGATTCTGACTGATATGAGTGAGCAGCGGGCGCTCAAATCAAAGATGGAGCGAGAATGGCAAAGGTTGAATATGGTCGTAACGGTAGCGATTAGTCTCCCGCTCTTCCAAAAGGTACTGCGAGCTTTTAACGCTTTCGTTGAGGAGGGGTGGAAGCAGATCCTCGGAGGAGCGATGGCGGAATCCGAGAAGCTATTCAAATTGGTCGCTCAGATTCATCAGTTTAAAGGTGACTTCAGCCAATTACACCTGATTCATACACCACAAAAGCTGCATGATTTGGAGTCGTGGTTGATTCAATGGGCAAAGTCCGAGGAACGCTTGTCCGACGAGGATGTGCGTGCCCAGCAGTCATTCGCAGAGGTTCAAGCTGCGATGCAACAGGATTTGTCGATCATGCAGCACAAGCTCGGGGTCGGATTCCTGGATCATAACGAGCATGTGCACACCATTGCAAAAGAGCGATGGGAAAGCTTCGAGCACGAGATTACCAGTCTGGTACAGGGGGAAGCTCAGCAGGAGCTGCTCCACCGCATCCGCAAGCTGCGTTATCGTCCCATGAAGGACATGTTGTCCCGTTATGAAGACTATGTAAGCGAGCTCGCTATCCGTCTGAATAAGACCATCGATCCGGTCGAATGGGATGTGGAAGAAGTACTGGTCGATCCGGAGCGATTCGAGAATTTTGCGAGGAGCCTGGTTCACGTATTCAACAATGCCATTGATCATGGAATGGAAGAAGAGCAAGAACGATTAGCGTGCGGAAAAGAACGCAGCGGCAAGATTCAGTGCCGCATTTGGCAAGAGGATACTTCCCTGTGCGTCACGATTCGTGATGATGGACGTGGCGGAGATAGGGAAAAGCTGAAGCTGGCATTGGCTGAGGATGTCACGGTACAAGAACATGCAAGTCTCGTATCGGGCAGAGGAATTGGCCTGTCCATTGTCAAACAAGAGGTTGAGCAGTTGGGAGGAACCCTCCAGGTTCATACCCAAAAAGGAGAAGGGACCCGCTTTACCTTCCGTATTCCGTTGGAAGAAATTCACTAGATCCATAGAAAAAACTGAGGCGACAGTGCCTCAGTTTTTTGTTTGATCGACTAAAGAGAATTCGTAATGGAAGCCAAAAGCCGTTCTTCATCGATCGGTTTTAGAATGTAATGGCGCGCTCCAGCGTTGATTGCTTCAAAAACGAGCGGCTTTAATCCGTTGGTGCTGACCATAATGATGTTGGCGTCGGGGAAGGTGCCGATGATTTTTTTGACAGTCTCTATGCCATTCATTCCTGGCATATTGATATCCATCGTCACCACATCGGGGAGGTGGTCCGTATATTTTTGATAGGCGTCCAATCCATTCGTTGCTTCTGCAATGACTTGATGGCCCGCCCGTTCCAAAATGATTTTCATGTAATCTCGTACTACAAGGGAGTCGTCTGCTATCAGTATACGAGCCATAAAGCCTCCTGTTTCGAAACGGTTAGTTAACCTTAGTAAGTGAGCAGTCTAATTTTACCATAACACTTATAGGAAAAATGTCGCAATCATTTGATCATAAAAAGTGTACAAACATACAAAAAAACAAACGAATTCCAGCTTTTGATAAAACTGGATTCGTTTGTTTAGCTTTTCCAAATGGGTCATGTATTCGGTTAGCAAAAGCAATCTGGCTTGCCAGGAGCATCATGATAGGCGAGCAAGGCATTGACCCCATGACTTAAGATAGCACCGGAACGTGTCACTGCGGCAACGAGTAGAGCCTCCATAATTTCCTCCATGGTGCCGCCCAGTTCTTTATACTTTTTGACGTGAACATCGATGCAATAAGGGCAGCCAGTCACGTGAGCGACCACAATGGCAATCAACTCTTTCGTTTTGACCGGAAGCTGGTGGGATTGCTGGTAGATTTGCCGCTCGAAAGAAAAATAAGAAGCGGCAGCGTCAGGCGCCAATTTCATCAATTCTGGGATATGCGACAAATTTGCTGATTCATAATACGAACGTGCTTTTGACATGAAACATCCTCTCCCTTTTCATGGGTAGTCACTACGACTTTATTGTAGAGAGAGAAAATGGTTGCTTCTGTAACTTACTCACCAATCTCACCAATCACTAGGAAAAAGTTTTTCCTGGAGGGCATCACGGCGAATAGCTGTGATTCGGCCTCGGCCTAACTGAAGCCACCCGGCTTTTTCAAACTCCTTGAGTGACCGACTGATTACCTCTCGGGCAGTTCCGAGTTCTATGGCAATCGCTTCATGGGTGATGGAAAGATGATTGTGAGAATCTGTGGTACGACGGAGCAATAATTCGGCGATGCGGGCGTTGATCGGTTTAAACGCGATATCCTCGACCAGAGATGTGACGGAGACCATTCGGTTGATCATGTTCCGGTAAATAAACTGACGCAAGTCCTTATAGTGATCCATCCAGTCTTTGAAAACATCTACAGGCAAAAGCAGCAGCTCGGTTTCCTCTTCTAGCTGTGCGGATGCTTCATAGCCCGTCTCACCTAAAATACTGGCCATCATGAGGACGCAGACTCCCCCGCGCTGTACCCGATATAACGTAACCTCACGTCCTGTCTCGCTGATGATATAGATACGGACCTTGCCTGACAATACAAAAGCGGCATGGGCAAACAGATGACCCTGCTGCATCGTAAGCTGGGGAGAAAAGCGTTCCACTGTTATGTCAGGATGGCGCCATGCGGCTTCCGGAACAAGGGAAAAGCACGGAAAAGCATCCGTCACAAGTTGGATTCGATTCAAGTCCATTGTTTTACCCTCCGCGACAACTCAATTAGAGAAATATGCTTACTTGTAGTGTAGGGAAAAGACGGGATCTCTACAATGGAATATCCGTCTGCGGACTGACGAGAGAACAACCCTGTAGCCTGATTTCTCTTCTACGCTGTTTTGCTACGATGTTAAAAGAACTTATCTTGTAAAAATAACCAAGTATCGAGGGGAAACAGATGAAACAAATGAAGCGGTGGATAGGGGTTGGCCTAATTGCTGTGGGAATCGGCGTGGCCGGCTGCACGATCAACAATAACGTGATCAAGATTGAAGAAGAAAAAAGACAGCTTGAATTGCCTGCGGAGTCCATCGAGGCGTTGAATATTGTGACCGATTCGGGCGATTTGGTCGTCAAGGGTGATGAAAAAGCAACCGCGATTCATGTAGAGGCTGAAATCAAATCGAAAAATGTCAAACCCGAAGAAATCATCCTTACACTCGAAAAGGATGGGAATAACGCCGCAACACTACGATCCGAAGTGAACACAGATATCGGTTTTAACTATGTGGATATGACGATAACGGTAATTGTTCCTGCCAAGCTACCGATAGCCCTTACCGATGGATCAGGGGATATTGACATGACGAATCTAACAGGAAAGCTCACGATTGAGGATGACTCAGGTGATATTCGATTAACGAATACGAACGGAGAGGTAGAGATTCGTGACCAGTCCGGTGATATCAAGATCAAGGACGCGTCAGCCCTCAAACTGATCGAAGACGATTCAGGTGAGATCGTCATGGAAAATACGGGTGGAAACGTAGCGATTCACGATCAATCCGGTGATATGTATATGAGGAAGCATAAGGGTGATGTTACGATATCGGACCAAAGCGGTGATATTGTCATTGATACAGTCGAAGGAAATGTGCTGATTGAGAGTGACGGGAGCGGAGATCGGTTCGTTCAAAACGTAACAGGTTCGTACACATCCAAATAATCAGGACCGTCAGGGTTTTTGCCCTGGCGGTTTTCTTGTTGTGGCGGTATTTTGACAGGTTGAGGAAAAAATTAGCCGACTAATGAAAAAAAGCTTCCCCTTCCGATAAAGAAGTGCTACTATAACAAATGTAGTTCTAATTGAGAATGAATCTCTTTATTAATGATTATGAGAATTATTCTCTTCGGTAAATGCTCGAGTCAATACGGAACATTACTCCATGAAAAAGTAAGAAGAGTAGGGACGCGATGAAAAAGAGATATTTGGTTGTAACACTTATTTTGCTATCGTTCGTTTCACTTTTTATTGGCGTGAAAGATATATCCCCGTGGGATCTGTTTAATCTCACAGATGACAAAGTGCAAGTGCTGTGGATTAGCCGAATTCCGCGTTTGATTAGTATTATCATCGCAGGGGTCAGCATGAGTATCGCCGGATTGATCATGCAGCAGCTGACCCGAAACAAGTTCGTTTCTCCGACGACAGCAGGGACAGAGGACTCCGTTCGCTTCGGAATATTGGTTTCACTCTTGGTATTCGCTGATGCGAGCTCTTGGGTGAAGCTACTCGTTGCTTTTGCATTTGCTCTCTTGGGAACCTTTGTCTTTATGAAGATTCTCGAACGAATCAAATTTAAAGACTCCATTTTCATCCCGTTAGTGGGATTGATGTTTGGAAACATCGTCGGATCCATCACGACGTTTTTCGCTTATAAGCATGACCTGATGCAAAACATGTCTGCTTGGTTGCATGGAGATTTCTCCACCATTATGAAGGGCAGCTACGAACTTTTATACATAAGCATTCCGCTGGTGATTATCGCTTACTTGTATGCGAATAAGTTCACTATTGCCGGAATGGGTGAAGAGTTTGCCATCAACCTCGGGTTGAACTACAAGCATGTCGTCAACATTGGACTGGTCATTGTCGCTTGTGTGACTTCGGTAGTTATTCTCACAGTAGGGACAATCCCGTTTTTGGGGCTGATCATTCCCAACCTGGTTACGATCTACCTGGGAGATAACCTGAAAAAAAGCTTATCTCATACCGCTTTGCTTGGCGCGGTGTTTGTACTTGCTTGTGATATCCTGGGACGCCTCATCATCTTCCCATACGAGATTTCCATCGGCTTGATGGTTGGGGTCATAGGCAGCGGGATATTCGTGTACTTACTCATGAGAAGAAAGGCATATGAACAATGAAAGCGAAGATAGCTGCCCTGTCGATTGTGGCCATTGCTTTGATAGCCATTTTTATGATGATTGACGCCGGTGGCAACTGGGATTACGTCCTTCCTCGGCGGGCTAAGAAAATTCTTGCCATCATTTTAACCGGTTGCATCATCGCCTTCTCAACGATGATCTTCCAGACCATCACGAACAACCGAATCTTGACGCCTAGCATCATCGGCCTTGATTCGCTCTATATGTTCATCCAAACATTTGTGATCTTTGTTTTTGGCTCCACCCATTTCACCTTGATGAACAACAACGTGAACTTTCTGATCTCGACAGGTGGGATGGTGCTTTTCGCAGGCTTGCTCTACAAATTCCTGTTTAAGAGGGAAGGGCAAAACATTTACTTCCTGCTTCTCATCGGCTTGATCTTGGGCACATTGTTCAGCAGTTTGTCCACGTTCATGCAAGTGTTGATTGATCCGAATGAGTTTCTGGTTGTGCAAGACCGAATGTTCGCCAGCTTCAACAATGTAAAAACAGACCTGTTGATTACGAGCTTTGCTCTGGTCATCGGAATCATGATTTACTTCTGGCGATACATCAAGTACTTGGATGTGTTATCACTCGGTCGAGATCAGGCGATCAATTTGGGGATTCCGTACGATTTTGTCATCAAACGGTTCCTCGTCATCATTGCCATTCTCGTATCGATCGCGACAGCGCTTGTTGGACCGATTACCTTCCTTGGACTGTTGGTAGCGAATCTCGCCCATCAGTTTATGAAAACCTATCAGCATAAATACTTGCTGGTGGGCTCGGCTTTAATCAGTGTGATTGCACTGGTTGGCGGTTTGTTGATTGTGGAGCGTGTACTTGCGTTCTCCACGACGCTCAGTGTCATCGTCAACTTTATTGGTGGAGTTTACTTCATCTATCTTCTGTTAAAGGAGAATAAAGCGTGATAGAAGTCCGGAATGTCACAAAACAGTATGGTAGCAAAAATGTCGTGGAAAAAGTCTCTGTGAAGATTGCCAAAGGGAAAATCACGTCCTTTATCGGGCCCAATGGGGCTGGAAAGAGCACGCTACTGTCGATGATTAGTCGCCTATTGACCAAGGATCAAGGCGAGGTTTTCATTGAGGGTCAGGAAATTGGGCAGACAAAGAGTAGTGAGCTGGCAAAGAAAATCTCGATTCTCAAGCAATCGAACCACATAACGGTGCGGTTGACGATTCGTGAGCTGGTCAGCTTTGGTCGCTTCCCGTATTCACAAGGCAATTTGACAAAAGAGGATTGGAAGTATGTAGACGAGGCTATCCAGTATTTGGAGCTCACGGACATTCAACACAAGTACCTCGACCAGTTGAGTGGCGGTCAGCGTCAACGCGCTTACATCGCGATGGTTGTCGCTCAAAATACGGAATACGTCCTCTTGGATGAGCCGCTCAACAATTTGGATATGAAGCACTCCGTCCAGATCATGAAAGTGCTGCGACGTCTGGTAGACGAAAAGGGCAAAACGGTTGTCATTGTCATTCACGATATCAACTTTGCTTCCGTCTATTCGGATTATATCGTCGCTCTCAAGGATGGAAAGGTCGTGAAGGAAGGCACTACAGACGAGATCATCACCCAACCGATCTTGAAAGATGTCTATGACATGGATATCCGTATTGAAGACATTGAAGAAAATAAAATCTGTGTCTATTTCGCGTAAGCTCCATCTTCCTATCGTTAAAATTTTGATGGCCTGCCGGGGGTTTCATCAGCAAGCTGTCAATAATTTTATATACTTTTACATTCTATATAGAGGTGAGAGAAGTGAACAAAAAATTACTCATGCTATTTATGGCAGTACTGTTGGCTGTATTCACGGCTGCATGCGGCTCCAATAACGCTGCTCCTGCAACATCTGCGACGGACGCAACCAAAGCACCTGAAGCGGCACAAACATCCGAAGAAGTTACGATCAAGCATAAATTAGGTGAAGCAAAACTGAAAAAGAATCCAAAAACGGTTGTAGCATTTGACTTCGGTGTTCTGGATTCCTTGGACAAATTGGGTATTGAAGTAGCGGGTGTTGCACAGTCTACCAGCATTCCTGCGTACCTGGAAAAGTTCAAAGATGCGAAATACACAAATGTTGGTGGTTTGAAAGAGCCAGACTTTGAAAAAATCAATGCATTGAAACCAGATGTCATCTTCATTTCTGGTCGTCAACAAGATGCTTACGAAGAGCTGAACAAAATTGCTCCAACCATCTTCATGGGTGTAGACAATGCGAAGTACATGGAATCTTTCAAAGAGAACATGAAAACATTGGGTACCATCTTCGGTAAAGAAGCACAAGTAGAAGAAGAGCTGGGCAAAATCGATGCATCTATCAAAGAATTGAATGCAAAAGCAACGGCAAGCGGCAAGACTGCTCTGATCGTAATGGTTAACGAAGGCAAGCTGAACGCTTACGGCGCTGGTTCCCGTTTTGGTATCCTGCACGGTGAATTCGGATTTACGCCTGTAGACAAAAACATTTCTGTAGAAAATCATGGTCAAAGTGTTTCCTTTGAATATATCGCAGAAAAAGATCCAGACTACCTGTTCGTAATTGATCGTGGTAACGCGATTTCCAAGAATAAAGAAGTGTCTACTTCTACACAGCAAACAGTAGAAAACGATCTGATTAAGAACACGAAAGCATTCAAAACTGGCAACATCATTTACCTGGATTCTAGCAACTGGTACTTGTCTGGTGGCGGATTGGAATCCACCGCTGGCATGGCAGAAGAAGTTCTGAAAGAAGTGAAGTGGTAAGAGGCTAGAAAGGAAAGTGGCGACAGCCCAAGGGAGTAAAACATTCCCAGGGCTGTCGCCTTTTCATTTTATAGAACGTGCTGATTCATTTATACACGGGGCTCCCGCTTGGCAAACTCTTGTAACATCCTTCTTATTTCTTCTACCAATAAAGCAGGTGCCTTCTTTGGTGACCCCGAGTCAAACGGTGGCTGGGGATCGTATTCCAAGATCAACTGAACCCCTTTGCTCATATCCTCTCCCAATTCCCATGCAACTAGTTGGAGTGCCATGTCGATACCAGAGGAAACGCCGGCTGCTGTAACGAGGAAAGATAAATAGTCGGTATAGCAAAAAGCCGGTTACACCGTAAAACGTGGTGAAAACCGGCTTTTTGCTAGCGGAATTTAACGGTTATCTGGCTCCAACCAGCTTGCGCTCTTCCGTGTAAACAGGTTGGGTCGTGTTTTCGTTTGCTTGTTTTTGGTCCACAGCATGACACAGCTCATATGGGAGGCAGAGCGGTACACCCGTGCGAGGATCAATCAGGATGTCTGCTTCGATGTTGAATACCTTGCGCAGCATCTCAGGCGTCATGACTTCAGTAGGGCTTCCCTCAGCGACGACGGTACCGCGAGAGATGGCAACCATGTGCTGTGCATAACGGGTTGCGTGATTCAAATCGTGGACGACCATAACGATCGTACGATTTTCTTCGTCATTCAGCTTTTGCAAGAGCTTGAGAACCTCCAGCTGGTGAGCCATATCCAGGAAGGTCGTAGGCTCATCAAGGAACAGGATGTCTGTTCCTTGCGCCAGTGCCATCGCAATCCAGGCGCGCTGGCGCTGACCGCCGGATAGCTGGTCAACCGGACGATCATGGAAATCTGCCATCCCGGTCATGGAGATAGCCCAGTTTATAATCTCCTTGTCTTCCTTGGTCAAAGAGCCGAAGCCTTTTTGATGGGGGAAGCGGCCATAGGTAACGAGCTCAGACACGGTCAAGCCATCGGGTGCGGTTGGGTTTTGCGGCAAAATCGCGAGTTGCTTGGCGACTTCCTTGGTCGATTGCTGATGGATCGACTTTCCGTCCAAAAATACTTGTCCGCCGGTTGGTTTCATAATCCGCGCGAGAGTTTTGAGGATCGTCGATTTACCAGAACCATTTGCACCGACCAGAGCAGTGATTTTTCCAGAAGGAATGCTAATGTTCAAGTCTTTGACAATGGAAAGCTCACCGTATCCGATGTCCAGCTTTTGCGTGTATAAGCGCTCCACAATGGGCCAACTCCTTTTTAGGAAAGTATGTACATGTATGTGTAAACAAAGACAATGATAATCATTTTCACTAAGGTAAAGTATATAACGGAATGAGGTCAAATTCAATATGAAAAAGCCAACCTGCTCACATGTGTGAACAAATTGGCCTTGGGTTAACAAATGATTATCCTGAATTAGTAGGTGATATGAGCGATGATCCCTTCTTCGTCGTCCAATACTAGCTCGATGCCGGCCGAATAAGGGTTGCGCTGCATCTGGGTCTCCAGGTAGTAGCGAATCGCTTCGATCATGTTAATCTCGACGAAGATTTGTTGGCGATCCATCCAGTGTACTTCAGCAGAGAAGCCATACTCCTCGTCCCACATCAGCTCGACGGAGATGTCTTGTGGCTTCAACTGCTTTTTGAAAGCTGCATGAATGCAAATCGCGTTAATGATATCTTGTTCAGAAAAGGTTATCTTTTCCATGCGTTCAGTTCCTGTTCTTTCTCACGCTTGTTTTTGAAGTAAACGAACGCTTTGCGGATCAGGATAATCACTGCGAGGATCGCCATCAGGTTGATCATGAAGCCAAGGATGGAGCCCAGGATACCCATGTCACCGAATAGGGATCCGAACAGCAAACCAGCCAGACCACCAATCATGAGACCTTTCATGAATCCGCCGCTTTTGCTTGCGGTAGCAGCAGGAGTTGTTGTCGTACCTTTATTGGTTGATGCGTTTACATTTGAATCGGCTTTGTTGGGTGTTTGTGTATTGGTGGGAGCCGTATTAGAGTTAAAAGATTTTTTCCCGGACTTATAGCCTTTCGCGTCGGCGTGATCAATGAATCCTCCGGCCGGAGCGAGTACGAGCATTACGGCAACCAACATCATGATGAGTTTTTTCATGTTATTTAGGTAGCACCTCTCATTTGAATGACTTGTACATATAAGTCTACATGAATATCGAACGAAATTCCAATGCACTTTCAGTGACGATCGGTTTAAATACCGACAAAAAAGCCCCTGACAAGCGATCTCGTCAGGGGTTCTTCGATTTACGCGCTCTTTTTCAGTTTTCGGGCTGCCCAGTTACCCAACGATTGAATGAGCTGGACCAAGACGACGAGGATAATGACGGTAATGATCATGACTTCGATGTCCCATTGCTGGTAGCCGTAGCGCAAGGCGAGATCGCCCAGTCCGCCGGCACCAACTGCGCCCGCCATAGCAGTAGCACCGATCAAACCGATGGTCGCGATCGTCAGGCAGAGGACGATGCCAGGCCGTGCTTCACGCAGCATGATCCGAAAAATAATCTGCGTCCGGGATGCGCCCATCGCTTGGTACGCTTCGATCACGCCGCGATCTACGTCATGCAGGGCCGTTTCCATCAGGCGTGAGATGTAAGGAGCCGTATAGACGATGAGCGGCACAATGGCTCCTTCAATCCCAATCGATGTGCCCACGATCAACTCTGTAAAAGGAATGATTGCAACCATCAGGATAATAAAAGGCAACGAACGCACAATGTTGATGATCGTATTCAGGGTGTGATAAATGATTTTATTCGGAAAAAGGTGGTTAACCTGTGTGATGACCAACAAAATCCCGAGCGGAATCCCGATCAGTGTCGCAATGAACAACGAAAACCCAACCATGATAACGGTCTCTTGCAGGGATTGCCCGAATACCGGAATCATTTCAATCAAACGCTCCATTAGCTACGCACCTCCTCTGGGGACACAATATCTACGCGGTAGACGGATTCACGCAAGAAGCGAATGCCATCTTGAATGGGCTGGTCTTCACCAGAAATGTGCAAAAGCAAAATGCCAAGGGCTGTTCCCTTAATGGTCGTAATCGAGCCGTACAACAGATTGGTGCTAATCGGAAAGCGTGCGGACAAGGTACCTAGAACAGGATCGAGAGCGGCATCTCCGCGAAAAGCAACGCGAACAATTTTGGAAACGGGTCCGGATTCTTTTATCTTGGACAAAATCTCCTGTGGTACCTGATCGTCAAAAACTGTTTTGATAAAATTACGGGTCGTTTGCTCTTGCGGATTGCTGAACACATCCAGAACAGAGCCTTGCTCGATGACGACGCCGTTTTCCATGATGGCTACTTGGTCGCAGATTTTCTTGATGACCTGCATTTCATGGGTAATCAGCACGATGGTCAGGTTGAACTTTCGATTGATGTCGAGCAACAGCTCCAGAATGGATTCGGTTGTTTGCGGGTCGAGAGCGGAAGTCGCTTCGTCACAGAGCAGGATTTCCGGATCGGTGGCAAGTGCACGAGCGATGCCCACCCGTTGCTTTTGTCCACCGGATAGCTGAGAAGGATAAGCGTTTGCTTTATCAGACAAGCCAACCAATCCGAGAAGGTCTTCTACCTTGCGCTTTATGACATCTTTGGGGACGTGATTCATCCGCAAGATTTCCGCCACATTGTCAAAGACATTATAGGAAGAGAGCAGGTTGAAGTGTTGAAAAATAATCCCGATCTTTTTGCGAGCTTGCCGCAGCTCTTTTTCCTTGAGGGTCAGCATGTTCTGGCCATTGACGATCACAGAACCGCTGGTCGGCTTCTCCAACAGGTTGATGGTACGGAGCAGGGTACTTTTCCCCGCTCCGCTAAAGCCGATCACCCCGTAGATTTGCCCTTTTTCCACCTGCAGGGATACGCCCTTCAATGCTTCTACCTGCTTGTTTCCTACTTGATACGACTTATGAATATCGGTTAGCTGTATCATAACGAGTTCTCCTTGTTGTTCTTGATGTTCCTGGCGTCGATCTTACCAGGACGGCAGTACAGCTCCTTCAAAGCGTTCGTCGATGAATTTTTTCACTTCTTCCGAGCGGTAGATGTCCACCAGCTTTTTGACGGCTGGGTTGTCTTTGTTGGTTTCGTTGGCTGCCAAGATGTTTACGTACGGAGAGTCAGCCGTCTCAGCGAAGATCGCGTCTTTTTTCGGGGAGTAGCCAGCTTCCATCGCGAAGTTTGTGTTAATCGAAGCAACCTCTACGTTGCTCAGCGAGCGTGCCAGGAAAGCAGCCTCCAGCTCTTTGAATTGCAAATTTTTCGGATTTTCCACGATGTCCAGTGGTGTTGCGTTGTCGCCCACGCCATCCTTGAGCTTAATCAAGCCAGCTGCTTGATAGAGCAGCAAGGCGCGTGCTCGGTTGGTCGGGTCATTTTGAATGCCGACAACGCCGCCTGCCGGGATGTCCTCGACTTTTTTATGCTTGGTGGAGTACAGGCCCATCGGGTACGTCACGGTTTTTCCGACCTCGACGATCTTTGTTTTGTGATCTTGATTGAACTTCGCCAAGAACGGGATGGTTTGGAAGCTGTTTACATCGAGATTTCCTTTATCGAGAGCTTGGTTCGGCTGTACGTAATCGTTGAAAACGACGACTTCGACGTCGAGTCCTTTGCCTTTGGCGACTTCTTTTACTTTGTTAAGAATCTCTTCGTGTGGGCCGCCAGTGACACCCACTTTGAGTGAGGTTTGTTCAGCAGCAGTGCCGCCGTTAGCAGGCGCAGCTTCTTGTTTGCCCCCGCAAGCCGTTACGAGCGATGTAGCGAGCAGTAGTGTAGTGAGCAGTAGACCAGTTTTTTTCATGAAAATACCCCTTTTCTCTGGATGTAAGATGGAAAAGAAAAAAGCCTCTTCCGACAGAAGAGGCGAAAACTGCAAGTATGTAACCACACTGCAACAATACCTCTCTTATCTGTCGGAATAAATTCCGCTGGATTTGGCACCGTATCGTTTGCGATAGGTTGCCGAGGTGTCATAGGGCCAGTCCCTCAACCTCTCTTCATAAGAGAATGTGCTATGAAATTATCATTCCAAACATTGTTGTTAATTCTTATTTGGATAGTTGGATTATAACGACTGATTTTTTCGGTGTCAACAGTTTTTGCAAACGAATGACTTGGTGGAAAAATGTGAAATTGATCTAAATACGAATATTCTATTGAAGAATGAAAAAATCATATGTATAATGAGAGCGAATGAACCCGATGCCAGCTATCGCAGGTGATGACATGACTCTCGTGGACTCCAATGAAACTAGAAAAAAGCTGTCTGCCATCTATAATGAGATAGCAAAAGAGTTGTTCGGATTTGGAACGACTTTGCTCCGAGTCACGATTGAAAATCAGATGATTACGTTCCAAGCTAAGCATCGCCGCTCTCCGCGCTCACAAGCGTTGGAAGGAGAAGCACCGGCCCTCAAGCTCGAAGTCGATTTTCGCATGTCCCTTCTTTATAAGAAGAGACTGAGAGAACGACTGGAAGAAGAGATGGGGTTGCCGTTGGAAGCCGTGCTGAGGGACTATGATGCGCCTACGCAGTGGGCGATCACGAATGTTATTTTAGCTGAATCAGAACTGAATACCTGACGCAATCGTTCGGATTTTCTCTTTTGATCTATCTTAAGGGGAGACCGTAGACTTTGCGTAAAAACGGGTGTCACTTCTCTTTGTTTACGAAGAAAAGTGCTCTTGTTTAGAATGATACGTTCTAATCAAGGGTACTTTTCTTTTTATTGTATCACCATATTTTGTCATCAAATGAACCCAACTGGAGGAGAATTACGATGAAGAAATTACTTGCTGGAATCCTGTCTTTTTCTATGATGTCACTGGCTCTCGCTGGCTGTGGCAGCAATGATCAACCACAAGCGGGAGGAGCTGGCGGCGAAGCCAAGGGCGAGCCACAAAAGCTGGTTATCTCCACATGGGGCTTCTCCGAAGACTTTTTCCGCAAAGAAGTATATGAGCCGTTTGAAAAAGAACATAACGTGAAAATCGTGCTGGAAATCGGGAACAACGCAGAGCGTCTGAACAAGGTCCGCCAAGGAAGCTCCGATGTAGACTTGATCTACCTCTCTGACTACTATGCACAGCAAGGGATTGAGAGTGGCGCATTTGAAAAAATCGACCGCAGCCGCATCCCGAACCTGGATCAAATCTACGACATTGCCAAAGCACCACTGGGCGAGGAGTACGGTCCAGCTTACACGGTTGGTCAATTCGGGATTGCCTACAATCCAAAGATCGTAAAAACCGAGATCAAGGATTGGAAAGATCTGTGGAACCCAGAGCTGACAGGCAAGCTGACACTGCCAAGCATTACGTCCACAACTGGCCCGATGGTTCTCGACAGTGCTTCTGCGATCGCGGGCAGCAAGGAATTTAACGAGGATCAAGCCTTCGCGAAAATGAAAGAAGTCAACAAAAGTGTCGTGAAGTTCTACGATAAGACCTCCGAATACGTGAACATGTTTGGACAAGAAGAAATCGGCGTAGGACCGATCATGGAAATGTACTTCAAAGACATCAAAGCTGCTGTTCCAGAGGCTGTTTTCATACAACCTGCAAGCGGCGGATATGCGGTTATGAATACGGTTAACATCGTAAAAGGCTCGAAAAACAAAGCACTCGCAGAAGACTTCATCAACTATCAGCTGAGCAAGGAAGTTCAAGAGAAAACAGCAAAAGCGAAAATCGATTCCCCTGTAAACAAGACCGTTCAACTGACAGAAGAAGAAGCAAAAGGTGTAACGTACGGGGAAGAAACCGTAAGCAAGCTGAAAATGCTGGACATGAAATTCGTAAACGAGCACTCCAAAGCATGGATTGACCGTTGGAATCGTGAAATCACGCAATAACGCAATAACGTACGATAGAAAAACAATGGGCGAGGGTATAGACAATTCGGATATACCCTTGTTTTCATGAGGAATGAACGTGAGGAGGACCACTTGTGAAAAAGATCATTCTTGACGTCGATACGGGCATTGATGATGCGCTTGGCATTATTCTCGCTGTGAAAAGCGGGCAATTCGATCTAGTTGGTATTACTACGGTGAATGGCAACGTGTCGCTGCGAAAAGCCACGGAAAACACGTGCAAAATTCTTGATTTCCTGCAAGTCGGCGAGCAAATCCCTGTCATCTGTGGAGCGTCTGAACCGTTGTTGCGGCCGTTGTTTTTCGAGCATGCCGTACATGGTGAGGATGGTTTGGGCGGTGCCCTTGCCGGAGTTCCGATTTACAAGGAACCGACTGCTGGCTTTGCCCCTGATTTCATCGTAGAAAACGTACTCGCTCATTCTGGAGAAATTACGCTCGTCATGACGGGGCCGCTGACCAATTTGGCTTTGGCGGTGAAAAAATGTCCGGAGCTTGTTCAACACGTCAAGGAAGTCATTTTCATGGGTGGAGTGGTCCGCGAGCATGGCAATGTGACGCCAGTTGCGGAGTACAACATGTACGTCGATCCAGAGGCAGCGAAGATTGTATTTCATGCCGGATTCCCGCAATTGACGATGGTTGGCCTGGATGTAACCCGAAGAGTGCTGCTGAATGAGGAGCATATTCGCGGGCTAGGGGATACCCCGATGGGCGAGTACGTGAGACAGAGTACGTCTGATTACCTTCATCGCTATTTTCAGCGAAATGGCATTTATGCGTGCGCCATGCATGATCCGTTGGCTGTCGCGGTCGCACTCGATCCGAAGCTGGTGAAGACGCAGAAACTGTATGTAGATATCGAAACGAGAAGTGAGCTGTGTGATGGGCAAACGGTTTGCGACTTTCAAAACCGCCTGAAAAAAGAACCGAACATAAACGTCTGTCTGGACGTAGATGCAGATGCGTTCTTTGCGCGTTTTCTCGGCGCATTGAAAGCCTGACGATACCGTGAACAGGAGTTAATCAGATGAGAAAAACGGGTCTTTATTTATTGCTGTTGCCGGGTGTGCTGTTTTTGACGCTGTTCATGGTCATTCCGATCGTGATGACGATTGCGTCCACCTTTTATCAAGAGGGTAGCTTTACGATCCAAGGCTATCTCCAATTTCTTACCGATGCGTACTTCCTGAAAATTATGCTGACAACGTTGCAGGTCAGTCTGGTCACGACGATTGCGTGTGTTCTGATCGGTTTTCCTGCCGCGTACTACATTTCCAAGCTCGGCCCACGCAAAAAAGGCATCCTGCTGGCATTGGCGATTTTTCCTTTGCTGACCAGCTCTGTCGTGCGGTCGTTCTCTTGGATGATTATTCTCGGAAAAAAGGGCTTATTGAACAGCTCGCTGCTTGCAATCGGGCTCATCGATAAGCCGTTGGAAATATTGTATACGCCGACTGCGATGATGATTGGTTTGATTCATCTGTTCCTGCCGCTGATCATTATTACGCTGGTAGGGGTGATGGAAAACATCGATCCAGACTTGCTGAAGGCGGCGGAAAGCTTGGGTGCTTCCAAGTTGACTGCCTTCTGGAAAGTCATTGTGCCGCTTAGTGTACCCGGACTCATTATCGGTAGCATACTCGTGTTTGTCGGAAGCTTGACCGCCTACACTACACCTGCCCTGTTAGGTGGAAAACAGCGGGTCATCTCCACATTCCTATATCAAAATGCGATTACGCTGAATGACTGGCATTTGGCATCCGTCATTGCCACGATCATGATTGTCATTACATTTGTTGTCATCTACTTCATGAACAAGCTGGCGACGAAATTAAATCCGAAGGGGTAGAAGCTATGCAGGAGAAAAATCGCGGGTTGGCCCTGTTTACCTCTCTCGTCTTTCTGTTTTTGCTAGGGCCGCTCATTATCATTTCTTTTACGTCGTTTGAACCGGGGAGCGTCTTGAAGTTTCCGCCGGAGGGCTTTTCCTGGCGGTGGTACGAAAACATTTTTAATGTAGAAATGTTCATGACGACGTTCAAGACGTCGATGTTCGTTTCCTTGCTGGGCAATCTCTTGGCGCTCTTGTTGGGGATTCCGGCAGCCTATGCGCTCAGTCGCTTTGATTTTCGCGGCAAAGGCATCTTGAATGGCGTTTTCATCTCACCTGTCCTGATTCCGGGTATCGTGATGGGCTTTGCCATGCTGAAATACGTCATTGTTGTATATCATTTGCCGATTTATGCGGGACTTCTCGTCGGTCATACGGTGCTGATGCTTCCGTTTATCATTCGCGTCATTGCATCTTCCTTGTCCAACTTTGACTTCGCCATTGAAGAAGCGGCGTTAAGCCTTGGGGCAGGTCGCCTCGAAACCTTTTTCAAAGTCGTCTTGCCGAATATTCGCTCCGGGATTATTGCTGCGATTCTGATCGCTTTTCTGGAGTCGTTCAACAACGTAGATATCTCTGTTTTCATGACGGGACCAGGGGTAAGCACGCTGCCGATCCAGATGCTGACGTACGTAGAAAACAACTTCGATCCGACGATCGCCGCGATTTCCGTGCTGCTCATGATTTTTACGGCTATTCTCATGTTCATCATTGAACGTCTGATGGGGCTTTCCTACTTTACAAAACGATAACGGAGGCATCAACTCATGGCATTGCTCACGCTGGAAAACGTATCGGTTGCCTATGACAATCAATATATTTTGCAAAACTTCAATCTCAATATCGAAAAAGGACAGCTCATCTCTTTGCTCGGTCCGAGCGGTTGCGGAAAGACGACGACGCTGCGTTTGATTGCGGGTTTTCTGGAAGCAAAAGATGGACGATTCATGTTTGAAGGAAAAGATTATACGCGCGTTCCGGTCAACAAGCGCAACTTCGGGTTTGTGTTTCAGAGCTATGCACTGTTTCCGCACCTTTCTGTTTTCGATAACGTGGCGTTCGGTTTGCGCCTGCGCAAGGTCAATGAAACAGAGGTAAAGACCCGGGTGCAGCAAATCCTCGAAGTCGTGAGCCTCGGCGGCTACGAAAAGCGTTTCCCGAAAGAGCTGTCCGGTGGTCAAAGACAGCGCGTGGCAATTGCGCGTGCATTGGTGATTCAGCCTGACCTGCTGCTGTTCGATGAGCCGCTCAGTAACCTCGATGCCAACCTGCGGATCAACATGCGCGTAGAAATTCGTCGCATTCAGCAGGAGTTGGGAATTACGACTGTGTATGTATCGCATGACCAGGAGGAGTGCTTCTCCATTTCTGATCAGGTGGCGATTATGAACAAGGGTGTGATCGAGCAGCTTGACGATCCAGCCACAATTTTCAAATATCCGAAGACCGAGTTTATCGCTCGCTTTATTGGTTTTACCAACTTCATCGATTTCGCAGAGCGCACCGAGCAGAACGGAGAAATTGGCTTGCGTGTCGGTGACCATCATTTTACCGCGTCCAAAAATCCGGGTACGGCGAATCCGTCCGGCAAAAAATGCGCAATGCGACCAGATGACCTTCTCGTAACGACAGAAGAGAGCGCCGATCCGGGAATGAACCGTTTGCGTGGGACGGTAAAGGTAAGCACGTTTTTGGGACGCAGCTATCAATATGTCGTGGAAACAGAGCTGGGCGACTTCACGGTCAATCAAGAGATGGAGACGCCGTACAAGACTGGCCTAAACGTCAATCTGCTGTTTCCAAAAGACAAAGTGGTACTCGTGGACTAAAGACAGGAGGTTATTTTCGTGAAGGTCGATTTGTTGATTCAAGACGTCCAAGTGTTTAACAGCTATTTTAAAAAGTTCATCAAAGGAAACGTCGCTGTGTTGGATGAACGATTCTTCTATATTGGTGAGCGCAGTACAGAAACATTTGAAGCTGCCGAGATCGTGGACGGACAAGGCCGCTACATGATTCCTGGTCTGGTCGATATTCACTTGCATATTGAGAGCACGATGGTGACGCCGGAGACGTTTTCCTTTGGCTTGATTCAAAACGGAGTGACGACGATCGTACCGGAGCCGCATGAGATGGCCAATGTTTTCGGAATCGAAGGGATCAAAGAAATGATTCGTGCGAGCCGTGATTGTGTCGTTGATATGCTGTACGCGATCCCGAGCTCTGTACCAGCTACCTCGATGGAAACGACAGGTGGGTCTGTCGAGATTGCAGATATGGACGAGCTCTTACGCTCCGAAGAGATCATTTGCCTCGGCGAAATCATGAACTACGTAGACATCATCAAGGACCCTGACTGCAAAACGAATCGCATCCTGGAGCATATCCGCAAGACGTATCCAAAGCTCGTCATCGAGGGGCATGTCCCGAAATTGCTTGATTTGGACCTGCATCGCGTCATTTATGCGGGGGTGGATTCCGATCATACGCACCAGACGCGTGAGGGTATGGAAGCGAGAATTGCAGCGGGCATGTTTCTGGAGATTCAAGAAAAATCGATGACGGATGAAGTCATGGACTATTTGATCAAAGAAGATGTTTCCGAACATTTTTGCTTTGTGACGGATGATGTGATGACTGACTCTCTGGTCAATCGCGGACATTTGAACCATATCGTGAAAAAAGCCATTCAAATGGGCATGCAGCCAGAACGTGCGATCTACGCAAGTACATTTACCCCAGCCAGACGTATGAACATGACGGATCGAGGGGCGATTGCTCCTGGCAAAATAGCGGACTTCCTGCTGCTGTCTGACCTGCATGAACTCAAGATCGAGCGCGTCTACAAAAAGGGGAAGAAAGCTTACGATTCCAAGGAAGAGTACCGACAAGCAGTCAAAGAGAAGCAGTTTCCTGCACATTTTTATGAGAGCATCAAGCTATCGCCACTGACAGAGCAAGACTTCCGTGTCACAGTAGATGTGCCGGACAATCGCTATCCATGTCGGGTCATGCTCGTTCAAAACGGTTCTACATTTACTGAGGATCACCGTGGAATCGCTGAGGTTCGGGAAGGGCAACTCTTGTGGGAGGAGAGCCCGTACGGCTTGGTTGCCGTCTTTGAACGCTATGGCATAAACGGCAATCGAGGTTACGGCTTGATCAGCGGCGATACGATCAAGCGAGGTGCGGTAGCCACCAGCTACTCGCATGACAACCACAATCTCTTGGTTGTCGGACACAATCCGCACGATATGATGGTCGCAGCCAATGAAGTCATCCGCAATCAGGGCGGCTTTTACGTGGTAGAGGATGGCAAGGTGATCGCGAGCCTTCATTTGCCAGTCGGAGGCATTTTGACAGAGGAACCATTGGAAAAGACTGCAAAGGAAGTCGAGCAGCTTCGCCGTGCTATGGAATCGCTCGGTTACAATCATTACAACCCGATCATGTCGATCAGCACGCATTCTTTACCAGTCAGTCCAGCCTTAAAGCTGACGGATCTGGGGTTGATTGATGTAAATGACGGGAAAATAGTTCCGTTGCTCTTAATGTAATAAAAGTTGCTTGCTGAAAATTATTTTCGGCAGGCAATTTTTTTTGATCAAAAAGTCCCGAATGAAGCATATAAATTTTCATGCATAGGTATACATTCCTGAATAATCTCCTATTTTCTTACTGGAATTAGGGTATTTGGCAGGTTTTGGTTTAGGTATTCGGAATCTGTAATACTGGAAAATTTTTCTGTAACATGGTATTCGATCCTAATCCAGAAAAGAGGAGATAAATAAATGGATAACGTAGGGTTGAGAAACAATCTGTTCAGTAAAGGGCTGTCGCTTTTATTCATGCTGGCAATGATGCTTGTGGCGGGCGCAGCTACTCTCGTGTTCGCTGAGAAAGCCTCGGCTCACGGGTACATCGAATCGCCAGCGAGTCGCTCTTACTTGTGTAAGACGGGGCAAAACAAAGGCTGCGGTCAAATCCAGTGGGAACCGCAAAGTGTGGAAGGCATTGGCGGGTTCCCGCAATCTGGTCCTGCCGATGGTGAATTTACCGGTGGAGGCCGCTATCCTGAGCTTTACGCACAGACAGCAGATCGCTGGACCAAGGTTACCTTGCAGGGTGGACAAAATGCGTTTACTTGGAATCTAACAGCCCCGCATAGTACAGCGGAGTGGAAATATTACATCACGAAAAAAGGCTGGAATCCTAACAAGCCACTTGCCCGAGCGGATTTGGAACTGTTCTGCTCGTTCCAGGACGGAGGGAAAAGACCGCCATTCACGTTAACGCAAACGTGCAATGTACCGACAGATCGTAGCGGTTACCACATTATTTTGGCTGTTTGGGAAATTGCTGATACAGGCATGGCTTTTTACCAGGCCATTGATGTGAATCTGATTAATCCTGGAACAGGTATCGTAGAAAAGCCTACCGTTCCAGACAATGTGACTTCCGTATCGCAAACAGCTACAAGCATTGACCTTAGCTGGACAAAATCCGTGGCATCTGAGGGAATCAAACAATACGATGTGTATCGCGATGGTAAATTCATCGCATCAACGAAAGAAACAGCTTACACGGACAAAGATTTGACGCCTGCTACGGCTTACAGCTATACCATTGTGGCAGTCGATAGCAAAGGGAAAGAATCTAATGCGAGCAAAGCACTTACCGTTCGCACAAAAGCAGAAGATATCGTGGATACAGAAGCGCCGACAGCACCAGCAGGAATCATGACTCACCATCCAACAGAGACAGCAATCGACCTCATGTGGAGTCCTTCTCGTGACAATGTGGGTGTGGTGAAATACGAAATTTACCGTGATGGCACCCACGTAGGAACAGTTGAGAAGCCTTCCTTTGTCGATAAAGGATTAACGGCAGGAACAGCTTATACGTATACGATCAAGGCAGTTGATGCAGCAGGAAATATTTCCGAAGAGAGCGCACCTTTTGCTGCAAGCACAAAGGAGAAAAAACCTGAAGTACCAGGTGAAATCGCTGAGTGGGATTCCTCTGCTGTGTATGTACAGGGCAACCGCGTCTTGTATGAGGGACTGGAGTACGTAGCAAAATGGTGGGTAACTGGTGAAAAGCCAGACCGTTCCGATGCGTGGAAGCTGGTAAGCGATGTCGTACTGTCGTGGGATTCCAGCAAAGCGTATGATGGTGGAGCGGAAGTGAACTACGAAGACAAGATTTATAAGGCAAAGTGGTGGACCAAGGGCGAAGAGCCAGGGAAAGCCGATGTATGGAAGCTGGCTGAATAATGTAGCAAAGCCCGGGTGAACTACCTGGGCTTTTGTTTGTCTAAGTGCAGTCACTATTTTGCTGATTCCTACTTGTTTTGCTATACTTATAATTTGAACGATAAGCCCATCTTATAAGGTTAGAAGGAAATGAAAAATGAATGAAACCTATTCGCTAAAAGAAAAATGGCGACAGTTTTTGGCTGTTTTGCTTCCGATCTTGATCTCGCAACTTGCGCTGTTTTCGATGACGTTCGCCGATACCATCATGTCTGGACACGCCAGTCCGACAGATTTGGCGGGGGTAGCGATTGGGGCTAGTCTATGGACACCTGTTCAAGCAGGCTTGACGGGGATTCTGATGGCTGTCATGCCGATGGTTGCACAGATGGTTGGTGCAAGGAAACAAGATCAGGTGTCTTACACGGTTATGCAAGCCTTGTATTTGAGTGTGGGGATTGCGGTCGGTGTCATCATCGTCGGTGGTTTGGTGCTTGATCCGATCCTGAACTGGATGCAATTGGAGTCACAGGTGCGTACGATTGCTCGCGGCTTCCTGCATGCCATCTCTCTTGGAATTATTCCGATGTTTCTTTATACGGTGCTCCGTTGCTTTATCGACGCATTAGGACAAACACGGGTAACGATGTTCATTACCCTGCTTTCGTTGCCGATTAATGTCTTGTTGAACTACGCTCTTATCTTTGGTAACTTCGGATTGCCCAGGCTGGGTGGAATCGGTGCCGGGCTTGCATCTGGCATCACATACTGGTGTATTTTGCTGATTACTCTATTTGTCGTGAATCGCGTGCACCCATTCGTTGAGTTCGGTTTGTTCTCCAAATTTCATCGCATCTCGATGAAAGCATGGAAAGAGCTGCTGAAGCTAGGGCTTCCTATCGGATTTTCGATCTTCTGCGAGGTTAGCATTTTTGCGGCCGTCACTTTGTTCATGAGTGAATACAGCACGATAACGATTGCTGCGCATCAGGCAGCGATGAACTTCGCATCCTTCCTGTACATGGTGCCATTGAGCATATCCATGGCGTTGACGATTGTCGTCGGCTTTGAGGTGGGAGCCAAAAGGTTCCGAGACGCGAAGCAGTACAGTTACTTGGGTATAGGCATCGCTGTTGTTATCGCCCTTTTGTTCGGAATCAGCTTGCTGATATTTAGCGAGCAGGTGGCTGGTTTTTACACGACCGACATCGAGGTGTTGGAGCTTGCCCAGCATTTCTTGATGTACTCGATCCTTTTCCTGATCTCTGATGCCATCGCGGCTCCTATTCAAGGGGTACTGCGCGGGTACAAGGATGTGACCATTACCTTTATCGTTGCGCTGATATCTTATTGGGTGATTGGCTTGCCTTTGGGATACATTCTGGCGAAATTCACTTCGCTTGCCGCATTCGGATACTGGATTGGTCTGATTACGGGATTGGCTGCCGGTGCCATCTTCCTTTTTGGACGTCTGCTGTCGTTACAGAAACGCATGATTCGCAGTCATTCATAAGGAAACAGATAAGCGGAAAATCCCTGGAGTGGGGGTTTTCCGCTTTTTGCATGAAGAATGAAAGCCCCGTTTACACTAAGTAAAAGACCAGATATACTTCTTATCATAGGCGATGGAAGATAACCTGACATCAATGCAGATGGGGGGAGAGACTCATGTCACTCTCGGTATTCACGACGTATGATTTTTTGCTAAAACTAGGAGTTGCATTATTTCTAGGCTTGATGATTGGTATGGATCGGCAGCTCAAGCACAAGCCACTGGGTGTAAAAACCAGCATGGTTATTTCGGTTGCGAGCTGTCTCATTACGATTGTCTCGATTGAATCCGTTCATCGGTTCTCCTTGCCCGGACACACGAATATGGACCCGTTGCGCTTGGCTGCTCAAATTGTGAGCGGTGTAGGTTTCCTTGGGGCTGGTGTTATTCTACGCCGGAGTAATGATGTCATTTCAGGTTTGACCACAGCATCGATGGTCTGGGCGGCTTCTGGACTTGGGATTGCAGTAGGTGCAGGGTTTTATTTTGAGGCAGTGACCGCGACGATCCTCATTATTTTGGCGATTAATTTGTTCCCGGTCATCCTTCGCTTGGTTGGTCCAGAATCACTCAGACAAAGAGATTTGTCGATCAAGATTGTGGTCGAAGGCGGGGGCAATTTGGATTTGGTGTTCAAGCAGATTAAGCACCTTGAATTGCAAGTGAAGCGGGTGAAGGTTAAAGACTTGGACAATAGTCTGCAAAAGCTGGAAATGATGATTACAGCGTCGGAAAATACGTATACAACGGATATTTACAGCCTGTTGAAGGCTGTCGATCATGTCATTTCGGTAGAAGTAGAAAGCAGATAATATGGAATACTAGAAGACGGAGGCTAATGTAGCTTTCGTCTTTTTCATTTCATTATTCAAGTGGCTGTCGTAAAGGAAGAAGCGCATTTCCAGTCTACGCTTCGGCCTCCGCCCCGCAAGGGGGTGAAGACTGTCCGCTTCGGATAAAATGGCGGGAGCGCTTCAAACGTAGATGATTCGAAGAAGGATTCCATAAGTGAAGCTGAAAACCCCCGCCATTTTTTCCTACGCTAGGTCGGGCTCCAGAGGCGCTTGGACTGGAAATGCGCTTCTTCTACGCGGCTTTTTGGTTACTTCTTGAAAGGAAGTTCATGAAGTCTCTTTGAATCGCTTACCAAACGTTGTAAAAGCTCCTACTAAACATAAGCTGTACGAAAGCACTGTCACATGTCTGGAAGGAGACCGCCCGAACGAAGAGAGGATACAGGCGACTGGAAGACATGTGGCAGGGCTTCCCCCGACCCCAACCGTTTGAAGACAACAATATTTTTGGCTTTCCCGAAAAAACACTTCATCCCTTGCTAACAAGAATGAAAATCATTATCATTTTAATGAAGAAGAACTGCTTTATCTTTTTTACATAAGAAAACGCTTGATAACGAGGAGGATGCGAGATGGAATTCAGAATTGAAAAGGATACGATTGGAGAAATCAAGGTCCCGGCGGATAAGCTGTGGGGCGCCCAAACACAACGCAGCTTCCAAAACTTTGAAATCGGCGAAGAAAAAATGCCACTTCCACTGATTCGCATGTTTGCCATCCTGAAAAAAAGCGCTGCGCTGGCGAATCAAAAGCTGGGCAAACTCGATAATGAAAAGGCAGAAGCGATTGTGGCGGCAGCAGATGAAGTGATCCAAGGAAAATGGAATGAGCATTTCCCACTGGTAGTCTGGCAAACGGGTAGCGGCACGCAATCCAACATGAACGTCAATGAAGTCATTGCTCATCGCGCGAACCAATTGCTCGAAGCGAAAGGCAGCACAGCACGCATCCACTCCAACGATGATGTGAATAAATCGCAGAGCTCCAATGATACATTCCCGACAGCGATGCACATGGCTGGACTGGTCGCTATCGAGGAGCAAGTACTGCCCGCACTCCAGCTGTTAAAGGCAACGCTGAAAGCAAAAAGCGAAGCCTATATGGATATCATTAAAATCGGTCGCACGCATTTGCAGGACGCGACTCCGCTGACTCTGGGCCAAGAATTCAGTGGTTGGGTACGCATGCTGGAAAAATCCGAAAAGATGATTAAGGAGAGCAATGAGTACCTCCGTGAGCTAGCGATTGGCGGCACGGCAGTGGGAACAGGAATCAATGCGCATCCGCGCTTCGGTGAAATGGTCGCAGCAGAAATCAGCACGGAAACCAAGCACCAATTCGTAACTGCTGAAAACAAGTTCCACGCGCTGACCAGCCATGACGAGCTCGTTCATGTACATGGTGCCCTCAAAGCACTGGCTGCGGATCTGATGAAAATCGCCAATGACGTGAGGTGGCTGGCGAGCGGCCCACGTTGCGGAATCGGTGAACTCATCATTCCAGCAAACGAGCCAGGCAGCTCCATCATGCCAGGCAAGGTGAATCCGACCCAAAGCGAAGCGATGACGATGGTCGTATGCCAAGTGATGGGCAACGATGCTGCGATTGGCTTTGCTGCAAGCCAGGGGAACTTCGAGCTAAACGTGTTTAAACCAGTGATCATCTACAATTTCCTGCAATCCGCAAGACTGTTGGCAGACGTGATGAAGTCCTTTAACGACAATTGCGCAGTAGGCATCGAGCCTGATCTGACAGTGATCAAAGAAAATCTGAACAACTCGCTGATGCTGGTGACGGCGCTGAACCCGCATATCGGCTATGAAAATGCGGCAGCAGTTGCAAAGCTGGCTCACAAAGAAGGCATCACACTCAAGGAAGCGGCAATCAAGAGCAATTTGCTGACCGAAGAGCAATTCGATCAAGTCGTGCGCCCTGAACAAATGATTCATCCAAAAGAATAGGATCTTCATAAACAAAACCGATGGTCCCGTGCTTGTGACCATCGGTTATTTTTTGAGAACCATTACAGATGCGATCCGCCACTGGCATCAATCAGCTGTCCCGTTACCCACCGGCTGTCCGAGGAAGCGAGAAAAGCGGCAATATCCGCTACATCATCAGGCTCTCCCCATCTGTTGAAGGTGGAAAGTCCAGCGGCGTACTTCTGCCCATCTGGGTTATTTTGCAATGTGCTAGCATTCATCTCGGTGTTAATAATGCCCGGCAGGATCGCGTTTACCGTAATATGACGGCTCCCCAGTTGTTTTGCCAGCGCTAGCGTCAGTGTGTTAATAGCCCCCTTCGATATACTGTAAGTGAACACACTTGGGGAAGCTGCACGAGTCACAAAGGATGAGAGATTGATGATACGGCCTTCCTCTCTTAAGCGGGGCAACGCTTGTTGGATCATAAAAAACGGTGCTTTGACATTGATGTTCATGACCTCGTCAAACGATTCTTCGGTAGCCTCTTCCAACGTTAAGATTTGTCCGATCCCAGCATTATTGACGAGAATGTCAAAACGATGATCTCCTGTGCGTTTCTGCAATGCTTCGTCCAATGCCGCATAGAAATCACGAATGCCGTCCATTGTGCGCAAGTCTGTACCGATCGCGAATGCTTGACCTCCAGCTCGTTCAATCTCACGTACGACTGCTTCTGCTTCTTCCTGTCTTCTTCCATAGTGTACGACGACCAATGCGCCATCCTGCGCCAGACGTAATGCGATGCCACGACCAATCCCACGGCTTGCTCCGGTTACCACTGCAATTTTCTCTTTCAAATTATTCATGGTTTCATCTCCCTTGATTGAAATTCAAGTTAGTTATAACACAAGGGGATGTTTGAAATATTGCTCTCTCATTCGCACGGTTGGTCTTACTTGCTTTACCTTTTCTTTAACAATTCTTGTTATAGTAATGCTATCTATATCTACTACGCACGAGTTCGGAGGTGTTTGTCTGTGAGGATTTTGATTGTAGATGACGACAAAGAGATTGTAGAGCTGATGGCGATATATTTGAGCAACGAAGGGTATGAGATCGAAAAGGCTTTTGACGGTTTAGAAGCGATGGAGAAGCTGGAGCAGAAGTCCATCGATCTCGTCATTCTGGATGTCATGATGCCCAATTTGGACGGGCTGGAAGTTACCAAGCGCATACGAAAAAACTCGACCATCCCCATCCTGATGGCGAGTGCAAAAACAAATGATATGGACAAAATCCTGGGCTTGATGACGGGTGCAGACGATTATGTGGCGAAGCCTTTTAATCCGCTGGAAGTGATTGCGCGGGTCAAGTCTCTCCTGCGACGGTCGAACTACACACAGGCGAGCAAACAGGATCATGTTATTGAGGCGGGACCATTAATTATCGACAAGCAAAGCCACTTCGTTCAGACCAAAGAAGGCACCCCGATCAAGCTGACGGCATTGGAATTTTCTGTCCTGCATCTTCTGGCAAGTCATCCGAATCGGGTATTTAGCTCGGAAGAAATTTTTGACCGCTGCTGGAAAATGGAGAACTTCGTTTCCTACAAAACGGTAATGGTTCACATCAGCAACTTGCGGGAAAAACTGGAGAAGGCGACCAATGGCGAGAAGGTGATACAGACGGTCTGGGGGGTCGGCTATAAAATTGAAGCTTAGAGCCAAGGATTTTATTCGCATCCTTTTTGATTTGCTGCTTGGCCTCATGATCATCTACGCTGTTTTCCAAATGGCTGATTTTTTTGCCAACAACTATTTGTACACCATTCCGGAAATCAGAGAGTTCATTTGGAAGTTGCGGGTCAATTTCGATATCAATTCCTTTAAAATCCCAATTGTTTTGTTGGCAACCGGTATGTTTGCGGCGTGGTCGGTCGTTCGTATCCGCAAGTATCTGGAACAAAAGCAGATGGAGCAAATCATAAACGAGCTGCATTTCATTGCAAAAGGCAACTATCATCACCAGATTTCCATTCGTCCGAACGGCAGCTTGGGTCAAGTCGTCGATAGCATCCATGCTCTGGTCAAAAGCGCCTTGGATGCGATGGAAGAGGAGCGGAGGCTGGAACAATCGAAGGACGAGCTGATCACCAACGTTTCCCACGATCTGCGAACGCCGTTGACCTCCATCATTGGCTACCTTGGGCTGATTGAGCAGAACAAACACAAGGACGAGGAGAATCTCAAGCACTACGCCCATATCGCCTATGAGAAGGCCAAACAGATGAACGTGCTCGTCAATGATCTATTTGAGTACACGAAGGTCCGCAATCGCGGGGCGTATTTGAAGCGAACGCAGTTTGACTTGGTAGAACTGGTTGAGCAAGTATCGGTCGGCTTTCGACTCGTGGCGAATGAGGCAGGGCTGCGCTTAATCGTAGATACGCCCGATCAAAAAATCGAAATGGCAGGAGATACTGACAAGCTCGTTCGCGTTCTGGAAAACCTCATTTCCAACGCCGTGAAATACGGGCAAGATGGTACGGAAATTATCATACGTGTCTTCTGTCAAGGAGAAGGTGTCGCGATTTCTGTTGCCAATAACGGAGCGCCGATCCCGGCTGAATATGTGCCGAGCTTGTTTGAACGCTTTTTTCGGGTGGAGGGCTCCCGTTCGAAAGAGACAGGAGGCTCGGGTCTTGGTCTCGCTATCGCCAAAAGCATCATCGATCTGCACCAAGGCAGCATTTCTGCCGAAAGCACAAGCGAATGGACGACCTTTACCGTTTGGCTACCACGTACAATCTCAAGCATTTGAGAAAGCTTTACTTTTTCTTTACCTTTCGTTTCTGTAAATTTTAATCGAAAAGTCTATCCTGACAACATGAAGGTTACGAGAAGCGGCTCAAAAAACTGATGGAGAGAGGGTTTGACAATGGATAACGTGCAAAAAGTGGAGACACCGACAGAACTGCTTGTTATTGCAGGTTATGCAGTGTTTGCCCTTTACTTGTTTCTCGTCGTGAAGGTACTACTGCTTAAATTCGGTAGTTTGGATAGCAGCTTGCTATTGGATCAGTGTAAAATCATTTGGAGCGACCCGTCTGTGATTGTAGAGCGCTTGCGCTACCGGAGCAATTTGGTGCCCTTTCACGAAATCGAGAACTATATCAAATCGATACGAGATTACCAAAGCTGGCATAGTGCGGTGAACTTCGTAGGCAACGTGATCGCCTTCATGCCACTAGGCTTCCTGCTACCACTCCTGTTCCCGAAAAAAGCCGGTTCCCTGTTCAGAGTCACCCTGCTATCCCTAATGCTAAGCCTCGGTGTTGAACTGACACAACTCGTAATGAACGTTGGAACGTTCGATGTCGATGATTTACTCCTGAATACAGCGGGAGGGATGATCGGGTATATCGTATACATGTTCATTTGGCTTCTACAGAAAAAACGGTTCATCTTGTCCGTCTCTTCCTAGGCTACTTATAAGGCACCCCTGTGGTGCTTTTTTATTTATTATAAAAAGGTATCGAAGAACAAAAAAAGCTGGCGAGAAGAAAAAGCACAGGGCTCGCAGACCTTGACAATGCCTACCCAGTCGGAACTTCAAAAAGGGGACCACGCTTGTCGAACACTTCTCCCTTGAGAAACGTCCGCCTGTAGGGTGGCTTTGGTCGACGGTCCCCTTTTTGAAATGTAGACGGCCAGTGAATCCCCCCTTGCGGGCGTGTCAGAGTCGAAGAGAACTGTGCTTTTTCTTCTCCTCCACCATGTTGACCTCAAACAAAGCAGTCCCCCCTTGTTTTGTCCCAATCCCTATGTTTACACTAGTAAGAAACCCATTGAAAATCCGTCGAAAGAGAAGGTGATTCTCTTTGTTAAATAAAGCGCAAGAAATTTTACGAAAGTACTTTGGCTACGAATCATTCCGAGAAGGCCAGAAGAAAATCATCACGAGCCTGTTAGCCGGACATGACACAGTAGGCATCATGCCAACCGGCGGCGGGAAATCCATCTGCTATCAAGTCCCAGCGATGCTTCAGGACGGCGTAACCATCGTGATCTCCCCGCTCATCTCACTGATGAAGGATCAGGTCGACGTACTGGTCAGCATGGGCATTCCCGCCACCCAAATTAACAGCTCACTAGATTATAGCGAGGTTCGCGACCGACTCCGTATGGCGGCCCGAGGAGAGTACAAGCTGCTGTATATCGCTCCAGAGCGTTTGGAATCCGAAGCGTTCCAAAACCTGATTCAAGATGTTCCGATCTCGTTTGTGGCAGTGGACGAAGCGCATTGCGTCTCGCAGTGGGGGCACGATTTCCGTCCGAGCTATTTGGCAATTGCCCGTTTTCTTCAATCCTTGCCACAGCGTCCGCTCGTCGCAGCCTTGACCGCCACAGCGACACCGGAGGTAACCGAGGACATCAAGCGACAGCTAGAATTACAGGACGAACGCCTTTTTATCACAGGATTTGGCAGAGACAATCTCATCTTGTCTGTACGCAAGGGGGAGAACCGTCGAGAATTCATTCAGGCGTACTTGCGGGCGAATAAGCAGCAGGCGGGGATTATTTATGCGGCAACGAGAAAAGACGTGGACGCCTTGCATGCAGATTTGGACAAGCGTGGCTTTGCTGTGACCAAATACCATGCAGGACTGACGGAGGAGGAGCGTGCGGCCAACCAGGAAGCATTTCTGTATGATGATGTCCGGACGATGGTCGCGACCAATGCATTTGGTATGGGCATCGACAAGTCCAATGTGCGTTACGTCATTCATTACAACATGCCGAAAAACCTGGAGGCGTATTACCAGGAAGCAGGCCGTGCGGGACGCGATGGGGAGCCAAGTGAGTGTATTCTACTGTTTCAGCCCCAGGATATCCAGACGCAAACTTTTTTTATCGAGCAAAATCAACTGCTGGACGAGCGCAAGGAGCTGGAGTACAAAAAGCTGTACGCGATGATCGACTATTGCCGGACGCCCCGTTGCTTGCAGCAAAACATCGTGCAATATTTCGGCGAAGTAGATGCTGTCGCGTGCGGACGCTGTGCGAACTGCACCGATGAGACCGAGCTGTCCGATATTACGCTCGAAGCGCAAAAGATTTTCTCCTGCGTAAAACGTATGAGAGAGCGCTTTGGTGCCGCACTCGTCGCGCAGGTACTGAAAGGCTCCAAAAACAAGAAGGTCACCCAGTTTTCCTTCGATCAGTTGCCGACGTATGGTTTGATGAAGGAATACAAGGAAAAAGAGATCGCAGACTTGATCCAGCTCCTCATTGCCGAAGGGTATTTGCAAGTGACGGAGAGCCAATATCCAATCGTAAAGCTAGGGGAGCGGGCATTGCCTGTTCTGCGGGGTGAAGAGCGCGTTGTGCAAAAAATCTCGATACGTCCTGTACAACTGACTGAGGATGACGAGCTGTTCGAGCAACTGCGCGCGTTGCGTAAAGAAATCTCGACGCGACAAAAAGTACCGCCGTACGTGATTTTCCCAGACAGTACCTTGAAGGAAATGAGCAGTGTTTGCCCGACTGACAAACAGGCCATGCTCCAGATCAAAGGAGTAGGCGAGGCGAAATTTGAGAAGTACGGAGAACTCTTTTTGGAGTGTTTGCAGAACTATGCAGCGATCAAGTCGTGACATGTACGTCACGGCTTTTTTTGCTATTTTTCCTTTCGCATGCCTGCTATAGTTAGATAGCACCCAGAATTTTCATACAAAATAGAACAGGAGGACAATTAGAGCAACACTATCGAGGGGTTTTGACAGATTAAGAGAGACAGAGGGGAAAACATGAAAAAACTAGCGAAGGGTTTATTAAGTGTAGCACTTACATCCATGGTGCTAGGCAGTGCGATGATGGGGATCCCCGCACCGGTAAAGGCCGCAGCAACACCTACCAAAATTACACTGCTGGGTACATCTGACATTCACGGACGTTTCATGCCGTGGGATTATGCTTTGGATGGCCCGAATCCAAATGGCAGCATGACGCAGTTGTTCACGATGATTAAAGAGATTCGCAAAGAAAATCCGAACACCGTGTTGCTAGATGCAGGCGATTCGATCCAAGACAACTCGGCAGAGCTTTTCAACGACCAACCGCAGTCTCCTATCATGGTCGCGATGAACGAAATGAACTATGACGCGTGGGCATTTGGCAATCATGAATTTAATTTTGGACTCGATGTATTGGATAAGGTCAGTAGCCAATACAAAGGCTCTGTTTTGGCAGGGAACATTTACAAGGAAAATGGCGAGCGTTTCTTGCCTGCGTACACGATCATTGAGCGTGGCGGTATAAAAATCGGCGTTATTGGGATGAACACACCGATGATTACCGATTTCGAAAAAGGTACCGACCATCTGGATGGCCTCGTGATCAAAAACCCGGTAGAAGAAACCAAGAAAGCCGTAAAAGAGCTGGAAGGCAAAGTAGACGTCATGATCGGTCTCATGCACATGGGCATCGAGAATGAAAACGGTATTCCGGGTACGGGCGTAGCAGATATCGCGAACGCTGTTCCAGAACTGACTGCGATTTTTGCGGGGCACATGCACAAGCTCGTGAAAAAGGAAGAGATCAACGGCGTTCTGATTACAGAGCCGGATAAATACGGTACACATCTCTCTCGCATTGACCTGACTTTTGAGAAGAAAGACGGCAAGCTCGTGCTGACTGACAAGGAAGCGACTGCGGTCCCTGTAAAAGGCGCAGATGGCACACCAGCGGTATCTGATGCAGCGCTGGAGACCAAGCTCCAGCCTTTTCATGAGTTCGCGCGTGCAGATGCCAACATCGTCGTAGCAGAGCTCAAAGGCATGAACCTGGTAGAGAAAAACGAGATCGAGGGTATCCCGACGGTCCAAATTCAGGAGACGCCACTGTCTGACTTTTTCCATGAAGTGATGCTCTACTACAGTAAAGCAGACGTGGTTGCTCACCAGATTGACAACGACAAAGCCAAGCTGGATGTCGGTCCGATCAAGAAAAAGGATATCGCCTACAACTACCAATACGCGGGTGGCGAGATTACCGTATACAAAGTAACCGGAAAAGACTTGAAGGACTATATGGAATGGGCTGTGGGCTACTTCAATTCCACGCGCCCTGGCGACGTGACAGTCAGCTTTGATCCAAAACGCCGTGCTTCCAAATACAGCACCAACGATTTCTTCGGTGGCGTGAAATACGAAATCGACCTGACCAAGCCATACGGCAGCCGCATCACGAACCTGCGCAAGCTCGATGAGACACCGATCAAGGCTACAGATACCTTGAAGCTCGGAATGAACGCATACCGGATGGAAGCTTTGCAGGCAAAAGGTGGCGCGTTGGAAGGACGCAAGTTCGAACAGCTGTGGTCTTCCAAAGACAACAGTGCGTTTGGTGAAACAGGTGGAACGATCCGCAACCGTGCGATTGCGTACCTGAAAGAAGTGAAAAAGGGCGTTTACGAGCCAAAAGTACAAAACAATTGGAAGATTATAGGTGTGGACACCACAGCACCTGTACGCAAGGACATAGTAGAGCTGATCAATGCAGGCATTTTGAGCGTTCCGAAAACGGCAGATGGCAAATACACCAATATCGCTTCCATCAACATCAAGGACGTGGTAACCAAAGAAGAAATCACCGAGCTGTCTGCAAAAGTAAAAATCAATGCAGCGAAGTTTTCGACCTTCAAAACAAAAGGTGAATTTTATCATAAGCTGAACGAAGCGAGAAAGGCTGCGGAGAAATCGGGTACACCGACAACTAATACCCAGCAAAAGAAATAACATAGATAGACGCCAGAAAGCCGTGACACTAGTGGTCACGGCTTTTTCTTTTTCTATCACGCCAATCTGTCAACGCACGATACGTCTGCGATACTTCACCAAGTACAACAGGAACCCGAGTAGCAGCAGCCCTTGACCAACAATCGCACCGGAGATGGAGATGCCGATATAGGTGATCAGGTAGTAAATGCCGGAGCCTACTGCCATCAGCAGATTCTCGATGAAGTTTTGAATCGCAATCGTTTTTCCTGAACCGACCATCCGTTTGCCTTCGTCCTGCAAGACCGTATTCATCGGGATAATGAACACGCCGCCCATGAACCCGACGAGAAGCAATAAACTGATGGCAACAAAGGTGAGATTCGTCCAAGGAAATAGCACGATGATGAGAAACATTCCGAACCCGTATGTCAGCGATCGAGTGAAATGTGTCAAAGGAATGAGCTTCGGAGCGAGAAAAGCCCCCACGATAATTCCAATGGATGTCGTTGCGAGAATCAGCGATACGGAGAAGCTCTCCGGGTTAATTCCTAGCGCGAGAGGAATCCAGGCCAGAACGGCCACGCGCAAGACAGCTGAGGACATCCAGAATGCTCCAGTTCCAATCAGGGCAAAGCTCGTTTCCGGACGATTCATCAAGTGCTGGAAGTCGATGAAAAAGCGTCGTGCTTCTGCTCCATAGCGAATGGATGCATTCCCTCTCATACGCGGAATGAAGAAAGTCATACCGAGCGACAGCAGATAGATCAGCAGACAAATTCCTGACGAGATAAGCGGTGCCGTCATGTTCGCGATGGCTCCACCACCACCGATTCCAGTCAAAATCGCAAAGATCGTATAGGCTTCGATGCGTGCATTCGCGTGAAACAGTTCATCTTCATTTCGAGTCAGCTCCGGCAAAATTCCGTACTTGGCTGGAGAATACACGACCGCTCCGACTCCTACTGTGAAGTAACACAACATCAGCATGATGATGCTCGACTGGTCAATGAAAAACAGCAAGACGACACCAAGCGCTTTAATCAGGTTGCCGATCACCAGCACGATTGACTTGGCATGCTTGTCGGCAAAAGGCCCAACTAATGGAGCGAGAAAAATGTAAGGGAGAAAGAATGAAATCGATACGAGTGCAAGCATCGCGGGAGAAAAACCGTTCTCCCGCAGCAGATTCGCGATGACAAACAAAATCATGTTGTCGGCAAAGGCCGATAGAAATTGAGTGAAGTACAGGGCTTGTAGTGGTTTTAATCGTATATTCACATCATTTTCCTCCCGTTTCGACCAGTTGTTTCAGGCTGACGTAATCCGTTTTTCCGCTACCGAGAAGTGGTAGAGCCTTGATGACTTGCATTGTACCTGGGATGAGAAGTGGCGAGTATTGTTTTTCCGTCAAATACGCGCGTAATTGGCTCAGCTGAACAGATTCATCTGTGGTAAATAGCAAGACACGCTCACCTTTTCGCGGATCATTCACTGTGATTGCAGCAAAACCGGAGTGTCCGAAGCATTGCATAGCCAGTTCCTCAACCAGATTGAGTGAAACCATCTCGCCACCGATTTTGGCGAAGCGCTTCAAGCGGGATTGAATGCTGAGAAAGCCGTCCTTGTCAGCGGTAACCAAATCACCTGTGTGGTACCATTCCTCCGCGGGAACAAAGCCTTTTCCGTGAATCATATAACCCTTCATGACGTTTGGACCCTTCACCAAAAGCTCTCCGCCAGCATCGATTCCTTCGACTGGTTCCAGCTTGGCGGACATCCCTGGCATCAAACGCCCGACGGTTCCTGGTTTGTTAGCCAGGGGGGTGTTGAGAGACAGGATCGGAGCTGTTTCCGTTGCCCCATAGCCTTCAAAAATCCGCACACCGAACTTTTCCATCCACAGCTTGCGAACATCGTCCTTTAGCTTTTCTGCACCTGCAAATACGTAGCGCAAGGTGTAGAAGTTGTAAGGATGGGCCATACGTCCGTAACCAGCCATAAAGGTCGAGGTTCCGAAGAGGATCGTTGCGTTTTGATCGTAAACCAATTCCGAAATTGCCTTGTAATGCAACGGACTTGGATACAGATAAACCGGGATACCCTTCACTACCGGTAAAAGTGTTCCCGCAGTAAGCCCAAAGCTGTGGAACATAGGCAGGGCATTGAAAAACTTGTCGTGACTCGTAATGTCAATCACACTAGTTACTTGTTGAATATTCGCGTACAGATTCGTATGCGTCAGAATGACACCCTTTGGCTTACTCTCACTGCCGGAGGTGAAGAGGATCAGCTCGTTACTTGCCGCTGAAGCTTTTTTCTTCCGCAAATAAGAGAAGAGTGCGGACACTTTGTCAAAAGCAGTCGCGGATGCTTTCAAATCCTCGAGATAAATGATTTTCATGCTCGGTGAAAGACCTGCGATGATGTGCTCCAGCTTTCCTTTTTCAATGAATACACGCGATGTCAGGATCGTATCGATATGGGCAGTCTCACAGCAATCCAGCAAGGAGCGAATACCAAGCGAAAAGTTCAGGATGGCTGGAGTGGCTCCGATGCGGAACAACGATAGCAACGTTACGAGATGACCCACTGAATTGGGAAGGAATACACCGACAACCGGTTTTCCCAGGAGCATTGGCTGCAATTTGTTGCCGAGTAAGTAGCTGCCGATTAACAAGGTCTTGTAGTCGATCGCGGACGTCAGGTCCTTGGCGATTTCCATCTTTGCACCGTTCAGGCGAGCTGCTTCGAGAACTTCATCAAACAGATTCACGTTTTGCTTCATTCGGCTCTCGAACAAGCCTTCTTGAAGAGTACGCAGGATACGATCATTGGCCGTGGCTTTTTGTTCGCGCATCGACAGGTTTGGATCACGCTCGATCGTGAACGGAGTGCCTACTGTCATGGTTACATCTGGGAACCAGGAGAGCTTCAGCTTTCCTTTCAAATACGAGAAGATCGAACGTTCCAGGCCATTAATAATGATTGGGTAAACCGTTACACCAGTTCGCAGAGCGAGATAGCCAACACCACTGTAGATTTTCATGATGCCGCCCGTCGTCGTGATCCGGCCTTCTGGAAAAATCACCAGCGTCTGTCCGTTGCGAATTACGCGGAGCATGTGGCGGATGGAGTACGGGTTGAGCGGATCGATCGCGATATGCTTGCGGAAGCGGAGGAAAAACGCAAACCGCTTGGCGATCTCCGTGTTGACGACAAAGGTCGCTTCTTTCGGCAAGCAAAAGGATAGGAGTACCGCATCTAGCAAGGAGACGTGATTGGGAGTAATAAGAGATGGCTTCGACAAGTCGATTTTGGAAAGTCCAAGCACACGAGGACGAAACCACAGCATCAGAATCGATTTTAAGAAAGAATAAATAAGGGCCATGTGGACCACACCTTTACAAGGGATAAGTGAGTTGCTCTATAGCTTTCATTGTAAAGAGTGGAGCATGTAAAAAAAGTACCAACATTCATTGGTACCTGGTAATAAGACCTAGAATAGCTTTTTTTGGCTGGCTTTTGCGGCCGCTTCCTTGCTTGTTTTGACGCCCATTTTTTTGAGGATTCGGTTGATGTGATTTTTGATCGTACGCTTCGTGATGTGGAGAGATTGTTCAATCTGCGTCTGCGTATGACCTTGGTGGATTAGCTGTAGGATGTCCCGTTCTGCGGGAGATAAGAGCTTTTGATTTTCATCGTTTTTCAAACGCAAAAATTCGTTGCGCAGTGCCGCAGCGGCCGTAGGGTGAATGGCAGATTGGCTGTTGTGAGCGGCACGGATAGCGTCGGGAATTTCCTTGAAGCTCGATTTGCTGATGTAGTTGACGGCACCTGCTGAGAATGATTCCACGATCACTGCCTCGTCTGTCAGAGAGGTGAGCATGATGATTTTGCTGTCAGCCTGGAGGGCCATGAATTCGATTGCTGTCTCGATCCCGTCCAGATTGTTCTCGGTCAAGTTAATGTCCATCAGGACGACATCCGCTTTGGCAGGCAAAAAGCGCTCGATTGCTTCTGCCTTGAACCCGGCTTCCCCTACTACAGTGAGATCCGGCTCTTTGTTCAGGAAGTCAATGAGACCTTTGCGCCAGACGGGATCATCCTCTACTAAAAATACCCTGATTGGATTCATGATTGTGAGCGTCCTTTCGCTATTCAGAGTCGTTTATGATGACGCGCTTTTTCGGGAAGAACAGGAAAACGGTAGTTCCTTTGCCTTGCTCACTGTAGATTTCCAGTTGGCCCTGATGCTTTTGCATGACATTGTAGCAATAGGAGAGCCCGAGACCAAAGTTTTGCCCTGTCCTTTTTGTCGAGAAAAAAGGATCGAGCACATGAGGCAGGTTCTCTTTTGTGATGCCTGTGCCTGTGTCTGCGACAGTGATGATCAGATGCTTGTGAGACATAAATAGCTGAAGATGGAGCTTGCCACCCGACTTCATGGCTTCTAGCGCATTCATGCACAAGTTGGTGATGACTTCGCGCAATTGTACGCCATCCCCATACAAGCGAAGTGTTTCGTCCAATTCACTAACGACTTCTACCTGTTGTTTCAGGATATAGGGCGTCAGATTTTGTGTGACTTGCTCGATGATTTGGCCGGGGTCACATGGTTCTTCGCGCAGCTCGACGTCTCGCAGCTGGTTTTGAATCCGATTCATCATGTCCAGCATATGCTGCGAGGATTGCATCAGGACAAGCGCGTCTTCTTTTAGCGACGGCTGGTTGGTTTCATCCGCATATGTCTCGATACGGTCGGCATACAGCGATATTTTGCCTGCTTCATTTTTGATCGTATGGTTAATGATTTGTGCACCGGAAGTCAAGGCGCGCAAGGTACTGTCCAGACGTTTTTTCTCCACGCGGAGACGGACGCCAAGGAAGCCGTATTTCAGACTGATGGCAACGATCAGGATAAACTGGATCGTGACCACGAGCATGTTGTAGCGCCAAGCCTCGTAATCGTTCTGGATACGCATGATATAGATGAAAATAAAGACGAAAAACAACGGAATGATGATGAGTACGTTCGTGAAAAAGCTGTTCTTTTTCACGAGTGGATCTTTTTCTCGCATGTACTGCACGACCAGTAGCGTACAGGAGAACAGAAAAAACGGAATCACCCATGCCACCATAATCCAGTAGTTAAAAAGCAGCTCGGGATAAACGGGGGTAATCCAAAGCATCCCAAGCGGCAGGATGAGAGCAGCATATTGTATCGTCAGCTTTACTCTGCGAGACAAAAATTCAGCTGAGTGTACGGCAAACATGAGAAAGGTGTAAGGCAAACCCACCTGGCAAATAAAGGAGGAGGCGCGGCTCACCAATATCAGAGTGTTTGTGGTCCCGGGCTGTGCGGCCAGATATTCTGCAAAATAGGGCATGATCGTCTCGTCAATCACGCCTGAGATAAAGCCCCCAGCCCCAACAAAGGCAGTCGCACAAGCCCAGCGGATCGACGTTCGTTTCGGGTCTGTGAACAGCACAAACAGACCTAACGCCCATATGGTAAACAAGATGAAAACCATCATGGATTTGCTATCTCCTGTCAATCATTATTTATCTATTATATCGTACACCAGGGAAAGGAGACGGAAAAATAAATCATCGGGACAAAAACGGGGGAAGGGGAAAAAGCAGCATGCAGGTTTTTCCAAATATTCGTGGAAATGAAAAGGATTGGTTGTGCATTTCGTGACTTTCTATCAATTCAACGGCGGGTGATAGAGTGAAACGATTAGATTTAATATTCCAGACGTTAGTAGACGCTGGTCCTGATAAAAAAGTAAGCGCTTCAGATTTGGCTGAGAGGCTTGGTTTGAGTCGAGCGAATGTGAGCAGCGATTTGAACCGTTTGTGGAAGGAAGGCCGAATTGAGAAGGAAGAAGGGCGTCCGACGCTGTTTTTTGCCAAGCAAGGAAACGATTCGCTCTATTTGGCGGAGACGTCGCTGGACAGGCTGGCGAAAACCAACAAGAGCCTGATCACGCGTATTGAGCAGGCAAAGGCGGCCGTTTTGTATCCGCCGAGAGGGATGCATTGCTTGATTTTGGGAGAAACAGGTGTAGGGAAGTCGTGGTTCGCCGGGATGATTCACGAGTTTGCCGTTGATATTGGACGCCTGGAAAAGCATGCTCCTTTCGTGATTTTTAACTGTGCCGATTATGCCAACAACCCGCAGCTCTTAATCAGTCAATTGTTCGGAGTCAAAAAAGGGGCGTACACCGGAGCGGAGATGGATCGCAAAGGACTTGTGGAGAAGGCGGATGGTGGCATTCTCTTTCTCGATGAAGTGCATCGGCTACCGGCGGAAGGACAGGAAATCTTTTTTACCTTTATGGATAAGAGCATATTCCGCCGCGTAGGTGAAACAGAGATGGAGCGAACGGCTCACGTCCAGATTGTCATGGCCACGACAGAAAATCCGGAGTCGAGTCTCTTAAAAACGTTCATGAGGCGCATTCCCATGGTCATCAAGCTGCCATCCTTAGTGGAGCGTGGCTTGGAAGAGCGTTTTCGTATTACGATGGAAATTTTTCAAGAAGAAGCTTTTCGGTTGGGGAGAGAGATTCAGATATCGGCCAATGCTGTGCAGGCATTCTTGTGCTATCACTGCCCGAATAACATTGGACAGTTAAAAACGGATATTCAGCTCACCTGCGCCAGCGCCTATGCGGAATTCATTTCGTTAAAAAAGAATCAGCTGCACGTATCGGTTCAGGATCTGCCGCATCATGTGAAGCAAGGGCTGCTTTTGGTGAAGGATTACAAGCAGGAGCTAGATGAAATCATTGGGACGGAGCACAACTGCTTTGTCGTGCAGCCATCAAAAGAGGGCATCTGGATCGGACGAGAAACAGGGGATACGACGGACAGTGTTTATGAAAAAATCGAGCAAAAAATATATGAGCTGCAAAACCTCGGTGTGAGTGAAGAAGAATTGGAGTTTGACATCGAGAATTACTTTACGACCTTTATCAAAGGCGTCCATCAACGTGTGAATAAGGGCGACATGGCCCGAATTATCGACCCGTTCATCATTCACCTTGTGGAAGAGATCGTTCGCTTTGCAGAGGCCAAGCTGGAGAAGATTTTGAGCCAGAAGGTGATCTTTGGTCTCGCGCTGCATATTCAGACATCGAAGGAGCGCCTTGCACAAGGCAAGCAGATCGTGAATCCGCAAATCAACCACGTCCGAATCAAGTACAAGAAAGAGTTTGCCGTTGCGCTAGAGTGCGTGCGCATGATAGAAGAAGCGATACTCATGGATCTGCCGATTGGTGAGGCTGGATATTTGACCATGTTTTTCGTGCTCGACGATGTCAGCATGGAGGAAGAACGGGAAACAATCGGGGTGCTCGTTATTACGCACGGCAGCGGTGGTGCGACAGCGATGGTCGATGTGACGAACCGATTGCTGGTCACACAATATGCGAGAGCCATCGACCTGCCGCTTGAAGAAGATTCCATGAGTGTTTTGGAAAAAGCACTGAAAGTAGCCAGAGAGATCGGAAGCAAGGCTGGACTGCTGTTGCTCGTAGATATGGGGTCGCTACTCGGCTTTGGCGAGATTATTGAGCGGGAGATCGGCATTCCGGTCAAGGTCATTCCGATGGTCAGCACGCCGCATGTAATTGAAGCCACTCGAAAAGCCATGCTCGGTCATTCACTCGAGGATGTTTACCGTGATGTTTTGGGCATTTCGCTCTACCAGCGGGAGGAGCAGCCGAAAGAGCAGGTGCAAAAGCATATTCCGGCGCTGACGATCGTCGCTGCCTGCCTGTCTGGGGAAGGCAGTGCCTTGTTTTTGAAAAAGCTGCTGGAATCGAGGCTCAGGTACGATGAGAGCCTGCTGGAATTTGTGCCGCTGCAACTGATCGATAAGGCTCAAGCCCGCAGTCAGCTTCGAAAAATCAAGGCGGAGAGAAAAATTCTCTTCGTGGTGAGCAATTACATTCTCGACCGCGAGTTGCGCCACCATAGCATGGACGATGTTTTGAACGGAGAGGCGATGTCTGATATCCAGCAAGTGATCGATCTGGAAGAGGCTTACTTGAAGATGCAAGAGTCGCTAGGAGAGCACCTGCAAATGGTAGACGGACAAGATATTCTCGCAGACGTGAGGATGTGTGTCGGCCGTATGGAGGAGCGACTGAACAATTACTTGGTTTTTGACACGCGAATTGGGGCCTACTTGCACATCTGCTGCCTGGTGGATCGCTTGAAAGCAGGAACGCAATCCGTGGCGTATATTCAAAAAGACAGTTTTTTGCTGGAGAACCGCAAGCTGTACAGCTTAATCCGACATGAATTATTGCCCCTGGAAGATAAGTATGAGGTAGTAATCAGCGAAGACGATGTTTGTTTTATCATGAATTTCTTCATACACAATAAAACACTGGCGTAACCAGTGTTTTATTTTTTGACTTTTCCCTATTCAAAATCAAACACTACAGCGCTTACATAAAAACACTAATGAGGGTGCCAGGCGATGAGGTAGCGAAATATGCCTGACCATGCGGTTATTTTGGTAAGCGCATACATTTTTTGGTGTTTTGGCACGAAACTTGCTCTTTCAGTAAGGCATCACTCGTTGAGAGGAGGGGGTACAATGAATATTTTATTGTGTTGTGCAGCGGGTATGTCGACAAGCTTGTTGGTTCAAAAAATGGAGGAGGCTGCCAGAGAAAAAGGGTTGGACGCTAAAATATGGGCAGTTTCCGCAGATGAGGTAAAAAATCATATTGATCAAGCAGCAGTGCTCTTGCTGGGACCACAAGTTCGTTACAAGCTGACAGAGATGAAAAAAGAAGGGGCATCCAGAGGAATTCCTGTAGATGTAATCAGCACGGTCGACTACGGTACATTGAACGGGAAAAACGTGCTTGAGTTTGCGCTTCGTCTAAAACAGTAGGAGGGGGATGCGTGTGGGCGGATTTGTTTCTTTTATGGAAAACCGCATGATGCCGATAGCGGGAAAAATTGCGGAGCAAAAGCATCTGCAGGCTATTCGTGACGGAATTATCCTTACATTGCCTTTGTTGATCATTGGTTCAATGTTCCTCATCATTGGCTTCATACCTATACCTGGTTATGACGAATTCATGATTGGGATTTTCGGTGAAAAATGGCGGACCAAGCTGCTGTATCCGGTAGGTGCTACGTTTGACGTCATGGCCTTGATCGTCAGCTTCGGCGTCGCCTACCGACTGGCGGAGAAATACAAGGTCGACCCGCTATCGGCAGGAGCCATTTCTGTCGCATCCTTCTTGCTCGCTACTCCGTATAAAATCATGTTCACCCCGGAAGGAGCGAGTGCAGCCCAAGAGGTGGGCGGAGTCATTCCTCTCACACTGATGGGCAGTCAGGGATTATTTGTCGCAATGCTATTGGGTATATTGTCGACAGAGATTTATCGCAAAATCATTCAAAAGAAAATTGTCATTACCATGCCAGACGGAGTGCCTCCCGCAGTTTCCCGTTCCTTTGTGGCATTGATCCCAGCTGGTGCGGTGCTTTTGGTGGTTTGGTTGTTGCGTATCCTCCTTGAAAACACGTCCTTCGAAAGTATTCACAATATTGTGAAGGATTTGCTCGTCGCACCACTCAGCGCTGTTGGTAGCAGCTTGATTGGGGCCATTATATGCGTGCTGCTTATTCACATTCTCTGGGCCATTGGCTTGCACGGTGCGGCGATTGTCGGTGGCATTATGAGTCCCATCTGGCTGACGCTGATGGACCAGAACCGAGCCGCATTCCAGGCTAATCCCAACGGTGAATTGCCAAACGTCGTCACTACGCAATTTTTTGACATGTGGATATTCGCTGGGGGATCGGGTGCTACGTTAGCTCTCGTCGTCTTAATGGTATTTCGGGCACGCAGTAAACAGATGAAAAACATTGGCCGTCTTTCGCTTGGACCTGGTTTGTTTAACATCAATGAACCTGTCACGTTCGGTATGCCAATTGTCATGAATCCGCTTTTGATCATCCCATTTGTTCTGGCGCCTGTCGTATTGGTCATTATCAGCTATTTGGCCATGTCATTCGGTTGGGTGGCAAAACCAAGCGGGGTAGCAGTTCCGTGGACGACACCATTGTTGATCAGTGGATATTTGGCTACTGGTGGGAAGGTATCGGGTATGGTTCTCCAAGCGGTGAACTTCGTGATAGCGCTCGCGATCTACTATCCGTTCTTCCGTTTGTGGGATAAACAAAAGGTAAGCGAAGAAAAAGCCAGCACTGCTTCCGATAGTAATGCTGTGTCTATGTAAACGCTAGAGGAGAGGCTATCTATGAAATTGATTGTGAATGCAGACGATTTTGGGTATTCCAAAGGCGTCAATCTGGGCATCGTCGAAGCACATCGGGAAGGAGTCGTTACTTCTGCGACCTTGATGGTCAATATGGAGGGGTTCGAGCACGCTGTAGGGCTGGCCAAAGAACATCCGACGCTCGGAGTAGGCATTCATCTGGTACTTACATGCGGATCGCCAGTTAGTCAGGATGTACCATCGCTAACGGATGGAGAGGGGCGTTTCCGCCGCGGGCAAGATCATCTGATTTCTGCTGCACCGGAGGAGATTGAGCGGGAGCTGCGGGCTCAATTGGGGAGGTTTGTTGCGTCGGGGCTCAAGCTGACGCATATCGACAGCCACCACCATGTACATGCACATCCAGCCGTTTTGCCGATTGTTCTGAAGCTGGCAGAGGAATATAGGGTGCCAGTTCGCTATCCCTGGCTGTTCGGGAAACAGGAGGAGCGGGACCAGTTGAGTGTTTTGACGACAGAAGGCTTTTCTCATCATTTTTATGGAGACGACCTAACCGTACAATCCTTCGTCAGGATCGTAGAGGATATGGCAGATTATCCTGTGGTTGAGATCATGACGCACCCTGCCTATTTGGACGAAGCGGTACTGACAGGCAGTTCATACGCAAAGCAACGAACCACAGAATTGAAGATCTTAACAGCAGCAGAGTTAAAGCAGTACATTCGTGATCAAAAAATACAGCTCGTGACTTTTAGCGAACTTGGATAGGTGGAGATAGATTTGGACCATACAGACGTTATTTTTCAACTAATACTTCACGGAGGAAACGCACGGAGTCTGGCAATGGAAGCGATCGCTCTGGCTAAAAATAGAGACTTGCCAGGCGCAGAAGATGCGTTGAAGCGTGCGGGAGAAGAGCTCGGTCTTGCACACCAAAATCAAACGGAACTTATCCAGAAGGAGATTGCGGGCGAAAAGACTGAGATCAGCATGCTCTTGATTCACGCCCAGGATCATTTGATGAACGCCATTACAGTCAAGGATTTGGCAACGGAGTTTGTAGAGCTGTACAGCCAAATCCATGCAGGCAAGGAGGCAGGAGTATGAGCGGAATCAAAATTGTAACGATCGGTGGAGGGTCTAGCTATACACCTGAGCTGGTGGAGGGCTTCATCAAGCGCTACGATGAATTGCCCGTGCGAGAACTGTGGCTGGTTGATATTCCAGAAGGCGAGAAAAAGCTGCAAACAGTAGGTGCCCTGGCAAAAAGGATGGTAGAGAAGGCAGGGGTGCCTATCGAGATCCATTTGACGCAGGATCGGCGAAAAGCACTTGCGGGCGCAGATTTTGTTACGACACAAATGCGCGTGGGTCTATTGGATGCGCGAATCAAGGATGAGCGGATTCCTTTGAAATACGGGGTGATCGGTCAGGAAACGAATGGACCTGGAGGCTTGTTCAAAGGCCTGCGTACCATTCCGGTCATTATGGACATTTGTCGTGACATGGAAGAGCTATGTCCAGATGCTTGGCTGATTAACTTCACGAATCCGGCTGGAATGGTCACAGAGGCAGTGCTGCGGTATACCAACCGCAAAAAGGTCATTGGACTATGCAATGTTCCCATCGGGATGAAAATGGGTGTTGCCTCTGTTTTAGGCGTCGAGCAATCACGGGTTCATATTGACTTTGCCGGTTTGAATCATATGATCTTCGGACTGGGTGTGTACCTGGATGGGGAAAATGTCATTTCCCAGGTAATGGATAAAATAACGGGCGACCAATCGGGCATTACGATGCAAAACATTTTGGACCTTGGTTGGGATAAGGATTTCATCAAAGCATTGGGGATTCTCCCGTGCCCGTATCATCGTTATTACTACCAGACGCGCACGATGCTTGAGCATGAGCTGGAAGAAGCGGAGCAGAAGGGTACGCGGGCTGAAGTGGTCAAGCAGGTGGAAGCGGAGCTATTTGCGCTCTACGAAGATCCAGACTTGGATATCAAGCCTCCGCAGTTGGAGAAACGTGGCGGGGCTTATTACAGTGAGGCTGCTTGCAATCTGATTTACTCCATTTACAACGACAAGCGCGATATCCAGACGGTAAATGTTCGCAACAATGGGGCGATTGCCAGCATTCCGGATGATTCGGCAGTCGAAGTGAACTGCGTGATTACAAGAGAAGGGCCGATTCCTTTGGCTGTTGGTGACTTGCCCGTTCCCGTGCGTGGACTCGTACAGCAAATCAAATCGTTTGAGCGAGTGGCAGCTGAGGCGGCTGTAACGGGTAATTACCATACGGCGCTATTGGCGATGAATATTAACCCGCTGGTGCCGTCTGATGTGATCGCCAAAAAAATACTCGATGAAATGCTGGAGGCGCACAAGGAGCATCTGCCCCAGTTTTTCAAGCCTGTCACATAAGGATGGAACTCGTGTGAAATACAAACTCCTCGCCTTGGATGTGGACGGAACGATTTTGATGTCGAATCACACCTTATCCAAAGTAACAGAGCGGGCCATTACCCAGTTAGTGCAGCAAGGAGTCCACGTCACACTGGCAACCGGCAGGGCATACCCATCGGCCAAATCGTTGGCGCAGCAGTTCCGGATCAGCGCACCGCTTGTTTCCCATGATGGCGCATACGTCGCAGACCCCAAGACGGATCAGGTGCTGTATGTACAGCGTATTCCGCATGAGATAGCGGCGAGGATTACAGATATACTCGTATCGCATGGCCTGGATGTCATGTTGCTGCATGAGGCTTATGCTGTAACGAATCGCACCTGGAAGTTGACGGATTTGTTTCCGCTGTTAAATGCCTGGACACTGCGCCAGCTCTGGAAAAATCAATACCCGCTCAAAATCCAGGCTTCGCGGTTGATAGCCGGATACGTTCGAAAACATGAGGTGTGTGCTCCGAAAATATTCGTCACGGGAGACGAGAAGCGTCTGTTGGAAGCAAGACAAGAGCTTGAGAAAGCTGAGCTTTCGGGGATTCGCGTGACGGCATCAGGCGCGAATAATTTGGAAATATTGCCTGTGGGCATCTCCAAAGCAAGTGGTCTTGCGGTAGTGAGTGAGAGGCTTGCGATTCAGCCTGACGAGATCGTTGCTATAGGAGACAACTACAATGATGCAGAGATGCTCCAATTCGCCGGAATGGGTGTGGCGATGGGCAATGCTCCCGATGATTTGAAACAGCTGGCTCGGCATGTCACGGAAACGAATGATCGGCATGGGGTGGCAGAAGTGATCGAGAAGTTTTTCTTGTAAGAGGATTGCATGTACAAGGACAGGAAGGGAGGCGTGAAATTGATCCGAATGAATCTGGAAGTAGCCGTGAGTGGAGGTCTCCATGCTCGCCCTGCTTCTGTCTTGGTGAACCTGCTCAATCAATACAGCTCGTCGGTCAAGATGATCTACAATGACAAGCAGGCTAATGGCAAAAGCATCCTCAGCGTAATGGCTCTGGGGGCAAAGACCGGAGATGAAATTATGTTTGAGGTGGAGGGGGCCGATGAGCAAGAAGTGGCTGCCAGCATTGAGGCCCTATTTGAAAGGAACTTTGCCATCTAACAGGGAGAAAACCACGTAATAAAGCCAGTGCCTGACGATCGGGCACTGGCTTTCCTATTTGTTCCTTACGCGTGCTTGCGGAATACGACCGTGACTTTGAAGTAATCGCCATCAATATCGATCGACAGCCTGCCGCCTTGCAGCTCTACGATGCTTTTTGCGATAGCCAACCCGAGGCCAGAGCCTTCGGTATGACGGGATTGATCAGCGCGCTTGAACCGTTCAAACAGTTCCTGTGCATCAAAGTCGATTTCGTAGGCGGAGACATTTTTGAACGTCAGGATAACCTCGTCCTCTGTCTCTGCCAGATGAATCAGGACGCGCGTGTTCGGCATGGAATACTTCAGGGCGTTGCCGATTAGATTCTCGAATACACGCCATGTTTTCTTGCCATCCAGAGGAGCGACGATCTTCGGCTGTTCCGTCGTTACGCGGAAAGTGAGCGTCGATTGGTCGATTTTGTCACTGAATTCAGCGATGGATTGGTTGAGCAGGGACGCTACATTCACTTGCTCGATATTCAGCTCAACCGCGCCGCTGGACATTTTGGCTGCGTCAAACAGGTCATCGATGAGGACGCGCAGTCGATCTGCTTTTCGATCCAAGACATCGACGTAGCTATTGCGTTCCTCAGGTGTCAAATCTTCCTGCTTGAGCAGGGTCACGTAGTTGATAATCGACGTCAGCGGTGTTTTTAAATCATGAGAAACATTGGTGATCAATTCGGATTTCATGCGCTCGCTTTTCATCTGCTCTTCCATCGCGTGCTTGAGTCCCTTTGTGATGTTGTTAAGAGAGTGCGCGAGATCAGATAACTTCCCTTTTTTTACCTTTCGGATCGTAGTGTTCAGATTACCGCCAGCCATTTCGGAGGCACCTCGCATGATGCGGTTCATCAGTCCCAAGCGTCTAAGCGCGTATGGGAAAACTACGATCATGTAAAACATGCCATACAAAAAGCTGAAAAACAGTAAGCCACCAGACCCTTTGACAAGCCCGACGAATCCGAAACCGATACTCATCCCGAACATGACAGTCAGGATGAACAACGTGGATACTTTAAAAAACATGCCGCGATTGGCATAGCTTTCTTGAAGAAGGACACGTTGTCTGGCGAAGATACTTTTTTGCCACTGTTGCAAAATTCTCTCGGGTTCTTTGTACATGAGCCGCGCCTCCAGCAGTTGTAAAAGCAGGTAAGCGGTGAACAAGGATACGAACGCAAGGGTAAAGATATGCTCACCATCAATCGGCAAGAAGAAAAAGCGTAGGTTCGCTAACATAATGAAGTACGTAATTCCAAGAACGAACAACAGACCCATCCGAATATCCAGCGGGATAAGGCGGAACAGAGCCATGCTTTTTGTGACAATAGGTACTTCCGCCGGCCTGCCTGTTCGCAAGTACAAAAAGCAAAAAGCAATGATGAGGAGAGTGACCGTAAGCAAGCCGAATTCGGCAATCAGCCGCTCCCGAATGGAATCATAGTAAAGGGCATCTGCATGAACCTGACTATATCCGTCTGGTTCTTTTGGGACATAAAAGATACCACTAAGTTGATTCAGTTGATAAGTGCGATTGATGCTTTCCAAATCCCCGTTCGTATTAGGGAGGTTGATTGTATAGCGCGCATATCGGGCCAGTTCCCATTCTGTAGGTTCTTGTGCGAGATTGGTGTAAACTTTGTTGTTCTTTTTATCGGTGACATAGTATTTGAAGGAGCCGCTTCGCAAGGTGAGGCTGTTTTTTTGTTCCTCGTACTCGGCATCTTTTTCGGCGATTCTGTTGTTCACCTGCTCCTGATAATACAACGTTGCTTTCGCGATGTCTTCTTGCATGCTTTGTGAATATTCTTCAGTTAATTGGGCGACTTTCTCGTTGTCTCCCTCACTTTTTGCTTGTTTTATCCGATCTAAGAACTGGTTATCTTCCTTAATCGATCGGAGGGTTTCCTCATGCTCTTTTTTTAGCTGATTCGCTGTCTTCTCGTCGAGCTTTCCTGGAGTGTAGCTTGTATAATCTACATGAACCTTTTTCACCAGCTCAGCAAATGTCTCTATTTCACGATTGAAGCCTGAGCTTTGAAAATAATTATTCTCTTGGAGATTCTCGCGCTTATGGTACAGATCGGCCATCGTTAGGAGAGCAAGCGAAATACTCACGATCATAACAACGAGCACGGGCACCGCAAAGCGTTTATTTTTCGATTTTGTATCCAATTCCCCATACCACCTTCAAATATTTAGGTTCCTTCGGGTTGATCTCTATTTTTTCCCGAATGCGTCTCACGTGGACAGCCACCGTGTTTTCCGCGTTCATATAAGGCTCTCTCCAGACTCGCTCATAAATTTCCTCAATGGAAAAAACGCGGCCCTTGTTTTCCATCAACAGCTCCAGGATCTTGTATTCGGTAGCCGTCAGCCTGACCTCGTTGCCGTCAATTGCTACATTTTTTGTACTCTTGTTCAAGGTCAAGCCGCGCACCTGAATCTCATCCTCTGCTATTTGAGCGCTTCCCAGATTGGTAAAACGTCTTAACTGAGATTTGACCCTGGCGATGAGCTCCAAGGGATTAAAAGGCTTCGTCACATAGTCATCGGCACCGATGTTTAACCCGAGAATTTTATCGGTATCCTCTGACTTTGCAGACAGCATGATGATCGGGATGTTTTTTTTCTGGCGAATTTGAAAGGTGGCGGTCATTCCGTCCATTTTTGGCATCATGATGTCCATCAGGATGAGCTGAATCTCTTCATGTTCCAGTATGTCCAGCGCTTCCTGTCCATTGCTAGCCTTGAATACGGTCATGGATTCATTTTTGAGATAGATTTCGATTGCGTCGCGGATTTCTTCCTCGTCGTCGACTACGAGGACTTGATATTTGGTCATGATTCGTCCCACCTTATGAATGCATTCATGGTACTATCTTAACGCCCAGCTCTAACAAAACAGTAATGAAATGTCTTACAAATTTCTTAATAAACCCCGTTCAGGAAATGCTAGCTGATAGGATCAAGCCGATAAATAAGGTAAGATGTGAGGAAGAATAAGAGAAAATTGGTGATGGCTTTGCTGGAATGGACAGGGGAGAGAATCATCCCCAAGCTGTTAAAACCTACGAATGGCATGCTGCTGGAGCATATAGCCAGATATTATTTTGCCGCACCTTATGTAAAAGGTCGAGTGCTGGATATCGCTTGCGGTACTGGCTACGGATGTCATATGATCGCAAAGGATCGAAAACGAGAGCTGACAGAACTGATCGGTGTCGACAACGATGAGGCGACGATCTTTTATGCCAATCGGGAATACAACCATCAAAAGATTACGTATCAGCAGGGTGACGCGCTTGATCCAGCGCTTCCCGAGCTATTGGGGTTGTTTGATACGATTTTGAGCTTTGAGACCATTGAGCATGTCGCAGACGATTTGCTGTTTATGGATAACTTGTATCGGATGCTGAAACCAGGTGGTACGCTCGTGCTTTCCAGTCCATTTGGTAGAGGGCGGGGCAAAGAGACGAGTGAGCCCTTCCATGTGCATCAGCTGACGCCGGAAGAGTTCGCGGAGCTGTTTGTACGCTATTCTGACGTGGATATGTATTATCAGAGAGGCGTTACCTTTGAAAAAACACCTCGCGATGGCATACGGTACTTTATCGGCATGGCAGTATGTACGAAATAATAACGGATCGATTTATGAATGGAGATGGCGAAACTGGCTGATTTTTTGGGATTGGGAATACATAAGGAACTGATAGATGCTCTGCAAGCAAACGGGATTACCGAGCCTACACCGATTCAGGAAAAAGCAATTCCTGTTGTGCTGGAAGGAAAAGATGTAATCGCGCAAGCACAGACGGGAACCGGGAAGACACTCGCATTTGTCCTGCCGATCTTGGAAAACGCGGATCCACAAGCGACGCATGTTCAGGCGTTGATTCTTACTCCTACGCGGGAGCTTGCCTTGCAAATTACGGCAGAGGTAAAGAAGCTGACGGAAAAGCTGGAAGACATCCAAGTACTCGCGGTCTATGGTGGACAAGATGTCAATCAGCAACTGAGAAAGCTGAAAGGAAAAATACATGTGGTCATCGCGACACCGGGCCGTTTGCTGGATCATCTGCGAAGAGGGACGATCGATTTATCGCAAGTTTCGATGTTTGTCCTGGATGAGGCGGACCAAATGCTTCATATGGGTTTTTTGCCTGAGGTAGAAGATATTATGGCAAATACGCCTTTTGAAAAACAAACCTTGCTGTTTTCGGCCACCATGTCAGAGCAGGTGCAATCTCTTGCGAAGCGCTTTATGCAAAAGCCGGAAAACATCAAAGTGCAGGGCAAGCGAATTACGTTAGATGATATTCGCCAAATTGCAGTGGAGACCACAGATCGTGCGAAGCAAGCTACGCTGTGCCGTCTGCTGGATGAACAACGGCCGTTTCTGGCCGTGATCTTTTGCCGAACAAAGCGCAGAGCCAGTAAGTTAAATGCGGAGCTGCAAGGTCTCGATTATATGTCTGACGAGCTACACGGCGATTTGTCACAGGCGAAGCGCGAGGATGTCATGAAGCGATTCCGCGAGGCTAGGATTCAGTATTTGGTCGCAACGGATGTGGCAGCGCGTGGGCTTGATGTCGAGGGAGTCACGCACGTTTTCAATTATGATATCCCGGAAGATGTGGACAGCTATATACACCGGATTGGCAGAACGGGGCGAGCCAAGGAAAAAGGGACCGCTTTTACTCTGGTAGCAGCGAAGGATTGGGGGCAGCTCAGGGAGATTGAACAAGGGATCAATCTGTCTCTGGAGCGGCGTGAAATGGATCGCGGGGAACCGGGTGATCAGAAAAAGCAAAAGCCTGAGAGGGAGCGAGCCGAGAAAGCAGATCGGCAAGGGGATAAGCAGGGAAGAGGGAAAGGAAAGTCAGCTGAGGGAAGGGAGCAAGGTTCTAGGGGGCGTCGTGATGGAGATGGACGACGCCAAGCAAAAGGTGGCGGTTCTGAGCGTAATTCAGGGAAACGTGAACGTGTAGAAGGTCGCTTTGAGGGCAAGGCAAAGGGCAGAGACCATACAGCAGGCGGGTTCGAGCGCAAGCCAAAGGACGGAAGCCGAGCAACAACAGGTGGCTTTGAGTACAAACCAAAGAAAGGTAACCGAGCAACAACAGGTGGCTTCGATGGCAAGCCAAAGGATGGTAACCGAGCAACAGGTGGCTTTGATCGCAAGCCAAAGGATGGTAACCGAGCAGCAGGCGGTACTGGACGTAAGCCGAAGGAAGGAAACCGAGCAGCAAGCGGTTTTGATCGCAAGTCTAGCGGCTCTAGCAAGAAGCCAGTAGCTGCTCAACGCGGCTCTGCACGCCCGAATGCAAATCCAGGCAATCGAGCAAGCAAGGCTCCTGCAAATCGTACCTCTCGCAAAAAATCGAGATAGCTATCCAAGCAAAAAAGACCGTTCCAGCCAGTAAAAAGGCAGGAGCGGTCTTCCTTTTATTCTGGTTCCGTGTCTGGAAATACCCGTGAACGTGTGAGGAAGCGTACCCCCTCAGGTCCTTCCAGCGAAAACATTCCGCCACGCCCATTCACGACGTCAATGATGAGCTGCGTATGCTTCCAATACTCATACTGAGCTTTGCCCATGTAGAACGGGCAGCCACCGATCTCGCCTAACAGAACGTCCTGCTCACCCACGAGAAATTCACCGAGCGGGTAACACATGGGGGAGCTCCCATCGCAGCAGCCCCCTGACTGGTGAAACATCAGGTCACCGTGCTTGGCGCGGAGCCGTTCAATGAGTGCCAGTGCAGCATCTGTTGCGAGCACTTTTTCTGGCTGGCTCATTGATCAAAAGAAGCCCAGAGCTTGATCGCTGTAGCTGACCAGCAGGTTTTTCGTTTGTTGATAGTGAGACAGCATCATTTTGTGCGTCTCTCGGCCGATACCAGACATTTTGTAGCCGCCAAACGCTGCGTGAGCCGGGTAAGCATGGTAGCAGTTGGTCCATACGCGACCAGCCTGGATTTCGCGGCCCATGCGGTAGGCTGTGTTTGTGTCGCGTGTCCATACACCAGCCCCCAAGCCATACAGCGTATCATTTGCCATAGCGAGCGCTTCTTCTGTATCCTTGAAGGTCGTTACGGAGACGACCGGACCGAAGATTTCCTCTTGGAAGATACGCATCTTGTTGTGGCCTTTAAAGACAGTTGGCTGGATGTAGTAGCCGCCCTCGAGTTCACCTGCAAGCTGTGCACGAGCGCCTCCAATCAGGCATTCGGCTCCTTCTTGTTTGCCGATATCCAGGTAGGAGAGGATTTTTTCTACCTGCTCCAAGGAAGCCTGTGCGCCGATCATCGTATCTGTATCGAGTGGATTTCCTTGCTTGATATTGGCTACGCGTTGCAAGGCACGCTCCATAAATTGGTCGTAGATGCTTTCGTGGATGAGCGCGCGGGATGGGCATGTGCAAACCTCGCCTTGGTTGAGCGCAAACAGTACGAATCCTTCAATGGCTTTGTTAAAGAAGGCATCGTCATTTGCAGCCACATCCGAGAAGAAGATGTTTGGCGATTTTCCGCCCAGCTCCAGCGTCACCGGAATAATATTTTGGGAAGCGTATTGCATGATCAAGCGACCTGTCGTCGTTTCACCCGTAAAGGCGATTTTCGCGATGCGGTTGCTTGAAGCGAGCGGTTTACCCGCTTCCAGACCAAAGCCGTTCACGACGTTGACGACGCCAGGAGGGAGCAGGTCGCCGATCAGCTCCATCAGCACCATGATGGAGGCGGGTGTTTGCTCCGCTGGCTTGAGGACGACGCAGTTGCCCGCAGCCAAGGCTGGAGCCAGCTTCCATGTAGCCATGAGGAGCGGGAAGTTCCAGGGAATAATTTGACCAACCACACCGAGTGGCTCATGGAAATGATAAGCGACCGTATCGTTATCGATTTCGGCGAGTGTACTTTCTTGCGCGCGGATCGCTCCGGCGAAGTAACGAAAATGGTCAATCGCCAGCGGGATGTCGGCCGCGAGTGTTTCACGAACAGGCTTGCCGTTTTCCCACGTCTCTGCGTTTGCCAGCATCTCCAGATTTGCTTCCATCCGATCCGCGATTTTTAACAACATATTTGCGCGCTGTGCAACAGAGGTACGACCCCACGCGTCTTTTGCCTCATGGGCAGCGTCCAGTGCCAGCTCAATATCTTCGGCTGTCGAGCGGGCTACCTCGCAAAAGACCTTGCCTGTTACAGGTGATACGTTTTCGAAATACTCACCTTTTACTGGCGGAACCCAATTACCCCCGATGTAGTTTTCATAACGATTTTTGAAAGTCACCTTAGAACCGGCTTGACCGGGCTGAGCATAGATCATTGCGAGCGCCTCCTCATTTATCACATAGTTCTTTACAGCCCTCTCTAAAAGCAAGTCTCGTACCAACGTGAAAAAGCTCGAAATGACAGCGTTTTCTTGCGTGGATGAGGGTAGAAATTGTTCCATAATGGATCATGTCATGTTCCGTATTGGGACAAAAAAGTGGGTTTCTATTGGAAAATGACCGATGACGGCTAGCAGCCAGACGGCAAATGTGCTCGTGGTTCGACTGGTTTTTTCTATAGCAAAGACTCTCATGTTATACTGAGGGGGAATGATTTTTGGGGGAGGGAATCGTGTTGTCGACGATTGTTCAGCAATCTTGGAAGCGCTGTCAGGAATCGAACCTCAAGACTACGGAGAAGGCCAATGATCAAATCATTTCTGCCCGGCGAATCAAAGAAATCATTCAGGATAATCACCCTCTGATTCGTGAGAGTCTCCCGCTTTTTAACAAGCTTGCTCCCTTTTTGTTATCGACAGAGCACATCGCACTCTTGTCTGACCGGGAAGGCAATATTATTCAAACGATCGGGGACCCGGTCTTCGCCAACCAGGCACAAAAAGTACAGCTGCAAATCGGAGCGAACTGGACAGAAAACTACAAAGGGACCAATGCGATTGGGACAGCGCTGATTGCACAACAGCCGATTCAGGTACAGGGAGAGCAACACTACTTCTTGGAAAATCGCTTTCTTACATGCTCAGCGGCACCTATTTTTTCACCTGCGGGTGAGCTATTAGGCATCATTGACATTAGTACGCGTAAAGAATATTCCCATCCGTTTGCCCTAACCATTGCTTGCATGATCGCAGAGGCTCTGCAAAATCGCTTTTTGTTAACAGATGCGGAGCGCGTGATTGCCTTACCAACTCTATCCCGCCCAGGAGATGGTCGAGGGAAGCTGGCGCTCGTCGGCTTGGATCGGGACGAGCGTATCGTGGGCCTAAATGAGGCTTCGCAGCAGCAGCTCGGAAAGGAAGCCTTGGGAACAAGAGTAAGTGCGGAGCAAGAACGTGCTGGCCGTCATGTGAAAGATCATCGCCCGCGTTTTTGGTCTGCGGCACCCAACGTACAGCTGAAGCCGTTTCCACGCCTAGCTGGTTCATGTCCGCTCTTCTTGCAGGCAAAGATGCTCGGACAAAAGGCGGCTCAGGTAGATTTTCCTGTGATCATTTTGGGGGAGAGCGGTACGGGAAAAGAGCTGTTCGCTCAAATGGTCCATGAGACAGGGCCGCGCGCGCATGAGCCTTTTATCGCAGTGAACTGCAGTTCGATTCCAGAAAATTTAATCGAGAGTGAATTGTTTGGATATGAAAGCGGGTCATTCACGGGGGCGCATCGGGAAGGTAGAATCGGAAAGTTTGAAGCGGCGAAAAAAGGCACGATTTTTTTGGATGAGATCGGGGATATGTCTTTGCGTGCGCAAGCGGCACTTTTGCGCGTTTTGCAGGAAAAGGTCGTCACCCCGGTGGGGAGCAATCAATCCCGCCCTATTTATGCGCGGATAATAGCCGCTACGCATCGAAACCTGTCAGAGGAGATCAAGGCGGGACGTTTTCGGGCTGACCTGTACTACCGGCTCAAAGGAGTCTCCATTCATTTGCCGTCGTTGAAAAAACGCAGTGATATCATCCAGGTGGCGGAGCATCTATTACAGCAGATCGACACAGAACAACCGTACATACTGACCACGGAGGCAAAGGATAAGCTGCGTGCTTATTCGTGGCCGGGCAATATCCGGGAACTGCAAGGCGTTCTGATTCAAGCGGTGTTTTTGGCAGAGGGGGACACCATTGATTGCGATCACATCCAGCTGGAGGGATTGATGGAAGCCGATACGCCTGAGTCTTTAGATCATGCCATTCCTTCCTTGCGTGAAATAGAGAGAATCGCAATCAAAAAGGCACTCGAGAAAAGTGGTGGTAATGTCAGTAAAGCGGCCAAAATGCTGCAAATCGGGCGAAATACCTTGTACCGCAAAATAGAAGAATACCAGATTGGAGCGCCGATTAATCAGGAAGAGTCATAATGGATGAAACGATATAGCTTGGCCTGAACAAATGTTGCAATGTGTGTTGCAACATTTTGTTGCGTTGTCTTGCAATGTCACCATTCGAGTGATGCATGGAGTGGAACGGATGGAAGACTTTTATCCGGTCAGGGTGCAGGATACGGAGCTTGGCATTAATCATGCAAGTGGATAGTGTGATATGAAGTCGAAAAATTTAGATTTTTAGGAGGGAGACCGTTGTTACACTATTCCATTGCAGTAATTCCAGGAGACGGAATCGGTCCCGAGGTCATGGAAGAAGGTCTGAAGGTGTTGGGAGCCATAGAAGAGAGTCACGGCGGCATTCGGTTTGCCCGTGATGTCATGGATTGGAACTGTAGCTACTATCTCCAACACGGCAAAATGATGCCGGAGAATGGACTCCGTATATTAAAAGACTATGATTTGATTCTGCTTGGTGCAATCGGTGCGCCCGAGGTTCCTGACCATGTCTCTGTGTGGGAGTTGATTTTGCCTATACGCCGGGCATTCCAGCAGTATGTGAACCTTCGCCCGGTCAAGCTGCTAAAAGGTCTGGAAAGTCCTCTTCGCTATAAGGACCATGCTGATCTCGATTTCGTCGTGGTGCGGGAGAATACAGAGGGTGAGTACTCCAATATGGGCGGGCGGATGCACCAGGGTACACCGTACGAAATGGCGGTGCAAAACAACGTATTTACCCGGTATGGCACAGAGCGCATCCTCAAGTACGCTTACGCACTCGCGGAAAAGCGTTCGAAAAAGAGCGTGACCGCAGCAACGAAGTCCAACGGCATCAACCATTCCATGCCGTTCTGGGATGAGATCGTCAAGGAAGTCAGTCAGGAATACCCGGGTATCCAGACCAATCTGTATCATATCGACGCACTCGCTGCCTATTTCATCACGCGACCAGAAACGTTTGATGTCGTTGTCGCGAGCAACTTGTTTGGAGACATTTTGACTGATCTCGGGGCGGCAATCGTAGGAGGTTTGGGCTTGGCCCCTTCCGCGAATATCAATCCGGAGCGCAAGTATCCCTCCATGTTTGAGCCCATTCACGGCTCTGCGCCGGATATCGCGGGCAAAGGAATCGCCAATCCGATCGCACAAGTATGGAGCCTCGCCATGATGATGGATCATCTCGATTTGCCAGAGCTCAGTACTGTCATCATGAACGCTATCGAAAACGTGCTGCAAGATGGCGAGGTGCTCACTCCTGATCTTGGGGGGACGGCGACCACAAAAGAATTAGGAGACGAAATCGTTCGCCACATCTATCAAACAACGAGATAAATATAAGGGAGGAAGAGGACATGGAAGCGAGATCGTATGATTTGTACATCGGTGGAGAATGGGTGAAAACCGAGAGCTACATCCCTGTCCTTCACAAGTACACAGGCGAGTGCATCGCACGTATTGCCAAGGCTTGTCAGCAGCATGTAACAGAAGCGGTGGAAGCTGCGTGGGAGACGTTTAAGGCGGACAAATTAACACCTTTTCAACGATACAAAATCTTGCTGAAAGCCTCTGAGCTCATGGAGGAACGCCGGGACGAGATGGAGCAATCCTTGATTCGCGAAGTGGGCAAAACGCGCAAGGACGCCAGGAATGAGCTGGATCGTACGATCAATACACTTCGCTTGTCGGCAGAGGAAGCTAAGAAAATTCACGGGGAAATGATTCCGCTGCAAGCAACGGAAGGCTCGGAAAACCGTCTGGGCTTTACCATTCGGGTGCCAAAAGGAGTAATCGGTGCTATTACGCCGTTTAACTATCCCTTGCTGCTCAGCACGCACAAGATCGCGCCAGCGCTAGCCGCAGGAAATACGCTGGTGGTTAAGCCAGCTACAGTCACGCCTATTGCAACCTTTCTGTTGGTGGAAATCCTGGAGGAAGCGGGCATGCCAAAGGGGTACGTCAATATCGTGACAGGGGCAGGCAGTCAGGTAGGGGAATGGCTGCTGGACGAAGAACGCATCGCCATGTACACCTTTACCGGGTCGGGAGAAGTTGGTCGCCGCATCAAGGAGCGAAGTGGCATGCGTCCAGTTGCGCTGGAGCTAGGCAACAACTCTCCCAATATCGTGCATCTCGATGCAGATTTGGAGTTAGCGGCCCGCCAAACAGCCTCCCGCAGCTTTCACAATGCGGGTCAGGCGTGCATTGCTGTCCAGCGCATTTACGTGCATGAATCTGTTATGCAGGCGTTCAGTGATTTATATATCTCGCATGTCCTTCAATTGAAGGTAGGGAATCCGGAGGACCCGGAGACGGATGTCGGACCGATGATCAGTGAAAAAGAAGCGAGCCGCACAGAGGAATGGGTACAGGAAGCGATTAGCCAAGGGGCCAGATCGCTTTTGCCTGTCAAACGGGAGGGTGCTCTCTTTTATCCGGCTGTGTTGGTGGATACAAGGCCAGAGATGAAGGTGGTTTGCCGGGAAGTGTTCGCGCCCGTCGTCACGATCATTCCGTACAGTGACCTTGAAGATGCTTTTACCCAAGCCAACGATTCGGAGTACGGTTTGCAGGCAGGGATTTTTACCCGTGATTTAAACGTCGCGATGAAAGCAGCACGCGTGCTGGAGTACGGTGGCGTGGTGATCAACGACGTATCGACCTATCGCAATGACGTCATGCCATACGGCGGAATCAAAAACAGCGGACTGGGCAAGGAAGGTCCACGTTACGCAGTCGAAGAGATGACGGAAGAGCGAATGGTGGTGATCAACCTATGAGCGGTCAGCTTTTGCAAGGAAAAACGGCGATTGTAACAGGGGCTGCCTCAGGAATGGGCAAGGCCATTGCGAAGCTTTTTGCAGACGAGGGAGCCAACGTCATCCTGGCTGATTTGAACAAAGAAGCGGCAGTATCAGTCGCCCAAGAGCTGCCACAAGGGAAAGGTCATGCGGTACAAACAGATGTGGCAGACGATACGAGTGTCGCTGCACTTGTGAAGGAGACGCTCGAAGCGTACGGCTCGATCGATGTCCTGGTCAATTGCGCGGGTGTTCCCCAAGCGTTTACCCCCATTGAGGAGCTGACCTTGGAGCAATGGGATCGCATCATGTCTGTGAACACGAAGTCGATCTTTTTGACGACAAGGTATGCGGTCCCCCACATGAAGGAGAAGGGGAAAGGCAGCATCATCAACATCGCTTCGATTGCCGGGATCAGAGCCCGTCCGGGGCTGAATGCGTACTGCGCGTCCAAGGGGGCCGCTATCATGTTGAGCAAGGCATTGGCGATAGAGCTTGCTCCTTTTCAAATCCGGGTCAATGTCATCAATCCAGGGCCGGCAGAGACGCCGATGCTGGGTAAGTTTATCAATGGAGATGAAGCGGAAGTTGAAGCCGGGAAAAAGGATATTTTCATCAGCAGTGTTCCATTGGGCATGTTGATTCAGCCGGAGGATATCGCACAGGCGGCTCTCTATTTGGCTTCTGATCTATCTAAAATTGTCACAGGCGAGGTCATGAATGTAGACGGTGGAAGGGGCATTTAGTAAAATGAACTAAATTTTCATATTATTTTAAAAATAGGAGAATCAACAGGGGGTACTATCGCATGTTTCGGAAGAAGGGGAGCTTCGTACTAGCGAGCATCATGTCTGTGTCTGTATTTCTAGCGGCGTGCGGGGGAGGAGGCGGTCAACAGACTGCTCCGCCTGCTGGACAAGCTGGGGGGACTGAAGCGTCGAAAAGTGACGGACAAAGCTATGTATTCAAAGCAGGGCATTCACTGACAGAGGATCATCCATACCATTTGGCGTTGAAAAAAATGGCCGAGGATGTGGACAAGCGCTCGAACGGAAAAGTAAAAATCGAGGTGTATCCGCTGAGCCAGCTAGGAGCGGAGCGTGAATTGACAGAGGCGCTGACCTTTGGAACGGCGGATATGTCGATTACCTCGACTGCGCCTGTAATGAACTTCCATCCGAAGCTGGGCGTGCTGGATCTTCCGTTCTTGTTTGAGAGCCGTGAGCAGGCGTACAAGGTACTTGACGGTCAAGTCGGACAAGACCTGCTCAAGGATTTGGAAAACGCCAATCTGGTCGGGCTGGCTTGGGCTGAAAACGGCTTCCGTCATATAACGAACGGTTCAAAGGTGATCAAGAAGCCGGAGGATGTGGCAGGGCTGAAGATACGCACGCAGGAAAATCCGATTCATCTGGCTGCATTCGAAGCATTGGGAGCGAAGCCGACCCCGATGGCTTGGACAGAGGCGCTGACGGCGCTGCAACAAGGAGTTGTCGATGCCCAGGAAAATCCGGCGATTGTCGCACAGACCTACAAGTTGTATGAATCCAAGCAAACGCAAATGGCCCTCACCGGGCACGTCTACTCAGCGGCGATGATCTTGTTCAGCAAGCCTGTATGGGATAAGCTCCCGGCAGATGTCCAGCAACTTCTTGCCGAGGAAGCCAAAAAAGCGGGTCAGTACGAGCGCGAGTTGATGATCAAGATGGAAGAAGAGGCCATTACCACTATTAAAGCAAAAGGTGTAGTCATTACCGAAGACGTCGATAAGCAAGCTTTCCGCGATGCGATGAAGCCTGTCTACGACAAGTTTTCCGGTCAGTTCGGCAAAGAGCTGGTGGATCAAATTGTAAATACAAAATAAACAGCAGAAGGGAGACGAGCCACTCTGGCTTTTCTCCCCTTTTTTCCTGCGAAAGGAGATTGTGTGTGGGCAACCTTGTTTCCAAAATAAACAGCATCCTTCGTTTTTTCATCATTGCCCTTCTGGCTATTATGGTGATCGCTGTCTTCCTGCAGGTGCTTTTCCGTTTTTTGCTCGACCAGCCCTTGGCCTGGACGGAGGAAGTGGCTCGGTATTTGCTGATCTGGATCACGTTTCTGGGATCAGCGTACGCAATGTCGATCAAAGCACACATCGGTACGGAATACATTCAAAAGTACTTGTCGCCGCGCATGAACAAGCTGGTGCTGGTTATTGCCGCTTTGTGTAGTCTTGTCTTTTTTTCCGTCATGGTTCAGCAAGGCTACTTGTTATCAGCGAGAAGCATGACACAAACCTCACCCACTCTGCTCGTCCCAATGGGCTATGTATACATGGTGATTCCGATCAGCGGTGCCTTACTCATCATGAACGTGATCCATGTGACATGGAAAGACATTACCGGGAAGGAGTGACCAGATTGTGGGTACGATTTTGTTTTTAACACTGTTGGTGCTCCTGATCGTGAACGTACCGATCGGGGTGGCACTGGGATTGTCTGTCGTTGTCGTGTTTATGCTGGAGGGGAACATTCCTCTTCTGGTTGTGATTCAGAAAATGTTTAACGGGACAGATTCCTTTCCATTGATGGCGATCCCGTTCTTCCTCTTGGCAGGAAAGCTGATGGAAACAGGCGGAATCTCTGCGAGGCTAATTCGTTTTGCGAATACGATTGTCGGGAACCTTCCGGGAGGATTGGCTATCGTGGCGGTCATGGGTTGTACCTTTTTTGCAGCGATATCGGGTTCTTCTGCCGCAACAACAGCAGCCGTAGGGGGAATTTTGATCCCGCACATGGTCAAAAAAGGGTATCATGTCCGGTTTTCTGCGGCCTTGCATGCAACAGGAGGAACGATCGGTGTCATGATTCCTCCGAGTGTGCCGATGGTTTTGTACGGGGTAGCAGCGAGTGCCTCGATTAGCGACTTGTTTATTGCCGGGATCGGACCGGGTATTCTCGTAGCGATCTCACTGATTATGTACTCGTATTGGATCAGTAAGAAAAACGGCTGGGGTGGCGGTGAGAAGCATACGCCTAAAGAAATATGGGAGGCATTCAAGGACGCCATTTTGGCGATTCTCATGCCGATCATTATCCTTGGCGGTATATACGGAGCCATCTTTACTCCGACAGAAGCAGCGGTTGTAGCCGTGATTTACGGTCTGATTGTTGGGCTTTTCGTCTACCGGGAGATCAAGTGGAGGGACTTGGGGGAAATATTCGCGGGCTCTGCCAGTATGACAGCGGTCATCATGCTTATTATCGCGACCGCCAACGCATTTGGCTATCTGATGACGAGGGAAAACATCCCGCAGGAAATTGCACAATTCATGCTAGGGATTACCGATAGCACGATCATCACCTTGCTCATCATTAACATCTTGCTGCTCATTTTGGGGACGTTCATGGAAACGGCGGTTACGATCATTCTCCTGACACCGATCCTTTTGCCGATCACGAATTCTTTGGGCATTGATCCGGTGCTATTCGGAGTGATCATGGTCGTCAACTCCGCCATCGGTATGCTGACGCCACCGGTTGGGATCAATTTGTTGGTAGCAGGAAATATTGCGAAGCTCCAGAATACGGAGATTGAGCGAGCGGTGATCCCGTTTTTGGTCATTATGATCGTCGATTTGATGCTTATCACCTACATTCCTGAAATTAGCTTATTCCTTGTTAACTTGAGCAAGTAACGGAGGGGGAACCAACGTGGATTACAAGCAAGCGTTAGTGGGATTGCTGGGGGAAGAACGAGTATCGACCAACCCCACAATACTGGAGCATCACAGCCATGATGAATCGTACCATACCCCGCATCTTCCCGATGTGGTCGTGTTTCCGCAGACGGCAGAGGAAGTCAGCCAAATCATGAAGCTGGCAAACGAAAAGCGCATTGCAGTAACGCCGTTTGGCATGGGGAGCAGTCTGGAAGGCCATGCGATTCCTTATGCGGGTGGAATCAGCATGGATTTTTCCTTGATGAACCAAGTGCGGGAGGTGCGACCGAAGGATTTCCTCGTGAGAGTCCAGCCAGGTGTGACGCGCACCCAGCTCAATAAAGAGTTGAAAAAGCACGGATTGTTTTTCTCCGTCGATCCTGGCGCGGACGCAACTTTAGGTGGGATGGCTGCTACAAACGCCAGTGGAACGACTTCTGTTCGCTATGGCGTGATGCGTGATCAGGTTCGCGATCTGGAAGTGGTGACGGCAGACGGACGTATCATCCGTACAGGGAGCATGACAGCCAAGTCCTCCTCAGGCTACCATCTTACTGGGCTGTTTGTCGGGTCGGAGGGAACGCTTGGAGTATTCACAGAGCTGACCTTGCGTGTTTACGGCATCCCTGAGGCGACAACGGCGGCGCGTGCCAGCTTTCCTTCGGTTCAGGATGCTGTCGATACCGTCGTAGATATTCTCGGAGCGGGTATTCAAGTAGCGCGAATTGAGCTGGTGGATGAACGTTCCATCCACCAAGTGAATCTGTACAAAGAAACGAGCTACCCGGAAGCACCGACGCTGTTTATCGAGTTCCACGGCAGTGAACAAGGGCTCGCGTATGATATCGATTTTGCGCAGAACATCGCCGATGGACATGGCTGCACTCAGTTTCTCTTTGAAACCGATTCAAAAGCGAGGGCGCAGCTCTGGGACGCTCGTCATAACCTGGCGTATGCCTTCCTGCACAAATCCCCCGGGAAAAAGCTGATGGTGACAGATGTTTGCTTGCCGATTTCCGAGCTGGCAGGAGCCGTTGTGGACGCCCGGCAAGCCATTGATCGCGCTGGGCTGGATGGAGCGATTGCAGGGCATGTCGGGGATGGGAACTATCACGCCATCCTAATGATCGACCTGAATGACCCCGAAGAAGTTGCGCGTGCCGAGGAAGTAAATGCCCATCTGGTGGAGTACGCATTGAGTCGGGGAGGAACCTGCACCGGAGAACATGGTGTGGGTGTGGGGAAAATCAAATACCAGCGCAAGGAACATGGAGAAGCACTGGACGTTATGCAAGCCATGAAGCATGTGCTGGACCCGAACGGCATTTTGAATCCAGGAAAAATTTTCGGGAGATAACAGAGAGCCTGCATTCTGAACGTTTGTCGGAATGTGGGCTTTTTCTTTTGCGTAATGTGTCGAAGAGGAGAGGAGAAAGGATGATTATGCAGAATGTAGAAGATTGGTAACTGGTGCATTACATTCTGGTGTGGCAGGGAGGCAAAAATGAAGTCTATTGTTGAAATTGCCAAGAGTGCAGGTATTGAAGAACAGCATTTGGAGCTATACGGAAAATATAAAGCCAAACTATCAGATGAACTATGGGAGCAAGTGAAGGATCGCCCTGATGGCAAACTGATTCTTGTTACAGCGATGAACCCCAATCCGGCGGGAGCAGGCAAGACGCTCACGACGATTGGTCTGTCACAATCTTTAAATCATCTCGGGAAGAAAACAATGGCAGCACTTCGCGAGCCGTCCTTGGGTCCTTGCATGGGGATCAAAGGAGGCGCAACTGGAAGCGGCCAGGCACAAATTCTCCCGGCTGATGAAATTAACCTGCATTTTACAGGGGACATTCACGCGATTACAGCTGCACATAACTTGTTGGCAGCGATGATCGACAATCATATTTTTCATGGCAATCCGCGCGGACTCAATCCAAAGAAAATCGTCTGGAAACGAGCTATGGACATGAACGACCGCGCACTGCGAAACATCGTGATTGGTCTGGGTGAAGGTAATGGTATGACGCGTGAGGATGGCTTCATGATTACGACCGCGTCGGAAATCATGGCGATCTTATGCTTGAGTGAGAATCTAGCAGACTTGCGCGAGCGGTTGAACCATATCATTATTGGCTACGATTTCAATGATCAGCCTGTACGGGCAGAAGAAATCAACGCGGTTGATGCGATGTGTGTTCTCTTGAAGGAAGCCATCAAGCCCAATCTCGTACAGACAATCGAGGGAACCCCGGTCATCATTCACGGTGGACCTTTTGCCAATATCGCACATGGGTGCAGCAGTGTGATCGGAACCAAAATGGCCTTGAAGCTGGCAGATTACGTCGTAACAGAGGCTGGATTTGGTGCCGACTTGGGAGCCGAGAAGTTTTTTGACATCAAGTGCAGAAAAGCAGGTCTGACTCCATCGGCTGCTGTCGTGGTCATTACAGTTCGTTCGTTGAAATACAACGGCGGGGTAAAAGTACCAGACTTGGCAGTGGAGAACTTGTCTGCTCTGGAAAAAGGCTTCGAAAACGTCAAGCGACATCTGGAAAACCTACAGAAGTTCGGTGTGCCAGCAGTGGTGGCCATTAATCATTTTGCGACAGATACCCAAGCAGAGATTGATGCTGTCATTGCGCTGTGCCAAGCGGCTGGAGCCGAAGCAGCGCTCTCTAAAGTGTGGGCAGAAGGAGGAGCAGGCGGTGTCGAGCTGGCTGAAAAAGTCATTCGGGCAGCAGAGCTGCCTTCGTCTTTCCGATTCTTGTATGAGGAAGGCCTCAGCATTAAAGACAAGATTGAGACTGTCGTGAAAGAAGTATACCGTGGATCAGGAGTTGTCTTTTCGCCGTTGGCATTAAAAACGATGCAAAAGGTAGAAGAAATGGGCATGTCCCATCTGCCTGTGTGCATGGCGAAAACACCTTACTCTTTTACGGATCGCGCTGATCTGTTGGGGGCACCTGTAGACTTCACGATTCATGTGAGCGAAGTGCGCATATCAGCAGGAGCTGGTTTCATCGTGGCACTGACCGGAAGCTTGGTTACCATGCCTGGCCTCCCGAAAAAGCCGGCTGCGGAATCGTTATATGTAGACGAGGATGGCCAAGTGATTGGATTAAGCTAATCAAAAAGTGTGACAAAAAGCTGACAGCTGTAAAAGGTTGTCAGCTTTTTTTCCATTTTGAGGTTTATCGGCGGAAAGTTATGGGAAATGAAAGGTGTGATTGAAAAAATGTGCACTTAATTGAAAAACAACAAGGAATGACAAAGGCAAACTTGCTGAAAGGCAGGGACGCAAAGCCACGGGTCTAAGGACGAAGGTCAAATGACTTTCGCAGCTAGGACAGCCGGGTTGCCATACCGTAGTCATGATGGGCTGTCGGTGGGCAGTCTTTTTTTTGTTGAAAAAAGAGAAGGGAGAAGGGATTCGGTATGAAAAATAGTTTGAAGAATAAGCTAATTATCGTTTTGTGCCTGCTGTTGGTGATAAGTTTGGGTACGGTTTGCGGTGCAAGCTATTGGAGTGCTTCCAACCTTTTGGCAAACAGTCTGGACAAAGAAGCTGAGCTGTCAGCTAGCAATCTCTCGATTCGTATCGATGGTTTCTTTCAAGAGAAAATTGAGATTGTACGAGCGATAGGAGGGTTGATGTCGGCAGATCAAAATGTCGAACAAGACCTGAAACTCATTCAAGAAGCCCAAAAGAAAAACCCCGAGTTTGAGACGTTCTTCTTTTCGCATGACTTAAGCGGTAAGAAAGTGATCAATTTCAAGGGTGAAGTGACCGACATCTCGGATCGTCCGCATATTAAGGAAGCCAGCAAAGGGGAAGGGAAGGTTGTTGTCTCTGAGCCAGTCGTTTCGAAGCGGACAGGGAATAACATCGTGACACTGGTCGTTCCATTGATGAAGGACAACCGTCAATACGGTTACATCGGTTCTACGATTCCAATCAATGAGATCCAAAAAAAGGTGTCTGAAGAGAAATTTGGCGAATTAGGTTACGCCTTTTTAGTAAGCAAAACAGGAACATTTATTTATCATCCGAATAGCGAGTACATTCTGAAGGAATCCATTCTCAATATGGGTATTCTTCAACTTCAGACTGCTTTTGAAGATATCAAGCAAGGGAATCATGGAATCGCCCAATACGAATACGAGAATACAGAGCGATTTGCTTCCTATGCGCCAACCAATTTGAACTGGGGGATATTCATCACTGCACCCGTAGCGGAGCTACATGCACCTGTCGATCAACTGTTAGTCCGATTGACGGTTATTTCCCTCATCGTATTGGGGCTTGGGGTTGTCCTCGTTTATTTCTTGGCTGTACGCATGGTGAAACCAATTGAGCGTCTGAATCACGCAGTAAATGTAGTGGCGCAGGGGAACTTGAAAGAGACCGTAACGGTTGACGGAAAAGACGAGATTGCGGTTCTGTCCCGTGACTTTAACCAGACGGTATCACACTTGAAAAATTTGATCGAAGACGTATCACTGTCGTCTGATCAAGTTCAGCGTTTTAGTCAGGAAGTCTCCGAAGGTATTAAACAAGCGACGGAAAACATCAACCAAATCGGGTTGTCTATCGAACAGATTTCTGAGGGAGCAGAGGCGCAGGCATCCAGCTCGCAGGAAATCGCATTGTCGATGACTGACATGGCAGCAGGCATCGTGAAAATCGCGGAGACGTCTGCACATGTTTCTGAGGCTGCCCAGATCGCAACAGAGCAGGCTGAGCAAGGGACTGCTGTGGTAGAGCAGGCAGTTCGCCAGATGGGAAGCATTGGCGAGGGAACTTCGAAGGCGACTGTAGCCATCGAGCAGCTCAACAATCGCTCCAAAGAAATCGAAGGCATTCTCGATACGATTAGTCAGTTGACCTCGCAAATCAATTTGCTTGCCTTGAACGCTTCGATTGAGGCAGCACGTGCTGGCGAGCATGGACGTGGGTTTGCTGTAGTTGCTGGTGAAGTGAAAAAACTGGCGAACCAATCCGAGGAATCCGCATCGAAAATTGCAATGCTGATCGGCGAAATCCAGCAGGATACTCATCACGCAGTAGAGGTTATGACCGAGGGTAACCAAAACGCACAGCAAGGTATCCAACTGGTCGAAGAGGTTCGCGAAATCTTCGAGCATATTTTGGAATCTTCCCGGAACGTTGCCGCGCACATTTTGGAAGTATCCGCAGCATCTGAGCAAATGTCAGCAGGCTCCCAACAGGTGAGTGCTTCTGTAGATGAAATGCATACCATTGCAAAGCATGCTTCACTCGACGCGCAAACTGTGGCAAGGGCAACCGAAGAGCAGCTTCAAGCCATCCAAGAAATTGGCAAGTCTGTCGAGCATTTAAACACAGTGGCGGAAGAATTACAGCAAGGAATCGGCAGGTTTTCGGTGTAAGAAGCAGCTCATCAGATTGTAAGTCCTCTTTTTGAAAGGGGGGATGCCATTAGGGGATGATGGAGTTTGTTTCTATAACTAAATTCATTACCGTTTAACAGGAGGAGAACCCAGATGAAAAAAATCACACAAACAATCTTGGCGAGCACACTCGCTGCAACTATGCTCATGACATCAGGAACAGGTGCTTTTGCCGCAACAGCGGTTAAGCCTGTCCAAACTGTAGCGGCTGAAGCTGCTAAAAAACCACAAGTGAAGAAGTTTGAGTCTCGTTTGGACGAAATCATTGCGAGAGGCTACATCCTCGTAGGTACTCCAGGTGACTACAAACCGTTTACATATTTGAATCCGAAAACAAACCAATTCGAAGGTTACGATATCGATGCGATGAAGGAATTCGCAAAAAGCCTGGGCGTAGAGGCGCGTTTTGTCCAAACCTCTTGGCCGACACTGATGGATGATTTGTTGGCAAATAAATTCGATATTGCTGTCGGAGGCGTTACGCGCAACACAGACCGTCAGAAAAAAGCGCATATGAGCGATCCTTATATTATGTTCGGTAAAGCTCCACTCATCCGTGCAGAAGACAAAGACAAGTACAAGAGTGTAGCAGACATCAACAAGCCAGAGGTGCGTATTGGTGTGAATCCAGGCGGCACCAACGAAAAATTCGTTCGTGAGCACCTGACAAAAGCAACTGTGACGGTTGAACAAAACAACCTCGACATTCCTGGTCTGGTAGCAAGCGGTAAATACGATGTGATGATCACGGATACGCTGGAAGCGCTTGTATATTCCAAAGCAGATTCCCGTCTGTACGCTGCTCTGACCGACAACCCGTTCACAAAGAGTGAAAAAGCGTACATGATTCACCGCGGAGATACGATTTTCGCAAACTACTTGGATCTGTGGATGGATGAAATGAAACTGCAAGGAAAGTTTGATGAGCTTTACAACAAATGGGTAAAATAGTCGAATAACAGACAAGCAGCCTGATTCTGGGCTGCTTTGTTATTTTTACAAGATTCATCACCAAAAAATCAAACAATTTGGGTATATAAGCTGTTTGCTTTTTTGGTCATTGCATGGTACGATTACAGCTATGTTCTTTAGGGCGCTACGTACAATCGGGATAAAAGGGCATGTTCCGGATCGTAAGGAATAGTGCCCTTTTTTTTGAGAATTTTATAGATGAAGGTATTGATAAAGGAGACTGACATTCATTGGCGACTTTTAATGATTTTGGCTTACACCACTCCATTGTTAGAGCTTTGAGCAACATGGGTTTCGAAGAAGCTACAGCGATTCAGGATCAAACGGTTCCTGTAGCACTGCAAGGTCGTGACCTGATCGGTCAAGCACAAACAGGTACAGGTAAAACGGCTGCATTTGGTATTCCGCTGATTGAACGCATGGATGAAACAAACGGAAATATTCAAGGGGTTGTATTGACCCCAACTCGTGAGCTGGCTGTTCAGGTTGCAGAAGAGATTAATAAAATTGCCCAATTTAAAAACATCTCTGCCCTGCCAATCTACGGTGGTCAAGACATCACGCGTCAAATCAAGGCGTTGAAAAAACGCCCGCAAATCATCGTAGCAACACCTGGTCGTTTCATGGACCACATGAGAAGAAGAACGATTCGTCTGGATGCCATCGAGGTAGTGGTTTTGGACGAAGCGGATGAAATGCTGAACATGGGTTTCATCGACGACATTAAGGAAATCTTGAAAGAGGTTCCAGAAAGTCGTCAAACCCTGCTGTTCTCCGCAACGATGCCGAGAGCGATTCAGGAAATCGCCCAGCAGTTCATGAACGAACCAACCATCATTCAAGTGAAAGCAAAAGAAGTAACCGTACCAAACATTGCACAGGAATACATGGAAGTAGCTGAAAAGCAGAAGTTCGATGTACTGTGCCGTTTGCTGGATATTCACTCCCCTGAGCTGGCTATCATTTTCGGTAGAACCAAGCGCAGAGTTGATGAGCTGTCCGAAGCCCTGACCAAGCGCGGTTATGGTGCAGAAGGTATCCACGGTGACTTGAACCAAGCGAAACGCGACAGCGTGCTCCGCAAGTTCAAGGAAGGTACGATCGAAGTGCTGGTAGCGACTGACGTGGCTGCACGTGGCTTGGACATCAGCGGTGTAACGCATGTATTTAACTTTGATATTCCACAGGACTCCGAGAGCTACGTTCACCGTATCGGTAGAACGGGACGTGCTGGTAAAACAGGTCTGGCAATCACGTTTGTGACTTCCCGTGAAATCGACCATCTGCGTCTGATTGAGCGAACAACGAACCGTCGCATGGAGCGCCGTGCGGTTCCTTCGATGGCTGAGGCTTTGGAAGGTCAACAAAAGATGACGGTAGACAAAATTCTCGAAGCATCTGGAAGAGACGATCTGTCTGCTTATAAAACGCTGGCAGAGCAATTGCTGGAGGATGTCGATTCCGTAACACTCGTATCCGCAGCACTCAAGCTGTTGACCAAAGAGCCAGATATGACTCCTGTTCGCCTGACAGAAGAGGCTCCACTTCGTGTAGGGAAGAAAAAGCTACCTCCAAAAGGAAAAGGTGGCTTTGGTTCCGGTTCCGGTTTTGGTGGAAAACGTCCATCTCGCCCACGCAATGGCGAATATCGTCCTCGCGGCGGCGAATCTCGTCCGCGCAGTGGCGACTCTCGTCCACGCAGTGGTGACTCTCGTCCACGCAGCGGTGACTCCCGTCCACCACGCAGCTAGGAATCGAGCGGTATAGCAAGCAAAGACTGATGTGCACATGTGCGCATCGGTCTTTTTTTGTGTGGACTACCTGCGAATATTTAGGGAAATCCGTGAAAAACTAGGTTGAAAAGTGATCAAAGTTGAATCGGAAAATTTGTAAGGAGAAGGCTTCTGCAGCTGAGCAGAGGTCTTTTTACTGTGGGCTATTAAGTTTTGGCAACAACGAGTCAGACAAATTCGCGCTTTGATTTTGTTGTTAGCCTCTATGAAAACGCTTTATATTTGAGATGAACACATTACCTTTTCAATCATGTCAACATCTCATAAATAGGGGTAAAGGAGGGTGCAGTATGGAGAGCGTGGAAGCAAAAAACGCTTCGGGTGGAATACGGGTCTCGGTACAAAAGTTTGGACGATTCTTGAGTGCGATGGTCATGCCAAATATCGGTGCTTTCATCGCTTGGGGATTGATTACCGCTTTATTTATTCCGACAGGTTGGAGGCCTAACGAAGAGTTGGCCAAATTGGTCGGACCGATGATTACGTATTTACTGCCACTGCTGATCGGTTATACCGGCGGAAAAATGGTCCATGATGTTCGAGGCGGGGTCGTAGGTGCCGTCGCTACGATGGGGGTTGTCGTAGGTGCAGACATCCCGATGTTCTTGGGAGCCATGATCATGGGTCCTTTGGGCGGCTGGGTCATAAAAAAAGTAGACCAGTTGTTCGAAGGAAAAATTCGTTCCGGCTTTGAAATGCTGGTAAATAATTTTTCCGCGGGTATTGTTGGTGGGTTACTGACACTTTTGGCATTCAAGGCAATTGGGCCTGTTGTTGTAGGCTTGAGCAAGGCGCTTGCAGCGGGTGTAGAAGTCATTGTAGGTGCAGGGCTGTTGCCGCTTGCCAGCATTTTCATCGAGCCAGCGAAGATTCTGTTCCTGAACAACGCGATTAACCACGGTATTTTGAGCCCAATCGGTCTGGATGAAGCGGCGAAGATAGGTCAATCGGTTTTCTTCCTGCTTGAATCCAATCCGGGGCCAGGTTTGGGAATTTTGTTGGCATACTGGCTTGCTGGCAGAGGTAGTGCCAAGCAATCGGCTCCGGGTGCTGTCATCATTCACTTCTTCGGAGGTATCCACGAAATTTACTTCCCGTATGTGCTGATGAATCCGCGCTTGATTCTGGCGGCCATTGGTGGCGGGATGGCTGGTGTGTTTACCTTCACGCTGCTTGGCGCAGGATTGGTGGCGCCACCGTCTCCAGGTAGTATTTTCGCCTTGATTGCAATGGCACCGCGTGGTGGATTGCTACCGGTACTGGCTGGTGTGTTGGCCGCGACTGTCGTGTCTTTCCTTATCGCATCTGCTCTCTTGAAAATGAGCGCGAAGACAGACGAAGATGAACTGGAAAAAGCGACAGAAAAAATGCAAGAGATGAAAGGCAAAAAAGCGCAGGAACAAGAAGTAGTAGAAGCTCCCGTGAAGCATGAGGTTGCTGCTGCTGACGTGAAGAAAGTCGTCTTCTCCTGCGATGCGGGTATGGGCTCCAGTGCGATGGGAGCGGCGTCTTTGCGCAAAAAGTTCAAGGATGCGGGCCTGACCGAGATTACGGTCATCAATACGGCGATCAACGACATTCCAAGTGACGCTGATATCGTCATTACGCACAAGTCTTTAACAGAGAGAGCGCAGGTCAAAGCGCCTTCTGCGGAGCATATCTCCATTGAAAATTTCTTGAATAGTCCCGAGTATGACAAGTTGGTCAAACGCCTGGGGTAATGGGAATCAACGCTAGTGAGAGCTAGCGTCTTCCCTCTTTGGCGTTTAGGAGGGAACGAAGACATGCATGTATCCTCTCGACAGCGATCCATTATCGAGATTTTATTGAAGGAACAAAAAGGAGTTACCGTTGGTTCGATCGCCGAGCAGATTGGGGTAAGCGGCCGTACCGTTCACAGGGAATTGGATGCACTGGATTCCTTTTTTGAAGAATTTGAACTGGAGTTAGTAAGAAAAACAGGCTCAGGACTTGAAGTGGTGGGGACCGACGACCAAAAGAGCGCACTCAGAATGTCTGTCCTGCATCACATGACGAAGGAATACACCGCGCAGGAACGTAAGGCCATCATCCTGTGCGCGCTCCTGGAGGCATCGGAGCCAGTCAAGCTGATTTCGCTGGCGATCGATTTGAAAGTGACGACCGCGACCATCAGCCATGATCTGGATGATTTGGAGACCATGCTCGCTCGTTACGATTTGTCACTCTTGCGAAAAAGAGGGTACGGCGTAGAGCTGCAAGGTACAGAGTCGTCCAAGCGGCGAGCGATTAGTCGACTGATTGCCGAGCATTTGGATGATCACGAGCTGATAGGGATTATCAAAGAAAATATTCAAAACAAGGCACTGCGAGACATCGACTCGATAGCGGAACGGCTACTTGGCTTGATTGACCGGGAAAAGCTGATCAAGATCGAGAATGCATTGAGCCATCTGGACGAGGAGCTTCCCTATCCTTTGGCAGACAGCGCCTACCTCGGATTGGTCACACATTTGGCGTTGGCCATGGAACGGATTGAAAAAGGGGAAGGCATTCATTTTGACGAGCATACCCTTAGTGAATTGATTGGAACTCCTGAATACGAAATTGCCAGCAACATCATGGAGCGGCTGAAGCAAATTTTCCAAATGGAAATCCCGGCGGATGAGATCGGCTATATTACGATGCATTTGCGGGGAGCCAAGCTGCGGCATTCTCCGGATGATCAGGTATGGCCCGAAAATACGGAGCTTATGGTCATTACGAAACGCTTCATTCAAGCCTGCGAAGAACGCTTGGACATTCCGCTTAGTAATGACGCCTCGCTATTCCATGGGCTGCTGACACATTTGGAGCCAGCGTTGTACCGATTACAGCGGAAGATGGAGATTCGCAATCCGATTCTCGAACAGATCAAGCAAAACTATTCAGAGCTATTTGCTGTAACAAGTGAAGCAGTCCATACGATTTTGCCAGAGCTACAGGTTCCAGATGAAGAGATCGGATACCTGGTGATGCATCTTGGTGCGGCATTGGAGAGAACGCGCCATGAGCAGCAATGGTACCGGGCATTGGTAGTATGCTCCAGCGGGATCGGCTCCTCCAAGATTTTGGCAACGCGCATTAAAAAAGAAATACCGGAAATCGTCAGCCTGAAAAATCTGTCCATGTTTGATTTGGGAGAGGTTCCGGCAACGGATTATGACTTGATCATTTCCACCCTTCCATTGCCGCTCGATCCAGCGGAATATGTCGTGGTCAGCCCGCTGCTTCCGCCAGACGATATCCAAAAAATTAAATATCAATTGCACACGACGAGCCAAAAACAATCCCATCAGGAGAAAAGTCAGCCGGTTCCCGCAGGACAGCAGTCCATCGAACAACTAAGGGCCATGCAATACTACACTGCGTATGCCAATGAGCTTTACGATGGGCTGTGGGGAATGAGATGGGATAACCGTGATCAGGACATCGCCCAGCTTTTGAGCCAAATCATCAAGAGGCAAAAAGAGCGCGGAACGATTGAGGAGGTCGAACCGGTAGTCAAGCAGCTGATTGAGCGGGAAAAGCTCGGCGGTTTAGGGATTCCGGGAACATCCTTGGCCCTTTTTCACGGAAGAAATGAAGCAGTGAACAAGGCGTCTTTTACCTTTCACCAATTACGAGAGCCAGTGCTTCTTCGCTCGATGGATGAAGAAGTGATATCCATTGATATGCTTCTGTTACTTCTAGGGCCGAAAGAAGTGCCGAAGGAAGGGCTGGAAGTACTCAGCGAGATCAGCTCCCTTTTGATTGAAGAAGAAATGCAAGCAGTTTTGAAAACAGGAGAAACACAGCAAATTGCTGATTATATAGCGGGCAAAATGTATGGGTTTTGCCTCAAAAAGATAGGAATGGAGAGAACGAAATGAAAAACATACTGACAGCAGAAAAAATCATGTTGAACGCAAAGGTAGCCAATAAAGAAGAAGCGATCAGACTGGCAGGACAATTGCTTGTGCGTGCAGGCCACGTAACGGAGGCGTATCTAGAGAAAATGCAGGAGCGCGAGCAGTTGGCGACCACATATATCGGAAGCGGCGTAGCCATCCCGCATGGAACAAACGAATCCAAGGCAGAGATTCAATCCACTGGGATCTCCATCATTCAGGTTCCCGAGGGCGTAGATTTTGGAGAGGGCAATACAGCTTATTTGCTGGTGGGCATTGCTGCTGTTGGAGATGAGCATTTGGAGGTGCTCTCGAACATCGCAATTCTTTGCTCCGAGGAGGAAAACGTCAAGCGGATTGTGAACGCGGCTTCGGCGGAAGAAATCATCGCGATGTTCTCCGAGGAGGTGTAATCCCCTATGCTAGCTGTACATTTTGGAGCAGGGAACATTGGGCGAGGCTTTATCGGACAACTATTGCAAAAGGCTGGTTATGAAATTGCGTTTGTGGATGTCAATGCGGCTTTGGTCGATGAGCTGAATGAGCGAAAAATGTATCGCGTGCAACTAGCAACAACAGGAAAACCGGAGTCGGTCGTGGAAGGAGTTCGAGCGATAAATGGTCAGGATGTAGCGGCGGTAGCTGAAGCGATCGCAGCTGCCGATTTGGTAACAACGGCAGTTGGTCCTAACATTCTTCAGCACATTGCAGGGGCCATCGCAGCCGGCATTACCCAAAGACTTACTGTTCATGCAAAGCCACTGAATGTGATTGCATGCGAAAATATGATCGGCGGCAGCGAGAAGCTGAAGGAGCATGTGTATGAGCATCTGACGAAATCGGTTCAAGCCCAGGCAGCACAGTGGATCGGATTCCCCAATGCAGCCGTAGACCGGATTGTTCCTTTGCAGCAGCATGCTGACAAGCTTCTGGTTATGGTGGAACCGTTTTTCGAATGGGTAGTAGATTCGTCGCAGATGGTTGGAGAAGTCCCGGCTATTGAGGGCGTTACGTATGTAGAGGATCTGGCGCCGTACATCGAAAGAAAGCTGTTCACCGTCAACACGGGTCATGCGGTCATCGCGTACCTGGGGTATCAGTTGGGGATGAAAACGATTGATGAAGCGATGCGAGACGACCGGATTGTTCAGGCGACACGCGGGGCTCTTCAGGAGACAGGTGCACTGCTTGCTGCCAAGTACGGATTTGACCCGCAAGTTCATGGGCAGTATGTAGAAAAAATCCTCGGCAGATACACCAACCCGCTACTTTCTGACGATATTGTCAGGGTGGCACGTTCGCCGATTCGCAAGCTGTCGCAGCATGATCGTTTGGTCGGTCCAGCGCTGCAATGCATGGATAAAGGAATGAATCCAGAGCATTTGGGACTAGCGATTGCAGCGGCACTGGCATTCGACTATCCCGAGGATGCGGAGTCCGCACGGATACAAGCAAGCCTGAAAGAGTTTGGATGGGAAAATACATTACACAATTGTACCGGCATTCCGGCAGGTCATCCGCTTGAGGAGATCGTGCGCGAACAGGCACGCAGATTGAAGGAATGGTCAGGTAGCCATTGAGAAAGGCTGGTGTTACGATGTCCCAAAAGATCACAGGTGTAAAAGCTTCAGCAGGTATAGCCATTGGCAAGGCGTTTTTACTGACAACGCCCGATTTACAGATCAATACCGTAGCGATTGAAGATCCGGCGAATGAAATCCAGCGCTTTCAAGAGGCGTTGGCTCGAGCGAAAAATGATTTGGAGGGCATCGTTCTGCGCGTGGAGCAGGAGATGGGGACGGATCATGCAGACATTTTCAAAGCTCACCTGCTCGTCTTGGAAGACCCGGAACTAGTCGATACCGTCAAAGATAAAATTACGAGTGAAAAGACAAACGCCGAAAGTGCCTTGAATGATGTCGCACAAGCATTCATCGGACTTTTCGAGCAAATGGACAACGAATACATGCGGGAGAGGGCAGCAGATATTCGTGACGTGACCAAACGTGTACTATCTTACTTGCTCGGTGTACCGTTTGCAGGACTCGGTGAGCTGACAGAAGAAGTGATCATTGTAGCAGATGATTTGACGCCTTCTGATACGGCTCAATTAGACCGTCGCTATGTCAAAGGCTTCGTCACAGACATTGGGGGTCGAACCTCGCATTCGGCGATTATGGCACGTTCTCTCGAGATTCCTGCTGTTGTTGGAACACAAGGGATTACTCGTGAAGTTCAGCCAGCAACGCTCATCATTCTCGACGGGCATGAAGGAATCGCGATTATCGACCCGAGTGAAGAAGAGATCGCTGACTACAAACGCAAGCAGGCTGATTACGAAGCGCAAAAAGCCGAACTGGCGAAGCTTGTGAACGATAAAACGATCACGTTGGACAATCATCATGTCGAGCTTGCCGCCAATATCGGAAGTCCTGAAGATGTTGCTGGGGCAATCGCCAACGGAGCTGAAGGTGTCGGGCTGTTCCGCACGGAGTTTCTGTACATGGGACGTAATGATTTCCCGACGGAAGAGGAGCAATACCTCGCGTACAAGCACGTGCTGGAGCATATGGGCGACCGCCCGGTGGTTATTCGTACATTGGACATTGGCGGGGACAAGCATCTCTCTTACTTGGCTTTGCCAGAAGAAATGAACCCGTTTCTTGGACATCGCGCCATCCGGCTGTGTCTCGACAACCAAGAACTGTTTCGTACGCAGCTGCGTGCTCTATTGCGCGCAAGTGTACACGGCAATCTGAAAATCATGTTTCCGATGATTGCGACACTAGAGGAGTTCCGCCAAGCGAAAGCAATTTTGGAGGAAGAGAAAAAATCGTTGGTCAATCGCGGAATTGTAGTATCCGATCAGTACGAAGTGGGTATCATGATTGAGATCCCTGCTGCGGCACTGATGGCCGATCAATTTGCACGCGAGGTTGACTTTTTCAGCATTGGTACCAATGATTTAATTCAATACACAATGGCAGCCGACCGTATGAACGAGAAGGTCGCTTATCTCTATCAGCCTTATCACCCTGCCGTTTTGCGCTTGCTGCACAACGTCATTAAAGCAGGGCACGCGCAGAACAAGTGGGTCGGTATGTGCGGGGAGATGGCTGGCGATCCAATCGCGATCCCGATTTTGTTGGGAATGGGTCTGAATGAATTTAGTATGAGTGCAGGGAGCATTTTGCCTGCGCGCCAACAGCTGAGTCGTTTGAGTGCAGAGGACGCAGCGAAACAGATTGATACGGTTTTGCAGATGAGCACTTCTGCGCAAGTAGAGGCGTTCGTGAAGGAATGGCTTGAGAGAGTGTAGGGAAGGAGGTAAATCAGAATGGTAGAGAAAAAAATAGTGGTTCAATTGGCGCACGGCCTGCATGCACGTCCTGCTGCGAACTTTGTGAAGGTGGCCACGTCTTTTTCCAGCGAAATTAAAATCATCAAAAATGAGAAAAATGTAAATGGCAAGAGCATCATGGGCATTATGGCAGCAGCGATTGGAAAAGGGGAAGAAATTACTCTGATCACCGATGGTGCCGATGAACAGGAAGCGATGGCAGCATTGGAAAAAGCATTGACCGAACAGGAATAGGGAAGAGAAAAGGAAAGACGAGAAGCCCCTCTATTTGAGGGGTTTTTCTGTTGTTCAGGGAAATTTTACGTAGACAGTAGTTGTGCGAAAGGGGGAGAAAAGGGGGTCAGTCGTTTTTGGGCGCGTTGTTCCTCTAAAAGCAGCTCCATTTTCAGGCGGACGCGCTCCGAGTGTGTGTTTTTGTAAAGGGGGATAACCATATTCCGTGTTTCCAAAGGGTCGGTCGTGAGATTGTACAATTCGTAATCATTCATCGTAGGGTTGTATACATCTCCGGCAAAATAGCGGGAGTATTTCCATAAAGCGCTGTGCCCGGCAGAATTCATGCAGGCGATGACGGTTTCTATCCGATTCGGAGGAATGACAGAGTCATAGGGTTGGTGTTGCACGTTCACCTGATGCTGTCCTTTTGTCACATCGTCGTCCGTCATGAAGTAGATCGGCACGCTGGGGATAGTATCCGTTTCGTGGGTCAAGATGATGGGAGTAAGATCACGACCAACAAGAGGGCGTACCTCGCTATGTGTATAGGTCAGCTCGTCACGCAGCCTGTCTGTGTCTGCTCCAGCCATCCCGAGTAGTGTCGGAAGAATATCCACATGACTGGTTAACAGCTCTGTGGAGGTCGCGAGTGGAAAAAGGAGCGGGTTGTGGATAATGAGGGGAATGTGAATCGCCTCTTCATAGGCACAGTACCATTTTTGATACAGCTTGCCGTGAGCACCCAACAATTCACCGTGATCGGATGTGAATACGACCAGTGTCTCGGGATAAAACGAGCTGGCGACGAGTGCTTCAAGGACACGCATCATTTCCCGATCGGCGTTTTTTTGGAGTTGATAGTACAGTCTTCGGTAATGGGCTTGGTCCGAAATGGGTTGAAACGCTTGTGGATATACCTCTTGATAACTGGCTTGGCAGCGCGGCTTTGTCGCAAGTGATTCGTACTGAGTAGGGGGCGGGGCAACTGTGGGAACGGACTTATCCACATGGAAGCGAAAAAACGGTGAGCTCGCAGAGATATCCCCATAGATGGCGATATCATGTGGATTGACGAAGGACGCCACGATCAGCCAAGGGTGGTAGCTTTCCGCGGAGCCTTTCTCCTGATCTAATGCATGGAGCAGCTCGATGACTTCACTGCTGTACACCACATCACGACCATTTACTCCGATGGCTGCGGACGAACCGGAGTTATGCGGCGCTATTCCGTGCGGTTCGGGACCAATCCAACTGGAGAAGCCATAGCCGTCCAGCCGATCGGCAAGCAAGTATAAGCGTTCCTTATCGGGATCAGGGACCCCTGTTCCAAGGGTATAGCTGGGGGTAGGAACATGGGTACCCGGTACCCAAATGTCGGCATCGGAAAAATGCCACTTGCCTTTATAGAAACAACGATAGCCCGCTTGGCGAAAATAATTTCCCATCGTCGGGACAGTATTGCGATCAAGCCAGAACATGTCGCTGTCGGCAGAGCGTTTAGCGGCGCCGCTGGTCTGGGTGACGCCGTGCAAAGAGGGATACTGACCAGTGAATAAGGTAGCTCTGCTAGGGCAACAGGCTGTGGAGCCAACGTAATGACGCTTGAATTCCAACCCATGCTCTCGCAAAAAAGCATGGGCGTGGAGTGTATCCTCCCTCCATTCACGTATCGCAGGCTCTTCATAAACAGGGGGAAATCGTTCCTGATCCACAATGATGAATAAGATATTCGGTCGTCTCCTCAACCATTTTCTCGACATATAGATCCCCCTCGGCAAAGATGTACACATCTTTATCAACATATGGGGATAATCTTTGTCCTTATCCACAAAAAAACTCGCCGATCATCAAGAAATCGGCGAATTCGAATTCGGGTGTTTGGTTATCCACAGTTTTTATACCAATGCAAAGGAGAGCACCGACAAAAGAATCGAGGTAATACTCATGGCAATCAGTGGGCGCGCCGCTTTTGTCCGCAGTGCACGCAGATTGACATTGAGCCCGAGCCCGACCATCGCCATGGTGAGCACGAAGGTTGTGACATTGGCGATGCCATTATGGAACGCTTCTGAGACAGGAATGGATGTGCCGAGAACGTAGCTTCCAAAAACACTCATGGCGAGGAAGCCGATCAGGAACCAAGGGAATTCGATCTTGGTGCCACTTTGTAATTTCCCGGAGCGTTTCATCCAAACCATCAGGATAAAACAGAGCGGAACCAACAGGAGTACACGCCCCAATTTTGCCAGCAGGGCAATCGCTAGCCCATCTTGACCCGCTGGTGCAGCAGCCAATGCAACATGCGCAATCTCATGCAGACTAATTCCTGACCACATGCCGTATTCGACCGCGGACAGGGGAAGGAATGGCCGCAGGATCGTGTAGGCAACGGCAAACAGGGTTCCGACGAGTGCGATCATACCTACCCCAATAGCGGTATCTTCATCCTTGGCAGCAATGATAGGGGAGACGGCTGCAATGGCCGCTGCTCCACAGACACCTGTACCGACTCCGAGCATGAGGGAGAGGGAAGAGTCTGCTTTCAGCCACTTGGCTATCAGCATCGTAACCACAATGGCAAAAATAATGACACCAGCGTCATAGACGAGAAGCCCGAGACCTTGATTCAAGACGACGTCGATATTGAGCTTGAGCCCGTACAAAATAATAGCCAGACGAAGTAAACGTTTGGCGGAAAATTGAATCCCTGATCGCAATGCTTCCGGATATCCACGAAAATGCCGGTAGGCGACCGCGATCAGGATCGAACAGGCGAGAGGGCCGACCTGTTGAAAGCCAGGTATTTTTGCTAAGCCGTAGCCTGTCAGGGCGATGAAAAAAGTAAAAGCGATTCCAGCTATCCACAGCGAGAAGGATGCAGGTTTGCTTTCGTTGTTTTTTGCGGGCTGTACGCTGGCATTGCTTTCATTCAATGGCACGCTGTTTTTGATCTGAGTTGCCATTGCCATCACTCCTCGAAAAGTTTTACAAACTCAGCATACGGCAACTGTTATAATAAGAAAAATAAATCATTGCGATGATCATCATAAGTGAAATGAATGATTAGTGGTGGAAAGGAGAGTGAAGGCAGTTGGATCAGCATTTGCTTGTGTTCGTGACCGTTGCGGACAGACAAAACTTTTCCCGAGCTGCAGAAGAGCTCCACATGACGCAGCCTGCCGTTAGTCAGTATATTCATGCGCTCGAGCGCACGATAGGGACAAAGCTCCTGGAGCGAAGCAACAAATATGTTCGCTTGAATAAAGCTGGAGAGATTGTCTATCATCACGCTCGGGAGATCTTGGGCTTGTATACGCGGATGCAGAGCCTTGTGGATGATTTGATGAATACACCGAGCGGGCATTTGACGATTGGCGCCAGCTACACGTATGGAGAGTATGTGCTGCCTCACGTCATTGCCCGTCTTCGTCAGTATTACCCAATGATTACCCCCACGATTACGATCCACAATTCCACCGTCATTGCTGAACTGGTGGCGAAGCGACAACTCGACGTCGGGATTGTTGAGGGCGAGTATGTGGACGAAAAAATGTGCGTAGAGCCGTTTGCTGATGATCGTATGTATTTGATTGCTTCGCCAGAGCATCGATTGGCCGGGCAGTCGGAGGTCAGTATTGACGAGCTGATGAAGGAAACGTGGATTGTACGGGAAGAAGGGTCAGGCACGAGGGAAGCGGCTGAAAAAATGTTTCGCCAACTGCAATTCACACCGCACAAGCGAATGGAGTTCGGCAGTACACAGGTGATCAAGGAGTCAGTGGAGGCTGGCTTGGGAATCAGCCTGCTTTCTTATTGGGCCATTCGCAAAGAACGCAAGCTTGGTACACTCTGTACATTGAGGGTGACGGGGACACCGGTTACCCGTGATTTTTCGCTCGTCACGAAGTCTGAAGAGTTTCATACCAAAGCATTGGACATCTTCATGGATCTCATCCGCACACATGTGCCGGAGGGTGCCCATACGTAAAAGAGGAGGCGGCACGATTCATCAGTGCTGCTTCCTCTGTTCATTTTCATGCGGACGAGTCTGGATGGGCGAGTGTAAGTCGAAAGGTTGTTCCTTCTGGAGATGTCTGAACCAAGTCGACATTGCCGCCGTGTGTTTTTGCCAATAGGCGGGAGATCGTCAAGCCCAGCCCCAGGCCTTGCTTCTTTTTCCGTTTGCTATCTCCGCGATAGTACCGTTCGAAAATGAAGGGAATCTCTGACTCAGGAATTCCCTTTCCATTGTCGGTTATATCGATGGAGAGGAAGTCACTCGGATTATGGACGCCGATGTTGATTTGCGTTGCATTTGCGGCAGCACTGTTCCCCAATAAATTGAGCAAAATTTGTTTGACATGTGATTCATCACCGATCCATACAGTATCTTGTCCAGTCGGATTAACTGTCACAGATACGTTGGCAAATGAGGGCAAGGCTTGCACCTGTGCGACTATCTGATCCAATGTGCTGTCGATCTGTATGGACTGCTTCTCGGCGAATACCTCACCTGCTTCCATGGAGGAAAAATCGAGCAGGTCATTGACCATTGTCTGGAGTCGCTTGGCTTCGTCCATGCTGATTTGCATGAATTCATCCGCATCTGCACCTTTCACTACGCCGTCTTTGACCGCTTGAATCATCCCGCGGATCGAGGTGACAGGGGTACGTAGCTCATGGGACACACCAGCCAAAAGGTCGGTGCGCATCCGCTCTAATTGTCCAAGCCGTTTCGCCATTTCGTCAAAGGAATGAACCAGCTGACTGATTTCTGCTTCTTTGATTTTGGAGGAATTGGGCAAGGAAGGCGTATAATTTCCGCTGGATATTTGCTCTGCCGCTATTGCCAACTGCCGCAGGGGCTGTGTTAACGAGCGAGACAGGACATAGACGATGGCCCAACCGCACAAAGTGATGATTCCGATGGAAACCATGATCGTGATATAAGTGTGAACCAAATCATTGTTAAGGGGGGTACTGACGTAATAGGTGCCTGCGACTGTATTGTGTTCATAGTAAGGGACACCCACACGCAGCCAGGTAGCTCCCTTTGTGGCAACAACCTCCCGTATTTCTTTCGTTTTGTCCACCGGTTGGGCAGGAGTAGGCAACTGCGCAATGGTAGCGGTCATCGTCTGATTCACCATTTCCTTCTTGAACGTCTTGCCTGCATCATCGTAAATCTGTACCACGTGATCGCTTGGAACAGTCGGCATGACTCGAAATGCGATCATGGCGGTAGTGACTGCGGGTGTTGCGGTGTCAGGAATAGCCGGAGACGCAGGGCCAGTCACAGCAGTGACAGCCTGATTGGAGATACCTACAGTTGTTTGTGCCAAATCCTCTATCTTTACAGAAGAAGTCGAGGTGTCCTTGGCAAGCAACACCTTGGTATACGAATCAGCGAGCAACTCTGTTCTTGCTTGTAATACTTGAAACTGTTGTTCTGTAGCTGCTTTGTTAATCCAATAGATTCCAAAAAAGCCGATACCAAAAAGAATGATCGATAAAATCAAGGCATAGCGCCACGTCCAGTAGCGCAAGAGCGGCACGGCAGTCCTGTTGGCAGAGAATCGTTTAGTAAACACGTAGGCTGTACCCCATTCCTCTGATTGTGCTAATCTCCCCTTCGGAAGTCGGCCAAGGCAACAAGCTTTTACGCAAACGTTTCACAGCGGTATCCACAGAACGATCCCCTCCTTCAAAATCCATTCCCCACACTTGATCCAGTAATTGATCGCGGCTAAAGCATTGGTTCGGATGTCGCGCCAGGAAAACGAGCAGCTGCCAATCTCGTGGCATCAAGGCAAGGGGTGTTTTCCCGATCAAGGCATTTTGGGCAGTAACATCTATGGAAAGTGTCCCGAGTCTGATCGTATCTGCTTCGGAGATATAAGAGGAACGGCGGAGCACAGCTTGTACACGTGCGAGCACTTCTTCTGGATCAAATGGCTTGGCGATGTAATCATCTGCACCTTGTGCTAGCCCTTGGAGCTTGTCTGGTACGGTACCGCGCGCCGTGATGATAATGACAGGGCAGCTGCCGTATTGGCGAATCTGATCGAGTATATCCAAGCCGTCATGATCGGGCAGCATCAGGTCAAGCAGGACAAGATCTGGTTTCCAGGAGAAAAAAGTCGGGATTGCCTCGTGATTACCCTCATTCCATTTTACCTCATAGCCCGCCCGTTCCAGGTAGACCTGGACAAGTCGGGCGATCGGCATTTCATCCTCGATGAGTAGAATTCGTTTCACGAAGAAACACCTCCTATCTATCTCAAGTCAATTTGTACTTATCATAGCAATGATAGACATCATTTTGACTGTAACCATTTGTAAAAAATGCTCTTGTTCAGTTGTTTAGCAGGGCGTAACTAAACCTCTGGCAGTTTCCTGTCAGAGGTTTTTGTGTGTGCTTGAAAGGCAACGCTTATTTTTTGATGGCAGATACGGAGACTGTTGTACCTTTTGTGATTTTTCCTTCTTTTTCAAGCTGCTTGATCAACTCTTCCACGGAGATGCCTTTTTCTTTTGCCATTTGCTCCAAACTGATTGCAGGTTGAGTAAAGGAAGCTGCTTCACCAGTGGCGATCGTGCCTTCTTTTTCAAGCTGCTTGATCAACTCTTCCACAGATATGCCTTTTTCTTTCGCCATTTCTTCCAGGTTCATCATCTTATGGTTATCGTAATTGGCATCGAATTTCATGAAGGAGAAGCTGGTTGTCAGATCGCCGTCTTTCGTGATGGTAGCTACTCTTTTCGTCAGTTTGCCTTCTTTTTCAAGCTGCTCGATCAACTCTTCTACAGATATGCCTTTTTCTTTCGCCATTTCCTCCAGACTAAAAATCGGTTTTAGAAGAGCATCTGTACCATCTGTGTTCACCATTTTCAGTGGAGCAGAAGAACCAGTCGTTTTCGCTGGTTCATTTGCTGCAAACGCGGAACCTGCCATTGCAGATACTGCCAAAGCCATAACTGTCATTGCCATTTTCTTTTTCATTGTAAAATTCCTCCTTGGGGGGTCTTTAGATTGTGGTGAGCCTTGTTTGTGGGCTTGCCCGTCTCGGCTACAACACAAATTTAACGGGGGCGTGTGTCCGTAATATGACCGGAATATGGAAAAGTGACGGAATGCCGAAAACGCTTGCATTTTTCTGTACCTTGTTCTACATTAGAGACAGGTAAAAGACCACGTAAATCGCGTGTAATCTTCTACTCACAAGTGAATAATCAAAAGGCAAAGGTGCCCTTGAACACGGCTTGTTTTTTCGTGTTTAGGCACCTTTTTTTGCTTTTGAAAAGGGAAGTTGTCTTGAAAGGAGTGACACGCATGGAAAAACCAATTCGAGCGACGCCGCTTGCGATCCGACTGATTCCCAATGTCGATCCTCAATTTGCGGAGAAGCTGAACCTGCCTTCTCATATCCGAAGTCTGGGGCTTTTGACCTCTACGATTGACGATGTGGGGTATACGGCCATTGATGAAGCGACCAAAAGTGCAGCGGTGGAAGTTGTTTATGCCAAGTCGTTTTATGCAGGCTCAGGCCATGCGTCTGGACCGTTGTCCGGCGAGTTCATCGGGATGATCGGAGGCGCGACGCCATCGGAGGTGCAGAGCGGACTGGATGCAGCCGTTGCATTTATGGAGAGCGGAGCATGCTTTTACTCTTTGAATGATGAAGGGACGCATGCGTATTACGCCCATGTTGTGTCGCGGACGGGCAGCTATTTGTCCCAACTGGCGGGTATCAGAGAAGGTGAACCGCTTGCCTACTTGATCGCACCACCGCTGGAAGCCATGTATGGTATTGATGCCGCCCTCAAGGCTGCAGATGTAGAAATGGTTCAATTTTTTGGTCCACCAACAGAAACGAACTTTGGGGGAGCGCTACTCACTGGTAGCCAGTCAGCATGCACGGCAGCCGCCGATGCTTTTGCTGATGCCGTAAGAAGTGTCGCCCAACAGCCTGTCAAACGATAATAGGGAATTTCCCTCTTGAAGGGGAGGTAATGTAAATGCGCGCTACGTCATATTCACTCGGCATGATCGAGACATTGGGCTTGCCTGCTCTCATCGCTGCCGCAGATGCTGCTGCCAAAGCAGCTGACGTCAAAGTTGTCTCTTATGAAGGCGCGGACGCAGGGATCGTTACCGTGTATGTAATCGGAGATGTCTCCTCCGTACAGGCAGCAGTAGATGCTGGCGCTGACGCTGCGAGACGTGTTGGAAGATTGCTGCACTCACACGTGATTCCACGTCCTGACGAAAATGTACCCAAAATGCTTAAAAACCTGCTGAAACCGGAAGCAAAAGAAGAGGCTAAGGCAGAGCCGGCCCAAGTGCCAGCGACCAAATTGCAAGATCAGTCTATCAATGATCTGCGCAAGATGGCTCGTTCTTATGCGGACTTCCCGCTGACAACGAACGAAATCAACATGGCGAAGAAAGAAGATCTCATTCGTCTGTTGGAAGAGAAACAAGGCGGAGGTGACAAAGCCTAATGACACTCGACGCTGATCTGTATTCCATACAGGAAGTGCGTACCTACCTCGCACAAGCGAAGGAAGCACAGGCCAAGTTCGCTACTTACAGCCAAGAACAAGTCGATAGAATCATCGAAGCCCTGTCCAAAGCAGGCGTGGAGCATGCAGATCGACTCGCAGCGATGGCTGTAGAAGAAACAGGCTTTGGTAACATCGCGGACAAACGGATGAAAAACCTGTTTGCTGCTCAAGATGTGTACGCATCTGTGAAAGATGTAAAAACGGTTGGCATCATCCGTAAGGACGAAGAAAACAAGGTATGGGAAGTGGCGCAGCCATTCGGTATCGTAGCTGGTATCGTGCCTTCTACCAATCCGACGTCCACGGTTATCTATAAATCGATGGTCTCCCTCAAGGCGAGAAATGCGATTGTCTTCAGCCCGCATCCGTCGGCAGCCAAGTGCACGCTGGAAGCAGCGCGTTTGATGGCACAGGCGGCAGTAGCGGCTGGAGCACCAGAAGGCTTGATCCATTGCGTTACCAAGCCTACGCTTCCAGCGACAAACGAGCTGATGAAGCACAAGCTGACCAATTTGATTCTCGCGACTGGCGGAACGCCGATGGTACGCGCAGCATACAGCTCCGGCAAGCCTGCTTACGGTGTGGGACCTGGTAACGTTCCAGTCTACGTCCACCACAGTGCGGACTTTGCTGCTGCTGCCAAGCGCATCGTGCAGAGCAAAACGTTTGACTATGGTACAATCTGCGCTTCTGAGCAAGCATTGGTAGTAGAGGAATCTACTAAACACCAATTGATTGCTGCCCTGAAGCGTGAAGGCGCCTACTTCCTGAACGAGCAAGAAAAGGAAAAGGTAGCTGCCATCGTCACGATAAACGGCTCGCTGAACGCGAAAATCGTTGGCCGCTCTCCGCATGTGATCGCGCAAATGGCGGGTATTACCATCCCTGCTGATACGCGTGTCCTGATTGCGGAGGAGAACAATGTAGGTAAAGCATATCCGATGTCCGTTGAAAAACTGGCTCCGGTCCTTGCCCTCTACACTGTTCACGGCGACAGCGAAGCGTTTGCCCGTTGCCGCGAATTGCTGGAGCATGGTGGTCTTGGACATACAGCGGGTATTCACGCCCAGGATGAGAATGTCATCGCAGCGTATGGTCAAGCAATGCCAGCATCTAGAATTCCGGTCAATACGGGTACGACCTTCGGAGGAATTGGTGCAACGACTGGTGTACAACCAGCGTTCACTCTTGGATGCGGTTCTTTAGGGGGCAACATCACTTCCGATAACATCGGTGCGAAGCACATGTTCAACATCAAGCGTGTTGCATTTGGCATCAAAGAAATGCCACAATCAACACCAGCACCACAAGCTCCTGCGACACAAGCGGAAGAAGCTGTCCTACAGGCTGTCTCTTCCATGAACGTTGGCTTGAGCCGTGATGAGATCAAGAACATCATCAAATCCGTGTTAACAGAAATGACGTCTTAATGTCGTAAAACACTAAAATTTTGGAGATATAATTAAGGAGGAAATGAAAATGGCTGGAGAAATGTCCGCATTGGGAATGGTAGAAACAAAAGGTTTGGTAGGAGCAGTTGAAGCTGCTGACGCAATGGTAAAAGCAGCGAACGTAAAACTGATCGGTAAAGTACACGTAGGTGGCGGTCTCGTGACTGTTATGGTACGTGGTGACGTAGGTGCAGTAAAAGCTTCCACAGACGCAGGTGCCGCTGCTGCTGAAAAAGTAGGAGAGCTCGTATCTATTCACGTTATCCCACGCCCTCATGGAGACATTGAACTGATTCTGCCTAAACTCGAAGGGTAATAAATCCTTATGGCAGTGATTACAGAAGCATCCTTGAGAGCCATGCATAAGTCAGGCATTCCAAACCCCTTTCTCGTTGAGAAAGGGGATAAAATAACACCAGCAGCGGCAGATTTCTTGAAAGGAAGAGGGATTCAAGTGAAACAAGTTGATCAGAACCAGCAGCCTTCCACCAATCAAGCTGCCGAGGCAGTGCGAGAAATTCCTTTGGGCGTATCGAATCGTCACATTCATTTGTCGCAAGCAGATGTCGAGAAGCTTTTCGGAGCCGGACATCAATTGACGCCAATGCGTGATTTGTCGCAACCGGGCCAGTTTGCTTGCCAGGAAACAGTCACCATCGTGGGACCAAAAGGCAGCATCCATGGGGTTCGCGTTTTGGGACCAGCTCGTGGCGCGACACAAGTGGAAATTTCCAGAACAGACGGCTTTGCAGTTGGTGTTCAAGCCCCTGTGCGTATGTCTGGAGATATTGAAGGTACACCAGGTATGGTACTTGTAACGGCAAAAGGGACAGTAGTAATGGACAAAGGCGTAATCGTTGCGAAGAGCCACGTTCATATGTCTCCAGCAGATGCCGAGCAATATCAAGTGAAGGATGGCGATACGCTGATTCTGGCGACGCAAAGCGATCGTCCTATCATCTATCCAGATGTAGTCGTTCGTGTACATCCGCAGTTTGCACTTGATTTCCACGTGGATACGGATGAAGGAAATGCCGCTAATTTGAAAACGGGCGACCGGGTAAAAGTGATCGGCAAGAACGGGCAATTTTACTCCGGCTAACGGAGGTTGAGCTTGATGGACATCAGAGAAATGGTGGCGTCGATTACGAAAGAAATTTTGCAATCGATGAATACAGAAAAGCAAAGCAGCACAGCGCCTCGTGTCCTGTACGTTTTTTGCGACAGCCAGGCTCATGAGGCGTTTCAGGATCATTTTATCCAACTGAAAAACCACGGGATCTGCCATGACATTCTCTTCCTGGACGGAGAAACCTCTTCCTGGTTGGGAATGCACAAGATCGAATGTGGGGGAGCAGGCAAAATTCTTACAGCAGACGAGTACGCTCCTGCCCCGTTGGAAGTGCCGAAAGATTATGTCGGTATCGTGATTCCAGAAATCGATTTGGATAATGCAGCGAGAATTGCTTCCGGTCTAAAAGGAACAATCAAAGCGGAAATCGTCTTTTCCGCGTTGGTAACAGGTAAATTCGTCATTGCTGGTTCCGATGTGCCAGGAATCAAGCGTGCAGACCGTCGCACCCTGCAAACATTGACACTGACACCTGCTTATGAAAAGCTGTTCAACCGTCACGTTGAAGGCATGAAAGAGCTGGGTGTGGAGTTTGCGGAGCAACGCCGTCTGGCTGATCGCGTGGTTTCCAAGCTGAAGTCTCAGCTACAAAAAGTGGAGACTACTAGCAAGACAGAACAACCGACATTGACTCCTTTGGATGAGCAAGAAGCCGTCTTTTCCGGGAAGCTGTTGACAGCGGATTGGATCAGATCGCAGCCTGAGCTTCGCGATACGACTTTGATCGTGAAAAAAGGTGCAATTGTTTCTCCGCTTGCTTATGACAGCATGAGAGAACGCGGCATTACGGTCAGCTATTTAGGAAAAGGGTGATCGCATGTTTTTGGGAAAAGTGATCGGCAGCGTCTGGGCCACGCAAAAAGAAGCAGGTATGGAAAATCTCAAGCTCATGGTGGTTCAGCCGATTGATTGGCGTGGCGAAGAAGGCGGACAAACCGTTATCGCAGCGGACAGGATCGGTGCGGGAATCGGGGAGCAGGTTATCGTCTCTCGTGGGACGCCTGCCCGAATCCTTTTCTCCGGCACCAGTGTGCCGATCGATGCGATCATCGTAGGCATCGTGGATTCGTTTGAGGTGCCGGGTGCCGCAGGAAGAGAGGAATAGGAATGGAACAGGAACGTTCACGAGTCATCCAGGAATTCGTACCAGGGAAACAGGTCACGTTGGCTCATGTAATCGCAAACCCTGACCCAATGCTCTATACCAAGCTAGGTATCAATGAGGCCGGTGCTATCGGCATTTTGACTTTGACGCCTACCGAAACAGCCATTATTGCCGCGGATATTGCGACAAAGGCTGCTGGCGTCGAGCTTGGGTTTCTCGATCGTTTTACAGGTTCACTGATTGTCGTAGGAGATGTATCCGCTGTTGAGATGGCAGTCGAAGCGGTCAATCAGGTGCTGAGCGAAAAACTGCGGTTTACACCGGCATTGGTGACGAAATCATGACCGGCCGTGTAATGATTATCGGTGCAATTGAAGCAGGAAAGTCTTCTCTGGTGCGGGCGCTGTTCAATGACGAACAGCCTGCCCGGAAGACACAAGCGCTCGAATATCGGGACTGGGCGATTGACACTCCGGGTGAGTACAGCGAAAACCCGATGTTTTACCGCACGCTTATGGCTACCTCTCTTGAGGCGAAGATCATTGTGATGGTGCAGGATGCTACGCGGGAGCGCAATTATTTCCCTCCTGGCTTTTCACAAGGGTTTCCGCAATCGTGCATCGGGGTCATTACCAAAATGGATCATCCTGATGCAAATGTGGAGAGGGCAGAACAATTCCTGCGTCAATCGCTCGGCAATGCGAAAATTTTCCGGACCTCCTCGCTCACGAGTGAGGGAGTGCCAGAATTGCGAGCGTATTTGCAACAAATTGTAAACGAGTAGGCGTGATTAACCAGTATTACACCCCTTTCCGCCGTAGCGTGTCTGTGAGAAAATGAAGTCATATCAACTCCTAGCAGGTGAAAAGAGGTTCACATGCAATCAATACGAGAAGTGTGCAAAGCGTCCACGACGTTGAGTGATGACGACATTCGGATTGTGGAGGATCTGGCTTCCAAGCTTCAGATTTTTGCTGATCTGTCTCAAGCGGACATGTTTATCGATTGTCCAACGGTAGATCGGAGCGCTGCGATGGTAGTCGCACAAGCTGCACCGAGTACGGCACGCTCTATGTACAGTGGATCGGTCGTAGGGCATTTGGCGACGGCGATTAATGAGCCGGCCGTTATGTATTGTCTGACTACAGGCAAGCCCGTCATCGGTTCGCGTGGGGTTTCACAGGAGCAGGTCGTGATGCGGCAAAGTGTCGTACCCATCACGAATGCGGCTGGAAAAACAATCGGGACCTTGATAACTGAACAAGATATATCCAAACAGGTGGAACAAGAAAAGAACGTCGAAATGCTCAAGGAAACAACAGAGCATTTAAGCGAGACGCTCATCCAGTTCGCTGTGCCTGATCTGCCCATTTCGTCGCTGTTGCACGAGGGCATGATTTTGTTTGATCAGAGTGGGGTTATCACGTACGCCAATGGCCGTGCCCATAAGCTGCTGTCTTTGATTGGCTTTGAACGGCCAGAAAAGGGAGAGAGCATTGAACGTATTTTTTCCTGGAGAGTTTCCCCGGAGAATTTTGTACGCAACGGGGGTTATATTCAGGAGGAGCTGTCAAAAGGCAAACATTTTATTATGATGAAAGCGGTTTCGTCCGTCCGCAAACAAGACATCATTGGAGGATTCATTCTCCTGCGAGACATATCGGACATTCGGGAAAAAGAAAAGCAATTGATGATCAAATCCGCGGTGATCAAAGAGATTCACCACCGGGTCAAAAACAATTTGCAAACCATCTCTAGCCTGTTGCGCCTGCAAATGCGGCGTTCGCAGTCCAACGAGATTGAAAAGGTATACCGGGAAAGCATCAATCGCATCAACAGCATCGCCATTATTCACGAATACTTGGCACAGGATGGTCTGGAGCAGATTGACTTCAAAGAGATTTTAACCAAAATATCGAAAATAATCGTCTCTTCGATGAGACGTTCTGAGCAAGCTATACACGTCGTGGTGACGGGCGAATCGGTGTATCTGCCGTCCAACAAAGCAACATCGTTTGCCTTGATCGTCACCGAGCTGATTCAAAATTGCATGATTCATGGTTTTCTTGAGCAGCAAGAAGGGAAAATCTCTATTGCACTGGTTGCCAAAGAAGACTTCGTTAGTCTGTCTGTGACAGATGACGGGGTAGGCATCGAGGACATGGAGCAAATCCACAAAAAGGGCCATCTCGGCCTGAAAATTGTCGATACACTGGTCAGGGAAGACCTCGAAGGCACGATGCATTTCCGCAACACTGGGAACGGAACAGAGGTTACCATACTCTATCCGATCCAAAAGGAGGATGAAGATGACACAGCCGAAGATTATGGTGGTTGATGACGAGCCGATTATTCGCATGGATTTGCGCGAGATGCTCGAAAATGAAGGGTATTTAGTGGTTGCCGAGGCGAAAAACGGAGAAGAGGCAGTCGAACAGGCCCATCGTCACAAGCCCGATCTGATCATCATGGATGTGAAAATGCCTGTCTTGAATGGAATCAAGGCAAGTAGTATCATTCGTTCCTTTTCAGACAGTTCCATTCTTCTTTTGACGGCTTACAGCCAAAAGGAACTTGTCCAGGATGCCAGAAAAGCAGGTGTGACGGCTTACCTGGTGAAGCCGGTGTCGGAGGATGACTTGATTCCCGCAGTAGAAATCGCACTCAGCCAAAAGGAAAAAGTCGTTTCCCTGAAGAAGGATATAAATGATCTGAAGCAAAAGATTGAGGATCGCAAGGCAGTGGAAAAGGCAAAAGGAAAGCTGATGAGTGCCTTATCCTTGGAAGAGGATGCGGCATACAAATGGATGCAGCAAGTAAGCATGCAACGGCGCGTGCCGCTTGTGAAGCTGGCAGAGGAAATTTTGTTGGGCGAGCAGGCCATTTTTTCACAAGACTAGTACTGACGTTATCATAAAAAGCAGTGACAAGTAGATACGAAGAGAGCAAAGGCGCTTGAATCAGACCGGGAGCAAGGAACCGGCTGTTCAAGCGTTTTTTCGTAGGGCCCGTCTGACACGCCAATGGTTCAAGGAGGTTCATATGGACGAACAATGGATCCAAAGCGTCGGGATCGATGTGGGAACAAGCACGACCAAAATGATCGTAAGCCGATTGCGATTGGGTCGCATGTCCAGCACGTTTTCGCTGCCGCGTTATCAGATCGTGGAGCGACAATTGCTGTATGCGAGTGAAGTACATTCCACACCGCTCATCGGATTTGATGAAATCGACGCTGACGGAATCGGAGCAATTCTTGCAGCCGAGTACGACAAGGCACAAATCAGCTTGTCTCAAATCAAGTCCGGGGCGGTCATCATTACCGGAGAAACAGCCAGCAAAAAGAACGCACAGCATATCGTTCATCTGCTGGCTGAACGCTCCGGGGATTTCGTGGTAGCGACAGCAGGTGCTGACCTCGAAGGCGTGCTGGCGGGCAAGGGTGCAGGCGCAGAAAAACGCTCGCAAGCCATACAAGGTGTGATCGTCAACGTCGATATTGGCGGAGGAACAGCGAATGCAGCCTACTTCCAACGTGGCCGAGCGATTGCAACGGTTACATTCCACGTCGGAGGAAGGCTGATCCGTCTCAGTCCGCAAGGTGTCGTTCAATACGTGTCGCCGAACATTCAACAATGGCTGACGGCAAAAGGACTGCGTATTCAAGTCGGACAGGAAATCGGATTCGCGCAGCTCACAGAGGTTGCCGAACAGCTGGGACGCAGTATGCTGGATTATTTGACGGGGAAAGAGCGCCAAGTATCAGGCTTGCTCGTAGTGGGACCGCATTTGCGCGATGCCATCCCCGTTAACGAACTGACTGTCTCAGGCGGTGTGGGTCTACTCATGAGCGGACCTCCCGTCCAAAATATTTCGGATGCGAGCCGATATGGCGATTTTGGCCCACTGCTCGGATATGTACTCCAGCAGGAGCGCGAAAAAGGATCGTATCCGGTACAGTGGCTAGACCCGGATCAAACGGTACGGGCAACGGTAATTGGCGCGGGGATGCAGAGTACGGAGATTAGTGGTTCAACCGTACATATCAAGCCGGAGCTGTTGCCGATTAAAAATATTCCGATTCTCAAGCTAGAGCTTACCGAGGAACAATTGGCAGACGCCACACGACTGCGACAGGAAGTGGCATCGATCTACCAACTGGGTGAGCGCCTGTTTGAAAAAACGACAGGGATTCCTTTCGCACTCGCGATCTCCGGCATCGGGTACTGCTCGTATGCTCTGCTGCAGACGCTGTCCCAGGAGCTGTCGGAGCAATACCGGGCAACTTTCCCCGAGAGTCAAACCATGGTTGTGATCTGTGAAACAGATATGGCGAAAGCACTCGGGCAGGCCTTGGCGCTGCGTTGCAAAGGGGCACCGGAAATCATTTGCATTGATCAGGTGCGTGTGGAATACGGCGATTACATCGATCTCGGGGAGCCGATCTCGGGAACGATCATTCCCGTCGTCGTCAAAACACTCGCGTTTGATGAAAGGCCGTAACGTAAGAAGGGGTGGACGTGATGAACACGAAAACGACTGTGCTTGGACAGACCTATCAATTTCGCGATTTGAAAGAAGTTTTCGCGAAGGCTAATGAAGATAAATCAGGCGACCAGTTGGCTGGTATTGCCGCTGCTGATTCCCGGGAACGTGTAGCTGCCAAGCAAGTTTTGGCTGACCTGACATTGGCGGATATCCGCAACAATCCGATGGTTCCGGCAGAAGAAGACGAAGTATCGCGTGTGATCGAAGAAGGCATCAACGAAAAGATTTACAACGAAATCAAAAACTGGAGCGTAGCTGAGCTGCGCGAGTACATCTTGAGCCATCAAGCAGGCGATAATGAACTCAAGCGAATCAGCCGCGGCTTGTCCAGCGAGATGATCGCAGCGACTGCCAAGCTCATGAGCAACCTGGACTTGATCACGGCTGCGTCCAAGATCAAAGTTGTGACGCATGCCAACACAGCAATCGGTCATAAGGGCGTATTGGCTTCTCGTGTACAGCCGAACCATCCATCCGATAACGTACAAGGCATCAAAGCATCCCTGTACGAAGGACTGAGCTACGGAATCGGCGATGCGGTTATCGGGATCAACCCGGTTATCGATACAGCGGACAGCGTCAAGGATATTTTGAACATGACCAAAGACGTGATGACCAAGTTTGATATCCCAACGCAAAACTGCGTATTGGCTCACGTTTCCACGCAAATGCGTGCCATCCGTAATGGGGCACCAGCAGACTTGATCTTCCAAAGCTTGGCGGGTAGTGAAAAAGGAAACAATGCATTTGGTATTGATGTAGCACTGCTGGATGAAGCAGATGAGCTGATGCGCAAACAAGGCACTTCCTACGGGCCGAACTTCTGGTATTTCGAGACAGGTCAAGGCTCTGAGCTGTCTGCAGAGGCGCATCACGGCATGGACCAGGTAACAATGGAAGCGCGCTGCTACGGACTTGCTCGCAAGTACAATCCGTTTATCGTAAACACAGTAGTTGGCTTCATTGGACCTGAGTATTTATACGACAGCCGCCAAGTAATCCGCGCAGGGTTGGAAGACCATTATATGGGCAAAATGCACGGTTTGCCGATGGGCTGTGACGTATGCTACACGAACCACATGAAGGTCGATCAAAACGACATGGACAATCTCGGCATTTTGCTCTCGTCGGCAGGCGTTAACTTCGTAATCGGCGTAGCGATGGCAGACGATGTCATGCTCAACTATCAATCGACGAGCTTCCATGATATTGCAGCATTCCGTGAAGTGATGGGACTGCGACCTGCTCCTGATTTTGAAAAATGGCTGGAGAAAATGGGCATCATGGAAAACGGTAGGCTGACTGCAAAAGCAGGCGATCCGACAATCTTCATGTAAGATCAGGAGGTGAAAGACGGATGGAACAACAATTAGATTTCTTAGTAGATAAAGTAGTAGCAGAGCTGCAAAAGAAGCTGGGAGAAGCCACAGAACAAGCCGCAGAACAAGCTCCGTCACCAAAAGCAGAGACAGGCTTGATTCAACTGAGATCCGAGCCAAAGGCAGAGCCAGTAGCAAATGCGACAGCCGCACCAACAACGGCTCCTGCAGTGAACGAGCAGCTTGCTCCATCAGCAGAACCAGAGAGAACCACACATGTACCGAATCCGAAGTACAAGGAAGGCTTGGATGAGCTGCTGTCCAGCACGCCAGCGCGCATCGGGGTTTGGCGTACAGGTGTGAGACCTTTGACCAAAACCATGCTCGAATTGCGTCGCGACCATGCTGCGGCTGTAGATGCTGTATACGGTGAAGTCAGTCAAGCTGTGCTCGACCAATTCTCCCTGTTCACAGTGGAAACACAGTATGACAACACGGAAAACTATTTGAAGCGTCCGGATATGGGGCGTGTCCTCACCGAGGAAGGCGTGCGCTTGCTGCAAGAGCGCGGTCAAAAGAAGCCACAGGTACAAATCGTCGTTTCAGACGGCTTGAGTGCCGCTGCGGTGGATGCGAACCTGAAAGACGTGCTTCCATCTCTGATGGACTCTCTGAAAAGCTACGGACTGACCTGCGGCACTCCGTTTTTTATCAAGGGCGGGCGCGTAGCCAGCATGGATCACGTCGGCGAGATTCTGGAGCCAGAAGTATTGGTGCTCTTGATCGGAGAACGACCAGGACTAGTTACGGCACATTCCATGAGTGCGTACATGTGCTACCGTCCACGCAAAGGTATGGTAGAATCAGAGCGTACAGTGATCTCGAATATTCATCGTCAAGGTACATCTCCGGTTGAGGCGGGGGCCCACATCGGGACAATCCTCTCCAAAATGTTGGAGCAAAAAGCAAGTGGTGTAAAACTAGTCTTGTAATAGAACCAATGACGACGAGGAGGATTCTACATGACATTCCGCAGAAAAAAAGTAGCCGTAATCGGTAGTGGTTTTACGGGAGCGACAACTGCGTTCATCATGGCGCAAAAAGAGCTGGCTGACATCGTATTGGTGGATATTCCACAACTGGAAAACCCAACGAAGGGGAAAGCACTCGACATGATGGAGGCGTCTCCCGTTCTCGGCTTCGACGCTAGCATTACAGGTACTTCTGACTACAAAGACATCGAAGGCTCCGATATCGTAATCATCACAGCAGGGATTGCTCGTAAGCCAGGTATGTCCCGCGACGACTTGGTAGCAACGAATGCAGCCATCATGCGCTCGGTTGCTGAGCAAGTGAAAACATATGCACCAAACTCCATCGTACTCATCCTGTCCAACCCGGTAGATGCGATGACCTATACATTCTACAAAACGTCCGGCTTCCCGAAACACCGCGTAATCGGTCAATCCGGCGTACTGGATACAGCTCGCTTCCGTACGTTCGTAGCAATGGAACTGAATGTATCCGTAAATGACGTAACAGGCTTCGTATTGGGCGGTCACGGGGATGACATGGTGCCACTCTTGCGTTACTCCTACGCTGGTGGCATCCCACTCGAAAAGTTGATCCCACAAGATCGTCTGGATGCCATCGTTGAGCGAACACGCAAAGGCGGCGGCGAAATCGTAGCTCTCTTGGGCAACGGTTCCGCTTACTATGCACCTGCGGCAGCTCTGGTAGAAATGGCAGAAGCGATCTTGAAAGACCAGAAGCGCATCCTGCCATCTATCGCTTTACTCCAAGGCGAGTATGGCTACAACGATATCTACCTGGGCGTACCAACCCTCTTGGGTGGAAACGGTATCGAGCAAGTCATCGAGCTGGATCTGACTGCTGCTGAGAAAGCAGCCTTGGATAAATCCGCAGATTCCGTTCGTGCGGTTATGAAAGTAGCTATGCCATAAGCACAGTATGAAAATGAAAGCTTCGCCAGATATCTTGGCGGAGCTTTTTTTACAATGTGGATAGAGTAGCTGTAGTGGAGGGAAGAAGCGGATTTCCAGTTTACGCTTCGGCCTACGCCCTGCTGAGGGCGGGTACTGTTCGCTCCGAAATAAATAGCGGGAGCGCTTCAAAAGTAGAGTTTCGAGACTGTATTCGCATGAAAGCTGATTCAACTGATTCAATTGAGTGTAATTGTCACGAAGTGCAAACACCTGTAAAACACTGGAGGAATTGTGCGAAGAGTGACGAAGTAGATTACAGAAATGTTAAGGATTGTAAAGAAAAATCTATCAAAAAAATATATTTTGTTGTAAAATTAAGGAAAAAAGTAGGGGTTGATTCTTTATGGGGGGGCTGCAAGGGACAATGCACTGGTCGCTGCGGTCAGAAATTGAAAGACACCGTAGAGAGTGCGGCTATACCTTGAGTAAATTAGGTGAATTAACGGGCATCAACCATGGGAGTTTAAGCGAAATCTTGAACGGAAATCCACCGCGGGCTATGACCATTGGTCAATTAGATGCGCTAGCGGCGGTGTTTGGTCGCGAGCCAGGTTGGTTGTACGAATTGTATACGGAAGAATGCATATCAGAGGGGAGAATATCGCGCCCTCGGTTGATACCATATTTGGTTCGATGTGCGGAGGTTGGGCGGAAAGATTGCATAGAAGAGGTTGTTCCTAAATTGTTGGACAACCCTAAAAATATTTCGACCCTCTTTTTAGTGGCGGAACAGCTATATGAGAGTGGGAAGCAAAAAGAGTCCGTACCTTTTTATCAGGCTGTCGTTGATAGCGAGAAGGATGGACATTCTGACCAATTCGTAATGAGTCAGTATCGATTGTTTCGGGCTGCACTCGGGACCAATTCTGAAGAAAATGGGGAGGCAGTTATTCGGTTTTCCCCGTATCGGATTAGGCTTCCTGAGAACTATCAGTTGGATGCTTTATTTCAATTAGCGCGGGTTTGTTTCGCTTTGCAGAAATGGAAGAAATCAGAGCAGTATGCAGATGAGTTGCGGTTTCTTGCAGAAACGATTTACATACATGAGTTGGACAGGTTGAAAAGAAACAAAAAGAGAGAACCTCTAGAAACAGAGCGTCATTTCGTCTTTTATTATGGTATGGGACATTTATTTAAAGGCTTGGCACTGGAGATGCAAGGGCTATACGAACAAGCAAAAACGTATGTACAAGGTTATGCAGATCTAAGTTGGTTTGAACTACTTGATGAAGTTGGGTACAAAGAGGTTGAGAAGTTCAGCGTCTGGGCGAAGGCTAACATGTACACGTTAGAGGTATTGGGTGGCAATACAAGCATCATAGAAGAGTATACAGACTATCTTGATAGTCTTCCAACGAATGAAATACTCGCGGGTTTAATTTCCATTATGAAATCCGCAAATACCTACCATTTTTGTGTGGATGAAATACTTAAACGTTTTTCTTCGCATATTGCTACTTTCGATCAATTTACTGAAGCAATTGGATTGGACAGGCAACTCCAGTTCCGGTCTCAAACTGCCATTTATGAATTCAATAAAGGACGTATAGAGAAAGGGATTGAAGAAACGTTGAGCTACCTTTCTCTAGCTGACTCAATGAACAGATATCAAGATGCTCTTAAATGCGTAGCTTTATTTGAAGAGCACCGTCAATACGCATCAACAGCACAAGAGGAACAATACCAAGGAATTGTAACGGGAATGGTTGCTAATCTTCTTTTTCAAAATAGGTAAAATGAAACGACTCTATAACAGTCATTAGAAAAAGGGGGATGGGAGAATGAAGGCTCTTATTCTTGCATTTTTACTAACGATAGGAATTATTAGCGGTATACCTTTTGAACCATTCCATGATGGTCTAATTAAGGCTAAGGCATATCAGCATGGAAGTGATGGCTAAAGAAATTGCAGTCATAGATTTGTTATTTTAGTATTTATGCACTCCTAAAAGCATCCCTAAATGGGATGTTTTTTTCTATTCAATTTTTCTTAATCGGTGAATTTCTGCACATCCCTGTATAGTAAATATATGTAATAAATTGTAAAAGAGAGGGGGCGTTGGATATTACTGCTATCGCAAATGTTTTAGATAGGGATGTTTCTTTTCACAGTGTAAACTCCCCCAAAAGAGGAGCAGCATCAGCCCCTAAAAGTAAGTGTACGATCCGGGGCATGGTAAAGGAAATCGGTTGCCATTTAGAGTTGGATAATAGAATCGAACAGTTGCGACGGGAAATGATGGAGTTGGCAGGAAAGTACGGTCTTTCACATGATAAGGTTTTGGCTGTAAGCCAACAATTGGATAAATATATTGTCATTGCACAAAACAGATTGAAAACGGAAAAGTAAGTCCTTCTCACACCTCAAGGCCTCCCAAACCCTTCCATTAACCTACTATTTCTGTATTTACCGACTCTAGATAAATCTGAGTCAAAGTTCCGAGCTGGATGAGGAATTGGTAGGAAGGTCATATAGTGCATTTTGAAAAACTACAAAAATTATAAAAGCAGTAAATAATAGAAAGGAAGATTCTTTATAGGGGGCTGCAAGGGACAATGCATCGGTCGCTACGGTCAGAAATTGAAAAATGCCGGAGAAAGCACGGTTATACATTAAGCAAGCTGGGTGAATTAACTGGCATTAACCCCGGGAGTTTGAGTGAGATTCTCAATGGAAATCCTCCGCGTGCAATCACCATTGGTCAGTTAGACGCGCTAGCCAAGGTGTTTGGTCACGATTCCGGTTGGTTGTATGAATTATACCCGGAAGAATGTATATCAGAGGGGAGAATATCGCGCCCCCGATTAATACCATACTTGATTCGATGCGTGGAGGTTGGGCGAAAGGATTGCATAGAAGCTGCTGTCCCCCAAATGATGGAGAATCCGAAAAACATATCGATTCTGTTTGCCCTTGCAGAACAGCTATATGAGAAAGGGCAACGGAAAGAGTCAGTGCCCTTTTATGAATATGTCATTGAGAATGAAAAAGATAGCTATTCTGACCACTTCGTGATGAGTCAGTATCGGTTATTTCGTGTTGTACTTGGGACAAATGCAGAAGAAAATTGGGAGAATGTCATTCGGTTTTCTCCGTATCGCAATCGGCTTCCTGAAAACTACCAACTCGATGCTTTATTCCAATTAGCACGGGTTTGTTATGCTTTGCAAAAGTGGAACAAATCAGGGGAGTATGGTGACGAGTTACGGCTTCTTGCAGAAACTGTTTCCATACATGAAGTGGAGAGGTTGAAAAGAAACAAAAAAGGGGAACCCCTGAAAACAGAGCGCCATCTTGTCTATTACTATGGAATGGGACATTTATATAAAGGCGCAACACTGGAAATGCAAGGACAGTATGAAGAGGCGAAGAAGTATGTGCAAGTTTACGCTGATTTAGGATGGTTTGAATTACTTGATGAAGACGGACGTAAAGAGGTAGAAAGATTCAAAGTATGGGCAAAGGCGAACTCCTACACATTGGAGGTGTTGTCTGGCAATACTAGCATCATTGAAGAGTACGCAGACTATCTCGATAGTCTTCCCACCAATGAAGTTCTTGCTGGTTTAAATGCCATTATGAAATCCGCTAACACCTACCATTTTTGCGTGGATGAGATTTTAGAGCGCTTTGCCTCCCAAATTGCTAGTTTCGATCAATTTACAGAAGCAATAGGATTGGATCGACATCTGCGGTTTCGATATCAGATGGCTATTTATGAGTTCGGTAAGGGAAGGATAGAGAGAGGAATTGAAGAAACGATATATTGCCTTTCTCTAGCGGATTTGATGAATCGACACGACGAAACCCTTACATACATAGCACTGTTTGGATGGTTAGGGAATATGAATAAGCGAATAGGTAACCAAAACAAGTTTGGTGGCTAGCATCCTGTTAGGTCATTGTGAATATGCCGTAGATTGATGAAACATCCTCTGTCAGGATGTTTTTTTATTCCATTTTTTGCAGTCGGTAAAAACCCGCATAACAACTTGTGGTTAATTATGTAATAAATCTCAAAATAAGGGGTGGCGAATATTGATATTCCATGAAGCAATAGAATCTAAGAACAGCTCTAAAAAGAGGAGCCACAGGAGCCACAGGAGCCACTAAAACCAAGTGCGTAATCCGGTGGTAAAGTAAGGAGGGTGAGACTTATAGCAGCAATTGCATTTAAAAAGGGCGTTCCACCCCTTGTCATTCAGCTCTTCTCCAAATCGCTAGAAGCTGCTTGTAAACGTACCCATTCGCGGGGAAGGCATGAACAACGTCTGCTCCATACCTCTCCTGATAAACTGAAAGCTGAGGAACAGGACGAATTAAAAGTCTGGTTAGCCGAAGATCCCCATCCAGAACGCCTTTACAACGCCCTTCAGCACATGAGAACGGTGTATGCAGCTCATACAGAAGAATCAGGGAAAGAAGCACTCCAACAATGGATTGCTGAGCATCTCACTTCCCCCACCGCTGCCATTCGGTCGATTGCAAAAACGGTTGTCCAATGGCGCGAGTCGATTCAGAATTATTTTTCGTTTCGGGTCACGAATGCTCCGATTGAAGGGACACACAACAAAGTGAAAGTCATTAAGAGACGAGCCTATGGCTATCGCAACATTGAGCGATTCAAGATTCGAATTCGGCTGGAGTGTAAACCAGCCATGTAAAATAGTGAAAAACTACGTTAGAGGAAGATCAAGCACGTTTAACGGTGAAGAGCTATAAAAATACTTTGTCTCTACTATTAACAAGGAGGTTTTATTTATGGGAGTAGATGATTGCACTTTGTATGGGATTCACAAAATGAAGATTGTCTCGCGGGCTATCATTAAGAACAAAAACACGGGCAAAACAATCAATTCACATTGGAGTTATTACAGATGTAAATGTGGAAACTTGTTTGCTTGCAGTGGAGCTCCGCAACTCGGTGAACCGGTTATGGATTATTTAACTAACCACTACATGGATGGTGTGGGAATGAGTGGTATTATTACAATCTTTGTTGATCCAAGTGATATTGAATCAACTACCGACGACACGATTCCAGGTCATAGTTTCATGTAAATTTATGAACAAAATAGAGAAGTGCTACAGTGAAATGTAGTACTTCTCTTTATATTATCCGAAGAATTAATATTGAATTAATTTTCAAACTGTTTTGTTCTAATATCGTCCCAATAATAATCAATTTTAAAAGTTTCATTTTCAGCTATTAAAGTTACCCTACCTGATTGTTGCTTAACATCGCTTTTTGAAGAGTCTTGTAAAAATATTGTATAACTAATATTTAGTGATCCGGTGGTTTCATCTCTCTTGAAGTCTGTAATTTTTACATCTTCTACCTTCAAAAATATATTGTTATAAGCTAAATAAGCAGCTGTAAAACCAATATTTAATTTGATCAGACTTTCAGGCTCTTCCTTTTTAGTTAAATAGGGCTTTGCTTTTTCTTGGATCACTGGTATATATGCAGTAAAATCTCCAGGGGTTTTTACATATTCTTCTTTTTTGACTTCGTAAAGAATTTTAGTATATTCAACCAAATGCTTCTTAGTTTGTTCTTTTAACTCATCTTCTGAAATTCCAGATGAACATGCGGTCAAGCTGAACAATAGCAAAATAGCTGAAAGTATCATTCTCAAATGTAAAACCCTCCTTTTAGTACGAATTCCTTATATTGGAATTATATCGCATTTGTAGAAGTGTTGAAATCTACCACACTATCTCAAAGTACAAAAATTGCATCATCTGCACATTTAGGTTTCGCGCAAGTTAAAAGTGCTTAGTTTCTTAGCATAGGGAAAACTAACAAATCTAAAACAGTAACGCCTTCTTGGGGTAATAAATCAGGAATAAAAAAGGAGGCAGATATTATGATTAATGTCTCTCATAATATATCTTCTACATCTCCTTCAAAATCAAGCTTTGACTTGAAATCTACTATGGCACATGAAATGGGGCATGTTGTGGGACTAGATGACGAAACTAAGCTAAAATATAGTGACTCTGTTATGTACGAATCATTATCAACTAATGAAATTAGATACAATCTTAGTAAAGACGACGAAAATGGCTACCATACCATTTCCTGGTAGGGGGGATAAGAATGACTAATAAAAAAGCAATTGCTATCGGGCTATTAGCTTTCAGCTTTTCATTAGGGTTCGGATTGAATATATAATCACAAAGTTTAGTCAGTGGAAACGTAACTGAAATCAACAGACATGGACTTGTCCCTAGATATAGTATCGAAGAGTTAGCCGCCGGAAGTCAGTTGATTATTAAAGGTACTATCGTTGATATTGATAAGGATAAATGGAATACTGAAGATGGTGGACAACCGGAAGAAATTGGGGTTTCTGATTCGATCTACAGAGATGTTTCTGTAGAAATAGACGAAGTTCTCAAAGGAAACCAGGAAAAAGGTGATATAGTCGTCGTTCGGATGTATGGTGGTGAGATAAATAATACAGTAATCAGAGCTGACTATGAGGCTTCGTTTACAGAAGATGAAGAAGTTGTTCTTTTCTTAATTGTAGACGACTCCCTGAAAAATAAAGATGGCTCAACCGATCATTATATAACCTTAGGTAATTACCAAGGAAAGTATGAGGTTAGTGATTCGAAATCTAAAGTGTTTATTCAAGGAAAAGCAGATAAAAAAGTTTCATCCTTGGAAAATTTACTCGAAAAAATTGAGGATCACAAAAACGATCCGTTGCCACCTCAATTAGCAGAAAGTGACGAACCAGATTTGGAAAAATAAAAGGGCACTTGTAAGATTCTGAACCAATAGCCCAATCAAAAAGTGCACCCTTTGTCTTGCACGCCATAACTTAATATGGCCAGTTTCTTCTGAAAAAAGGAGAAATATTAGATTCCGGTTATCAAAAATGAAGTTGTAGACTGTTTGTGTCTACAACTTCATTTTAAGACGAGATCCCTACATACATAGCCCTGTTTGGATGGTTAGGGAATTTGAATAAGCGAATAGGTAACCAAAACGAGTTAGGTGGCTAGCATCCTGTGAGGTCATTGTGAATATGCTGTAGATTGATGAAACATCCTTTGGCAGGATGTTTTTTTTATTCTATTTTTTGCAGTTGGTGAAAACTCGCATATCAACTTATGGTTAATTATGTAATAAATCTCAAAATGAAGGAGGTGCGAGATGAAGATATTCCATGAAGCAATAGAAATCTAAGAATATCTCTAAAAAGAGGAGCCACTGGTGCCACTAAAACCAAGCGAATAATCCGATGGTAAAGGAAGGAGGGTGAGTCTTATAGCAGCAATTGCATTTAAAAGGGGCGTTCCACCCCTTCGACAGGTTAAAGGAACGCCCGCAGGAGGAGCAGTTACAGCTCCTATAAGTAAATGTATCACGCTACCTCTAGATCGAGAAGGAGTAACCTATCACGATATTGACCATTTGAAAAACATTGTGGAACAATTGCGCGGACAACTGGTGCAATTGTATTTAGAGAAGAATGATTTCTTGGATGAGGAAGTCGTGGAATTAAGCCAGCAGTTGGATCAGTACGTTCTGGTAATTCAAACAAAAATGATGCGATCTTAAGATGAAAAGAGAAGAAACTTACAAGATAAAAAGATGCAAAATTTACACTTATTATTATTTTCTGTATAATATTCCAAGTGAAGGTGAGTGATCTAATTGTTAGTTCGGAAAATAACAGTTTCAGTCCTTTCGACGGTACTATTATCTGCTTCAGCTTTACCAGTAAGTGCTTTTGCTTTAAATTCTCCTACAGCAAGTACATCAAGTGAATATGAAAATGAATACGTATATAATTATCTAGGAGTAACATTTAGAGGGAACGCTCCTTTAAGTGATGAACAATTAGCATCAATGTTTAAAGCTCTTCATATAAATACGAAGAATAGCGCACAGAAAGTTGGTTCTGATAAAGTCGATCCAGGAGGTCCTGGGTCAGAAATAGTTATAGGGCCTATGTATCATAGCTATAATAATCAAGCTGCACGAGAAGCCGCACATATTATTATTGCTTTTTTGGCGTCTAAGAGTCCGAAAACGGCGCCATTTTCATGGGTATTTTCTAGATTGAGTGGTTGGGCAGATTCAACAATAAAAGATACTTACGTTGGAGCGTGGCAATGGCGAGTTCCAGACGGCAAATGGGATATCTATTACGACACCATCGTCCACTATAAAGATGATACTTATAGGAGAACTTTAGATGTCCAATATTACGAAGTGGACAGAAAAAGAAGATAGCTGATAACTTCAAAGGGGAGCTTAAGCGCTCCCTGTTTTCGTTGAGATTACATAGTGGAGGTATCTGTTGTGACATACTATTCATTTCTCGTCTTTGTGCTTTTCCTTGTAATCACGAAAGTGTATAACTTTATCGAGAATATACTTACCCCACTAGATTTCGCCTTAGTTGTCGGTATGGGAGTTTTCTTGCTGTTACTAAAATGTTGTGAATGGTTATCTGGCGTATTGGAGAAGTTTTGTATCAAGTTCAAAATAAAAGTATGGCAATTGTATGTAGTTACTACAATTTTGTACTTTTTATTTTAGCTCCTTATGCACCATACTTTGATCAAACGAAAATGTGAATAGATTCCCCACACTCGAAAGTATCTTCTATCCTTAGGGCTAGATAGTATTTTTCTGCCTGACTAACTCCTTCATCTTGGGCATCAGGTCAGCGGGTGGTTTAGCAATGAATTTGCCTCTAGTTAGAGGGTTAACACTACAGTCTAACCAGCTATTTTGGTTTCTAGAACTTCTTAACCTTGTAAACCGTCGCTCTATATTTCAGTTGGAGCGAAGTAGTGATCCATCCCATGATTCCGCTTCTCAAAGACGGTTACAAAAACGATTACATCCTGATACATGAGGAAATAACTGACTGGTGGAGAAGTTACCGGAAAAATTTAAAAAACGGACTGTCATCTAGGTGGCAGTCCATACTTTTATTGAAAGGAATTGCACTCTGAAATACAGGAAGATGAGATGAGGGATTTATATTTTGAGGCAACAACTGTCTTTCCAATTCCCAGAGAAGAAGAGGAACATTGAGGGAACGTTAACTCTCGGTCTTGCTAAAAATTTTGATACTGCCATGTTCAAATCATACTTTGAGATAGGAGGTTTACATTTGAAAAAAACGATACTAGTATTTCTGATTCTCCCATTTCTTTTACTCGGCGCTTGTTCTGAAAAGGAATGGTCCTACAAGTACGAAGGAGCTACTGACAATTGGAATGGAGTTACTGAAATTTTTTACGATAAAGAAAATGGTGCACGCTTTGTAGGTAAAATTAAGTATTTAGGAAATGGTGATGTTAAGAAGCTTAAATTTATTTCTGAATTAACCCAAACAAGTCAACAAACAGGTAGTGTTCAAACCCCCAATTTTAAAGAGGGTTATATCATCATCTTTCAAGATGTACCTAACACGGATAGCACTAAAAATGATTTTAAGAATGGAGTAACGGACGAAGAAGTAAAATCGTTTTTTGGTGACTATCCTGTTTTCAAAATTGATTGGACTGATGAGGAAGGTATAGATCACACCGAAACTATTTACTTAAAGTATGTGGCTCAATAATAAAAGCAACAATGGCTAGGACCCTTTTGATAGCTTCCTAGCCATTGTTGCATATCCGTACTTTAAAGTATCGTTGAATAAATTGTTTTCGCACCTTAATTTTATGCACGTTTCTATCAAACGATTAAAATGGGGTGATATGGTGTATAAATATTTAGTTCTTTTTACTGGTGTTCTAGTTTCAGTAGTTTTAATTATGTCTGTGCATACAAATTTCGCCATCCTACTTGGCATTAGTCCAGCGTTGTTTTATGGAATGAAGACGTATGAAAGTGCTAAACAGAAAAGGCCCATAAAACATGATTTATTTTCGACCATCTTAATATTAATAGTAGTTCCTATTGCATTTCTAATCGTAATCAGTCGTTGATCCTATCACTGACAAATTTAAGTTTTATGAGGAGCATGGTTGATCTGCCTAAAATATGTCGTAATGCTTTGCTTGTTGTAGTTCTTAGCTCAATGACATTACTTGGCTGCTCCAATATGTCTGAAAAAACTGAAGATATTCCTGTTAATTCTGCTCAATCGGACACTTTGGAGAAAGTAAAAAATGGGCAATTAGAAGGTGTCTTAATTGGCATTGGAGCAACAAAGAAAGAGGTTCTGGATAAAATCGGAACTCCCGTCAAGAGCGGAAATTCTGAGTATGGATTCACAATATACTATGAGGGTTTTCATTTACAATTCGAAGACTATGCTAATTCAATTGATGAAGTAAAGGATACGAGTAAAGTCGTCCTAATGAATGCCGAACCAAAGACTGTTGGAATGACTGGAAAACCTGAGGAAATCAAAAAAACTTAGGAGAACCCTCTAGAGAGTTTATGGATGACTCAGGTGATCATACGTTTATATTGGAATATGAAAACAATGGAAACCTACTAAGATTTACGTTTGATTCAAAAGAAGGTCCAGTAAAGTATGTTACCCTTCGAGTCCAATAAGGTAGACTACCTGGCTTATTGTGGCCTGAATTTTGAAAAATTAGTGCATAAAAAAAGAGACGGTTCTCCCGCCTCTTCTCTTCTACTTGTGTAACCCAGTTGACTCTGTTTTTCTTTCTACCATTCCGTTTCTGTTCTGTGTTCAATCATTGGCAATATTTTTGGTTCAGCTGCTTTCATCATTTCTTTCAGTGCTTTCTCGGTGATCGGTACTCCATCACCTTGAAGTTGTCCTCTAGCCTGTGTTTCTGCAATCACATCAAGCACTTGTTGTTTCGTGACATTTTTAGATGCTGCAATCTCCACAACAGTTTTACCTTTTGCTAATTCTTGTTTTAATTCTGTCGGGCTGATTTTTAGTAAAGCAAACAGTTTTTCATCGTTTAAAAAGTTATCAGCAAAATAATCAGGTTTACCATTTCTAGAGAATAGGCCTTCTACTTTCATGTTTGAAGGTGTATCAGAAGGTGTATCAGCTGTAGGAATACCTACAATCTTAGTAAGACTAATGGTATTGTCCTGAACAAAAACCTGGAAGACCGGTTTATCGAACATCTCATTGGTGTAATTCAACATCCATGTTTTTTGGTTTGGATTCTCCATTTGCTCGATAGCAACCTTGTATTGTTCGACGTTGCCATACATTTTATTAATAAGATCAGATACCTTCGCCTTGATTTCCTGATCGCTTAAAGTAATGAGTGACTTCTCCTTAGGCTCCCAATTCTCTTGAATCACGTGTTCAATCTCATTCGTACTACCGTTTGTATGGAGGGTAATCTTTTTGCCGGTTCCTCCTTTTTCTTGTAGTACGATGCTTGTTTGTTTCATGTTAGTTACATTTTTCCCTTTGGATACATCACCTTTAACGTTGCTTGCATCGATAATCTCAAACGATTTTGTTTCAGGATATGCGAGATACAGCTTCTCAAGCGTTGATTTGCCAACCTCATCCACCTTGACTTGTTCAGTAGTCATCGGTGTTCTTGTAGGCATGTCAATCACGCCAGAAGCCGCAAATGCTGCAACTGGAATCAAAATCGCAGTAGCAACCACTCCACCAATTAAACGTTTTTTCATAATTAATTCGCTCCTTTTTTGTTGTAAATAATGTGAATTGGATTGTTCTATTTGTTTTCTGAATAAGCAGCTTACACACTATATTGCCTCTTTAGCGGAAAAAGGTTCGGTTCATATCTTATTTTTTTATATCATGAGCAGACCCTATACCCATCAAGAGAAGAACCACCTGTCTGAAAAATTAGTCCATAAAAGAAGAGATGGTTCCCCCGCCTCTTCTTTTACTTGTGTAACCCAGTTAACTCTGTTTTTCTACCATTCCGTTTCCGTTTTATGTTCAATGACTGGCAATACTTTTGGTTCAATTGCTTTCATCATTTCTTTCAGTGCTTTCTCGGTGATCGCTACTCCATCACCTTGAAGTTGTCCTTTAGCCTGTGTTTCTGCAATCACATCAATCACTTGTTGTTTCGAGACATTTTTAGATGCTGCAATCTCCACAACAGTTTTACCTTTTGCTAATTCTTGTTTTAATTCTGTCGGGCTCATTTTTAGTAAAGCAAACAGTTTTTCATCGTTTAAAAAGTTATCAGCAGTATAATCAGGCTTACCATTTAAAGAGAATAGGCCTTCTACTTTCATGTTTGAAGGTGTATCAGCTGTAGGAATACCTACAATCTTAGTAAGACTAATGGTATTGTCCTGAACAAAAACCTGGAAGACCGGTTTATCGAACATCTCATTGGTGTAATTCAACATCCATGTTTTTTGGTTTGGATTCTCCATTTGCTCGATAGCAACCTTGTATTGTTCGACGTTGCCATACATTTTATTAATAAGATCAGATACCTTCGCCTTGATTTCCTGATCGCTTAAAGTAATGAGTGACTTCTCCTTAGGCTCCCAATTCTCTTGAATCACGTGTTCAATCTCATTCGTACTACCGTTTGTATGGAGGGTAATCTTTTTGCCGGTTCCTCCTTTTTCTTGTAGTACGATGCTTGTTTGTTTCATGTTAGTTACATTTTTCCCTTTGGATACATCACCTTTAACGTTGCTTGCATCGATAATCTCAAACGATTTTGTTTCAGGATATGCGAGATACAGCTTCTCAAGCGTTGATTTGCCAACCTCATCCACCTTGACTTGTTCAGTAGTCATCGGTGTTCTTGTAGGCATGTCAATCACGCCAGAAGCCGCAAATGCTGCAACTGGAATCAAAATCGCAGTAGCAACCACTCCACCAATTAAACGTTTTTTCATAATTAATTCGCTCCTTTTTTGTTGTAAATAATGTGAATTGGATTGTTCTATTTGTTTTCTGAATAAGCAGCTTACACACTATATTGCCTCTTTAGCGGAAAAAGGTTCGGTTCATATCTTATTTTTTTTCGTGAGCAAACCTCATGCCCATCAAGCGAAGGAATTTGCTACCTTCTCAAAAGGAAATACGCTATTCTTTCGGTAGACTGACTAACGAACCTCTACTACTGATCAATCGCTTTAGTAACTTAGATGGGTTCAAACTATTCTATCTATCATTTTGTAGAAAGGAGAATACGAATGATTAGCATTAAGAATTTAAAATCCCAAAAAAAAATAGCATTGGCTACTATTGGTTTTATAACAATTGCAGGACTGGCTGTTTACTATATAGGTGACTTGAAAAAACAGAGTTTTCTTTATTCCAGTGATACAGAATATAGAATAGTTTCTGGTGAAGCAATGTTTACTGAGACATTCACTGACGTGGAGGGTCTCGCTGAAAATGCAGATATCATTGCCGAAGCTGAAGTTATTTCTCAAAAAAATAACCCTAATTATGAAAGATTAGATGTGTATACAGTCTCTGAATTAAGATTAACGAAAGTCTATAAAGGTGATGTAGAGATAGATGATACAGTATCTGTACTGGAAACTGGAGGGGAATTCGATGAAAGAGAGGTGACCAAATATTTCTCAGGAAAGCGAGGATTTGAATTGAATGATAATCTTGGTGATCCTAGAATAATAATGGTAGGGATTGGAGGAAGTATTCCTATGAAAGAAGGAAATACATATTTTGTTTTCTTAACAGAAGATAAAAATGACGTCTATAACATAGTAGGGTCCGTTCAAGGAAAGATAAAAATTAATAACGAGAACACGCTGGTTTCACAAGTTTCTCTAGAGACAATAGATCAGCATGGTAATCTTTATTTCCTCCAGGAAAGTTATTCAGGGCAGAATATTTCTGAACTTAGAAACGAAGTTGAACAACTCATTGCATCCTCTCCCAATTAACTCCCCAAAGGTTCTCTCAACCGTAAGATCATTACGAAGGAGATAGAAAAAGGAGATCACGGATAATTACAAAGGAAACTGGGAGCCTAGGTGCTCCCTATTTTTGTTGTAATGGCATAGCGGAGCATACTTTCTGTTCAGGGGACGTTTTTTTCCGTGTTTCATATTTTTTCGCCTATGTAACGTGAACCAAACTCCGCGTTCTCGTGAATATACAGTAGAGAAAAACGAGGGGAGGGAACGCTGTGAATGAGTGGGAGTTGATTGCCAAATGCCAAGAGAACGAGCCTGAGGCCTTTGAACAATTGGTCAAGCCCTATCTGGAGATGGCATACCGGACAGCGTACTTGATCATTCATGACAAGCATCTGGCGCAGGACGCCGTTCAGGAAGGGCTCATCGAAGCGTATCAGCACATAGACCGACTCGATAAAAAACGGGGAGTGGCCTTTCGCAATTGGCTATACCGGATCATTACGTTTCGGGCTCTGAATCTGGTACGTAAGCAGAAGCCTGTGGTGGAATACGAAGAGATGATCCCGGAAGAAGCGATGACGCCGTTGGACAACGTGATCCAGCGTGAGGAGCAGCGGCAAATATGGCAGGCGATTCGCAGCATGAAGGCGGAGCATCGCGCGGTCATTATTCTTTACTATTATGAGGGCTTCAGTGTGTCGGAGATCGCCAAAATTACGGGCTCCTTCGAGGGAACGGTCAAATCGCGCATGCACAAGGCGAGGAAGCTGATCGCACAACAATTGGACAAGGATTGCAAACGATCTGATTTTTTGCGGGAAGGGGCAATGACGCATGACTAACGAGGAGCGGCAAATCCAAGAGACGCTTAGGAAAGTAGCGGGAGCTGTTGATACGCCGAGTTTTCAAATGCCAAGCCAGAATAACGCGTTGCAGGTGAGAAGGCGTCCGTTTTACCGAAGCAAAAAATGGGCTTCCATCGGCATCGCTTCCGCTGTCGTACTCGGGCTGCTCGGAACCATGCAAGTGTCCCCAACGTTTGCGGCCTATGTCAAATCGATCTTTGCTCAAGGTGTGTTCAATGACGAAGGACTGCAACAGGCGGCGAGACAAGGCTTCTCTGAAACATCGAATGTTTCTGTTACCGATCAAGGGATCACCTTGGAGGTAAAGGAAATCATTGCTGATCCGGTGCAGGTAATAGTAGCTTTAATGATTAAACAGTCGGATGGCAAGCAGCTCGGTCCTGAATGGAAGACAGCAAGTAACTCTCAATCCAATGCCGTTGAATTGCTGGATGCCAAAGGGACGGTCATCTCTGACGATGGGGGAACAAGCTTTGAAGACAATGTCGGATTCATCCGGTTTATCCTTGGTAAAAAAGGACAGGAGCCCCTTCCGAAAACGTTGTCGATTCATTTTGATAAAATCGGTGATAGAAAAGGAAACTGGAAGCTGCAAGTTCCGGTCACGATGGCAAAAACAACGGCCGCAACGACTGTGCTGCCTGTCAATCAAACGCAAGTGACGAAGCATGGATTGAAGATGACCTTGCACCAGATCGTCAACACGCCAACGACAACCCGAATTGAGCTGGAAACACAGTGGACAGAGGCGGCCAAAAAACAGCTGGAACAAGAAGCGAAAAAGCTAACCGGAAAGACGACGGACCCCGATTATGCTCCATTTCTTCCGTATCAGCAGTACAAGCTGGGATATTATTACGAGGGAGCAGATGGCAGCAAGGGGAAGGAATGGCTCATAGAACGATCACATGCCATTGATCGCTATGGGCATTTCCGCTGGATCATGGACGACGATCCTTTGCCAAAAGGCAAAGCAGCGACGCTTGTCTTAAACAGCTTCCACAAGGCAATACCGTATGATATGAGTGTCACCTTCCGTCCAGATGAGTTGAACAAGAAGCCCGTAATCAAACAAGTGGGAGAAGATATCTTCACAGTGAAAGGCATCAAGCTGGCAAAAGATGAGTTTTCGGAAAAACAGCAAATAGAAATGGAGGTTGAGGTACTATCCAAAGATATTTCAGAAATTTATTTGCCTTGGTGGGTAGCCCAAGATGGGCAAGGAACCACTTACCGTGCTAGAAGAAGTACTCAATCCACAGGACCTACTGACCAGTCAGGACGCGAGCGAGTAACGTACAAATTTTTGATAGTGGACAGCAAAAGCTGGGAAGAAGACGAAATTGACAAGCTCCCGGAGAAGCTTACACTACGACTAGATGCCGTACAGAAAAAATATCCATTCGAGTGGCGAATTCCGGTTACCCGTCCATAAAGATAAAACCGCCCCGTACAAAGGGCGGTTTTTCCTGTTTATTTCGCGACCAACTGCGGCTCTGTCTGCCCAAGTCGGATCGTGGCTTCGCCGGGAATCCACATGCCTGTGTTCTCGTCACGTCCTTGCAGGACTACCGTCGGGTTGGATTTACCCATCTGTTCGGCACCTTTGGCAATTTGCTGCCCAATTTTGCCGCCCTTGACGCGGTTCACGACGAGCGCGAGCTGCACGCTGTCCAGCTCTGTCATCATCTCGAAATCACCGTTGCTATCGCCTGCGATGAAGATAGGCCCATGACCATACTTTTTCACCAATACATCCTGGATCACTTCGGTCTTGCCGTGGCCGACCGTGATCGGGTAGTTAGGCTGGTACACATTCGTGATCAGTCCGTTGTCTGTTTTCAGACGCATGCCGATGATGTTCTCCGCTGGCAGATTGTAGCCATATTTCGGGAGAGTGGCAAAGACACGAACGACATCCTCCAAGGAGGCACTCACGACATATACGTCGATGCCATTGGCACGCAGGGTGTTCATCAGGTTTGCGACTTCGGAAGTGAGGCGGAGTCCTGTTGTATGGGAGGCTTTCACCACGCCTGCTTTGCCTGCCAACGATTTCGGGCTCGTCCAGGTTACTTTTTCAATCGCCATACCCAGGCCGAGATCATTGGATGCTTCCGCCAATTGTTGCACTTCTTCCACTGTCATGTTCGTGAAGAGGTAGAGGATCCACGGATAGCCAATTGAGGTGCTGTGCGTATCATTGATCGCTTCATACAAGAAAAACAGTTTGGCTTTGAAATCTGCGAATTGCTCTGTTGCTGTCACTTCCTCCAGCGACTTTGTTCCTTTAAGACCTTGATAATTTTGATATAAGTACTTGTAGTCTGCTACGAGATCAGTCGCGATGGCATCGAGTGTGACAGGCTTGCCGTCGACATTTTTATACGAATCGGAAAACGGTCCTTCTGGTACATTCGTGCGGATAACCTTCCCGAATTCTTCTGGTGTGAGCTTGTAAGCCAAATGGTTGATCTGGTAAACAAGTAGAGCTTCCTCTGTGTCATGCATAATGCTCGTATTGTCCCAGTCAAAAACGGCATACGGTTTCTTTTTGGCATTGTAGGAGGCACTTTTGATGCCGTTTTTCTCAATCATTTCGTGGACGGCTTGATAAGTCGCAGGTGCCCATTTTCCCTTGTCGAGCATCTGCACGTTGGTGTCCTTGGCCAATGCTGGCATCTGCATCGCGAGTAGAGCGACGATCATCAGCATGGTCAGCCACCACGTTTTGGGTTGTGTTTTTCTGTGTGACATGTTGTCATCCCCTTCTTCTTTTTCTCGATCCCCCAAATGAAAACGTTATCATTTTTTCAAAAGAAAAAGGTCTTCCCCACGCCTATGGATAAAGCGCGGGTAGAAGACCTCATTGTCTTAAGCGTTTTCATTTGTATTCTAATCATACTAAATTTAACAGCAAAAGCAAGAAGATTCCGATAAACATAATAAGGGCAGGACTAACGATCCGATCTAGCGAAGACAGAAGAGTTTGCAAGAAAAAAGTGGATATAATCTAACCATAAGATAGATGAAAAGGAATGATTCTGACATGACGTTGATAGAATCCAGCAAAGCCATTTTGATGAATTGCTTGGCATTACAAGCGAATGAGACCTTTTTAGTGGTGGCCGACGAGCGGAAGCGGGACATCGGTGAGGCGATCTGGGAGGCTGGTAAACAGCTCGGGGCAGAAGCGATGCTGATGGTCATGAAGGAGCGGGAAAAGTCCGGTCAGGAGCCACCTGCGGCTGTTGCAGCGGCGATGAAGAGCGCGGATGTGGTCGTATGTGTGACCCAGCACTCTTTGACGCATACAAAAGCACGCAAAGAAGCAGCAGCAAATGGTACGAGACTGGCTACCATGCCAGCTATTACGGAAGACATGTTCCTTGCGGGAGCGATTTCCGCTGACTATACACAAGTAAAGGCACTCACCGAGCGCGTGACCGAGATGCTGACGCGGGCAAGTACCGTGCGAATCGAAAAAGCGGGCAAGTCACTGACGTTTTCCATCGCAGAGCGCAATGGGGTGCCGAGTACAGGCATGTACGTCAATCCTGGAGAATCGGGCAACCTACCTTCCGGGGAAGCGTATATCGCCCCATTGGAAGGGGCAGCAGAGGGACAAATCCTCGTCGATGGCTCTATCGCAGGTATCGGAAAAATCGATTCACCCTTGCTACTGACGGTTCAAAATGGTCGGATCACAGAGGCAGAAGGAACATCGGCTGAACGCCTCCTGCAAATGCTTGGAGACAAAGACGGGCGGATGCTGGGTGAATTCGGAATCGGAACGAATGATAAGGCGCGTATTACGGGAGTTGTGCTGGAGGACGAGAAGGTGTACGGAACGATTCACGTAGCCTTTGGCAGCAACAACACGTTTGGCGGGACGATTGTTGCGGGGGTACATATTGATCTGGTTGTCAAAGACCCGGATGTGTATTTGGACGACAAATGTATCATGAAGAACGGAAAACTATTGGCAACATAGGATAAACTAGATGGATAGGAAGGATGAATCCCGATAGCAAATGTTGTAATATGGGAGGAATCCTAGAGCTGGATGTGGTGTGATGGCATTGTCCGAAAAGATAATTGTGATAGTAACAATAGGTAACCTGATTTTGGGTGCCGTTCTTATTTTCATGGAGAGGCGTAACATTGCGGCAACCTGGGCCTGGTTGATGGTTTTGCTGTTTTTGCCGGGTATTGGGTTTATTGTTTACCTGATTTTTGGACATAAGCTAAGCAAGAAAAAGCTGTATCGGCTCAAGGAAGGGGAGTTTTCCCATTTTCGAGCTGCGGTTGATAGACAAAAGCAGTTGCTTGCCCATGGTGAACTACAAGTGAACGACCCGGAAATGGAGAAACACCGCGACATGATTTTCATGAACGTGGTAAGTGATGGCGCGTATTATACGCAGGATAATACCATTCAGGTTTTTAAGGAAGGCCATAGTCTGTTCGAGCTCATGTTCAAACAGATGGAGGAAGCACGGGAGCATATACATTTGCTCTACTACATTTTGAATGACGATGATTTAGGGAAACAGCTCATTCAACTGTTGACGAAGAAGGCACAGGAGGGCGTCGAGGTTCGATTGCTCTACGACGCGGTAGGTTCCTCTGGTGTCTCATCCCGATTTTTGCGCCCATTGGTAGAAGCGGGGGGAGAAGTCGCCTCCTTTTTCCCGGCGAAGATTCCATTCCTGAACTTTCGGGTCAACTTCAGGAATCATCGCAAGCTGACGATTATTGATGGCAAGATCGGCTACATTGGAGGCTTCAACATCGGTGACGAATACTTGGGCAAGGATAAGAAGCTGGGGTATTGGCGTGACACCCATTTGCTGATTGATGGAAGAGCGGTATACATGCTGCAAGCACGCTTTTTCCTGGACTGGAATTTGTCTGCACCGAAAAGAATGCATGAGTCACTCGCGTATTTTCCGGAGCTTCATGAGGCCGAGGGCACGATTGGCGTTCAGATCGTATCGAGCGGGCCAAACTCGGAAAAAGAGCAAATCAAGCATGCCTTTTTGAAGATGATTTACAAGGCACGGAAGAAGATTTACTTGCAGACTCCTTATTTCGTTCCCGATGAAAGTATGCTGACCGCTCTGAAAATGGCGGCAATGTCTGGGGTAGATGTGCGGGTGATGGTCCCGGGAAGGCCAGATCATTTGTTGGTATTCTGGGCAACTCACTCTTATCTCGGCGATTTGTTAAAGAGCGGTGTGCGCTGCTTCCTCTACGAAAAAGGCTTCATGCACGCTAAAGCCATCGTGGTCGATACCCAGTTGTCGTCTGTGGGAACGGCCAATGTCGATATTCGCAGCTTCAAGCTGAATTTCGAGACGAATGCGTTTATGTACGATTCGCAGATGGCAAAGGAGCTGGAGGAACTGTTCGTCTCCGATCTGGCTGATTGCCGGGAAATGACATTGGGAGAGTATGTGAACCGACCACTGCGTTTGCGCTTGCTGGAATCGTTGGCACGCCTGTTGTCTCCGCTTTTATAATAGCTGGACTGGAAAGTAAGAGAGGACCTGTTAGCCTATGTGAACAAACACGGGCTGGCAGGTCCTTTCTTCGTCACGTTATGCGGTTTCTAACGTAACTCCCATCGGATGCGGCAGTTATGATCATCCTAAGTTTTAAAAGGTATCGATGAACCAATAAAGCTGGTGAGAAGAAAAAGCGCAGGACTCGCAGACCTTGACAACGCCTACCCAGTCGGAACTTCAAAAAGGGGACCCGCTTGTCGAACACTTCTTCTTTGAGAACCTTCCGCCCGTAGGGTGGCTTTGGCTCGAAGGTCCCCTTTTTGAAGTGGAGACGGACAGTCAACCCTCCCTTGCGGGCGTGTCAGAGTCGAAGAGAACTGTGCTTTTTCTTCTCCTCCCCTATGTTGACTCAAACCAGAATGCCCTATCTTATTATTTCTTGGCTCCAGTCAAATCCTGCACAGCCTCATCCAGCTGCTTTTCAATCAGAATGGGGTCGTAGCCAAGCCATCTATCCACATTGACTACATAAACCTGATTCTTTTTGACAGCGGGCAAGCTCTTCCACAGACTGCTTTGCTCGATTTCTTTCAAATACTGAGCGGCATCCTCTCCTGGGAACAGCATCAGGAAAATATGGTCGGCTGCATATTCCGGTAAAAGCTCCATAGACACGTCTTTTGACCAGAACAGTGGGTCTTTATCGATCTCGCTCTTAATGAGTGGCGGTGGAGTCAACTGAAGATCGTTGTACAAAACATGGCCCATGTTGCGAGCACCGTACATTTTGATTGTTTTCGCACGGACGTTTAATGCTGCAACGGTCTCGTCCTTCCCGACCTTGGCATGGACCAGCTTACGCGCTTCTTCCACCTTTGCTTTGTACTTCTGCTCCCAAGCCTTTCCTTCTTCCTCGCGACCTAGCGCTTCCGCTACCTTTTGTACATGCCCGTAGACATCATATTGATCGAAGGCGATCGCCACGACAGGCGCAATTTTTGTGAGGTTTTCATATACCTGTTGCTCGACTTCGGTTCCGGTGAGGATCAAGTCAGGCTGCAACTCGAGGATTTTCTCCAGATTATAGGCATCATAATCTCCCACGACCTCGATTCCACTAACCAGTGGCTCCATGTCTGGACCTTCCATATGTCCCTTAACTGCACCGATTGGCTTCACCCCAAGAGCAAGCATGGGGCCCAAATATTGCAAGGCTACGACGCGCTGAGCTTTCACAGGAATGGTGGCTTCGCCCTTTGCGTGCTTCAGGACACGAGTCTCGCTGCTTTTATTTTCTTGGGCAGGTGCCGTTGGATTGGGGCTGGCTGTCTGGCCGCATGCCGTGAGCAAGAACAAGGAAAGAATCATCAATCCGGGCAACCAAGCTCGTATGCGTAATCGTTTCATCGTATATCCTCCGTGAATGAAAATGATTCTCATTAATAGAGTCCATCTTACCTTGAACGTACTCTTTTCATCCATGGAGAATGTTCCGTTTTTCTTTGGACAATGTGGCGGTGTTTGCATGGGTCAGAATTTGGACGGCCTCTTCCAGCTGGATGTCGAGGGAGAGGGGGTCATACGAGAACCAAATCGGGTTGAGAATGACTACTTGCCCTTTTTGTACAGCAGGAATTCGTTGCCAGACATCCTGTTTCATCAACTCTAGGAAGTGTGCCCGTGAGAGATCATCATCAAAAATATGAACGAACAGCCAATCTGCTGCGTACTGGCTTAATTGATCCTCATTGATGGGAGTTGCCCAGAAATTGGGGTTGCGTGTTAACTCTTCTTGAATCTTTTTGGGTGGCGTCAGCTTCAAGGATTTGTACAGCACATGCCCGATATTTCTGGCACCGTATGCCAATAGGCTCTGTGGACGCACATTGAGGATCAAGAATGTTTCTTTCTTCTGAATATGAGCATCGATGCATCGCTTCGCCTTCAGAACCTTCTGTTCATGCTGCTTGAGCCACAGGTGTGCCTGGTCTTTCAAGCCAAGCACGTCGGCTAGTATGTTCAAATGACCAAATACATCATGATCCAGCCATGGAAGGGCAAGAGTAGGTGCAACCTTGGAGAAAGCAGCGCTATCTCCCGTCGATTCGGTCAAAATAAACGTCGGCTGCAATGATTTGATCAAGTCTGGTGTGTTTTCGGGCAGGCTGACAATCTCATCTGCCTCTTTCATCCGTAATTGCTCGCGTAAATAAGTGACTTGCTCTTCCGGAGCGCCAATCGGTCTGATTCCGAGTGCCAATAAATACTCGGCATAGTGGAAGGTGACGGGTGCCATTTGCTTCTGATTCATGCGGACAAAGACAGTCGGGGACACGCCGACCTGCTGCTTAAAGCGTCTGCTGAAGTAAAACTCATCGGCATACCCGACCAGACGTGCTACCTCGCGCAATCGCTTATTCGATTCTCGCAGAAGTGTCTTTGCATGCTCCATCCGACAGCTCGTCAAATATTCGATCGGGCTTTTTCCGACCTTTTTCTTGAAAACCTCGGTGTAATACCGAGGGGTAAGGCCAGCTCGATTTGCTAAATCATCTAAGGTGATTGGCTCCGCATAATTCGTATGCATGTAAGAAATCGTCTGATCGACAACGCTTGAAGTTTCTACGGTAGCCTGCCGTTCTGCATGGCTCCAAATCAGGTGCAGCAATTGTTGAAAGCGAATTTGATTTTGAAAAGCTTCCAACGGATCATTGGCTTGTCGATGGGCATACAGCGTGAGGGCAAGCTCCGTACTGTTATCTACCTGGTGAAATGCACACGAGCTGTGGCCGAGATGCCAGGAAAGACTCGGGCTGTAGTCGTTGCTGACCTGATCTTGCTGTTGCAGGGTGTCAAAATAAAATACGAGGAAACGGAGTGGATCATCCGTATCAGCGCTTATTTGTCTCGCAGATTCTTGCGAAAGAACCAGCGCACTTCCATCAAGTAGATCGGCTTGATCCGACTCGTTCAGCATCCGACCCGATCCTTTTGTCACGATGAGCACAGCATGGGTTGATTCGCCGGAAAACGTCCATGCTTCTGTCGGTGACAAGGTGACCTGCTGTATGTCTTGAAGTAGAAACAAAGGAGTGGGCGGTAGCACGGTTTTTCCTATCATGATACCAATTCGAAGGACTCGGTTACGACGATGCTTCCCTTGACAGATTGGACCATCGGGCAGTTTTTGCTCGCGGCTTCAATGGCTTTTTGTACTTTTTCTTCTTTCATATTTTCACCCGAGATGATGAAGTGGAGGTGAATTTTTTCAACGCGATTTGCCTCTGCCTCATTCCGCTGAACATCTGCTGTTACTTTCATATCCGTGCACGGCATTCTCATCTTGTCCAACACTTTTCGCAGAACACCGCCACTGCAAACAGCGATGGAAGAGACCAAGAGCTGATAGGGGCGAAATCCATACTGTTCATCACCCGATACGTGCAGCTCACCGTAGGACAGTTGAGTGACAAAGCCATTTTCTTTCGCTTGAAATTCCATGGGTAACCCTCCCTTGAAATGGTTTTTCTTCATTATAAGGAAAAAGGCACCCGTGCGACAGTCATCTATCGGTACGGGAACCTCTTCTCTTTTGCTATTCCTTTACTGCTTTCCCATTTTGCAAGAGAGACTGGATGCAACGAGGAAGCATGTCTTTTAACGTATCGAATGCATAGTCGATGTCCAGACGCTCTGTCCATTGATGGGCGTCACGTCCGACTGGACCGAGGTTCATGACAGGTACATCAAAAGCTTCGAGCTCCTGAAGCGGAATGGAGTAGCCGTTGTCCCACAAAGGCATGTTTGCTACCAATGGCTTCATGGATGCAGCCGGATATTGGAGTCCGACGTAGCTTAAGTCAGAGATTCCGCCAAAGTAGTTTTGTTTCACCAAATTGACCTGGTGCTGATCTCTCGCGTATGCTTTCATCTCTTCCATCGTTTGTTGGATCAGAGGATGATTGCGCGAGCTGACTGCCGGGTAAAACGGTGGAGCGAAGAACAAAATCATCATCGGCGACAGTTCTTTGCACAGAATCGCTAATTGATCCACCAGCTCAATCGTGGTGTCGCGGTCGTCCTTGTCGCCGCGGTTGGCGATCACATCTGCTTCCAGCTGGCGTAGCTTTTCTTCCCCGTACGTTTTCTTCGCGTAGGCATACAGTTCTTCGTAAGTCATGACGGAAATGGACAGATCACGCGGGCTAAACGGCGCAAAGTTGGCAAACTGGCTCGCGTGCTTGAGGTAGTTTTGCTTCATGCGCTCTGCGACATTTCTTGCCGATTCCAGCAGCGGTTCTACGACATCCTCCATCTGCTTTTCCAGCAGGAACAGGTTGAACAGCGTCACGGCACGGTGCGGAATTTGCACAGAGTACTCTTTTTTCAGATCCTTTTGAATCAGGTTCGTCGGCGGAGGAGATGCTTCCCCCTCAACGACCTCGCAAAAGGATGTGTTAAGCTCGAGCTCACATGTCAGTTGAGAGGCCATGTAATTACCGTTTAACCCAGCAAAAGGCTCGCCGACATGTGTTTCTTTTCCGTAGCAGAGGAAGCCAGGCAGCACTTTTCCGATGGAGCCTGTGTACAAGTACGTATTCGTATCCCCTGGATAGCGGGTAAACATCGGCTCGGAGTTGAGCACGGTGGTGTAGCTCAGGTCGAACTCTTCGGCGATTTTCAAAAGTGCTGGGACTGCTGCCCGCATCCCGACAGAATTCACCTCTTCGTCAGGGACGGTCAGTAGCAAAATGTTGCCGTCGAACTCACCAGCAATCGCTTGCTCAATCATCGACATGTGCAGTGTCAGTCCGCACTTCATATCCATAGTGCCACGGCCAAACAGCCAGTTGCCGGTGCGAATATCCTGTTGAACGTCTGCTGGCATATCCGCTTGGTTTTGCTGGAAGAGAGGAGTGAGGGTCTTCGGATCAAAAGCATGCTTCATCCAGGCACCGTAATCCTCGACGTCGACGACATCAAAATGGCTGACGAGAATGACGGTGTCCCGTACGCCTTCTTTTTTGACCAAAGCAGTGACAAAATGGCGCCCGTCTTCAGTCGGATTCGCACGTACATGATCGGGATTGGCTTGATAATAAGGCAGGGTACGCAGCTGATCGACGACGTAGCCAGGCAAGTCCTTCTCGGCAGATGATCCTGTAATGCTTGGGATGCTTACCAAATTGCACAAGAGATCAACGAGCTGCTCTTTTGTTTGCCATTTTTGCATAAAAAACGCCTCCGTTTTCCGTATAGTGAAAACTGTTTCCGGTTAGTGGGCAAAAAAATTAAGGTAAGGCACCGATTTTGTGGGAAATTTCTTTGGCACTTTGTTGGGCTTGTTCAATGAGTGAGGACAAGAGCTGCTCGTTGATCCGGTAGCTCGGCACACCAATACTCAAAGCGCCTACGACCTTTTGGTTGACACCGAAGATAGGAGCGGCAATGGATGCGGTGCCCTCGGTTTTCTCACCGTAGCTGACTGCATAGCCGTTTTTTCTGATTTCAGGCAATCGTTCTAACAGCTCGTGACGTTTTTCTCCATCCGGGATTAAACCGGTCACGATTTGCTCTGCTTCGTTCGGATTCATGCTGGCGAGAATCGTTTTGTTTGCCGCACCGATGTGTAGCGGAATACGCTCGCCCAGATTATCCATGCTTCTGACAGACATGGGACCTTCCACTCGTTCGACTACGATGGCATGAGAGTTCTGTGGAATGTTCAGATAGACAGTTTCTCGTACATCTGCTGCCAATCGCTCCATGACAGTTCGTGCGACAGCACGCATATCCATTTTGTCGAGAATGCGCAGCCCGATTTCCATCCACGTATAGCCGACCTTGTACTGCTTGCTCTCAGGAAGCTGGAGGATGAGGCCATGCTTGATGAGGCTGCTGATTAAACGGTGTACCGTGCTAAGCGGCAGGTCCGTTTGTTCAGCAATTTCCGAGATGGACCAATGCTGCTTGTTTGGATCTGATACCAGGACGGAGATGATGCTCATCGCCCGGTCAATCGATTGTACCAACGTGGGTTACCTCCTGGCTTTGTTGCATAGTGACCACTCGTTGAAAGTCACGCCAGCTTAATATGACCTCAATCTATCAGAATTTTTCAACCGAATCAATATCATTTAAACTAGATAAAAATCCGTTGACAAAAAATTTGAAACTATTTTACATTAAGAGTGTAATTTTGTATTGCAGAAGTGATTCCACAATGCGGAATATTTCTGGGTGATTGCTCAGAGGAGAATGAATACTGTTAGACAAAAGCAAGATTCAAAAACAGAAGGGAGATCTATCATCATGAAATTTTCACGTGCGATTGTAAGAAAACCGGGAAAGAGTTATGTAAATGGTTTGACGACTTCTGATTTGGGTACACCTGATTTTGAACTTGCTCTTAAACAGCATGCCGCTTATGTAGAAGCGCTGAAACAGACAGGTCTGGATGTAACCGTTCTGGAAGCGGACGAGCGTTTCCCAGATTCTACGTTTGTGGAAGATTCAGCTGTTCTCACGGAAAAGTGCGCCATCATCACCAATCCTGGTGCAGAGAGCCGCAATGGTGAAATTGAGGATATGAAATTAGTGCTTCCTCGTTTTTATGACACGATTGAGTATATTCAAGCCCCAGGCTTCCTCGATGGTGGAGACGTCATGCAGGTAGACAACCATTTCTACGTCGGTCTGTCTACACGCACCAATGAAGAAGGAGCCATCCAGTTCCGCGAGATTCTCTCCAAATACGGATATGAGGTCACCATTGTACCGTTGAAAGAGTTTTTTCACCTGAAAACAGGAATCGCTTACCTTGGCAATGATTTGCTGGTTCTGGCTGGGGAGTTCATTGATTCTGAAGTATTTAGCATGTACAAGCATCTGGTCGTGGAAAAAGAAGTCGAGTACTCTGCGAACTGCATCCATATCAACGACTATGTCATTATTCCAAAAGGCTTTGAGAGCACGAAAAAGCAAATCACTGACGCTGGCTACCATGTGATTGAGCTGGATATGTCTGAATTCCAGAAACAAGACGGAGGATTGAGCTGCCTGTCCCTGCGTTTCTAGCGCAGGCAGTTCTCTCTTCGTTTATAGACTCCTGATAGACCTCTTAAAAAGCAGGTGAAAGAGAGGAATCATATGAACACTGGGAATGAAAGAGACACACAGCTGCAACGCTCGATGAAAAGTCGCCACTTGTTTATGCTGTCGTTAGGCGGTGTCATCGGGACAGGGCTCTTCCTCAACGCTGGCTTCACGATTAATCAGGCTGGACCTGGCGGAGCGCTTGTTGCCTATATCGTCGGCGGGATTTTGCTGTATCTGGTCATGACGTGCCTGGGTGAGCTTTCTGTAAAAATGCCAGTAACAGGCTCTTTCCAAGCCTACGCCAGCAAGTATATTGGTCCGGCGAGCGGGTTTACACTGGGATGGATGTATTGGCTAGGGTCAGCTACAACGGCCGGGGTAGAGTTCACTGCCGCGGGCATGGTCATGCAACGGTGGTTCCCGGATACACCGATCTGGATTTGGTGCGCGCTCTTTATCGTTTTGCTCTTTGCCTTCAATGCGCTGACGACAAAAGGGTTTGCAGAAACGGAGTACTGGTTTGCCGGAATTAAAGTATTGGCTGTCCTTATGTTTATCATTGTCGGACTAGGTGCTATATTCGGTATTGTCAGTATGGAAGGAAGACCCGCTCCGTTTCTCTCCAACTTCTCGGCAGATGGGGGACTATTCCCGTTTGGCATTGCGATCGTCTTTGTGACGATGATGAACGTCGTATTCTCTTATCAAGGCTCTGAATTGATCGGAATTGCAGCCGGGGAAGCAGAAGACCCGCAAAAGACCATTCCGCGGGCGATCCGCAACATTGTGTTTCGCATTCTCGTGTTCTATGTGGCGTCGGTCACGATCTTGTCCGCCCTCTTTCCCTCAAGCGAGCTGGGGCTCTTGGAAAGTCCGTTTGTGACGGTATTTGATGCAGTGGGGATTCCTTTTGCAGCGGATATCATGAACTTCGTCATCTTGACGGCTCTGTTGTCTGTCGGCAACTCATGCTTGTACGCAGCCACGCGTTTGTTGTGGTCCCTTTCCCATAGCAATATGGCCCATCCTGCTTTTGGAAAGCTGACCAAGCGTAAAGTGCCTTTGAACGCACTCTTGGCGACGCTGGCGTTTTCACTTCTGTCCCTATTAACCAGCGTGGTTGCAGCGGATACGGTATACGTGCTGCTCATGTCTGTATCCGGTATTGCGGTCACCTTCACGTGGATGGGGATTGCTCTCTCTCAATTTAATTTCCGTCGTCAATACTTGCGAGAGGGTGGAAAAATAGAAGATTTGCAGTTCGTAGCACCGTTTTACCCGGTGATGCCGCTCCTGTGTCTGGCTCTTTGTACGTTCATTCTTATCTTCCCGGCGTTTGACCCGACACAGCGAATTGGACTCTTCTATGGAATTGGTGCGTTGGTGCTGTTCTATACCTTCTACTATGTGCGCTATGGACGCAAAAAGGCGCATAAACCGAATTTCCCCACGCAAGGCTAAGTTGTCCTGCTCGATAGAAAAATGCCCCTGCGATGGATAAAGTGGCTGTAGACAAAATGGGTTAGGGATTTTTGTCCCTAACCCATTTTGTATTCTTAGCGTATGTGAACTGGCAGGTATCTTATGCTGCAAAGACTTTTATAACTTAACTCTACACGGTCCCTTGGAAACTCTATTAGTAAAAGATTTGTAAACAGCTTCCAATTGGATTTAATTGTAAAGCATGAGTATTCGAAATTACACACGTTTACAAAAGTTTACACTACAGGGATATTAAGCGGAAAAAGAGGGCTGTTTGGTAAAATGGATAGAGTGGTTCGGGACGTGCTGTGTGAATACGGCACGTCTATTTTTTTGCCTGAAAATACTAATGGTGAGGAGAGATTTAGATATCAAATTTACAGACGTAGCTAATCGGAGGCTGCTGGATGCATTTCTAGCGCAAGAAGACAATCAACAGCTATATGAACGAGTGTTTAATTCGCCGGACGATACGCAGAGGAACGATGAATTGGATAGTAGATTTCAGGAATTCTACGGTGAAATCCGATTTACTAAGTTTATCTCCTCGCTCATCCGTTTTACAGCTATCGAGTTGGCTGTACGCAACCAAAAGACTAGCAACGTATGCCAGCCTACTGACGAAATTGAAAGGGTGATAGACAGTCTTGTTAGTGACCCTGATAAAAGTGAGCGGGAGGACAATTTTGAGTGGAAAGATGTATTAGCAGACAAAAGAATTTTGGATGCTGTTCAAACACTTACAGAAAAGGAACAGGAGATGCTTACACTTCTATACTTGAGGAATCTCAAAGAAGTGGAAGCTGCGAGTCTGTTAGGTGTTAGCCAGCAAGCGGTATCTAAAACAAAGAAACGAGCGCTACTGAAGCTCAGAAAACAGCTAGAGGGGGGCGGATAGTACATGAGCCTGTTAACACTGGTAAAGCGAGCACAAAATAATGATGATAGTGCAATGGTAGAGATCATAGAAAGATTTGAGCCAAAGATTCGGAAGTCCTTGAAATTCACAGATATAGGTGTACGTGAAGACATACGTCAAGAGATAGTATTTCGGATGGTTAGAGCTGTCAAAACCTATAGCATAAAAAATCGATCATGTTAAGAGTAGAAATTTTTTTGAGTTCGGGTTGTTATTTTCCATCTTCGCTTCACTTTAATAAATACCAAGTGAATAACCGCGCGGGAAACAAGCTTGGAATAAAAATTTGGAGGAAGATAAAATATGGCACGTACAAAATTGAAACAATACGTTGATACGATTACTGTTACCCAAGACGACCTTGATGATCTTGCCGCAGCTATGTCGGACGTTCTCAAATACGGTGTAATCAAAATGGATGATAACAAACTGGCGACTATGACTTCACTTACGGCGACTGTAATTGGGATCGTATTCAATCTTGTCCGACCTCTCAGTATTGCAGTTGGTGTTGTTGGTTTGGCTGCATCCTTAACAACGAATTTGAGAGATGAACTGGAAAAAAATATTCAGATTGCTATTAACGATATGGATGATACTCGTCGTTTCATGAAACGAAATGGATACAAAAAGGTTAAGATGGAATTCCCGTTTATGGATTATGATGACATTCGACTGATCACAGGTAAGGGAGAAGCTCTTCGCGTACTTGGTAAAGACGGTTGGGAAACCCTGTAATTAATGAGGAAGGAGATATCCGGCTAACTAGCTGAATATCTCCTTTTGTTCTTTGTCCGTGATCTAAATATTGCAGGGAGTAATAAGTTGTATGGTGACAAGCTATTTGTTTTTTGCTGAATTGAACACTTCGTGGATTTCTAAGTCTGGATTGTTTTCGATTTTATAAATAGGGATTTCATCTGAAAATTTACTATAAAACACCATGTAACTCGTACCAGAGAGATAAATTGTCCCTACATCCTGATTATTTTCATAAACATAGATGTTATAAGTATAATTATTTTCTTTTACAGCTTTCGTATCAGAGTCATTTGCATCAGACTCTCTTTTAATTTTGCGAAGTTCCATTTTGGAAAAATCGTTGAGGACCTTTTGAATTTCTTTTTTATCGGTTATTTCTACCTCTACTTTTTCTTCTCTTCTATTAATCGTAAGTGAGGTTACTTTCTCGCTATCAATCAGCTTAAGCTCATTAAATGCCCAAACTTTAAATCCAGGAAAATAAATAAGGTTACTGAGTGCAAAAATTCCGATGAGGGAGAAAATAAGGATTCGAACTATTTTCACGTTTCACATCTCCTTTATAAGCGCATTCCTTAAACAAGAAGGAAATGCATAGCTTTGATGGGAAATTAATGCATTAATTGAAACATTACTTAATGGTATCATTTTACAGTAATTTTGCAAATATCACTTTCTTCCTAAAAACAACAAAAGTACAAGTCTTGCTTTAAGGAGATAGGTCTTCGGTTAATTAAATGAAAAAGCTCTTTTAAAATTGAGAAAAAGGCCGAATTTTTTATTAGACACTACTAATTGCTTTGTAAATTCTCAAAGCCACCTAAATAAGTAACTAACACATCCTAGTACATAGGAAAGCAGCCTTAGGCTTGGAGGTGAAACTTTAAGTTTATTAGCTTCAGCCTTGGACATACGTCAAGAGATAGTATTTCGGATGATTAGAGCCGTCATAGTACAGAAATCGCTCATTTATAAGAAAAAAATAAATTTTTTTGAGTTCGGGTTGTTATTTTTCATCTTCGATTCACTTTAATTAATACCAAGTGAATAACCGCGCGGAAAATAAGCTTGGAATAAAAAATTGGAGGAAGATAAAATATGGCACGAACAAAACTCAAACAATACTCAGATACGATTATTGTGAACGAAAGGCAACTTGATGATCTGGCTGAAACCATGGAGGCTGTTCTGGAATATGGTGTAATCCAGATGGATGATAATAAACTGGAAAGTAATATTTCTCTTGGAACTGCTTTAGCTGGCATCGTGTTTAATCTTTCAAGACCGGCCGCCATCGCGGTAGGTATTATTAGTTTGGTTACATCTTTATCAATAAATTTGCGGGGAGATCTTGAAAAAAATATCGAGATTGCGGTTAAAGACTTGCATAAAACTCGTCGTTTCATGAGGGATAATCCGCAATACACAAAGATTGAGATCGAATTTCCGTTTATGGACTATGACGACATTCGCCTCATTACTGGTAAGGGATTAGTTACTCGCGTGTACGGTAAGGGCGGCTGGGTAGAGATGTAATTTAAAAAGGGGTTGTTCGGAAGATAAACCGAACAACCCCTTTTGTAGGTGGGAGACAGGTCATTTATTTTTTGCAGATGCGAAAACAGAATGAATTTCTAGGTCAGGGTTATTTACAATTTTGTATATGTCGACTTCTTCCTTAGAATTCTGATAGAACTTTATATAATTGGTGTCATTAAGATATATTGTACCAATGTCCTGATTATTTTCTTTCAGGTCAATAACGTATTTAGGAGATTCTTCATTTGTTTTTTTTGGATCAGAATCAAAAGCATCAGATTCTCTTGCTATTTTTTGAAGTTCCATTTTAGAGAAATCATTTAGTACCTTTTGGATATCTCCGGCAGTTAGTTCTACGTTTTCATTATCATTATTTTTATTAATACTCAGATAAGTGATCTTCTCTTTATTGAACCAACCAAGCTCGTCAAATGACTTTACTTTTAATCCAGGAAAGTAAATAAGGCTACTCAGCGCAAATATTCCTATGAGAGAGAGAATAAGGATATAGACTTTTTTCACGGCTTACATCTCCTTTATAAGAGCATCTCCTTAACAAGACAGGAAATGCAGACTTCTGTGGAAAAATTAAACGGGATTAATTGTAGCGTTACTTAATGGTATCATTTTACAGTTTCTTTGCAAATACCACTTTCTTCCTAAAGGCAACAAAATCATTTGTCCTGCTTTATGGAGATAGGTCTCCGGTTAATTAAATGAAAAAAGCCCTTTTAAAATGAGAAAAGGGCCGAGTACGCTCACTTATTTCTAAAAGCGCAGCAAATTCTTTCTTGGAGTACCCATAGTACAAGCGCACGCTTTAATAATACGTTCCCCAAAAGTTGATTCCGGTACTTTCTCAAAACAACTGAGAAAAGCAACTGAGACGCCAAGCACTTTGGAGAGTCGTCTTAGGCTCGGGTGAAAATTTAAGTTTATTAGCTTCTGCTAATCTAATTGTTCTAGTACAAAATCCTATGGCAACAGCAAGATCGACCAAGTACATCTGTTTTGTTGTCCATACTGCCTAAAACGCCCACCTGGTCTATTGTCCTCTATGTCTATAAAAGGTGAATATGGTGTTTTTGTATGAATATTTCATTTGAAGATCTATGGGTAAAGATTTTGTAAACAGCCCGGGTAATGTGGTCGGGGCATTTTTATGTGTAGGTCGTAGTGTTTCAGGAGATGCCGAACAACTCGGCTAAATACGGGTTCACAAACAAGCCGTCAGGGTCGAGCTCAGAGCGAATGGCGAGGAAATCGGGCAAGCGAGGATAGACCTGATGAAGCTTCTCGGTGGTCATACTGTGCATCTTCCCCCAGTGTGGACGTCCACCATATCGGGCGAAAATCTCCTCCATCCGGGCAAAGTACGCTTCGTACGGCATTCCCTTGTACATGTGGACGGCAATGAAGGCACTATCACGCTCATAGGCGGGACTGAGCCAGATGTCGTCCTTTTTGACGTACCGGCATTCGAGCGGAAAATGAACGGCAAAGCGTTCCTGCTCAATCGCCCGACGCAGCTCCCGTATGGCTTCGCCCATATGCTCGGCAGGAAAGCAGTATTCCATTTCGTAAAAACGAACAAGCCGAGGAGTGGCGAAAAGCTGATGACTGTAGCCGCTCTCATGGACAGAGGGAACGCTTTGAGCGGATAGCCTGCTGACGCTTTTGGTGAGAGAAGGACGCAATCGGCAGCTCTCCGACAAGAGCCAAAACAGCCCGTTTTCTACCACCATTTTTTTCAAATAGCTCCATCGTTGATTGCCGCTGGGGGGATCGCTGGTTTCGTTCATGAATTTCACCTGGACGGTGTCCGAATACGGGAAGATAAAAAATTCAAAATGCCGATGCTCGATTTTAAACGTCTCTAAAGAAGACAAGCACTCCTCTACCTGCATGCGGCGGCTTTGGTAGCGCAGGCGATAGGCTGGGAGGACACGCAGCTTGACACGTACGATGATGCCCAAGAGACCAAGCGAGACTTGCATGGCTTTGAACAGGTCCGGTTGGGCCTGCTCGGATACTTCCAAAACCTCCCCGGATGCGGTCACGACTGTCAGCCCGACGACTTGCGTGGAGATGCTGCCAAAATGAACGCCAGTGCCATGCGTTCCGGTGCTGACAGCCCCTGCAATGGACTGGGCGTTAATGTCTCCGAGGTTTTCTTGAGAGTAGCCCGCTTGATGCAGGAGTTGTCCGAGTGTCTTGAGCTTGGTGCCTGCCCAGACTTCAACGGTATCAGAGGCAGGGTCTACACTGACGATTCCTTGGAGATGATCCAAGGATAGCAAGCAGTCTTCTGTCTGGACGAGACGAGTGAAGGAATGACCGGAGCCGACGACTCGAATCCGTGTGCCTGCCTTCTTGCAAGCAAGGACAAGCTGCACGACCTCATCTACGGACTTTGGCATCGCGATTTGTTTCGGCTGGCTTTGTACATTTCCTGTCCAATTGGTCCAGTGATTCGCGTGCTTCTTTACAGTGAGCATAATCCATCCCCCCGATAGGTGGTCACTTCCTCAATGATTTTCCCGCCAGAGATACAATACAGCCGGGTAAAACGTTCGCAGAGCTCTCCTGCTTTGGCATGGCGAAAAAAGATCGGGTCTCCCAGCTCCAGCGTTTCGATGCCTTGATAGTGGATGGGTGTCTGTACTTCACCTGCTCCTTCGTTGGGGAACAGCTTTGCTCCCACTGGCAAGTAAGGCTTAGGGAGTCTGTCACGCCCAGCAGAACCAGATGCGATGTAGCCCCCGCCCGCACATGTGTAGATATGCGCTGCGGGCTTACGGATAATTTCCAAAGCAAATCCTGCGGCAGGGTGAAACCGAAAGTCCTGAAAGTAGTCAAAAAGCCCTGGCGAAAAAAATCCGGAGCCTGCTGTAACCTCTGTAACGGCGTCTTCCTTCCCGGTCAAGTGCAAGCTGCCCGTTCCTCCACCGTTTACGAAGCGGAGAGGAATGTCTAGCTCGCGAATGGCATGCACCAGTGTGGCACGTCGAGCAGCCACTTCTTTCACGGAATATTGCTTGAGGAGACGGATGATGCTGTTTTTCAGGAATTGACGAGGGTATCGATCACCTACGCCAGCAATTTGAGCTTCGTACCCCATGACACCATCTAGGTAGAGATGATCGGAGGAAGCAACGCGCTTGACTAGGGAGAGGGACGCCTCGAGAGAGCGAAGTGGCGAGCGCCAGACGCCGAAATGTAGCCCCAACACATCAGACGACATGTCGATATCGAGACAGACAGGCAGCCTGGTTCCGGTTTCCCGGGCGATTTGTTCGAGCTGTTCGACATGAGGGAGAGAGTCGATCATCAAAGTAATGGAGCGTCCGTTCTTAATCTCGGAGGCGATTGACAAAAGCCAGCTTTTTTCCCAGAGCGGATAGCCAAGTAGCAGGTCATCGAAGCCTGCCTCGCACAGGTGAAGCACCTCAGGAGCGGAATAGCACATGAGACCACGAAAGCAATCGTTCACCTGCAATACACGTTTGAGAATGGCAACGCTTCGGATCGACTTGCTCGCGATTCGAACGGGTTTTCCATTGCTTTGCAAACTGATTTGCTCCGCATTTTCCTCCAGCAGATCTAGATCGACGAAAGCGAACGGCTTGGGAACACCAGCAAAGGCAGACTGATAATAGCGATAATCCCGCATGTACAGGCCTCATCCTTTTTTGCACGCGATTTGAATGAAATAATGAATTGCAAATATTTCTTAAAATTCTATCTATTCTATTCGTTTATATTTGATTCCTTCCTGACAAATGAGGGGCATGAACAGAAATGACGAATGTTTGTTTTTTAACGTTCGTGTTTTGTTGTATTTACGGATTGTAAAGGCATGTTTACGATAAAATTAACTTTAAAAGACGAATGAATGGGTTGTTTTCGATTGACTTGATTCAGCTTATAAGCTACTATACATATTGTTGTGAAGAACAACATAGGCTTGACGAATGAAATAGTAATTTGTATTCGTATATCCTCAGAAATATGGTTTGAGGGTCTCTACAGGGAACCGTAAATTCCCGGCTACGAATAGGGCAGTTTTGGTATACCCTATTCGTCGGCCGGGAATTTTTTCATTTTTTCGGGGAGGGAACGATATGAATAAGTATGATGTGATCGTTGTAGGAGCAGGACCAGCAGGGATTTTTACGTGCTACGAGATAATGCGAAAAGCACCGAATGCCAAGGTGCTGTTGATTGATAAAGGGCATGACATCTATAGCAGACGCTGTCCGATCTTGGAAGAAAAGATCAAGCTCTGCCCGCCGCCAGCAGGAAAAAAAGATTTCGCAGGCTGTTTGCCGGCCTGTTCGATTACCAGTGGTTTTGGTGGAGCAGGCGCCTATAGCGATGGCAAATTTAACATCACCACCGAATTTGGCGGTTGGATGACAGACTATCTCAGTCCTTCCACTGTACTTGGACTGATCAAATACGTAGATGAAATCAATTTGGAGCACGGGGCTACCCAATCGATTACGGACCCGACCACAGAGACGATCAAGAGCATCGAGCAGCGCGGCTATGCAGCAGGCCTCAAGCTGTTGCGAGCACAGGTGCGTCACTTGGGAACGGAGCAAAACCTGGAGATTCTCCAGTCGATCTTCGAGCATTTGAAGAAGCATATCGACATGATGTTCAAGACAGAGGTTGCGGACATCATCACAGTGAAGGAAGCAGACGGACATCAGGTAAAGGGTGTAATTTTGAAAAACGGACAAGAGTATGAAGCTGATTACGTGGTAATCGGACCAGGACGCGATGGCTCGGCATGGTTGACGGATATCCTGAAGAAGCGCCGTCTGAAAATGTACAACAATCAAGTCGACGTAGGCGTACGTGTGGAGACATCCGATGTCGTCATGCGCGAAATCAATGAGCACTTGTACGAAGGAAAATTCATTTTCAACACATCTGTCGGAACGCGTGTACGGACATTCTGCAGCAATCCATCCGGTCACGTGGTTGTGGAAAACCACAGTGGCGTTATGGCGGCAAACGGGCACTCTTACAAAGACCCAGCGCTGGGCTCGATGAATACGAACTTTGCGCTCTTGGTATCTCATACGTTTACAGAGCCGTTTGACAAGCCGAATGAGTATGCGAGGGAAATTTGCAAGCGGGCAAATGATCTGTCAAACGGTGGAGTCATCGTGCAAAAGTACGGCGATATTTTGCGCGGTCGCCGTTCCACAGAGTCGCGTATTAAGGAAGGCTTCCTGGAGCCTACTCTGAAGGAAGCAGTACCGGGTGACTTGGGACTCGTGTTGCCTTACAACACGATGAAAAGCTTGATCGAGATGGTGGAAGCACTGGACAAGGTAACACCGGGAATCGCTTCTGAGCACACGTTGTTCTATGGAGTGGAAGCGAAATTTTACTCGGCTCGTCCGAAACTGACTGAGGAATTCGAAACAGAAATCAAGGGATTATTCTGTGGCGGGGATGGTGCCGGAATTACGCGTGGTCTGGCACAGGCCGGAGCTGCTGGGGTTTGGATGGCTCGCAATATTACGAAACGCATGCACTAACGAATACGCTCATAACCAATAGGCTTCTTGCTGGGCACCTTGTGCTTGGTGGGGAGCCTTTTTTCATGACAGAACAACATCAGGGAAGTGGTGGTTCCGTGTCACGAGGAATTAGGCAGAAGCGTATTGTGTAGAAGGGCCAATAATCAAACCACGACCTTTATTGGCATGGAGGTATCTATGTTTTTTTGTGATGATGACGATACCGCTGTAATAGCACTTTGGATTATTTCGCTTGGCTTTGTCATCCTTGCCATTGATAAAACAACCAAATTAAGTCAAAAGCCTGCCTGCAACAATGACAAGTTGATACAGCCCCTCATTCAATTAAACAAGCAAATCAATGGGAAAAACAAAAATGGCAATGACAATGATGACGATATGCAGTTCAAACGAATTGAACAGCAAATTGCTCAATTGCGAGATAGTGTTCAAGATATAAAAAAGAATTTACAGGAGAATCAACCCAAAAACGGAGGGAAAAAGGATGATCGAAAAAAATCTAGCGAATGAGTTGGTAGCGGTAGGGGGGTGGATCGCAGTGATTGGCACTTTCTTAGCTGCCATAGGTTCGACTGGACAGGTGGAACCGGAGCAGCCTGCTTCTACAGACAAACAAGCGAATGACAAAGAATCAAATGATTTGAAGAAACAAGTACTGCAACAGAAAAAACAATTGCAAAAGCAACAGATACAGCTTGAACTGATTCAATTGGAACAAGAGCTTAACACCCTCATCCATAGCACACGGAAAAATGGCTAACAAAAAATGACTTCACCAAACTGCTTTTGGGCGAAGTCATTTTTTATTTGTTACAACGGCTGTAAATTATCGTTCATTTTCTTCAAAACGCGGTTAAAGATAGCGAGCTCTGCTTCGTCAACGCCGCGGAGTGCCAGCTCTTCTTGCACTTTTGCAGCCTCCAACCATTCCGGGAACCGTTCGATTGCTTGCGGAGACAAGGACACATAGCGCTCACGCTTGTCATCACCCTCTGAGCGAATGATCCAGCCCATCTCTTCCAAACGGGTGAGTGTCCGGGTAATCGTCGGGGCTTCAACATTCAGGTAGTTGCTCAATTGAACCTGAGTAAGCGATTCACGATAATGCAAGCAAAGAATAATACCCCATTGCGAGCTGTATAATCCCATGGGAGCCATAGACCCATTTAGTGATTTGCTGAATATTCTTGCGGTTTGGCTAATTCGATGACCATAATATTGCATGAGTATATACCTCCAGGAAAGCTGGTCCGATATATCGTACACTTATTGCTTAAGTAAATATGTACAATAACATACTAGCAGTTCTGGACATATAAGTAAACGTTTATTCGATGGCGAAATTATGGATTTTCTGACACAAATAGAATCAGGCGAGTGTCATGAAAGAAGACACTCACCTGGGTGAAAAATACGGCGGTACAGTGCATTTAATCTGCGGACAAGATGCTCAGTGGACCTTTTTCATTGATGATTGGCTCCAGTTCATAGACCGAAATGGGGAACATGGGGAAACCGACGTAGTAGGGCGTAATTTCGTACAACTGGAAGTAGATGACCAGTGCTTTGTCGGCGATGTAATAATCTTGATCGGGCTTAATCGAAGTAAAGCCATTAAGTGTGGGGATGTTTCTTTCTTTGATTTGACGCTTGATGTTTTCGGAAATCACCTTGACGTAATCGCTTCCTGGCTTGAATAATTCCCGCAGCGTATACAGCTTGCCTGTTTGGATATCAGCGGTGATCGAACCGAGGAAGGTCATGCCGTGAGCCATTTGCGGTGTATAGGCGTAGTTGCTCAACACAACACTGAAAATGCCGCGTTCGTTTGTCTTGATTTCGTAGCTTCCTTGCATTTCTGTATTTCCCGGTACCTGGACCCGTTGTTGCTCGTGAATTAAGCCTTGAACCGTTTGATAAATCGCCCGGTTGATATCTTTTTCCGCTTGCTGGTTGGCTAATCCCGCCAATTGCGGATAGTAAATCGTGGTGTTCGGACGGCTAATCGTCCGTGTCAGCACGGTAGCTGGCAATTGATTAAGTTCCACTTTTCTCCGTTTACCTCCTGTACGCGAGAGTTGTGTAATAGCCTATTCGAAATTGTTTTTGGCTGTTCTCACTTTTTTCACAAATTTGCCAAAGGTTTGGCTATATAATGGGGAAAGAATCCGATACATAAGTAAAAAGGAAAAGGGGGGCAATTATGATTCAATTGATTCGCAATACCTTAACTGACAAAGAAGGCTTTATGATTTTTATCCTATGGAATCATTTGTGGATGGCGGGGCTCATTGCCTACCAAGTGGATGTGAATTTCTGGAAAGTGACGTCCTTGGGATTGCTGGTCACTTTAATTGTTTCGCCGTATTATTTCATTCGCAAGGATAGTCTTGTAATTCGTTACCTGGTGGCAATTGGACTCATGTTTTATGCGATTTCATTCGATCACTTTACCGATTACCAGGAGATCACCTTCCTCGCTTTTATCGTCATGGGCTTTTTAGCAGCGTATTTGGATTGGAAGCTGGTCGTAACAGCGGGAATTACCCAAATCATTGTCACGGTTATTGGGTTCTACACAGGAACCTACCAGATCTTCGATGGCGATTTTTCGGAGCTCAATTTGCTTATGCGTATTGTCACGATTCTCATGATGATGGGAGCCGTAACGTATCTCTGTCTCGCCGGACAAGCCTCTCTGCAAAAAGCGCACGACGCAAGGCAGGAAGCGGAAGAGAAGGAGCGCCGTCTGGGAGAAATGCTTTTGAACATCCAGGAAATGACGGAGCAGCTAGATCGTACAAGCGATCATGTGCATGAGCATGCGGAAGGTACGAAGCGCAATACAGATGAAATGATGGTAGCCTTCAAGGAAGTCGCCGTCGGCATGGAATCACAGGCGAATTCTACGGTGAAGATCGAAGAAGAGGTTCAATCCATCGATCAGGAAATCGAGGCAGTCACATCGCAGACCAACGCAATGAAAACAGAATCGCAACAAAACAACCGTCGTCTGACAGAAAGCGTTCAGATGATGAACGATCTGTCCTCACAGATGGAGCAAATTGTGCAAGCAGTCAATGTAGCAGCCTCTACGATTCACCAGCTCAATCGGCAGGCGAATCGCGTAGAGGAAATTGTCGGCGCTATTAATCAGATCGCGACACAAACGAATCTCTTGGCACTGAATGCGGCGATTGAATCGGCGCGTGCAGGCGAGCATGGACGGGGATTTGCTGTGGTAGCGGATGAGGTACGCAAGCTGGCAGAACAAAGCGCGACAGCCACACAGGAAATTACCGACATTCTCAAGTCACTCCACCAGGAAAGTGAGAATGCGGTGCAACATATGAGCAGTGGGGAAGTGTCTGTTGCAAAAGGCCAAGAGCTGGCCGTAAAAACAGTGGCCTCCATTGAAGCAGTGCGTGCTGGTATGATGGCCTTCCTAGAAGCAGCTGATCAAGTAAGCTCCAGCATGGACCGGGTAAAAGTGCGTTCCGGCGAGGTTGCCATCGAGATGTCGACCATTACAGCCGTAACCGAGGAATCCGTAGCCAACTTAGAAGAGCTGTTTGCGACAGCAGAAAACCAGCATCAAAAAGTGCGTGAGATTACGGAAGAGCTGGGCGAGCTGAATACGTTGTCGCATCGCCTCCAGCAAACCTTTCACGTAAATTAGAGGTTGCGCTTCTCGCCAATTTCTCGGTGCTGAAAAGATGACTTTTTAAACTTTTATTTACTTGTAGAAGTGTTTGGAATTGAGAAAAAAGAATTGCATTTTCGAACCGTTCTGCTAGAATGAATTCCATTGTAACTAAATATATTCACCCACCTTATCAAGAGCGGCGGAGGGACTGGCCCGATGATGCCCGGCAACCACTGATCATGTCTATGCATGAACAGAAAGGTGCCAATTCCTGCAAAACCTGTACCATGGTTTTGACAGATGAGGAAGAGAACGGCTTCGTACGCAAACTCTTCCTCCGGGGAGAGTTTTTTTGTTGTATTTGTAAAAGAAGAGGAGGAATAAACGAACGATAAATTAATTTTATAAGAGAATATTCGTAAATGGTATTGAAAAAATAGGTAAAAAGCCGTACATTACCTAATAGGATAAAGAAAAACGTAAAGTTCGGATAGGGAGAGATACATCATGAAGAAGTTATTGCTGGCATTAACGACATTCGCAGTATTGGCAACAGGGTGCTCGACTGGCACAAGCGCACCGGCAGATCAGCCAGGAGGACAAGCAGCAGGACAAGAGGGCGCGGCCAAAAAGCGAATTGCCTTGATTTTGCCTGAGAAAATCGGTGTCAATCCATTCTTCCAACAAATGGACGAGGGTGCCAAGAAAGCTGCACAAGAGCTGGGGGCAGAAGTAAAAACGATCGAATCTACAGACCATGGAGCGATTGAAGAAAATCTGCGTGTGGCTGTTGCAGAAAATTATGATTTGATCATCACTTCTTCCTTTACATCAGAGGATGCATTGAAAAAAGTAGCTACCGAAAATCCTGACCGTAATTTTGCGATTATTGATACGGTAGTGGATTTGCCAAACGTTCGCAGTGTTACCTTCCGCGAGCAGGAAGCGGCTTACCTGGTGGGAGCAGCAGCAGGCTTGGCAACGAAAACGAACAAAGTGGGTATGGTTGTCGCTCTTGATATTCCGCAGTTGAAAAAATGGACGGTTGGCTTCGGAGAGGGCTTGAAAGCGACAAATCCAAAAGCAGAGCTCATGGTCAACTATGTAGGAAGCTTCACTGACCCGGCAAAAGCGAAGGAATTGGCTTTGCTCCAAGCTTCCAAAGGCGCTGATTTCATTAACGGTGCAGCAGCAGTAGGCGACCTCGGCGTTTTCGAAGCGGCGAAGGAAAAAGGTTTCTTCACAGCAGGTCAGGACGTTGACCGTACGACGATTGATCCAGAGCATATTGTTCTGTCCCAATTGAAAGGAACTGACGCGGCAGCTTATGAAACCGTGAAGACCTTTGTAGAAGGAACGTTCAAACCAGGTGTTGTGGCATACGGCTTGAAGGAAAAAGGTGTTGGTGTAACCTATGTCACGCACGAAAGCAAGACGCCGCTGAACGCTTTTATTGGACAAGAAGTGGTGGATAAAGTGAAAGCGATCAGCGATGAGATTGTAGCGGGTAGCCGCAAAGTACCAGACCAGTTTTAAAAAGGTTCTCGGTACTGAACGTTTATTTATAGCTTGTGCACAGTGATGGATGTGACCGACTACGGCTGTGTAGTCGGTCTTCCATTTTCATAAAAGGACGTACAGAAATGAGGGAGTGGGAATGACCGATCGCTTGGAAATGAGGGCCATGACCAAGAAGTACGGAGATTTTACCGCTAACGACAAGGTGTCGTTCTCACTGGCAGCAGGAGAGGTCCATGCGATTGTCGGGGAAAATGGAGCGGGCAAAACGACACTGATGCGGATGCTGTACGGGATGGAGCAGCCGACGTCGGGAGAGATCGTGTTAAACGGCAAGCCAGTTGTTTTTCGCGGACCAGAGGACGCGATTCGAAATGGAATCGGGATGGTTCACCAGCACTTTATGCTCTTCGGAGAATTCAGTGTGACTGAAAATATCGTGATCGGATATGAGCCGAAGCAAGCAGGCTTTTTCAACAGAAAGGACGCAGAGGAAAAGGTGCGGGCGCTGAGTGAGCAGTATCGCATTCCGATTCATCCGCAGGCTATGGTAGCAAATTGCTCGATCGGGGAACAGCAACGGGTCGAAATTCTGAAGGTCCTGTATCAGGGAGCGGATATTATCGTGTTGGACGAGCCGACTGCTGTCCTTACCCCGCTGGAGGTACGCGACCTGCTGCAAACGATTCGAAACTTGGCAAAGAGCGGCAAGAGCGTCATTTTGATTACACACAAGTTGCAGGAAGTCATGGAGGTAGCCGATCGTATTACGGTACTGCGCGGGGGCAAAGTGACGGGAACGGTTTCGCGGAATGAGACAAATGCGGATGATTTGGCAAGATTGATGGTCGGACGAGAATTGCAGGAGCTAGCTGAACGAGTCCCTCTGGAAAAAGGCCCCTTGTTGCAGGTGGAGAATCTTGCGGTTCGAGAAAAGCAGACCCTGCTCGATCAAGTCAGCTTTACCGTACACCACGGGGAAATCGTAGGAATCGCAGGTGTTTCCGGGAATGGACAATCCGAGCTGCTACAAGCGATCAGTGGTTTGCGAGCGGCACAGGAGGGTACGGTGCGGTTAGGTGGCAAGGATGTGACGAACAAATCAGTAGCCACCATTCGAGATGCCGGCTTGGCACATATTCCGGAGGATCGCTACCTGTGGGGAACGGCCAAACTCTCAAGCGTCGAGGAAAATGCGTTGATGGGCTATCAGCGAAAGCCTGCTTATAACCGCCGTGGCGTCGTTTTGCGGGAGAAATTCCGCCAAGTCGTAAAAGGCTGGGTTGATCAGTTTGCCATCAAAACAGGTTCCCGACAATTGCAGGAGCTGGCAGGGAATCTGTCAGGTGGAAATTTGCAAAAGCTGATCGTAGCAAGGGAGTTGGGACATGAAACTCCGTTTTTGATTGCAGCTGAGCCTACGCGAGGCGTGGATATCGGTGCCATGGAGTACATCCATCAGGCGCTGATCGAAAAGCGCAATCAGGGAGACGGGATCCTGCTCGTCTCCTCCGAGTTGTCCGAAATTCTCGCCTTGTCTGACAGAATTTTGGTCATGTATAAAGGGAGAATCGCAGGAGAGCTGTCACGCCTGGAGGCAACCGAAGAAAAAATCAGCGTGATCATGGCGGGAGGAAGCATTCATGGCAGCAATCAAAGAGCTATCTAAGTCATTGGTTCAGCCGTTCTTGGCTGTCGTCATCGGTTTGTTGACCGGGGCACTGGTTATTGCTGCCGTTGGCGAATCGATCTTGGGAACCTACCAGGAAATGTGGAAAGGGGCCTTTGGCAGTTTTTATTTCTTAACGTCTACCTTAGCGAGAGCCACACCTATCATGCTGATTGCCTTGGGTCTTTCCCTCGCATTTCGGGCAGGGGTATTCAACCTGGGAGCGGAAGGGCAAATGGTGCTTGGTGCCGTCAGTGCTGCGTTAGTCGCGATCTATTTGCCAGCGCCGGGAATGATCAAAATTGTGGCGGGTATTTTCGCGGGAATGGCGGTTGGCGGGTTCTGGGCGTTGTTGCCGGGCTTTATGGAAGCACGCTTTCGCATTCCGTTGCTCATCTCTACGTTGCTCTTTAACTATATTGCGGTATTGTTTGCGAGCTATCTCGTGACAGAGCCATTCCGGGATCGCTCAGGCTCTGCGGCACTGGCACAGACCGTCATGCTGGAGAAAAGCGCTTGGCTTCCAAAGCTGTTTGCGGGAATGAGCGTGCATGCAGGGTTTTTGTTTGCGATCGTTGCAGCGCTCTTGTTGTTCTGGGTCCTTCGTTTTACGCCTTTTGGCTATGAAGTGAAGATGCTGGGTCAAAACTCGCTGTTTGCTCAATACGGAGGAATTAATCGAATTCGGGTGATGCTGACCGGGATGTTTGCCAGTGGTGGCTTGGCTGGCTTGGCGGGAACCGTCGAGGTAATGGGGGCGCACTATCGCTTCGTGGACGGGGCGCTGACTGTACCAGGCTTCGCCTGGACGGGCCTGATGGCAGCCTTGCTTGCGAACTCGCACCCGCTTGGCATTATTGTGACTTCGATCCTGCTTGCTGCTTTTCAAACAGGAGCCATGGGTGTAGAGCGCAATACGGATGTACCGCTGGAGCTGGCAAGTGTTATACAAGCCGTATTGATATTATTCATCTCCGCCAAGTTCAGCTACGACTGGTGGAAAAAGCGGAAGGCAAAAGGAGGGGAATCGCATGGAGCTCTTTGATTGGTCCCTCCTCAGTTCTACCATTCGGATGGTCACGCCGATCTTGTTGGCAGCTTTGGGTGGAGCGCTCTGCGCACGTGTTGGAATTTTTAATGTTGGCTTGGAGGGATTGGTACTGGTCGGTGCCTTTTCCGCGATTGTCGGCAATCATTTTACCGGGAATCTCTTTCTGGCCGTTTTGATTGCAGCTCTGGTCAGCATCGTCTTTTCGCTCTTATTCGCGTACATGACGATCAAGCTTAGGGCGAATGAAATCGTCGTTGGTGTGGCGATTAACTTTCTCGCGCTAGGATTGACGACATTTGCACTGCGGGCGATCTTCGGTGTCAAAGGGGCGTTTTACGATAAGGATATGGCTGGCTTGCCAACCGTCGAGATTCCTTTCATTCACGATATTCCGGTCATCGGAGGCGTTGTCTCCGGCCATTCGCCACTCGTGTACTTTGCATTTTTGGCTGCGATTCTGTTGTATGTGTTCTTTTATCGGACGGTTACGGGCTTCCGCGTCCTCGCAGTTGGTCTGAACCCCGTTGCGGCACGTAGTCTCGGTCTGAAAGTGACGGGGCTTCAGGTGCTGGCGATTGTGATGAGTGGCGCCTTGTGCGGGATTGCAGGAGCGCAGCTTTCACTGGGGCAAGTCACGATGTTTACAGAAGGGATGACGGCTGGCCGGGGCTTTATCGCATTGGTAGCGATGATGATGGGGCAGTCGCATCCACTCGGTATTTTGGCTTCGAGCCTTTTGTTCGGGTTGATGGATGCCCTTAGTATTCGTTTGCAGGGCTTTTCGCTTCCGACGCAATTTACGGCTATGCTGCCATACGTGCTGACGATTGCGGCAATGTTCTTCTTGAAGAACAAGAGTCAGATCGGCAGCGACAATCAGCAGAGCACCCGTTAAACATAGACCATATAGACAGCGGAGACAGGGGGAAATGCGATATGAACAAGGCAGATCGGATCAAAAAAATGAAAGTACCCGCCCCAGTGGAACCGGGACTCGCCAGACGACTTCCGCCGGGACAAATCCTGACAGAGCGTTTTCCCATTTTGCATGAGGGAGACGTGCCGGTGTATGACATGAACGAATGGACGCTGCGTGTTTTCGGGGAAGTAGACCGGGAAGTGACGCTCTCCTACGAAGAGATCATGACGATGCCGCAGGTGACAGTGACGAGCGACATTCACTGCGTGACGCGCTGGTCCCGTTTTGACAATGCGTTTACAGGCGTGCGTTTTTGTGATTTTCTACAGGCGATTGGCGTGACTCCGCAGGCGAGCTTCGTCATGCTGCACGGTGATCACGACTATACCGCCAATGTGCCGCTCGTTGATCTGGAGCGTGATGATGTGTTGCTGGCTCACTCCTTTGACGGAGAGCGACTGACGGACAAGCACGGCTGGCCGCTTCGCCTGGTTGTTCCACATCTGTATTTCTGGAAAAGCGTGAAGTGGATCAGAGGAATTGAATTTATGACGGAAAACAAGCCCGGCTTCTGGGAGCAAAATGGTTTTCACTTGATCGCAGACCCGTTCCGCGAAGAGCGGTTCTCCGGTGAAGCATTGCCGATTCCAGAGGATGAGTGGGAGAAAAAGGAGTTCGATTGAGATGTTGACGAATCTAAAGGTAGATCCAGAACAACTACCCAAGCGCGTCATCGTGTGCGGTGATCCAAAACGTGCAGCCTTGATTGCATCAAAACTCGATGATCAGCGTCAAATCGGGGAAAACCGCGAGTATCACAGCTATGCGGGTACGTGGAAAGGCGTAGAGATAGCGGTAGTGAGCCATGGGGTAGGCGCACCGGGAGCAGCCGTATGCTTCGAGGAGCTGGCGAAGGGCGGCGTTCAGGTCATCATTCGCGTAGGAACTGCCGGGTCATACCAAAAGGAAATCGAAACAGGTAGCCTCGTCATCAGCTCTGCGGCAGTTCGCCAAGACGGCTTGACCAATCAGTTGGTTCCGGCGGGCTTCCCGGCTGTTGCCAATCGCCATGTCGTGGACGCGCTCGTACAAGCATCGGGAGCAAATGCATCAGACTTGAAGGTATTCGAAGGAATCACACTGACACTCGATGTCTTTTACAGTGGGGTGTTGGAATTTCCGCACAAGCTATACCAAAAAGCTGGCGTTTTGGCAGTCGAAATGGAAAACACTGCCCTGTTCGTGATTGCGGCGCTTCGCGGAATGAAGGCAGGCTCGATTTTGGCGATCGACGGGTATGCCGATGCAGACTTGCTCGAATCGTATAACCCGCACACCGATGTGATGGCAAAAGCCATTGAAGCAGAAGCGTTGATCGCATTAGATGCGGTTATCGCGGTTTCGTAAATTCATTGAAAGGAACACCCGGAACTAATTGTAGTTCTGGGTGTTTTGTTTTTATCATCTCTACCATACCTCAGGCTTCACCACCATGAACCATAACATGGCCAGCAAAAGAATCAAATAGATCCAGATCGAGCGAGTAAGCGACTGCACCAATTTATCCTTGTCCTGGTCAGTTTCATTAAACTTCCGTATCTTCGGCGAAAATGCGCGTGCCAGGAAATACAAGGAGCTTACCAGGATCAATACGGTCATCACGATCCAGGACGACTTCCATGACCAATTCCCACCCATGACTAGCAATACCCCGGATATGACCAAAACATGACCGGCATGCTTCGCCAAGCGTGTTGTAGACCTGAAAGTATCCAGATAGGCTTGTTGTTTGGTGAGGTCAGCCTCTCGCAATCTTTTCATCATGGGTAGCAGAACGAAAAACGGTCCAATGGACATCATGGCACTGAGAATATGTAGATAAAGAATCGCCTTATATAATAAAATGCCCACCGTTATTTTTTCTTGCCCGGGCTAAATTCATGGACCCACACTCGCATTTGCGGCAGCCAAGGCATCCCAGGATGAGAGGATAGAATGGATTGCTTATATTCCTCTACATTCGAATATCCCTCTTGCTTGGCATTTTCATCGGTTAATTCCCCGAGCGACTGTGAATAAACCTTGTCGATTACAAATTCGTGGCCTTCGAGGGTCATGATTTCACCAACATCTGCGTAGCGTCCATTGCGCCGGGTCGCGGTTTTTTGTCCCGACAATACTTTCTCGATATCCGGCTTCACGGTAATTAAACGATCGATTGTACAGGTTTTTGGCGGCAAAGCGTCAGAACCCATTTGATTTTGCATACATGTCATCCTCCTTTTTTCTTCAAAACCACTTTATCATAAGTCGAGCCATGAATGCACAAGCACACGACTGTATAGTTGGACGGGTGGGTCAGTCTTTAACGGTCACGATTGTACAGAGATAACAAAGTTTTAGACTGGGGCCGTTAAACTAACGGGTAGTTTTACGTCACCCTTGATTAGAGGAGTTCTTCAGTAGACATAGATCCTCCATCCAACAGGCACTAGTTTAAGGCTGTTTAAACTTCTTGTTTAAGAAAGTCCACTTTAATAGAATTATTTTACGTAAATTCCGAGCCATTACAACTTGGGAGAGTTAAGATGAAACGGTTTTTAGCCATTATCGTAGCAGTATCTATTTTTATGTTTGGTGCACAGACAGCCGGATTGCTTGGAACAATAAGTAAAGTTTCAGCAGAAGAAAGTGTAGAAAAAAAGATAAAGTCCCTGATCGTAAGCAGCAAAAAAGTATCAATGATAAAAGATACGAAAAAGGAGCAAAGGGCTGCAACGTATCGCGATATGATTGTTAACATCGAACCTGTGCAACAGTAAAACATCATCCAGCCATATTATTTAGGTTATCGGGTTCGATAGTTCAATGAGTCAGTCTAAACTCTATTATCAATGAACATCTGTTCGTTGAGTTTCGTTCAACTAACGGGATCGTTAGTTCAATCCTCGCGCAGCTGTTCAAATAAAAATAGCCCTCCTCCGGATTTTTTTGTCCGAGGAGGTCTTCACTATTTCTGCAGTATTTTATCTGTTGCACGGTCAAGCAGCGTAAAGACTAACCATGGCAATTCCTCCAGAACGCCTTTCGGTTCGTCTATTAGCCTCTGTTTCCATTTCTCAGGCTCATTTAGCAGCCCTTTAGCGGCAAGGCTGTCAATCGCTAGACTAGGAAAATCAAGTTGTAGACTGAGAAAATAAAGTGTTAGACAGCGACTTTCGTTAAAGCAAGTTCGACCACAAAAAAGGAGGTCGGACTAGTAAGTTCTGGTGACCTCAAGTACGATCGGTTAGGTTATTTTCATGAGAGAAATAACTGGGCTAAGGATTGCGAATCTTGCTATGCCTGACAGAACATCCAATGCAAATGAGATCTATCCTTTTGCGCTAAGTGCCAATAAGCGTTTTAGGTTATCATCAATAAAATGATTATCGGCACTGTTGATTCCGCGACCGGCAAAATGGCCCCAGATCGACTGGATTGGGTTAAAGACAGCATTAGGTATGAGCTTAGCTTCGTATTCATTATCGTCAGCCGTGCAGAAGAGATCCGTGCTCCCCGGCATGATGCAGGCAAGAGCTTTAATGCTCTCAAGCGCCTTATCGAAATCTCCGTTATAAGAGGGGTTTGCACTAATATCTGCATGTTGGCCTGTCCACAACATGGTCAGGACATTATGCGGATCCATATTCATAAAGCTAACTTCCCAAACGCCGGCTACAAAATCCTCCAAGGATTCAAATCCCAGCTCACGATAAAGCTCCTCTCTATAAAAAGCATGCGATAATCCCCATCCCGCATAGACACGACCAACGGCGCGCATGTCTGCAGAAGTCAACTGGTCTAGTTTACTTGAATCGAAGCCAACTGCAGCCAGCAGCGAAGCTTTTATACCGTCCAGGACCACAAATGTATGGGGCCAAGGCTTGGCAATTCCCGCAAAAGGTGCAATTCGTTCCACCATTTCTGGATAACTTGCACCCCATTGAAATGCCTGAATGCCTCCCATGGACCACCCAACTATGAGAGCAATCTTTTGAATGCTGAATTTTTCGGTCACCAGCCGATGCTGTAATCTAACGTTGTCATAAATGGTTACCTGCGGAAAATGAGCCCGATCGAATGGAGGAGGCGTGTTACTGGGAGACGAAGATAATCCGTTGCCCAGCAGATTTGGAACGATAATAAAATATTTCTCAGGGTCCAGTGCCATCCCGCTGCCAATCAGCCATTCATTCTGAACATGTTGGTCACCAAAAGCAGTTGGATAGACAATGACATTATCTTTCTGTTCATTTAATTTTCCATAAGTCTTATAAGCAAGAAAAGCGCTTGGTAACGTCACACCTGATTGCAAGGTGACATCACCCAAATTAAAAATCTCATAATCCATCGTATGATCGCTCCCTTCAATATGAAACCACACGTTCAGCTTGTGATTTCTTGTGCTTAGTATAGAGCTGTGATACTCTCAATAAAAGTGAATTAAATTCATAATAGTATTCAATAATATTGAAAGTAAAAGGGGGATCGTATGATGGAGTTGCGCCAACTGAATACGTTCCGCACGGTTGCATCAACATTAAATTTCACTCGGGCTGCGGAAGTGCTGAACTACGTCCCCTCCAACGTCACTATGCAAATGAAAGCATTGGAGGATGAGCTTGGTGTTCGTCTCTTTGATCGTTTGGGCAAGCAGCTTGTTCTCACAACTGCGGGTAAACGCTTTTTAACTCATATCCAAGGCGTTCTTGACAAATTGGACGAAGCTCGCAGCGACGTTCATGACAATGAAAATCTAAGCGGCACCCTAACGATAAGTGCCAATGAGGTTATTTGCGCCTATCGACTTCCAGCTGTCTTTCAACGGTTTCGTTCGCAGCATCCGGGAGTTCGTCTGATCTTCCGCTCCGTTCCAAATCAAGATCTCAAGCAAACACTCTTTGAGGGAACCGCGGATGTCGTCTATATGTTGGACGAACCTATTCGCTCGAGCGGACTTGCCGTGGAACCATTGCAGGAGGAAACTTTCCGTTTGTTCGCTGCTACTGACCACCCGCTCGCAAAACAAACGGTGCTACAGCTGGAAGATTTTCACGGAGAAGTGTTCCTGACGAATGAAAAGGGTTGTCCCTATCGTACTATGTTTGACCGGTCATTTGAGAAAGAGGGCATTGATAGCATTACGTATTTAGAGTTTCAAAGTGCCGAAGCCATTAAACAATGTGCAATTTCGGGAATCGGTATTGCCTTTCTTCCTGAAATTGTAGCGGAAGCAGAAGTTGAACGCGGAGAACTTGTTGCCCTTCCATGGCAAATTCCGGACTTGCACGTATATACACAGATGTTGTGGCATAAAGACAAGTGGCTTTCACCAATCATGTTATCTTTCATAGCAGCATCAAGGGAAGTTCTTGCTTTACAGGAGTAGAATAAAACGGTTTAGCCTTTTTATAGAAGAATGCCCGAGCTGGTCCTGTTCGCATACCTGGATACGGCCAACTGCACCTATCTTCATCCTCTGTGGGGCAACTCTGATTTCGTCTTGCATGCATGGCTAACTGGTACGTCGGTTCAATAAAACAGCAGTCTAGGACTTTATTTTCCGGAGACATCTCGCTCCCATTCATCAAGCTTCAATCCCGTTTGACAGTTATTAACAGGTTTTTCCACCTGCTGTGGATTAGTGTCCCACCAGCCCTCTCCACCAAGCGCGTCATTCAAATCCACTGTATGGCCAGCAAGCGTCTGTCCGTTCTTGTACTGGGATAGGTTTGCCGACTTTGAGAGCTGCCTCGGGTGACATCGACGCGTTCGAGGACGATGTACGGGAACCTGATCAAAGTCGCCGATAACCTCGACTTTCGGAATCCGATCTTCAACGGTAGAGCCAAGCGAAACAGGTCTTAGGTAGTGCGGGGGCGTTCATTGTGGAGCTGGTCCTGGCGAATCAGATTACATGGACAGGAAATAAGTTGTAGACTGCAAAATAAAGTAGTAGAATCCGGAATAAATTACCAGGAAGTAAGATACTGCTAAAATTACATTAGATATCAAATAGATTGAGGTGGAGCAGATGGGGGCTACAAAGAAGTTAGAGCCAATAGAAGCAGCCAAACTGTTTGTTAATAAGCACTTCCCTAACTGTCAAGGGGCTGTATTAGCTGGTAGCGTTGTTAGAGGTGAAGCAACGAATACGTCTGACCTTGACATTGTCATTTTTGATAAAAACATAGCATCAGCTTATAGAGAATCATTTATAGATTTAGGCTGGGCAATTGAGACTTTTGTTCATAATTTAACCACCTATCAATCATATTTCCAAATGGATTTTCAAGATGCAAAGCCTTCTTTGCAGAGAATGGTACTAGAGGGAATTCCATTAAGAGACGAAGGAATCGTAGATTTAATAAAGAAAGAAGCTAAAGAGATGTTGGAAAATGGTCCTGAAAGATGGACCGACGAAATGATTAGGACAAAACTTTATTTTATTACTGATGCACTTGATGATTTTACAGGTTGCAGCAATCGAGCTGAAGAATTATTTATAGCCAATTCATTAGCAGAGCTTATTCACGAATTTGTTTTAAGAACGAATGGATGTTGGATAGGTTCTTCAAAATGGATTATTCGTGCTTTGAAGCATTACGATGTAAAATTTACTGAAGAATTTGTAGAAGCCTTTGACGCATTTTATAAAACCGGTGATAAAAGCAAGGTTATTCTACTAACTGAAAAGGTATTAGAGCCATATGGCGGGAGACTATTTGAAGGGTTTTCTTTAGGGAAAGAAAAACTTTAATTCAATAGTACAGTCTTCAAATTTATTTTTTTTAGAACACCAGCTACTAATAATGAAGAAAACCCGTCTCCAATTAAAAGAGGGACGGGTCTGCTATCTCTTCTATACACTCAGGCATATCGTTTTTGCGGGCTTCCTACCTTGGGTGCCACAAACGAATCCTAATCACTTTCTTTCCCCCTATTTTCCTAGTAAAATAAGAATATCTTGAGGAAAGAGGTGTTTTCATGAATAAGACTGAACTGGTTACAAGAGTCGCTGAAACCGCAGAATTAACTAAGAAAGATGCTACAAAAGCGGTAGATGCTATATTAGATGCTATTGCAGATACGCTAAAAGCAGGGGACAAAGTATCACTTATTGGATTCGGCAATTTTGAAGTCCGGGAGCGAGCTGCTCGAAAGGGTCGTAACCCTCAAACTGGAGAAGAGATTGAAATCGCTGCAAGTAAGATGCCTGCGTTTAAAGCAGGTAAAGAACTAAAGGATTCAGTAAAATAATCTATACATACAAAAAACGCCTCGAATAATCGGGGCGTTTTGCTTATTAAAGGCAATAGCGGTCAATCTTGCTACAATAACACATAATGACTAGTTGAGATAACCGCTTCTTGCTGGCGGTACCCCTACTTAAACCCGCTCAATCCGCATTAGCCTATTGAAGTAAATCCACCAAAAGCCATCGTCATTGACCAGCTTGATTTGTTTCCGGGTCATGTCGATCTGCTGGACCCAACCCCAGGCTGTTTCTTCACTTCCAAGTACCTCTTTACCCACTGTTCTCTCCGGTTCGAACCAAGTGACGATAAGTGCAAAATCATCAATACGTGACTCTTCGATCATTCTAGCCATCTCCAGTGTGGTCTGCAAACTGTCGATATGTTGAGTTATCCATCTAATCATTACATATGACATCGATCTATCCTTTGTTTTTGAAATTATAAAATTTTGGGGATTCCAAGTGTACTATGCTATACTGACTCTACCATTTACTGTTCCTGTACCACTTCCCTACTCATTTGCTTGGGTAGGGTTTTAAATTTGTTTTTCCGGAAAATAAAAAACAGACTCTTAAAAAAGAGTCTGTTTTTATTTGTTGTCATTTTTAAACTTTTTGAACGTTAGTAGCTTGGGGGCCGCGTTGACCTTTTTCTACGTCAAAAGTAACTCTTTGACCTTCGTCAAGAGATTTGAAGCCATCGCCTTGAATAGCTGAGAAATGAACGAATACATCTTCTCCGCCTTCACGTTCGATAAATCCAAAACCTTTATCTGCGTTAAACCATTTTACTGTACCTTGTTCCATTGTTATTGCCTCCTAGTGTGATAACCACACGTGTATTACTATCCTTGCTCTCAGGATCATCAAGACGAAAAGTTTTTACCAATGCTATCCTTCACTCCGAACAAAAATAATTCTATATTAGAATAACAGGAAATTGAACGGATAGCAATTTATTTGAGTTGTTTGTCCAACGGAATTAAAGAGATGGCGAGATCTCAGAGGACTACCTGCTGGATGATTCTGCACTGGTTTATAAAGCTGAAAACGGACTTGTCATCATTGTTGCATGTTTACACTCAGGAATCTGCAATACCATTGAGTATGCCAAAAAAGTTTGTGGAGACGATAGGATTCTCGATATAATCGGAGGATTTCATCTGCTAAACCCTGGAGAATTAAAATCGAAAATTGCATTAGCAGATGTGGCAATGTATTGGAGGTTGGAGTGGGTTTAACTCTTGAATTTAGATGAGACTCATTAAGCTAACGATTACCCTAGTTCAACAAATTATTTCGAAATACGTATTAACCCCTCCAAACATAGTGAAGCTATCGGAGAAGTGACATTGGACTTGCTGAAAGAATACTTAGCAAAGCAGTCGGAACGGTTAAAGCCGAGCAGCATGGGACATCGTAAAGACATCAACTGGGAGAGGTTGCAGTAAACGTTTATCCTCATCGTTTTCGTCATACGTATGCTTGTCACTTACTTGATAATGGTGCCCCGTTAGATTTTATTCAGGGTATGCTGGGTCACGAGAAGACTTCAACAACACAGATCTACGCGCAATTACGCGGTGAACGACGACGGGAATTATATAGGCGGTACTTTTAAGACATGTGGCTCCCGCTGAACTAAAGGGCAGTTATCTTCAACTATTTATATTAAAATATGTGAGGTCAACTATACGGACATAATAAGTAAAATATATAATTTGATGATGGAGGGATAACATGAGCACAGACACGGTTGTTACACATGACTTACTCCGTATAAGTCGTTGATATCCATTAAACTTATACGGAGTTAAATGAGAATAGATGGATATGTACCGACTTTTTATAAAGAAGCATTGTGTTATAAAAAGGAGGAACTTCACATGTCAATGATTCAAGTACAAAACCTGACTTTTTCTTATCCAAGCAGCTTTGATAATATTTTTGAAGATGTTAGCTTTCAAATAGATACGGATTGGAAGCTTGGATTTATTGGTCGAAACGGACGAGGCAAGACAACTTTTTTTAATCTTTTGTTGGGAAAATATGAATACAGCGGAAAAATTATTTCTTCGATAGAATTTAATCATTTTCCATATCCAGTCTCGGATAAAAGCAGATTCACACATGAAATATTAGAAGAGATATGTCCCCAGGCAGAAGATTGGGAGTTTCTTCGTGAATTATCTTATTTAGATGTCGATGCTGAAGTGATGTACCGGCCATTTGAAACATTATCGAATGGGGAACAAACGAAGGTTCTACTTGCTGCAATGTTTTTGAATGAAGGGCAATTTTTATTAATTGATGAGCCGACCAATCACCTAGATACTCATGCACGAAAGATGGTTTCAAATTATTTAAAAAGAAAAAAAGGATTCATTTTAATATCACATGATAGAAATTTTTTGGATGGCTGTGTTGATCATATCTTGTCAATAAACAGAGCCAATATAGAAGTTCAAAGTGGTAATTATTCTTCTTGGAAACTGAATTTTGATAGACAGCAGGAACATGAGGAAGCAACAAATGAGCGTTTGCAAAAAGATATTGGGAGGCTGCAACAATCTTCAAAGCGTTCAGCCAATTGGTCTGATCAAGTAGAAGCTTCCAAAAATGGTACAACAAATTCCGGTTCTAAATTGGACAAGGGCTATGTAGGACATAAAGCTGCGAAAATGATGAAACGTGCAAAGAACCTGGAGTCAAGGCAACAGAAAGCTATTGAAGAAAAGTCAAAGTTGCTAAAAAATGTGGAAAAAACGGAGTCATTACTGTTAGAGCCATTGGAATACAAATCTAAAGAACTACTTCAGTTAACGGATGTGTCTGTTATGTATGATGGTGAATTAGTTAATACGCCAATAAGTTTTCATGTTGAACCAGGAGACCGAGTTGTTCTTGATGGAAAAAATGGTAGTGGAAAAAGTAGTATCTTAAAACTAATCCTAGGGAAGCCACTCCAGCATACAGGTGCTTTGAACGTTGGTTCAAGCCTTGTCATTTCTTATGTACAACAAGATACTTCTCATTTAAAGGGAAAGTTATCTGACTTTATTGAAGAAAATCAGATTGATGAACAGTTATTTAAATCTATTCTACGAAAAATGGATTTTGACCGTATCCAGTTTGAAAAAGATATATCCCACTATTCAGGTGGACAAAAGAAAAAGTTGCTTATAGCTAAAAGTTTATGTGAAAAAGCACATTTATATATTTGGGATGAGCCACTAAATTTCATTGATGTTTATTCACGTATGCAAATTGAAGAGCTTATTCAAAGCTTTAATCCAACAATGGTTTTTGTTGAGCATGATCAGGCATTTCAAGAAAAAGTGGCTACGAAAACGGTAGCCTTATAGATATACTTGGAGCATTGCATTTTATAATCATTAAGATACTGAAAAGTAAACCCGCATTCCATTGCTCTGGAGCGGGTTTTTTAATATTTCCTAATGGATTACACGTGGAAATGGATGAGTTATGAAAGAAGCCTATATGCCGTTCACTTGAATATTTCTGCCCTTGCGAGTTTCCCGAACATTAGCAGACATGAGGACGGGATAAACGGGCAGGATCGATTGATCATTTCGACGAATAGCTCGTATGGATTCTCTGGAATAGATGATTATTATGCTAACGGGCAGTTTAATGTAACTCAGCCCAATGCTGAATCGTTAATTAAAGAGAAAATCGTTAGGTAATGGTCGGAAGAGGAGAGGAGGAAAATGAAATCGAGAGTTATTGGAATCACAATACTGGCTTTTCACGACGAGTTAGTGGCAGACGCAAAACTTCGTGGCGGACGGGTATTAGAATATGCTCCTTTTTGTATCTTATGGAACACACCCTTGGTACTACTTTAAAATGCTCTTATCCTGTCAACAGTAAGTAACAGAATGTTAATTCCACTGCATCCGAGTTCAATAGTAAATATGATATTACGAAGGCGATTATGAAAACAACAGGTTAGATATGCGCACTCGATTGAATCCGAATCGGCGGTGATTAGCAGTCTAAGACTTTATTATTCAGTTTAGATCCATAGACTACTTCATTCTGACGTATAGACTATAACTAATTTTCAATTACATGGTGATTTAGAAGACCGGGACTCCTTGTACTGTAAGGGGTTCCGGTCTATAACTTTATTATCGCTGAACAATAAAAGAGAATTATCAATTGCAGAATACCAGGTTTAAAGGCGCAAGTTGATTTCTTCTCGAGATCATTTAGGAAATGACGAAGCCGTCGTATTCTAGTGGGCATCGTTTTAATTACAGCTTGCTCACCACTATAAAAGTGAATGGTACGCTTTCCTCTCCTCCACTAAAGTCCGATCAACAATTGTAAACCACATCTTTTCTGATAATTAACATTCCCTTTAAGCTTCCTTAACGCTCGTACAGTACCATTCAAAGTAACAAGTGAACACATCCCTTCGGTTGGAGCCATGGAGAAACCCCCGACAGCCTTTCCAAGCACTTTCATCGAGAGTTCTTTGGCATTGTCATGTCGCAGGGTTTTTTGTCTTGGGCATAAGGAGGCGTAACGAGTGAATCGGGAACAGTTTCGTGCAAGACTGGCACAGTACAAGCTAATCGCTTCCGTAAAAGAAGCGAAGCACCTGGAAAAAGCGGCAGAGGCAAATTTGAGTGCTACGGTACTCTCGATTGGCAACATTGGTGTGATTAAAGGCTACGTGGATTATTTTAAGGCGAAAAATATCCCTGTATTTCTTCATTTGGAGCGGATTGGCGGAATCAGTCATGACCGGGAAGGCATCGCATTTCTGGGGCATTACGTCAAGCCAGACGGGATAGTCACTACGCGGAACACACTGGTCAAGCTGGCGAAAAAGCAAGGCCTGCTGACGATTCAACGTTTGTTTTTGGTCGATAGCGACTCGATTAAATCTGGCCTAACCTCCCTGCAAGATACACAGCCTGACGCTGTTGAGCTGATGCCTGGTTTGCTGCCGGAGTTTATCGAAGAATTTCGAAGTGTGATCGATACCCCGATCATTTCTGGCGGGCTAATTCGCAAGCGGGAACAGATGGAGGAAGTATTAAAGCATGGAGCGACAGCTGTTTCAGTCGGAAGTCCCCTGCTGTGGAAGGAGTGTAAGAACCTTGATTCAAGCGTTGTTATTTGATTTGGACGGGACCTTGCTGGACAGTCGGGATGCGGTCGTGGATGCCGTTGCTTTTACTGCTGAGCAGTACGCACCGGGACATTTTAGCAGAGAAGAGCTTCTCGCCCGTTTTGGAGAATCGTTTGATGATTTTTTGGCGGCAGTTGCTACAGCAGCAGGTGTTCCTGACAAAAAGGAAGTGCTTCAGAGATACTTCGCCTATGTACGGGAGCATCATGAAGAACACGTCAAACTGTTTCCGTTTGTCCGCGAAGGGTTGGAAAAGCTTAAGGCGGCGGGCTTTGTGATGGCGATCGTCACGAACAAGCAACGGGAGTTTACATTGGCTGGTCTAGAGATGGCGGGGATTGAACATCTGTTTGAGGCAATCGTCACGGTCGATGATGTATCACGAGGCAAGCCGTCGGCTGAGCCTGTGCAAAAAGCGCTGGGAGCACTAGGCAAACGCCCCGAGCAAGCCATGATGATCGGTGACAGTCGCTATGATGTACTGGCTGCGGTAGGAGCGGGTGTGCAATCTGTCGTGCTGGAGTGGTACGGACAAGAGAAATGGCCCTACGCTTCTCCGGATTACCGCTACGCCGATTTCGAGACATTTGTTACGGAGATGCTGGCCGCAAAGGCACAAGGAGGGAAATAAAAGCAGATGGCACGTGTGGTGTTGGAGAAGGTAACGAAAGCCTTTCAGAATCAAAGTGTGGTCAAAGGATTAGATTTGGTCATTCCAGACGGCTCTTTTACGGTTCTGGTAGGTCCGTCCGGCTGTGGGAAATCAACCACACTCAGGATGATTGCTGGCTTGGAAACAGTGACGGACGGCAAAATCATAATCGGTGATCAAACGGTGAACCAATTGCCGCCAGGCAAGCGTGATATTGCGATGGTTTTTCAAAATTACGCTCTCTACCCAACAATGAACGTGTACGACAATATCGCCTATGGCTTGAGAAACCGTGGAACGTCGAAAAAGGAATGTCAGGTGCTAGTAGAGGAGATCGCGGAAATCGTCGGGCTAACCGATTATCTCAAGCGCAAGCCTTCTCAGCTCTCCGGTGGTCAAAGGCAACGTGTTGCACTCGCGCGGGCCATGGTGAAAAAGCCAAAGGTCTTCCTGATGGACGAACCGCTCTCCAATCTCGATGCGAAGCTGCGAAATCAGATGCGTGTGGAATTGACGAGCCTGCACAAGCAGCTCGGCAGCACCTTCATCTACGTGACGCATGATCAGGTAGAAGCGATGACCATGGGCGATCAGATCGTCGTCATGAATGACGGACACATTATGCAAGTAGCGACCCCGATGGATTTGTATCAGGAGCCGGAAAATCTGTTTGTTGCCCAATTTATCGGTTCTCCGCCGATGAACATTGTTTCTGCGGAGGGCAAGAGTGAGCACGTATGGGGATTCCGCCCGGAAAAAGCAGTGTTGTTGCCTGCTGCTGTCTCTGCCATCACGAGCGAAGAGGTGTGGAACGCACGAGGTCAAGTCGTATCCAGGGAAATTCTCGGCTCAGACACGCTCCTTCACGTGGAGACGGAAAAAGGCAGGGTCATCGTCAAAGCGGACTCGGAGGTAGCGATGCAGGTCGGCTCCTCAGTCACGGTCACTGTACCGTGGGAGTACATCTATGTGTTCGAAAAAGGGAGCGGAAAACGAGTGGGTCGCATGAGTGGACGAGTGCCTGTATCGACACGCGCAGGAGGGGATAACTGATGCGAAAAGCGGCAACTGTACAGGAGTTGCCGGGTGTAAGCCAGTCAAAAAAAGAAGTGAGTTCACAGGCATTTGCATGGTCTGACCTCGCATCCCGGCTGCGTCCGTACTTGTATCTGGCACCCGCATTGATTTGCTTTGCCCTGTTCTTCTTTTACCCGATTGGCTCGATCATTTATTTGAGCTTTCAGGACTGGTCATTGATCAATTTGGAGCAAATGGAATGGGTAGGCTTGCAAAACTATCAGGACTTGATGGTAGACGCAGATTTTCATCAAGTATTGGGGAATACCGCGGTCTTTACCATTGCGACAGTGGGGATCGGCTTGACGCTATCCTTCCTGCTCGCCCTATGGCTGAACAAAAAGGCAAAGGTGTACGGCATTATTCAGGCGACTGTTTTCAGTCCTCACATCATTTCGCTGGTATCTGTCTCGATGCTGTGGATGTGGCTGATGGACCCGCAGTTTGGCCTGTTGAACGCAGGACTGGAAGCGGTTGGATTGCCTGCGTATACGTGGCTGACTGATCCGAAAAGCTCCTTGCTGTCACTGATTATCGTCAGCATTTGGAAAGGTGTCGGCTATAACACGCTCATTTTCATTGCAGGATTACAAAGCATTCCGGGCGATATATACGAGGCAGCAGCGCTCGATCAATCGCCATGGTGGCGGACGCTGAGACGGATTACGATACCGATGCTGTCGCCGACCATTTTCTTTTTGCTCATTATCAATACGATCTCATCCTTCCAAGCATTTGACACGATTGCCATTATGACGCAGGGTGGTCCAATCAATAGTACAAACATGCTTGTCTACTACATTTACGAGCAGGGCATGGACTTCTACAATGGCGGGATTGCTTCGGCTGCCTCTGTCATTTTGCTGATACTGGTAGGGATTTTAACAGCTGTACATTTCCTGGTGATGTCCAAGCGCGTGCATTATCGTTGATGAACTCGTGAGAAAGGAGGAGCAGCATGTATCGAGTGGTTTTGGCTTCACGCAAGACCGTAGAATGGATTGGACTTTTGCTCGTCGCTTTCCTGTTTGTGTTCCCGTTTCTGTGGATGGCATCGACGGCTTTCAAAACGATGCCAGAGGTCCTGCAATTTCCCCCGACGCTTTTGCCTGAGACGTGGGAGTGGAGCAACTTCGCCCAAGCCTGGGAATCTGGTCCGTTCCTTATGTATACGTGGAACAGCATTCTGGTTGCGGTAGGGATATTGATCCTGCAATTTTTAACGGCGGTACCTGCGGCTTACGCTTTTGCACGCTACAAGTTTCCTGGTCGCAATCTGTTGTTTGGTCTGGTCTTGATTGTCCTGATGATTCCCGGACAAGTCATCTTCTTGCCGATCTACGTGCAATTGAGCGGTTGGGGACTCGTCAACACGCTGTGGTCGCTCATCCTGCCGTACGCAGCCAGTGCTTTCGGAATCTTTCTGCTCAGGCAAGCATTCATGCAGGTGCCCGATGAAGTGATCGAGGCAGCACGTCTGGATAACGCGTCCGAATGGAAGATCATGTGGACGATCATGGTGCCGATGGCGAAGCCGGTGCTGGTCACTTTTGGACTATTTAGCTTTATTTATCACTGGAACGACTATTTCTGGCCGCTGATTATGACCAATAGCGACGAGGTACGCACCTTGCCGATCGGAATATCGAGCTTGCACATGTCCGACGGCGGAACCTTGTGGAACGTCATGATGGCAGGCAACATGATCCTCATTCTACCGATTCTCGTGATTTTCTTCGTGGCACAACGGCATATTATCAAAGCGTTCATCTATCAATCCAAATAATAAAAGAGAACTCTTAGGGAGGAAATCAAACCATGTTTTCATTGAAAAGAACTGGAACGATTCTATGTGCATTGACTATCGGTTTGTCAGGAGTATTGGCTGGATGCGGATCATCTAGCAAAGAACAGTCTGCTAGTACAGGTAGCACTTCTCAGCCTGCAGCGTCTACAGCATCCAGTGGCCCTGTCCAAATTGATTTCTGGTATGCGTTGGGTGGCGTTCGTGGGAAAACCATCGAGGATATGGTCAAAAAATTCAATGAAACACATAAAGATATTATCGTCAAACCAGCCTACCAAGGGGCGTATCAAGAGAACCATTCCAAAGTATTGGCATCTGTAGCAGCGAACAATAATCCAGATGTCACGATGGTCGAGATCGCTTCGATCGCGGCATTTGCGGATGCAAAGGTTTTGGAAGATTTGACACCTTACTCCCAAGGGGATGAAAAGAAGTACATTCCAGGTCTCATGAAAAACTCTTATTGGAATGACAAACTGTACGCCGTGCCATTTAACCGCTCCACTCCACTGCTGTACATCAACCGCGATATGTTAAAAGAAGCAGGGCTTGATTCGAATGGTCCGAAAACATGGGATGAGCTGGTCAGCTTTTCTCAAAAGCTGAGCAAAAAAGAGGGAGACAAAATTACCCGGTACGGCTTCTCGACACCAGTTGATATCTGGTTCTACGAAGCGCTTGTTTTCCAAGGCGGGGGCAACATTCTGAGTGAGAACGGCAAAGAGCTGACGATCAACAACGAGGCAGGAAAAGCACCACTTGAGCTCTGGTCCAAAATGGTGAAGGAAGGCATCATGAAAAACCCTCCAGGAGAAAACTACAATGCGTGGGATGTAGCGGAGCAAGACTTCTTGAATCAGAAAGTAGGCATGATTTTTACATCGACAGGCTCCTTGACGGAATTGAAGAAAAATGCCAAATTTGACATGGGCGCAGCATTCCTTCCGGCCAATAAAAACTTTGGTACGCCAACGGGCGGCGCGAATCTCGTGATGCTGGCGAAGTCGACTGATGCAGAGAAAAAAGCGGCGTGGGAATTCATGAAGTGGATGACCGATACCGAGCAAACGGTTCCGTGGTCGATCGCTTCCGGTTATATGCCTGTTACGACAGAAGCAATTGATTCGGCTGAAATGAAGGCATTCTATGAAAAAGATCCAAACTTCAAGGTCGCGGTAGATCAGCTGCAATATGGCTATCCTCGTCCAATGGCTCCAGGCTACAAAGAATTGCAGGATGTGATTCAAAAAGAACTGCAGCGTGCGATGCTTGGCCAAGCGACAGTAGATGAAGCGATGCAGACGGCAACGGAAAAAGGCAGCAAGCTTTTGAAAAAATAATAGAAACGAAATGATAGAGGAGCTGGCGAAATGAACATTTGTATGGCACATCGCGGGTGGTCAGGCAAAGCCCCGGAGAATACAATGACAGCGATTCGACTGGCTTTGGCAGAGCCAGCTATCAAAGCAATGGAAATTGATGTACAGCTGACGCGTGACGGTGTTCCGGTGCTGATTCATGACTTTACGCTGGAGCGCACGACCAATGGCCGCGGTCTGGTCATGGATCGTACCTTGGCAGAGCTGCGTGAGCTGGATGCAGGGAGCTGGTTTGGCGACAAGTTTGCGGGCGAGCGAATCCCTACACTGGAGGAAGCGCTGATCGCAGTAAAAGGTCGCTGCACACTAAATATCGAGTTGAAAGCAACAAGTGATATGTACCCGGATATCGCTGAAAAGGTGCTCGCGCTTGTAGAAAAGCACGGAATGAAGCAAGAGGTGTACCTGACTTCATTTGATCATGATCTGATTCGTCACGTTCGCACGCTCGATCAAGAAGTGCAGACAGGTCTGATTGTATATGGTCGCCCTGTACTCATGCTGGAACAGATGGAGGCAGCAGGTGCTACGATCCTCTCCATGGGATATCCGTTTCTGAATCGTGAGCTAACAGTAGCCGCGATTGAAAAAGGCTTCAAAGTCATCGCGTGGACGCTGGATGATCCGAAACATATCCGCGAAGTTATTTCGTGGCATCCTCAGGTTCAAATTTGCACGAATCATCCTGACCGGATGTGGGAGTTTGTATAAGCACAAGCAGGAAAGAGCCGCCGAGCAATTTGCAAGGCGGCTTTCCTTTTTGTTGTTGGACTAAATTTTGAATTTGCTTACATGAGATTGCAGTTCTTCGGCTATTCTTGCCAAAGAAGTAGATGATGAACTGACTTCTTCCATAGCTGCCAGCTGTTCTTCTGTGGCGGCCGATACGCTTTGTGTTCCGTCAGCAGAATTCTCCGCTACTTCTTCAATGACACTAACCAACTCTACCACCTGTTTGGTGCCAAAAGACATTTGCTCAGAATAAGCCTTTACTTCTTGAATTTGGCTTGCGACCTGCGTGACAGCATCTTGGATCTGTTCGAAGGACTTGCCTGCATTGTTAACAACCGTAAGTCCAGTGGCGACCTCTTTGGTGCCTTGTTCCATCGATAGGACAGCCTGGTTTGACTCGAGCTGAATCGTCGTAATCAACAGTTTGATCTGTTGCGCGGATTGTGCGGACTGCTCAGCCAATTTGCGCACTTCGTCTGCCACAACGGCGAAACCGCGCCCCTGTTCACCAGCTCTCGCCGCTTCAATCGCTGCATTAAGCGCTAACAGATTTGTTTGTTCAGCTATGGCGGTGATGACTTGAACGATTTGTCCGATTTCCTGCGAGCTGTTTCCTAATCGTTTGACGATATCGGCAATGTTGCCAACAGTGTTCTCGATCGATTGCATCTGGCTGATAACGACCTGAAGGGCCTGATTGCCTTCCACTGCAATTTGGGAAGCGCCCAAAGCCGATTCGGCAGCTTGCTGTGCATTCGTGGCAACCTGCTGAGCCCCTGTCGATACGCCTTGAATTGCGGTGACACTTTCCTCTACACTCTTCACTTGTTTTTCCGCACCGTAAGCTACTTCCTGAATCGTTATGGCGATTTGCTCGGTAGCCTTGCTTGTATGGTCGGCGTTGACCGACAATTCCTCTGCAGAAGAAGCAAGATCTGAAGCTGTATCATTTACTTGTTGAATAATCGTTCGCAGGTTGAGCACCATTGTGTTTACTGATTGGGATAACTGTCCAACCTCATCCTTTGTTCGAATTTGCAAGGGTTGTACAGTCAGTTCACCCTCGGAAATGCGGTTAGCCACGGAGGCAACTGCCGCAATAGGGCGCGAGATTTGCCGGGAAACAGCGTAGGCGATTGCGATCACGACAGCAACAACAATGATGACAATGATCCTAACCATGGTGGTAACGGATGAAACAGCAGATGTTATAGATTCGACAGGGATGTGCAGATACAAACCAAAGTTGGTCTTGGGAATGGGGGAGTAGGTGACAACGTATTCCTTGTCATTGTCCGAGTAGCTGTATGAGCCCTTTTCCGTTTTTCCTGATTTAAGGATTTCCATTAATGGTTGCGGCAGAGCGGATTCCGTAAGCGGTTTGCCGATTAGATCCTGGGTAGGATGGTATTGAATTTGATCCTTGTTATCAACGAGAATCGGATAACCATCGTTGCCTACTTTCAAATCTTTGAGAAAGGTAGCTGTGAAGTCATCTACATTGACTAGTCCGGTTAAGACACCAAGCTTCTCGTTGTTTTTCCCTTTTACAGGGGAAGCGACGATGATAGAGCGATTGCCGGTTGTCTTCGCAACAAGAACATCGGAGAAGCTGGGCTTGTCCTGCATACCGTCTTTGAAGAATTGGCGCTCGCCAAGATTGATTCCAACGCTTTTGGGGAACGTATCAGCCGTTACTTTTCCATCGCTTGCGATAAACGTATTTCCGTCATACAGTTTCATTTCCTCGGTAAACTTGCGAATAAATTCATTTTTTGCCACTGCATCATCGGATTGAATATCCGAGGTGCGGGCTAAAACTTGAATTTCTGTCATACGCCGGTCCAGATATTGATCCATAGCGATGGCTGTACTGGAAGTAAGGTCAACATAGGATGATTTTTGTTTATCAATGAGAATGGATGAAAAGCTGCTCGTGATAAACAACGAAACGGCAGTAAGTGGAATGACGGCCACGACGAGAAACCAAAGAATCATTTTGTTCCTGAGTTTGTTGAACAAAAACATAGGTTTGTCCACTCCTAATCCGTGAATGCGAAATAGAACAGTCAGACTGCTGAGATGAGCTCAGCAGTCTGACAAAATATTAATAGCCCATTGCTGCGCCTTCACCGCGAGGGTCAGCACCGCCAAATTTTACATTGGTTTGCGGGTCAATCAGGATTGCGCCGGACTGTCCCATCGCATCGGTATAGGCTGCTTCCAGCTTTTCGACTGGATGTCCACGTTTAATGAGCTCGTCCAGGACTTCTTGAGGGATGCGGCTTTCCACCTTGAGATTGTTGGAAGCAGATCCCCAGTTGCGTCCATGCAGCCATCTTGGCGCTTCGATTGCGTCTTGCACGCTGAAACCAAAGTCGACGATGCGTGTGACGAGTGCAGCTTGCGTTTGCGGCTGTCCTTCTCCCCCTTGTGTTCCGTAAAGAAGATAAGGCTTGTCCCCTTTAAAGAGCATAGCTGGGTTAATGGTGTGGAAGGTGCGTTTTCCTGGTTCCAAGTGATTGATGTGTTTGGAATCCAAGGAGAAATAGCTTCCGCGGTTTTGCAAAAGGACACCCGTATCTTTCGCTACGATGCCGGAACCCCAGTCAAAGTAGTGACTCTGAATGATGGACACGGCATTTCCATCTTTGTCGACGATCCCGAACCAGGTTGTATCGCCTTTAGGATCAAGCGGTTCTACGGATTTGGCTGCTTGCTTCAAATCAATGCGCGCAGCTAAATCTTTCCCGTGCTGCTTGGACAACAGCTCATCCACAGGGATATCCGCAAAGGCAGGGTCAGTCAGCCATTTGTCGCGGTCAGCAAAAGCCTGTTTGGTAGCTTCCACAATCGTGTGGTAGTAATCGGGTGTTCCTTCACCCATGCTCTTGAGGTCAAAGTTATTCAAAACATTAAGAATAGAGAGTGATGCCATGCCTTGGGAGTTAGGCGGAACGTTATACGCTTTGTAACCGCGGTAGTCTACCGTAATGGGATCTGCCCACGTAGAGGTATGCTTCTCAAAATCTTTCAACGTGAGCAATCCGCCGTTGGCTTTCATGTCTGCTACGATTTTTTTCGCAACTTCTCCTTTATAAAAACCGTCAGCGCCTTTTTTCGCAATGATTCGCAAAGTATTGGCAAGATCCTTTTGTTTGAGAATTTCGCCCGCTGCATAAGGTTCGCCGTTGGGCTTCAGGAATGTTTTGCGGAATCCATCAAAACGTTGAAGATTCTTCAAGTCATTGTCAGTTGGATCTGTCGCGTATTTTGTCCAATATACTTGGTTGGGGGAGACGGGATATCCGTTCTCGGCGTATCCAATGGCAGGCTCCAGCAGTCTGTTCCATTGAAGCTTATTGTTGCCCATGCTTTTATGGGCGTAGTTGTACGCCTCCCACCAGCCGGAGACGACACCAGGGACAGTGTTTGCTGATTCATAACCGCGGGACGGGATTTTTTCGTAGCCTTTGCCTTTGTAATAGTCGATGGTTGCCTTTTCGCCTGCGCGACCACTGCCGTTCAGCGCTTTCAGCTCTTTTGTTTTGGCATTGTAGATGAGCCAGAAGTTATCTCCGCCAATGGTTGTGTAATGAGGATAGACAACAGCTAAGGTGGAAGCGGCCGTAATAGCAGCATCTACTGCATTTCCGCCGTCTTCCAGTGTTTTCAGGGCCGCAGCCGTAGCCAGATAGTGAGGAGTCGTCACCATTGCGTTCGGTGACATCGATGTTGGACGGTTAGCAGCCTGTGCTCCAGAGAATGTTGATACCCCGATGACAGCAGTCAGCGCGACGGTCGAGAGTTTCTTCCAGAATGACATTCCTATGAAACCTCCTTCATGATGAAAAGAATAATGATTTATTAAACCGGCTATCCGCTGTTGCCTCACCTCCTTTAAAAGTTAAAAATACACAAACATACAAAAGTAGACAAAAATAGACATTATGAGCGCAAAAAAAGACCAATGATATAGGATCATTGGTCGCGTCCTACATCAATACTTCGGTAGCTGGCAAGCGTGTCCGCTGTTGCGGAGGTAGCCCCTGTAGCTTTGCGTCGCCGGATTTCCCCGGGTATGCCGTTTCGATATCAATGGGTGAAGCATAAAATGACACATATACTGATTCGATCGTTGTGGGAAAATGTTCCTAAAAACTCCGTTTGCCAATAATATAGACTATTTACCATTTGTGGTAAATAAGAAAAATATTTTAATCCGTAAAAATAGTCAGGAATGCTATGTATTTTTCGAAAGATATTCACACACCTCTTCGGGCAAAGCTGCTTATGATGATAAAAAGGCACATCTGCCAAGGAGTGAAAAAAAGGCCATGATGCATCCCGATACAGAATTGCGCTATATCAACGATGAGATCGGGTACGGTGTGTTTGCGACGAGGTTTATCCCAAAAGGAACGATTGTATGGGCACAGGATGATTTGGACCAAGTATTGGACCCTGCATTTGTGGAAAGACTTGACTCATTACGAAAACAGGACGTACAAAAATATTCATTTAAGAACCAGTTCGGAAAGTACATTCTTTGTTGGGATAAGGCAAGGTACGTGAACCACAGCTTTCATGCGAATTGTGTGCCGACCATGTATGATATGGAATTGGCTGCACGGGATATTTTTCCGGGCGAAGAGCTGACTGATGATTATGGAACGTTAAATTTGGATGAACCTTTTGAGTGTTTGCCCGAGTCCGACACGGACCGCTCCCGTGTAATGCCCGATGATTTGCTTCGGTATTACCCGCAGTGGGATCGGATTGCAGCGGAAGCATTCCAACGGTTCAATCATGTTGAACAGCCTTTGCTGCATCTGATTCCCTCGAAGCATCTCGAAACGATTCGTGGGATCACGGAGCAGCGCTTAGCCATTGATTCTGTTATTCACCTGTATTGCAGGTCACAATGGCAAACGGGGCAGCAATGGGAGACGTGAGCGGGTCGGTCAACGACCCGATTTTGTTGAACTCTGGGAAGAGAATCAGTATTATGGAATGTAAAGGTGAAGTGAAAGGTTGATTTCATTGGAAAACAAGGTAGCGGCATCCAATTTTATCCGCAATATCATGATTGATGACTTGCAAGAGGGCAAAGTAAAGGAAATCATTACCCGCTTTCCCCCAGAACCGAACGGGTATCTCCATATTGGACATGCAAAAGCAATCTGCCTAAACTTTGAGTTGGCACGAGAATTCTCCGGCAAGGCCAACCTGCGTTTTGACGATACCAACCCGGTGAAGGAAGACATCGAATACGTAGAAGCTATCAAAAGGGACGTTCAATGGCTTGGCTTCGAATGGGACGGGTTGTTTTTTGCATCTGATTACTTTGAAGAGATGTACAACCGAGCGGTGCTGTTGATTAAAAAAGGTCTGGCTTACGTAGACGATCTGTCTCCTGAAGACATGCGTAAAATGCGTGGAACATGGACAGAGCCGGGCACAGATAGTCCGTTCCGCAGCCGGTCTGTGGAGGAAAACCTGGACCTGTTTGCACGTATGCGCCAAGGGGAATTCAAGGACGGGGAAAAGGTGCTGCGTGCGAAAATCGATATGGCTTCGCAGAACTTCAACATGCGTGATCCGGTTCTGTATCGAATCTCCCATGCAACGCATCACAACACGGGCGACAAATGGTGTATTTATCCGATGTACGACTTCGCTCATCCGTTGGAGGATGCTATTGAGGGCGTGACACACTCCCTGTGCTCGCTGGAATTCGAAGATCATCGCCCGTTGTACGACTGGGTAGTCCGCGAGTGCGAAATGGAGAAGGTACCACACCAGTACGAATTTGCTCGCTTGAACCTGACAAACACCGTTATGAGTAAACGCAAGCTGAAACAGCTAGTCGATGAGAATGTGGTAGACGGCTGGGATGACCCGCGCATGCCAACCATCGCAGGCTTCCGTCGTCGCGGCTATACACCGGAAGCGATTCGTACATTCGCTCGTGAAGTAGGAGTAGCACGCGCGAACAGCACCGTTGACGAGAAAATGCTGGAGTATTTCATCCGTGAGGACCTGAAGCTGAAGGCACCACGTACGATGGCTGTATTGAATCCATTGAAGGTCGTCATCACGAACTATCCGGAAGGACAGGTTGAGATGCTCGAAGCGGAGATCAATCCAGAGAACCCAGAGATGGGCAATCGTCAAATTCCGTTCTCCCGCGAAATCTACATCGAGCAGGACGATTTCATGGAAAACCCGCCGAGCAAATATTTCCGCCTGTTCCCGGGAAATGAAGTACGTCTGAAGCACGCGTATTTCATTAAATGCAATGACGTCGTGAAGGATGCAGACGGCAACGTGATCGAGATCCATTGCACGTATGACGCTGAGACGAAGAGCGGCAGCGGTTTTACAGGTCGCAAGGTAAAAGGTACGATTCACTGGGTGGACGCGACCCAAGCAGTTCCTGCTGAATTCCGTTTGTACGAGCCATTGATTATGGATGATGAAGACGCAGAGGGTACTTTCCTCGACAACGTTAACCCGAATTCGTTGGAAGTACTGCAAGGCTATGTGGAGCCAAATATGAAAGAAACCAAGCCTCAAGACAAGTATCAATTTTTCCGTCATGGCTATTTCAATGTCGATCCGAAGCATACGACAGATGTTAAGCTCGTATTCAACCGGATTGTATCATTGAAGAGTTCCTTTGAACTGCCAAAAGCATAGGAAATACTCATATAAATCAAGCGCTGCTGTGCATGGAGAACCCGTGTGCAGCGGTGCTTTTTTCTTTCGTGATTATAAATTGGCGTGTATAATTATTCTGTTACAAAAAGGAGGACAGGCAGTGAACGGGAGAGCAGAACTAACACGTAGTTTGAAGTTGCGGCATATTGTCGTAATTGGACTGGGCTACATGGCCCCGATGGCCGTTTTTGACACCTTTGGCATTGTTTCTGGAGAAACGGGGGGGCACGTTCCTGCTGCTTATGCAGTCACACTACTTGCAATCCTGTTTACGGCAGCAAGCTACGGAAAGATGGTACGGCTATTCCCTTCAGCAGGGACCGCGTATACATATACGCAGCAAACGATCCATCCGTATGCCGGATTTCTGGTAGGTTGGGCGTCCTTGCTAGATTATTTGTTTTTACCGATGATTAACGCCTTGTTGACAGGGGTTTACCTATCATCCGTGTTTCCTGATGTATCGACTGTATGGTGGATTATAGGATTCATTGTACTGGTGACGGGGTTAAACGTATTTCGCGTAACAGTAACCGCATCCGTCAACTCGATTTTGGTGTTGTTTCAAGTCGTGGTCGTCGTGCTGTTTGCGGGATTGGCAATCCGTGGTCTTATGCAAGGTGACGGGCTTGGGCAAGTATTCAACCTGCGACCATTTTTGTCACCGGATATGTCTGTCATTGCACTGCTTTCCGGTGCATCGATTCTTTGTTTTTCCTTCCTTGGCTTTGATGCCGTGACAACGCTCACGGAGGAAACCGTCGATGCGAAAAAGACGATTCCTCGCGGGATTATGCTTGTAGCACTCGCAGGGGGAGCGTTGTTTATTACAGCCTCTTATTTCATGCAATCATTATTTCCTGATGTTTCGGTATTATCTGATCCAGAAGCTGCTTCAGCGGAGATTGCGTTATTCATCGGCGGAACCATTTTTCAATTGGTGTTTTTGGCCGCCGCCTTGTCCTCAACGCTCGCATCCGGGCTTGTATCCGTTACGAGTGTCACGCGTTTGTTGTACGCAATGGGCAGAGACGGATTTTTGCCGAAGCGCTGGTTCGGTTATGTACATCCGAAGCTGAGAACGCCCGTACTTAACGTTTTGTTGGTAGGAGCGTTGATGCTGTTTGCTTTGTACATGGATTTGCTAACCGCCACGTCCTTTATTAACTTTGGCGCACTGATCGCCTTTAGTTTTGTGAACATCAGCGTAATGGCGTATTATTTCCGCAAACAAAAGAACAAGTCTATCAAGGATTGGTGGGGCTTCGTGTTGTCACCACTCATCGGGACAACGTTCATCGCCTTTTTGTGGGTCAACCTAGAAGCAACGTCCATGATGCTGGGCTTGCTATGGAGCTCTGTCGGCCTGATCTATTTGTTGTATTTGGTGAAGGTCAAGAAAACCAATTTGAAAATGATGAAATTTGAGGAGTAACATGTGGAACACAAAGAGCCCTACACCCATTATTGGATGTAGGGCTACCTTTTTACGGATGATTGACTGCTAATCGATTCTCTTTTGTAGGTAAAATCTTTGATGGGAAAGAGGGCAATCATCGAGTACACCATGTATCTCGTACCCATGTTTTACATAAAAGTCCTTTGCTTGAAAATCAAAAGTATCTAAATGAATCAAATGAATTCCATACTCTCTAGCTGTGTTTTCAATTTCAAGAAGAAGCTTGCTTCCCAATCCGTTCTTTCTCATATCATCTCTGACCCATAAAGCATCAATGTACAAACATCTCCAAGCATAGTACACACAGTTTATTCCAGCAATGATATTGCCATCTTCATCACGAACGTGTTTATTGATTTTTGAAAAAGGAACGGTCAGTTCAAACGGAACATTCGATTCATTGTATTCAACTATTCTTTGCTCAATAAAACCTGCGTCATCTTTTGTGCTTGCTCTGACTAAATATTGTCCCATGATAACTCCTTTATTTCGTTATCTTGAATATTTGATTAAACGAAACTCCCAGTTCGATGTTTGACTACTAGTATATCACGGGTGTATGGAAGACACCGTATCACGTGGCTTTGGTAGGAGAAAAACAAGCAGCTCGCAGAGGAAACAGGAGAAAACAGCGAAGATCTTAGGGACACCGACCGAGACGCAATGCAAAAGGCGAAACACGCCCTTAAGCGTCCACCTCTGAAACACATCCTGAACCGACTACTTTGGACGCGGTTTCGCTTTTTGCATGGAGTCGGGCAGTCAATCCCCCAGGGGGTGGCCCTAGAAGCTGAGCGCTTTCTCCTGTTTCCTCCCCACCACGACAGCCAGAACAAAGAGGTATTTACCAACCCTCTTCTAGACGATTAAGTAAAGAGAGAGTAAACTTGGCAAAGGCTTTCGCATGCATCATATTGGCGTGCTTATTCCCAAACGTATTTAGTAAGGAGGCAGGCAAAATGAACGTAGCATTGTTCGCGCAAGTCAATCGTTTGCAGGTAGAAGGGGGCACACTAGAGTACGGCGTAACAGGAAAACCACAAGCACCTGCCCTGTTGCTTTTGCATGGCATTCGCAACACCAAGCTACTGTTTGCGCCCATCTTGCCAGCATTGGCAGAGCGATATAGGGTAATTGCGGTAGATATCCGTGGTCACGGGAATTCTGTGAGCCATGGTTCCTTTTCATTTGAGCGGATCGTAACGGATTTGATTCAACTCTTGGAGAAAGAACAGCTCGAACAAGTAACGATTGTCGCAGCGTCCTTTTCAGCTGTGCCTGCCCAGATGCTTGCGATTCGCGAAACCAAGCGCGTCGCTTCGCTCGTTTTATTGGATGGAGGCTATTATTCATTGGGAGAAGTCCCCGGATTCGATCAGGAGAAGGTTGTCGAACGGCTGGCTACCACGCGTTTTTCTTCCGTAGAGGAGGCAGAAAGGCAGTTCTCTGAGCGGTATGGTACGAGCGTGATGCCAGAGGGGTGGATGCGAGAGGAGCTTGTGAAAAAGGAAGACGGAAGCTACGGATACCGTTTGCCGAGGGAGGCGTTTTCCGCCTATTTCCAAGAGTACAGCATTCATAGCCAACCGGAATTGTTCCAACAGCTAATATGCCCCGTGCTATTACTGCTGGCTGACGACAGCTTATTGTCAAAAGAAGAGCAGCAGTTTCATCGACAGGCAGTTGCCACCTATCAAGGAATGGTGAAGCAGGCCAAGGTGAAAATGATACCGGAGGCACAGCATTTGCTAATGGTGACGCATCCGCAAGAGACCGTGAACGAAATCCATCATTTTTTATCGAAATAAGGAAGGGACAAGCGAAATTGCTTGTCCCTTTTTCTTTGTTTACCGCTTCGCTTCACGAATGAGCACATTCAACTGTTCAGCCATGGCTTGTTGATTCTTCTGATCCTTCATTTGTTTTTTCACCGTTTCTAGCGCTTTGATGCCTTTTTTTGAGCTCACGACCTTCACGGGTGTATCCGTCCCATAGATACGCTCGATTTGGGCGCGTGCTTGTGCGAAAGTGCTCTGATGATCGCTCGTACCCAATGTCCCTGGGGTTCCGCTCCCTGATTTTGTACGGGCAGCATCATGCCCGCGACTGGAGCTTCCGGAGTAATTGCTGATGAGATGGGACTGCATCGGATCCATTTGATTGATCGATTGTGTATTGGCAGTAGAAGGAGCCAAGTAGACGGCGTCGTTCACAATCAACGCCTGGACGCCGTGTACGCCCGCTGCCTTCAGTTGGGCTTCCAGCTTTGTGGAAGGACCACCTGTGTGCAGGTGTGAGCTGCCCATGGAGCTGTAGAGAGCATTGCCCATTCCGCTATACGTATGGCCGTGTGCGTTTGTCGTGAATTTCTTATCGCGATCCACGCTTGGAATAACCGTTGCGCCTTTTGGAGCTTGCGTTGTGGACTGTGTGCGTGCTGGCGTATGTGGCTTCGTAGGCGGAGCGGCTTGATTCATACAAGCTGTCAGTAGAAGTACAGTCCCTAAACCTGCGGTACCAACCCATTTGTGGAAGTGCTTCATCAAAATCCCTCCAAGTCATCTCCTACCTATGTAAAAGTTATCTTTTGTTCGCTGCATGAAGTTATGAGTGGAGCTTGTTGGAAAAATTTCTGTGACCACGATTATCTTGAGGAAAAAATGCACAAACCAAAGGAAGGAAATCACTGGAGGTGGTAGATTTGGCAGATTCAAACAACGTGAAGGAGCAGCCAGTATCCCGAAGGAACTTCTTGAAAAACTCTGGCTTGGTGCTCGGTAGCTTGGTCGTGGGTGGCGTGGCAGGTAGCTTGCTCCGAAAACCTGAACCTCAAGCCCAGCCAGCAGCACCGCCCCCTACGGCCGATTACAATCAGGCGCTCATGTTTTTTACGCCTGAGCAATTCAAGGTGGCGGATGCCGCTTGCGAGCGCATTTTTCCTGAGGATGAGCTAGGTCCGGGGGCGAAGGCACTTGGTGCAGCTTATTTCATTGACCACCAGCTAGCGGGTGATTGGGGCTTTAATGCTCGGGATTACATGCAAGCGCCCTTTTATCCGGGTGAAATTACACAGGGCTATCAAGGCAGGCTAAAACGCAGGGAAATATTCGATATCGGCCTTCAAGAGATGAACAACTATAGCAACAGTACCCACGGAAAGCGGTTTTACGAACTCCCACCAGAACAGCAGGACGCTGTTTTAAAGGCTTTTGAATCCGATGAAGTAAAATTGACGACCATCTCGGCGAGCACTTTTTTCAATATGCTGCGGGCCAGTACGATCGAAGGTGTTTATGCAGACCCTCTATACGGAGGCAATAAAAATATGGACGGCTGGAAAATGAAGAATTTCCCAGGTAATCAGATGGCGTATACACAGCTGATTGATAAGCCTGAGTTTGTGAAGATGGCTCCCTTAAGCTTGCGGGATCATCAACATTAGGGAGGACTGTAACATATGGCCAAAAAGTTACCTAAGGTTGACGTCGTGATCGTGGGGGTGGGCTGGGGTGGAGGCATTATTGCTTCTGAGCTAACCAAGCAAGGTCTGACAGTAGTGGGGCTAGAGCGAGGCAAGGAGCGCAAAACCGAAGACTACTTCATGGTACACGATGAATTGCGTTATGCCCTCCGTTACGAGCTGATGCAAGATTTGTCCAAGGAAACGATCACGTTCCGCAGTAGAATGAACGTTCGTGCGCTTCCCATGCGGTCATATGGTTCCTTTTTGCTTGGGACAGGACTCGGGGGATCTGGTGTCCACTGGAACGGACAGACCTTCCGCTTCCTACCGTATGATTTCGAAATCCGCTCCAAGACGATTGAAAGGTATGGCGCAAAGAAAATTCCAGAGGGAATGACGATCCAGGATTGGGGCATTACTTACGATCAACTGGAGCCGTACTTCGATAAGTTTGAAAAGATGGCGGGAATCGCTGGTGAGGAGAATCCGTTGGGGGGGAAACGCTCCAGTCCTTATCCGACGCCTCCGATGCGTACTACACCGAGTATGAAAATGTTTGCGGATGCGGCGAAAAAGAAAAACCTGCATCCATACATCCTTCCATCAGCCAATCTCTCGCAAGCGTATACCAATCCAGACGGGGTGGCACGGGCTGCGTGTCAGTACTGCGGCTTCTGTGAAAGGTTTGGCTGTGAATACGGAGCAAAAGCCGATCCAGTGGTGACCGTGATCCCGGTAGCCAAGAAGACAGGGAAGTTTGAAATTCGCACGCATTCCCATGTCCGCAGAATTTTACATACAGGGAACAAGGCGACAGGTGTTTTGTATACGGACGTCACGACAGGGGAGGAATTCGAACAGCCCGCTGATATTGTGGTGATGACCAGCTATGTATTCAACAACACGCGCATCCTGCTCATGTCCAAGCTGGGAAAACCATATGATCCAACAACCGGAAAAGGCGTGATCGGTAAAAACTACGCCTATCAAGTCTTAAGAGGAGGCGCGGTGGGCTTCTTCGACGACAAGGAATTTAACAATTATGCAGGCGCAGGATCGTTGGGAATGTGTTTGGATGACTACAACGGTGATAACTTCGATCACTCCAATTTGAAATTTATCCATGGCGCGAATATCTCTGTCACACAAACCGGCTTTCGCCCAATTGGCACGAACAAGGTACCACCGGGAATGCCTAGCTGGGGTAAGGATTTCAAGGCTGCCTCGATCAAATACACGAATCGATTCATATCCGTAGGTGCTCAAGGAGCTTCCATGCCATTTCAACAGCATTTCCTTGATCTGGACCCGACGTACAAGGACGCTTTTGGAGATCCGTTGATCCGCATTACGTATGATTTCGTCGACCAGGACAGGGAGCTAGCGGCATTTTGTGCAGATAAATGCGCGGAAATTGTCAAAGAAATGGGGGCGAACGAAAAGCTCGAAATCAACCGCAAGCTCGGACCCTACGATATCACGCCATACCAATCGACGCATAATACAGGTGGCGTCATCATGGGGGCTTCACCAGACAATTCGGCAGTCAACAACTATTTGCAGATGTGGGATGCGGAAAACGTATTTGTCGTTGGGGCTTCCTCCTTTGCGCATAATAGTGGCTACAATCCGACGGGAACGATGGGCGCTCTTTCCTATCGAGCAGCAGAGGGCATTTTGAAGTACAGGAAAAGCGGGGGCGGTATGCTCGTATAAGCTGTTTTTCTAATCATGCAAAACAAAATTGCAACTATGCGAAAAGTCGTTGGGGCAACTAACGGCTTTTTCCGCGTGCACCTGAGAAAATTGATTTGCATAATTGCGAATGTGGATGGCAGAAAAAAGCGCAAAGCCTTGGAATGATGCGGTTTCTCACCTTGGCATGAACCTTGCTATACCATTTGGTAACAGCACAAACCAAAGGGAGAGACAATCAATGACGACAAATAAGTGGAAGATGGACACCTCCATTATTCATACCGCACAAACGCCTTGCCAAAAAACAGGAGCAGTGGTATCCGCAGTGGTGCCTGCTGTGGCCTATGCGTTTCCAGATGCAGACTCCGCAGCGGCGTGCGTGGCTGGCGAGCGAGAAGGAACGTACTACGGAAGATATGGCAACCCTACCATCACCACTTTAGAGCAAAAAATCGCCGCATTAGAAAATGGCGAAGCCGCCTTGGGTGTAAGCAGTGGGATGGCTGCTATTTCTGGGGCTTTGCTCGCCTTTTTGAAACAGGGTGATCATGTCGTGTGTACGCGAGATGTGTACGGAGGCAGCTACAAGTTTCTTACGACCATGGCTCCGCGTTATGGCATTGTGACGGACTTTGTCGATTGCACCGATTTGCAGGCAGTCGAGAGTGCCTTTTTGCCGAACACAAAAGTCCTGTACATCGAAACACCCTCGAACCCGTGCCTGACTGTTTTAGATATCTCGGCGCTGTCCCGATTGGCACACGCTCATGGCGTTGTGGTAATCGTCGACAACACCTTCTTAACGCCGTATTTGCAGCGACCGCTTGAGCTAGGGGCGGATGTCGTCGTGCATAGCGCCACCAAATATTTGAACGGACATGGCGATGTGATTGCGGGCTTCATCGTTGGGAAGCAGGAGCATATCCAATTCATGCGCAAAAACGTCATGGGTGACTTGGGACAAAATTTGAATGCCTGGGATGCTTTCTTAATCCTGCGTGGGCTGAAGACACTCGGTTTGCGTGTCAGACAGCATGGACAAAACGCTCAGGCAGTCGCAGAGTTTTTGGCGAAGCATCCTGCCATCTCGCACGTTTACTACCCTGGTCTGCCTTCGCATCCACAGCATGAGCTGGCTAAACGGCAAATGGCTGGAATGGGCGGGATCGTTTCTTTTGAAGTAAAGGGCGGTTACGAGGCAGCGAAATCTTTCATTAACGCTCTGCACTTGGCTATGATATCGTTTAGTTTAGGAGATCCCGAGACACTGGTACAGCATCCTGCCTCGATGACGCATTCCTCGATCCCTGCTTCCGAGCGGATCAAGTTCAACATTACAGACGGTCTGATTCGCTTATCGACTGGTTTGGAGGACGTGGAGGATATCATCGCAGATTTGGAGCAGGCGCTAGCTAGCTTGCCTATGGCGGCAGCGTCCAGGGGATAAAGGAACGTGAAACTGGAGGATGGGGCATGACAGAGTTTTCCCGGATCGAGGAATTCATTCAATCGTACGCCGACAATATTTCCAAGGTACTGGGACTCGATGTCACCATCCTGGATGAACAAGGGATACGTGTGAGCGGAACCGGCTACTATCAGGAGCTGATTGGATTGCCTGCGCCCGAGGGATCTTTTTTCCGTATGATCCTGCAAACCGGACAGCCGGGAATGATTTTTGACATGAAAAAGAATGAGTCGCAGTGTGGCAATTGCAAGTTCTTGCAGCAATGCCGGGAGCTGGCGACGATTGGATTTCCGGTGCACAAACGGGAGAAGACGGTAGGAGTCATCGGAATTATCGGCTTTTCCCCTGAACAAAAGGAAAAAATGCTGCACCACTCGGAAAAATGGATGCCGTTTTTGCAGCATACGAGTTCTTTGATAGCGCACAAGCTGCTAGAGCTGGATGCGGAGCGGGAGAAGAGCTGCAACATCCAAGAGGAAATGCCGCAGGCCACGGTTCATCCGGTGTATTTCGCCCAGCTGATTGGGGCAGAAACAGGCTTGCGAGATGTGATTGCCAAAGCGAAAAAAGTGACGAGCAGCATTTCCACGGTTCTGATCCGGGGAGAGAGCGGAACGGGCAAGGAGCTGTTGGCCAAAGCCATTCATTGCGAGAGTGGGCGCAGTAGACAGCCATTTGTAGCAGTCAATTGCGCGGCGATTCCCGAGGCCTTGCTGGAAAGCGAATTGTTCGGGTACGAAGGCGGCGCATTCACAGGCTCCAGACGCGAAGGGAAGCCGGGGAAATTTGAATTGGCCCACAAAGGCACGATTTTCCTGGATGAAGTAGGCGATATTCCGTTGTCCCTCCAGCCCAAGCTGCTGCGCGTCCTTCAGGAGAAAACAGTAGATCGGGTAGGCGGCGTTAAAACGTTGGGCGTCGATGTGCGTGTGATTGCTGCTACACACCGGGATTTGGAGAGCATGGTCAGGGAAGGAACGTTTCGCGAGGATTTGTATTATCGACTCAACGTCATTCCTTTGCGGTTAAAGCCGTTGCGTGAACGTACGGAGGATATCGCGCTTTACTTGCAACACTTCCTGTATCGGTACGGGACGTTGCTGCAAAAAGGCAGACTGGAGCTCGAAGCCCAACTCGTCCAACGACTACAAGCATACGAATGGCCAGGGAATATTCGTCAGCTGGAAAATGCCGTCGAGTATATGGTCAACATGGCGGAGGGGCATGTCATCGGCAACGAAGAGCTTCCTGAGTATCTGCTGTTTGAGGATGAGCCGACGACAGTAGGCAGCGATTTGGGGCTGGAAAAGCTGGTGACAGAATATGAACGCTCCATTCTCCAGCGCTATTTGAACGCAGGCAAGTATGGGCAGGACAAAGCCGCGATTGCCAATGAGCTACGGATCAGCTTGTCGACCTTGTACCGGAAGATGGAGAAGTACGGATTGGAAAAAGGATAGAAGAAAATAAAAAACCAGCCTGGTTTGATCGGAGTTTTTCCGAGGTCGGGCTGGTTTGTTTGTATTTACGAAGGGTTCGGTTCTTTTTTCGCTTTCAGCTCGTAATGGCCAGTTTTGCCGCTAATGTACCACTCAGGAGTTTCTTCTTCACGTGCTTGGCGGTGACCTGCCAGATGAACATCACTCAGCTCCCACTGCTTCCACGCCTCTTTTGATTCCCAACGGATCATAACGACCACTTCTTCTTCACCTTTGTGTGGCTTCTGTACCAGCACGCTCAAATCTACAAAGCCAGGAGCCTTCTCAACAGCACCAGGCTCGCTAAAGCCTTGTACGATTTTGTCAGAATGACCTTCCTGGACGACGTATGTTTTTATCTCCATCATCATGAAGTGCGACACTCCTTATCTACCATTTAACCTACTTTTCCATATTAGTGAGAAATATTATCATTGTCAACCAGATATTAACAAATGGTAGGACGATCGAGATGTAGACTGTAAATATAGGATTTCAAATAATCAGGACATGGTTTTCCAAATTGTGATAATGTTGTGTTCGATTTGTATTTTGACCCCTTTATTTATTTGGGTGTTGTAACATAAAGTAATAAAATCGTAGGGGGTTTTTGAATGCCTGATCTCTTGCTTGTGTTATTTTTGATAACCTTATCTTTATTTCTCTTGCACGAAATGGATGCGATAAGGCGTTCGGAGTGGAGATTGTTTATCGTGCTTAAGGATATGGAAGACTCTAAAGCTTATAAAGTATTCACATTTATTCATCTTCCTCTTTACACAATGATACTCTATTTACTTTTTAGTAAATATCAGACAGTTACTTTTTGGGTCTTAGATGTATTTTTTATCATACATACAGTTCTGCACCTACTTTTTGAAAAGCACCCCCGTAATGGATTTAAAAATACATTTTCAAGAACAATTATTTATCCAATGGGAGTCCTTGCGGCTGTTCATTTCGTATTACTATTTAATAACTGAGTACCAATAATATCAAAGGCTTTCTAGGGGGACTTCTTCTTTTTTGGGAGCAGTGAAAATATCAATACCACGTTCGAGCAGGCTTTCTACTGCCTCGCGAACAGGGAGAAGTGGCAGTTGCATTTCATCGGCGACAGCAGCTTCTATATCAGCGATAGTGTGGAGAGGTGTTATCTGGTTTGTGCCATCTGAATAACCGATGTGGAGAGCGTTGTTTTTGAGGAGTACGAAGCGATCTTGCTCCAACTGAAAACGATGGATGTGAAGTCGATTCAAAAAGAAGGCGTCTGGTAAAAAAGAGGAGCGGATGGCTTCCGACAAGTCAGGCAGTTCTTTTCGTTCATTCGGATGAAAATCCCACGGAGGAATTGCCACTTTTCCGTTTTCATACCGCGTAAAGCGATAGTGTTCAGGATGATCGGGACTTTTGGTCAAATCCATCGAGGCAGTGCCAAAAGGCCTTACATGGTTCCCTTCTTCGAGAAAATGAATCGGCTCAAAGATAGGAGCGGTAGCCCCCGCATCCACATAGACGGGTGTCTCTCCTGTATTCGGACCATCGATCAGGATGGCAGCATGCCCGCCGCCTGGCAAGACGAGCTGACCGTAGAATCCGAGAGCTCGAAGCAGAGAGAGAAAGCTGTGATTGTTGGTATAGCATGTGCCGCCAAAATGATGGTGGATCGCATTGTGCACATATTCCTCAGGGGTCGGTATCTCATGTTTCCCGTCACGGAAGAAGAGCAGCTTGCTTACATTTTCATAAGGGAAGGTCTGCAGATGCCCGCGACAGAGCTCACTGAGATAAGAGAGGCTAGGCGGCTTGCGGTCTAGCTGTAGACGTTGAAGGTATAAACTCGCCCAGTTCGGGAAGGTAGACATAAACAAGTTCACTCCTTATATAAAATAAATAGTAAATAAAAATGTATGTTAAGTGTTGGTAGAGAGATCGTATCACATGGGACAAGTGGTAATCAATCTAAATTTTTCCAATAGACAAAAAAGGCACCGGAAGGATAGCCTCCGGTGCTAGCGGGTCCCTAGTCCGCTGTCTTTTTCGTACGAATAGATAAGTGCAGAAGAAATTATAACAACGACTTAATTTCCCCGGTGTTCGGGTTCACTACGAACCAGCCATACGTACTGGTGTAGCTGTCGCCAGATTGGAAGTTGTTTACGACCGTTTGGTACACTTGAATGACATAGTGACCTTTTTCGTCATCGTGAGCGTACTCGACTACATGTGTCGGCGAGAGTTTGCCAGCGAATTTCTTTTTCACCAGCTCGATCGCTTCCATTTTGGAGTACATTTTTGCGGATGGAATTTTACCGATGAAAATCGATTTGGTTCTCGCATCGTAAATGACCGGCTTGTTCAGGTTCTCAGCTACGAAGCGGATTGGCACATAGACGGAGTTTTTGTACATGATGCCTTGTACGTCGCTGTTTGGTGATTTCGGCAACCCGTCAAAGTAGTAGGTGAACGGTGTTTTCATTCCTTCTTCCGCGTCTGGAAAAGCGGGTGCTGCAATGGCAATTCCGGAAAAGAGCACCGAACCTACAGCAATGCCCCCCAAAAATGACTTGATGTCCCATTTCATGATGTGAAACCCTCTCCCTTTCTCTTTTCTCTAAATCTTCCCAGCAATCATTATGTCAAAGATCATAGGAGAAAAGCTATCAAACGAGGGTACTAGGAAACAAAGACTAGGAATCATGGGAAAGATAGGACTAAATCAGAATAGTCCTAGTTCTCGAATCAATGGTTCAGTGATGGCTAGGTTTGTGGTAAGGTAGAAAAAAACAGCGGACAAGGTGAGGAACATGACTACCATATTGCAAAATGACTGGGCCCCCGTATTGGCCGATGAATTCGAGAAGCCCTATTATGTAAAGCTTCGTCAGACGTTGAAGGAAGAGTATCAGACGCAGACAATCTACCCAGATATGTATCATATATTCACAGCGCTGCACCTGACTGACTATCAGAATGCAAAGGTTGTGATTTTGGGGCAAGACCCGTATCACGGACCAGGACAAGCACATGGATTGAGCTTTTCGGTCAAGCCGGGAATCAAGCCGCCACCGTCTCTGGTCAACATCTATAAAGAGCTGAAAAGTGATGTCGGCTTTGAAATCCCTCAGCATGGTTACCTGAATCATTGGGCGAAGCAAGGCGTCATGATGCTGAACACCGTTCTGACGGTTCGTCGCGGCACTCCGAATTCGCACAAGGATATTGGGTGGGAGACGTTTACAGATCGAATTATTCATTTGTTGAACGACCGGGAGACCCCTCTCGTTTTCATCCTGTGGGGAAAGCATGCGCAGGAGAAGGCGGCATTCATTGATCGAAACAAGCATTTCGTCATCGCCTCCCCGCATCCGAGCCCATTTTCGGCGAATCGCGGCTTTTTTGGCAGCCGTCCTTTTTCGCGGACGAATGAGTTTTTGCGTTCACGCGGGCTTCAAGAGATTGACTGGCAGTTGCCGATGCAGGTTGAGGAAGAGTAGCTATGTAATTTTCCGGATTCTTCAGAAGCCAAAAACCTTGATAAATCAACGATGTATAAAATTACGTATAAACGATGAAATAAGTGTGAAGCCAAACAAAGAAGCGAATCCCTTTAGTACCAAGGAGTTCGCTTCTTTTTTGTTTTAATCCTAGAACCAGTAGTTTGCTGTAAATCTCATATTACTCCGTACTCTTTCGTTCTACTATAGATAACACAAAAGAAAGGATTAATAGCACGACAAAGAAGAAGAAGGAAAAATGAAGACTTGAAGACATCTCTAATAAACGGCTGGATATGGAAGGACCAAAAGACATCCCTAAAAAGTTGAAGAGATTGTATACGCCTATCCCCATCGACATTTTCTCTTTCTCTATTGTATGAGGAATTTCAATATTAATAATTACAGTTAGAGCACTAAAACTTATATAGATAAATAATACTCCTAGTGTGATCATAACCATAGAATGAAGACCAAGAAAGATTAGAATGCTAAAACCTATTAATTGTACGCCAATAGATATAACCATTAATTTCTTGTTACTTATAAAATGAACAGCTTTCCTCACAAGTAGACTAATCAAAAAGCTTACTATTGAGATACAACATAAGATCAGACCAATCAGGATAGTTGATACATGAAATGTTCGAATAGCCTGTAAAGGAAAAAGAAACAAAATAGCTACCATGGCTGCGTTATTAATAAAGCTAACTAAGATTAATCTGTTAAAAGAAAAAGAACGGAATACGGAAAAATCAATAAATAACAAGACTCCTTGTTTTTTACTATGCAAGCCCAATAAGAGGATAGAAAGGACGCTTAAAATAAGCAAATATCCATTTAATTTTACTCCTAAGATAAAAGAAATAACAAAGAGAAATAAATAAAATAACCCGGAAAAATCAAAGGGTTTAGTCACTTTCTCTTTACCGGCATATCCAGATGGGACAAAGTAGTATAGGCCAAAAACTGTGAGTAAAGTCAGGCTCATGATTAAGAATAAGGATGGCCATCCCCAGGCATGAGTTAGTATTCCTCCCATCAAAAAACCAAATCCAGAACCTAGAGACAAACATCCTCCTATTAATGTAAGAGTGACATTTCGCTTAGCTAAAGGAAGATATTGATTTGCTGTGATCATGGATAAAGCAATAAAAGAACTGCCCCCCATAGCTTGAATAATACGGCCTATCAGAACTCCAATATATCCATTAGATAAGTAGCCTATTACTGAACCTAAAGTGAATAAAAGGACACCAATCATTAATAATTTTTTTATCTGAATGTAGGAAGATAATTTGCTATATGTGATTGAACCAAAAGTAATAACCAATGTATAAGAAATAACAATCCAACTGATTGCAGAGCTCGTAACACTCAAATCTTTTGTCATATCCTCAAGAGCCACGTTAAATAAAATAGCATTAATGACACCAGATAGAACAATGAAACATAACGTTACAATGAGATAATTCGTCCTGTTTTTCATAAATAACTCCTCTTTAATCAAATAGTCATAGAACTTTAAAACTAATTAGTAAAAAAAAAGCTACTTTATAATGTAGCCAAAAATCCAGGAAGGTATTGTTTAAACATCTCGGTATTCAAAGAAACGTATTTCGTTACACCTTCTTGTTTAATTGTTACCAGCTTTGCATCAGATAATATTTTCAAATGATAAGAACCATTTGATTTACTAATCCCTAAACTCCTTCCAATATCTGTACATCGCGGGCAATGTTCTTCTTGAGATAAGATACGAATAATATTTATTCTCTTTTCATCTGCTAATGCATGAAATATTTTAACTCTTTGAAGGTCATTCGTTTGTTCTAAAGTCATAAAACTATTATATAATTGATCAACGAAATTGGTCAACTATTGTTGCACTTATCCGGCACCTCCTCCCGGGTCAAGACACAAACGGCAAAGAAGGCGGACTTGCTACGATGAGTATGGGATTGTCGCGGACCGAGTTTAATGGGGCCAAGACAGGCGCAAGTGCAGGGAAAAGGAAAAGGATCTCCATTGTTTTGCACCATGCAAAGGAGATCCTTTCTTTTTCTAGTGATTAGTCTTTGCTTTTGACAACGAGCAGCTTGCCCGTTTGTATCGTGATTGTTCCTGTCTGTTCCGTTAGCAGATTGCTAATACCAAGCGTGTCGCCGATCCGCAGGGTTGCGTCCTTCAACGGATAGAGGAATCCGGTTAAGGTAATCCCTGTGACTTCTGGTGTAAAGGGCAGTAGAGAGATATGATCGAAATGATCCTGCTCTATCGTACTCTGGCGGTCAATCAGCCGGATTTCATTAGTTTCATCGAGGATGCGGCAGTTGGAGCCCGTCTGCAAAGCTTTGTTCAGCAAGTGTACGTTTGCCAGCATATGATCAAAACGAGAGCCGAGCACACCGAGCAGCACAATTTCTTCGGGCTGTTGCTCGATTGCCCAAGTAAGGGCCATCTCTGTATCGGTCAGATCTTTCATAACGGGATCGCAGGAGGAGACGTGCATACTGTGGCGTTCAATTTCTGCCATTTCCTCGGAGCTGACAGAATCAAAGTCACCGATCGACAATTTTGGTACGAGACCGTTGTGAACGAGGAACAAGGCACCTCTGTCAACACCGACGAGCCAATCATTTTCGCGTATCTCTTGGATCGCCCAGTTGCCCAGATTGCCACCAGCGAATAGTAGGATGCGTGTAGGATTCATGCTACGGCCACCTTTTTTCTATTAAAAATATCCTTTATGTAGGAATCGAAGAGCGAAATGTGCTTTGGCAAGCGAGGCGATAGCCTGTAGCGAGCTTTTCTCCCAGCTTTGCTTTCTCCTGTCCGGTTGGGGTGTCGAGTAAGGATGCACCAGCTACGATCTGTACACTGCACTTGCCGCAATGCCCTTGTTGGCATTTGTAAGCGATGGGTTGAGCTTGCGTGAGCGCAGCTTGTAATAATGTCTGAGAGGGAGTGTACCGGACTGGCATCGTTTGTGAGCGTTGCTTCACCTGTACGAGCTTCTGTTCTAATTGGGGGCGAGCCGGGCTCATTTCTGTTTTTTTCACCGACGTTTGTGGTTGCACGGGAACGGGAGCTGGACTCGACATCAGTACGTCAGATCGTCCAGGGATGAGCGAGCCGACCGTAAGCTGTTTGCGCATAGGAACCTCCCGAGTAAGTGATTTTTTTCATATTACCATGTCAGGCGTATGGGTGACAAAGCTGGAGAAAGTATTCCTATAGATAATTGAATTTTTAGATTTTATCAATTAAAATAATTTTATCAAAAACCAGGAAGGTGATACCATGATTACCATCAAACGGATGAGCGACTGTACCTTTGCAGAAGTGACGAAAGCGTGGAACAGAGGATTCGAAGGCTATTTTATCGAGTTTACGATGACAGAAGAAATGCTTGTCCAGCGACTGGGGGGCGAGGGATACGTGCTGTCCCTGTCTGTGGTTGCTTTTGACGGCACAGAGCCGATTGGCTTAGTGGCCAGTGGGATGAGGACTGTTGCAGGGAAAAAAGTCGCCTGGAATGGTGGTACGGGTGTCGCCACGGAATATCGTCGACAGGGAGTAGGGAAGCAGCTAATTGAGGCAACATTGGATTTATACAGAGAAGCTGGGGTGGAAGTAGCTACCTTGGAGGCATTGAGCCAAAATACCAAAGCAATTGCTTTGTATGAGCAAAAAGGCTATGACGTCGTGGATCGTCTGTTGTTTTTGCAGCAGAGTGGACCGCTGGCAGAGAAGGCCTTTCAGACAAATGAACAGGCTGATTATCGGGTTCGGCGCATTTTGGCCCAGGAAGCCTCCATGCTGCCGTTTTACGTGACAGATGTCCCTTGGCAAAATTATTGGCTGAACTTGCGAGATTCGCAGGCCGTGCTCGTAGAAGACAGAGAGGGTCAGGCGGTCGGCTATGCGATGTACAAGTGTGTGGTAAACGAGGAAGGCAAAGTCAGCGGGATCGTGCTTCGTCAATGTGTAGCGCAGCCAGAGCATCCTGATGCACCAGACATATTGAAAACCGCACTCGGGCATGTGTATGGGCCGCTTGCACACGAATGCCGCCGGTCTACGTTTAATTTGCGTGCGGCTGATACCTTGCTTGTTGAAATACTACAAGAGGCAGGATTCAGCCCTTCCGAGACAGAGCAGGTGTTTATGATCAAGCAGATGGAAGCTGCACAGACCCCTGTCGTCTAGGGAGTGAAGCTGTCAATGCTGGCAGTTCGTGCAGGCAAATACTTTGCGGGAGGAGAGCACACTCTTTTCGATAGGTTGTCCACAGCGAGGGCAAGGCTCACCACCGCGATCGTACACCTGGCAGCGCTCATCGAAGCCACCTGTCAGGGAATCGCCTTGAAAAAGCGGCTGCATGTAACCGCCGAATCGAATCGCTTCTGTAAGCACGGTTTGCATGGAATGATATAGTCGTTTTTGTTCCTCGAGAGAAAGTGTCGGGATCGTCCGGGTAGGCAGGATGGCGGCATGATAGCAGATTTCGTCCGCATAGCAGTTGCCGATGCCCGCGAGCCAATGCTGATTGACTAGCGCTGTTTTGAGGACACTGCGTTTGTCAGCGAGCAGCTCCGTAAATCGGGTAAAGGTAAACAGTGGGTCCAATGGCTCGGGCCCAAGAGGAGCCAGTCTTTCGTCGATTTGAACGTTGGTGAGTAAATGCAGGTAGCCTAAACGGAGGCCGTGAAAATATAAAAGGCGTTCTCCAAAGGAAAGAGTCACTTGAGCGGTTCTCTTTAGCTTATCTTCCGCAGAGCCCAGGTATAGAAAGCCGCCGAGCATCAAGTGAAGCAGCAGGGCATGACCACTTTCCAGATGGAAGAGAAGATGCTTGCCACGGCGGTCGACGAGCGTCAGGCGATTGTCTTGCAAAAGACGAGCAAATTCCGCAGAAGGCAAATTAATCGTTTTTTCCCGCTGAACGTGTGTGGTCGTAATCGTTCCGCCACCGATTTTCTCCTGTAGCAGTCGGCGATAGTTCTCCATCTCAGGTAATTCTGGCACGCTGACTCCCTCCCGTTACAACAAGTTTTTCGTAGGATTTCCCATATGAATGATCGACATGCCGTACCCGTCACTGTTTTTTCAGTGATGGGTCTTTTGAATTTAGACAAGTTTACCAACGCTATTCGGAAATGGGGTAATATAATATGTAAGGTAGTAGGATGAGGGCATGGCCCGAAGGATTATTGGACGGACAGGAGATTACATATGCAAAAAGTAGAATTGATCGCTACGGCGACTTTTGGTTTGGAATCAGTAGTAGCAGAAGAGGTGAAGGCGCTCGGATACGGACCCGTACAGGTGGAGAACGGCAAGGTAACGTTCACCGCAGATATTTCTGCGATTCCCCGCACAAATTTGTGGTTACGAACTGCCGACCGCGTGCGTCTAAAGATAGGGGAGTTCAAAGCAACTACGTTTGACGAGCTGTTTGAAAAGACAAAAGCACTGCCGTGGGCCGATTGGATCACAGAGGATGGGACATTTCCTGTGGAAGGGAAATCGGTCAAATCTACCTTGTTCAGTGTGCCGGATTGCCAAGCCATCGTGAAAAAAGCAGTCGTAGAAAGTCTGAAAAAGACCTACAAGCGCGAGTGGTTCGATGAGCAAGGGCCGCTGTACAAGATCGAGGTGGCACTTCTCAAGGATGTGGCGACGCTCACGATTGATACATCAGGACCGGGCCTGCACAAGCGCGGCTACCGGGAATTGATCGGACAAGCGCCATTAAAAGAAACCATGGCTGCGGCGATGATTATGCTGTCTCGCTGGAAGCCTGATCGGGTATTCATGGACCCATTCTGTGGATCGGGTACAATTCCGATTGAGGCGGCGTTGATCGGACAAAACATCGCTCCGGGGATGAACCGGGAATTCGTTTCCGAGACGTGGCCTATCATTCCGAAAACAGCTTGGCGTGAAGCCCGTGCAGAAACGCATGATTTGGCGCGCTATGATCAAAAGCTGGAGATTATCGGGACAGATATGGATGACGAGATCCTGAAAATTGCCCGCTACAACGCGACGGAGGCTGGTGTAGATGACCTGATTCATTTCCAGCGAATGGATGTACGGGATGTGCGAACCAAGCGCAAGTACGGCTACTTGATTTGCAATCCACCTTATGGAGAGCGCTTGGGAGAATGGAAGCAGGTTGCCAAGATGTATGGCGAAATGGGGAAAACCTTTGCTGCCATGGATACCTGGTCATTCTACGTTATTACGTCAGACGAGCAGTTTGAGGAGCATTTTGGTCGTACAGCAAGCAAGAAGCGCAAGCTCTACAACGGAAACATCAAGGTAGATTACTATCAGTTTTTCGGACCTAGACCGCCGCGCGGACCAATGGTTACCCCGACCGAATAAACATAAAGAAGGGGCATAATTGGAGGAGAAAATGTAATGAGCAAGAAACGATTCGGGAGCAGAATGTTGTTTGCTTTATTGGCAGCGACTACATTACTGGTCCAAAGTACGCCGTTGACTCATGCTGCTGCGACAGAGCCACAGAAACCGGCAGTAGACACCAAGAAGCTGGAAGATCAGTTCAAAAAGCAAGAAGAAGCACAAACGGAGTTTAAGGATTTGGGCAACAGTTACGCTAGAAAAGCCGTAAACAGACTCGCAGCCCTTCATATGATCAGTGGTCAGGGAGAAAACCGTTTCAACCCGCAAAACACGATTTCTCGACAAGATATTGCGGTACTTTTGACAAAAGTAATCGGTCTTCAACCAACAGAAATTGAAAAAGCCGCTTTTGAAGATGTTCCTTTGGAAAATCCTTATGCACCGTACGTTTATGGACTCTCCGAGTTGGGAGTGATGAACGGCAGAAGTGAGCATACGATGGGTGCTCTAGACCCGCTTACAAGACAAGAGCTGGCTGTCATGCTGTCTCGTTTGATGAAAGAGGGATCTGTGACCAAAGTGGCAGGTCAGACTCCTGTTACATACAACGATGAAGAAGAAATCGCCGACTACGCCAAAACGGCTGTGGAAGAAGTGACGAATCAGCGCTGGATGCAAGGTGCAAACGGCAAGTTTAATCCGACAGGAACCGTCACACGTGCGGAGGCGGCTGTGATTGCTGAGCGCGTCCTGGATGCACGCTACCAGCAAGCAGAACAGGTGAAATACAAAGTAGATGTAGAGCGGCTGAGTTTGGCTGCTGGCACGAGCCAACGCTTGAAGGTAAGCAGCATCGGGGGAGATGAGCTGCCTTTTGCACCTATTTTCGCTTTTGATCGTCCTGAGCTGGGAACCATCTCGGCTGACGGAACCTTTGTTGCTGGTCCTACGGCGGGAAAAGGAAATCTCACGGTGACAGTCGGCTACAACACGACGACAATTCCGGTTGAGATCAAGAACGCAAGTGAGCCAGCTGTCGAAAAGGCAGAGGACACTCCAAAGACTGCTCCGGTGACTTCCTCCAATGACTCGGCAACGAAAGTCGATGAAAGCAAGAAGGTAGTAGAAGAAGAGGCGAAGGTGCCAGCGGAGAAGGACGAACTGGTCAATATCGCACCGGGCAGTTATACATCGGTTACTACTTTTGGAACGCCAGACTCGTATTTCCAAGAGCTGGAGAAGCAGTATCCGGGTCCTGTAGGTGGACTTGTAACGCCTACAGAAGATTGGACGGGATATCACCGTCAGTTTGGGCGCAAGGTGACTGTTGAGCTCGACGAGGCGAAGCCGTTGGAGAGAGTTGCGCTGACGTTTAAGCAGCAGAAGACTTCGGGTATTACGATGCCAGAATACATGGAAGTCGAGGTATCTCGCGACGGGAAAGTTTGGTCGTATGCGGGAAGAGCTGTTCACGATGTTTCCGCCAAAGAGGACAAGCTGGTTACACGCACATTGAGCGTGACCTTGCCTGACGTCAACACCCGGTATATTCGGGTATCCTTCCCGGTGAAAGTATTTACGTTCGCTCGCCAGCTGGAGGTATGGGCAAAACCGGATAGCGAGTGGAACAATGGAGCTGTCTTGCTGCCGCCACCAAACCCGGCGAAGCTGGAAGAAGCCAAACAAGCTGGTCGTCGTGTGGAAAATATGCTACTCGCTTATACCGGGGAGCATGACGAACTCGGGACATGGACCAAAGAAGATTTCCTCCCGATGGTTGGCTACCGCACCGTAGATGGCTATATGCGTGACCAGATGTTTGACACGATTCTGTTCCTGCCGTATCAGACCATTCCTGCGACGAAAGAAAGCTGGACAAAGTACATGAATGATTTGTTCGGCTCAAACAAGCAGCTTGATGCTCTCAACCAGGCTATGCGGGAGTACAACCGCCTGCGCGGAACGCTGTATTCGACACCGACACAGGAAAATGTCGTGCTGGCACTGCCGTATCCGAATGCCAATCAGACCAATTTTGGTCAACTTGATGAAAAGAAACCATCCCTTTCCTTTAACGCTGCGGGAATTGGAGAAGAGCAAGCGTATTTGAATCGCAAAGCTGCGATGGAGTGGTACTTCCAGGAGCTCATGAAGCGCTGGAACAGGGAAGGGTACGCCTATTTGAAACTGGAAGGAATCTATTGGTTCCATGAGCTGGTAGAGGATAGCGCACCAAAAGAGCGTCAGTTGATTCGTGACATGGGTAGTATGGTGCATGACGAGGCGTTGCGCTACTATTGGATTCCGTATTTCGGTTCACCGGGAGTGTCCGAGTGGAAATCTCTTTATTTCGATAAGGCGTTCCTGCAGCCGAGCTATTACAGCGACAAGCCGGTAGGAATTGACCGTATTCAAGGGGTACTGGAGGTCGTCAACAAGTACAACATGGACATCGAGATCGAAGGCGACTGGAAGATGTACAATGATCCGAAGTTCTATCAGACCTACTACAATCAGCTAGTTGCCACCCACAAGCTGGGGATGGATAAAAACAACGTGCACGCTTACTACTTCGGCTCCAAGACATTGCTAGAGTCTGTCAAGAGCACGGACCCTGTCAAGCGCGCCATCTATGATGATACGTACAAATGGATGCGCGGCCGTTTTGACAGAACAGAATTTTTCGAAGGTAGCGAGATGCCGTAGTGAATGGAAAAGAGTCTGTTTCCCGTTTTGAGGGAAGACAGACTCTTTTTTTGTCTAAAGCGGATGGGCAGACTTTCGCCCAATCGTTTTCCGATAGATCTCCACCAGTTCCTCCACGATCTTTTCCTTCGTCGCATGTAGAGGGGGATTCGGATGGTAGTAATCCATTCCTTTCGGGCAGGGCTTGCCAAAAGTCGGTATCCCTGCTGCTGCGATCCGTTGTTTCCACTGTTTCTTGAGGGAAGAAAGATGCTGCCACGAATGGTGATGGGAAAGGCCCCAACCGAGCAGGAGCCACGGATGCTTTTGCAGTTCTTGCGTAGATACGAGCTGAGCCGCAAGCGTTGTCTCTTTCTCATCAATGAGTTGTTCAAAATGAGAGATAGCACTTACGGCAGCAGCATTTTGTACGGAAAACAGGTTGTAAATATGGAATCTGTCTACCAATGCCCGTTTTCCGTAAATCGCCTCCACCAGTCGGATCAATTGTCGCATGGTGGGATCGAGTGTGGTTTGACCCATGATACTATGGCCGGATGCAGGTCTTTCACGAAAAAGCTTGGCACTACCAGGATTCAGTAAGAGACAGTTCCCAAGAGAATGATGACCCTCTGAATTCGGTCCCCATTGAAGATAGGTAGAAGTTCGGTAGACGACTCCTCGGTGTTCTTTAAAGGTAGCAAAGGCATTCGGCTGGTTCATACGATCCCCTCCTGGTTTATGCTCCATTTATATGAGAGGAGGGGATTTGGTAGAACGGACATGCTCTACTCTAGCTACTCTTGTTAACTTCTTCGGCACCGATCATGCGGAACAAAATAATATACAGATAAGCACTGACTAGGGATAAGCCCAGGACGACACCGAATACGCCAACAGGAGCGAGCCATTGAGATAGACCGATCGTAAGGGGAGCGATGAAGCGCCCAATCGAGAACTGGAGCGAAGAAGCTCCCATGTACTGACCGCGTGCATCCTCAGGCGAGTATTTACTGATAAAGCTCTGGGCGACTGGTGTACGCATCAGCTCGCCGAATGTCAAAATCGCCATACAGCCGAACAGGAGCCAGATATTCGTCGTAAAGGCCATCAAGAAAAGACCGACACCGAATAAGATGGAGGAGATGACGAGGCTGTTGCGATCACTCCAGTTTTCGAACCAGCGTGTGACTGGCAGTGTAAACAGAACCACCAAAAAACCATTTAAAGCCATGAGCCAGCCGAATGCGCTGGTTCCCCCGACAGAATAAGTCCAATTGCCCCAAGAAAATAATGCTTGTTGCACGACATGCTCTTTCACATACAACGCCATGTAAATATCCAATTGCATGAATCCAATGGCGATCAAAATCCCTGCGCCAATGTAGAGGGCAAAAGCTTTGTCTCGGAAAATAATAGCGTAACTCTGGAATTGCTGAATCAGGGAAAAACGTTCCTTTGCCTTCTCCTGACGGACGTGTTCAGGCAGCGTTTCTTTGATCAGGAAGAAGACTGTAATCGCAAAAAGCAGTTCAACGAAGGTACAGAACATCAACAGCTGCGGGCGATAATGGACAAAAAAGACAGAACCCAATACGGGACCTGCGACCACCCCGATGTTCATCGCTGTGTAAAAGGTGGCAAATACTATTCTGCGATCGTCCTCTGTGGTCAAATCAGCCACCATAGCTGAGCTGGCAGGCCAGTAGAGAGCCCCAGCAATCCCGATCCCGATGAAGGCAATGTAGTCGATCCAGGGAGACGGAGAGAACGCAAACAGCGCGAACATCACCGTCGATGTACAGAGCGAGAGCAGCATGGTGAATCTGCGCCCTACCCGGTCAGCCAAATATCCGCCAAACAGGTTGGACAGCATACCGAGCAGCGGTGGTACCATCAAGAGAAGACCCGCTACATCCTTTCCAAACGTATCACTAAAATAAATCGCCATAAACGGAAAGTACATCCAAAAGAAGGTGTGCGTAATCAATTCACCAAAGAGACGTACCTTCAAGTTAAGATCCCATGAACGCCAAATCATGACACGAATTCCTCCATTCATTTCGACAGGTGCCTTGACCTCGATTCTCTTCTTGGAAAAATTCCACGTAAAAAAGCACAAACGGGGTAGAGACAATGCTCTTCCGCTTGCGCTTTATCAAACGATACAAGGGTGGCGGGAAATAACCAGTTCAAAGGGGGACAAAAGAGAGACGGTTATATACCTTTAATTTTAGGTACAGTAAACCGACTGTTCACCCAAGAACATGGCCCGCAATTCATATCGGGAAAAAGACGGAAGCGGTTCAGGCATCCTGCAGCTTCTAGCTTTTGATAGGGTTGTAAGAGGCAGTGCCCCTTAAGAGAGGCCCCACCTAAGCGAAGATAACCACAGAACACACCATGAACTCAGCACTCCCGTCTTTCAAATTTTTTACATAGGTAAACTCTTGTTGATTAGAATACTCGAAAGAGTCGAATTTATGCAAGATAATTTTTTGGTTTTTTTCGAATAGTACCAAGAACATCGATAATTGAAAAAGGGGCTTCCTTTCGGTAAAATATTTTTTAACACTAATCAAATCATGCTAGGAATGTGGGGGATATCGCATGCTGGATACACGCATCGTCAAGTTGGCTACAAATTTGCTGAGCCATTCTGTACGCCTGAAGGAAAAAGAAAGCTTGTTGATTGAAGTTCGTGGCGAGGGTCACGCCTTGGCGAAGGAATTGGTTAAGCAGGCATACGACTTGGGAGCCTATCCGTTCGTACGGATTATTGACCCGTCTATCCAACGTGAGCTGATGCTCGGTGCAAGTGCAGAGCGTGCGACTCATTTGGCGAAATGGGAAGAGCCAATGTACAAAAATTTGGATACATATATCGTCATTAATGGTCCGTCCAACGACAGTGAGATGGCCGATGTTCCCGTAGAGCGTCGTCGTGCGCATCAGAGTGTGATGCAAGAATTGCATGACTACCTGACCAACAATGTACGCTGGACACTGCTCAACTACCCGACTACGGGCTTGGCGCAAAATGCCAACATGTCTACCGTTGCTTTTGAAGACTTCTATTTTGACGTATGCTCTGTTGACTATAAAAAGATGCACGAAGCCTTTTTGCCTTTGCAGCAATTGATGGATCGTACAGACAAAGTGCGTCTCGTGGGACCAGGGACGGATCTTCAATTCTCGATCAAGGACATTCCGAGTGTCATCTGCTCCGGGCTGCGCAATATTCCAGACGGTGAGATTTTTACAGCTCCTGTGCGTGATTCCGTGAATGGAACCATTACGTACAACACAGCAACAAGCTACATGGGCACGAAATTTGAAAACGTGTGTCTGAAGTTTGTGGACGGAAAAATTGTCGAGGCGACTTCTAACAATACCAAGAGACTCAACGAAATTTTCGATACAGACGAAGGAGCGCGCTTCATTGGGGAATTCGCAATTGGCGTACATCCGTACATCCTGCATCCAATGAACGATATCTTGTTCGATGAGAAAATTGCCGGCAGCTTCCACTTCACACCAGGCCGTGCATACGACAACGCAGATAACGGCAACCGTAGCCAAATCCACTGGGATATGGTAAATATCCAGCGTCCTGAGTACGGCGGCGGAGAAATCTGGTTTGATGATGTGCTGATTCGCAAAGACGGTTTGTTCGTATTGCCAGAGCTGCAAGGACTCAATCCGGAAAACCTAAAAGGGTAATTGGTACAACGGAGCCATCATGCTGAGCATGGTGGTTTTTTTTGTTTGTTACGTAGCTATTGGTGAAGGAAGAAGCGCATTTCCAGTCTACGCTTCGGCCTACGCCCCGCAAGGGGGGATTGACTGTTCGCTCCGGAATAAATAGCGGGAGCGCTTCAAACGTAGAAGTTTCGGGGAAGGGTTTCATAAATGAAGCTGAAATTCCCCGCCATTTATTCCTACGCTGAGTTGGGCTCCAGAGGCGCTTGGACTGGAAATGCGCTTCTTCCTACGTTGCTTTTGGTCACCTACATACTGCTCTGAATAACAATCAAAACGCTCTAAAAGCACACAGTAATCACAAGCTGTACGCAAGCACTGTCACATGTCTGGAAGGAGACCGCCCGAACGAAGAGAGGATACAGGCGACTGGAAGACATGTGGCAGGGCTTCCCCGACCACAACGGTTGGAGGACAACCGTCTTTGAGTAGTACAAACGAGCATCTCTGGCATCCTTTTGCTACAATAAGAAAAAAGCATGGAACAGAGGGATTAGACGTGAGTCGCAAAGATTGGATCGAATACACCGTCAGTGAACAAGACACGGGAATGAACGTGGAACAAATCGTCCGGCAAAAGCTCAACGTGTCGGGTCGTATGATGCAGCGGCTGACGAGAAGCAAGGGAATTTTGCTCAATCGCAAGCAGCCCTTCCTGCAAAGACAAGTAAAAGCAGGAGATACAATCGCTGTTCGTGTCATTGAGAGACAAGAGCAAGTGCCTAGGCAGCCCCAGCATGATACGAAGCCCGAGGGGCCGAACACACCAATGCCGTCCATCGACATTTTGTACGAAGACGATCATCTCTTGATTGCGAACAAGCCGGCAGGCATGATGGTGCACCCGATTAAACAGGAGACCGACACATTGGTACATGCTCTTGCTGCCGTACTGGTGGCACGTGGTGAGCAGACGAGCGTACATCCTGTGCATCGGCTAGATAAAGATACATCAGGAGCGATTCTCGTAGCCAAAAGCAGCTATGGTCATCAATTGGCTGACAGGCTGCTGCGTGAAGGAGGCATTCATCGCGAGTATCTTGCGGTTGCCAGTGGTGTGTTGTCAGAGGGAGCGGGAACGATCGATGCGCCAATCGGCCGAGATGCGCGTCATCCGACGAAACGCCGTGTCGTGGAGAGTGGCGATCCTGCCATCACGCATTACGAGGTACAACAGACCTCTGAGGGAATGACGCTCGCTCGCGTCTGGCTGGAAACGGGTCGTACCCATCAAATTCGCGTTCACTTTGCCCACATTGGACACCCGCTTGCTGGCGATACGATGTACGGGGGAGCGAGAGGTTTGTTACGCCGACAGGCTCTGCATGCTTCGAAGCTATCCTTTTTACATCCGCTTCTCGAAAAAGAGATTGTAGTCGAGGCACCGATACCATCGGATATGAAACGCTTGATGCAAGCAGAGTTTAAATAAGAACAGAAAGAAGGACTTCGATGACAGAAGTCCTTTTTTATGTGCAAAAGTTCTCCGAGTGTCAAACAATCTGCAGTTGAATAACGTAACAGTGTTATGTTACATTGTTTTCGGAGGTGCTTCACTTGGACGCAAATGTAATTTCGAAGAAGGACCTGCTGGAGCTTACCGGCATTTCGTACGGACAATTGTACCGTTGGAAACGAAAGAACTTGATTCCAGAGGAGTGGTTCATTCGCCGAGCCACTTTTACAGGGCAAGAAACCTTTTTCCCGCGGGAACAGATTTTGGCTCGAATCGACAAGATCCTGAACATGAAAGACGACCTGTCGCTGGATGAATTGGCGGACATGTTTTCACCAAGTATGAGTGGAACCTCGTTGACAGCAGAGGAATTATTAACACGAAACATTGTTTCGACTACTTCTTTAGAAGTGTTTAACGTTTTTCTCGGGAGCTTACGGACCTTTACCTTCCAGCAGGCATTATACGCCTATGTGTTAGAAAAGCTTTTGGCCGCAGGAGACTTGAGTGTAGATGAAGGCGGCGGATTGTTGCAGGTACTGGCTAGCCACTATCCCAAATTCGAAGGGAAGCCTTGTGAGCTGATCTTTATGCGCAAGATGGGGATTTCCACGTTCGTGTTGGTGTCTAGCTCTACCGAAATGTATTTTGATAACGGTGTAAAGGTAGTGAAGCGGCTCGATCTAGCCAATTGCATCGAGGAATTAAAAGGAAAATATTTATAGGGGGAGACCATACCATGCAGAACGAGAATAAGAACAAGCTAGATCTGATCTTTCATGGGGCAGTGAATGCTACGGGTGGCGTATACAACAAAGTAGATGTGCAAGGTTACGGCAAGATTAATGGCGACGTAGAGTGCGAGTCGCTTCATTGTGCGGGACATGTCAGTATCACAGGAGATCTCATTGGCTCTTCGGCAAGAGTAGAAGGCAACGCGTCGATTAAAGGCAAAGTGAAGATGGATACATTGTCTGTATACGGTCAACTTGATGTTGCTGACGATTTGAATTTTACGAGTCTAAAAGTCGGTGGCAATGTTAAGGTACAGGGCAATATGGCAGGGGAGGATGTAAAGGTTCACGGATCATTGAAAACCGCAGGGGATTGTGAAGCGGAAGTGTTCCGGGCAAACGGTGCGTTTAGTATCGGAGGACTGCTGAACGCGGGGCGAATCGAGGTCATTCTGCATGGCAGCTGCGAGGCAAAAGAAATAGGCGGAGAGTATATTGAGGTGCGCCGAACAGGCAATAGCACTTTGGGCAAGCTGTTGAAGCATTTTCTCAATAATACCTTGACTGTAGAGACGATTGAAGGAGACGAAATCTACCTGGAAAACACAAAGGCCAAGGTCGTTCGCGGCAACAAGGTCGAGATTGGTCCAGACTGCGAAATTGACCTGGTTGAATACAGCTCAGAATGCAAGCAAGACCAAAGCTCCCAGATTAAGACGCTGACACAACGATAAGGGTGACAAGGAAAAATTAACATTTCAAACTGCATGCAAGTATTTACATGCATGCAGTCTCTTTATATAATGAGTTTGGAAAAAAATGAAAATGCAAGTAATTACTTGCTTGGTACGGAGGTGCTTTATGGATCACCCAGATATAGAACAGAAGCTGGGGGGGAGAGGCGAAGAGGAACAGGAAACCCGAGAGCGAATTTTATCAGCCGCACGTCAGCTAATGGCACAAAAGGGATACAAGGGAGCGACTACACGCAAGATTTCTGAGCTTGCTGGGGTGAATGAGGTGACGGTATTTCGTCACTTCAAGAACAAGGTAGGCATCCTGACTGAACTCCTGAAAGAAATCATGGATGTCCGAGAGCAGCTGGAGCAAGGGTTGCAAGGCGAGTTTGCTGATCTCAAGGAAATGCTGGTTAGCTACGCACGTACGTATTACGGCTTATTAGTCGAGCGCAAAGAAATATTCATGATCTGCATGATTGAAGCGGATAATCACCCAGAAGTCGTGCAGATGTTCAGCAGCCTGCCGATGACCGCAGTCGAGGTACTGTCTAACAAGCTCCTAGTGTTTCAGGAGCAAGGGCATTTGCCAAAGGCAGTTCCGTTCACGGCAGCTCTTATGTTCGTCTCCACTTTCTTCTATGCCTTCATGGCGAAGTATCGGGTTAATCTCGATCTCGAAATGGTAGAAGAAGAGCTTTTTGAAAATGCTTCTGAAATCTTGCTACAAGGCATCAGGGGACTCAAATAAACAGCATAGCTACATAGGGGCGGAGGAAGTCATGAAGAGAAGATGGCTTGTATCTGTAATGATGATCGGACTATTGGCAACGACGGCTTGCAGCGAGCAACAGCCTGCTTCGGCACCTCAGAAGGAGTTGAAGCCTGTCGTCGTTGCACCAGTAAAGAAGGAGCAGGCTGTTACCGTCACGGAGTTGTCTGGTACGCTGGCTCCTTTGGAGGAAGCACTCGTTTCTTTTGAAGTAGGCGGTCGTATTGTGGAGATGGACCGAAAAGAAGGAGACACGGTCAAAGCGGGCGATGTGCTTGCCCGAGTGAATGCCACAGATTACTCGCTCCAGGTTGCTTCGTCCAGCGCTGCCGTGCAGCAGAGTGCAGCAAATCTTAGCAAGGTAAACAATGGCGCGAGAGAGCAAGAAGTGACGCAGGCGCGTTTGCTTGTGGAGAAGGCAACAGTAGGACTGCAAAAAATGCAGGATGATTTCAATCGGATTGAAAATCTCTACCAGCAAAACGCCATTTCCAAAAGCGAGTATGAAAGTGCACAAAATGGACTGACGATTGCGCAAAAGGATTTGCAAAACGCACAGCAGTCTTATTCCCTGATTACGCAAGGAGCTCGTTCGGAAGACAAACAGTTGACACAGGCTGTCTACAATCAGACGGTTATCGCCAAAGAAGTGGCAGCCAATACACTTGCCAAAACGCAGCTTCGTTCGCCGATTAACGGGACGATCATCGCTAAGCTCTCGTCTGCGGGCAACTTGGTCGGTTCAGGTACCCCTGTCTATCAAGTCGGCAACATCGATACATTAAAAGTCGTATTGCCCGTTCCTGACCGTGAGATTTCTGCATGGAAAGTAGGCGAGGCGATCTCCTTAGACCTGTATGGTCAAAAACGGGATGGCAAAGTGACCAAAATATTTCCCGCCACGAACCAAAATACCGGAACGATTGGCGTAGAGGTTCAAATCGCCAACCAAGCTCGTGACTGGTTTGCTGGTCAGGTGGTGAAAGCGACCAAAACGGTAACGGGGCAGGAAGGTGTCTACGTACCGGTAGAAGCAGTCATCAGTAGAGGCAAAGATGACGCGCATGTCTTCGTCAATGCAGGCGGCAAGGCTGTCAAAACAAGCGTAGCCATCGGGCAGATTGTAAGTGACAAGCTCGAGATCAAGAACGGATTAAAAGAAGGAGACCAACTGATCGTCAAAGGGGTGGACCGTTTGTTTGATGGTGACCCAATCGAGGCGGCAGGAGGTACACAACCGTGATCAAGTACATCGTACAAAAGCGCAAAATCACGCTCCTGTTTTTCAGCATGATTGTACTTGTAGGCTCCCTCAGCTTTTTTCAACTGCCCAAGCAAGAGATGCCGGATATTATCGTAAACATGGCTACGATCACGACGGTTTACCCGGGAGCTTCGCCGGAAAAGGTCGAGCAGGCTGTTACGAAAAAGCTGGAAGAAAAAATCAACGAATTGCAAGGACTTAACTATATATCATCCTCATCTTCCCTCGGCGTCTCTTTTATCATGGTGGAAGCAAAGAGTGACGTAGACCCGAAGCAAAAATGGGATGAATTGCGGAAGAAGGTAAAGGACGCAGAGGCTGATTTGCCAGCAGATGCGAAACAACCGATCATCAATGATGATTTGAACCGTACGTTTGTCCAATCGTTTGCGGTCACCGCTGACTCGCGCGAGGAATTGTACAGCATGCGTACCATGCTGAAATCGTGGAAGGAACAGCTGCGCACCATTCCAAACGTAGCGGATGTACTGGTGGAAGGTCTACCGGAGCAGGAAGTCCACATCGAGGTTGATACGCAAAAGCTGAGCCAATACGGGATCACGTGGAGTCAGGTGATGATGGCTGTCAAAAAGGAAAATGAAAAAATCCCGCTTGGCGACCTGACCACAGAAAAACGGACCTATCAGCTCAAGCTTGCAGAAAATACAGATGTCGAAGAACTGAACAAAGTCATTATCTCCCGTTCAAAAGAGGGCTTCCCGATCTATCTAAAGGACATCGGATCGGTCAAAATGTCGACGGAGACGGTGAAAACAACTTCGTATTTCAATGGGAAGCCTTCGATCACGATCAGCGTAAATGCAGAGACGGGAAGCGATGTACCGTCCTTGCAGAAGCGTGTAGACGAGATGATGGTGACTCTGGATAAAACACTTCCGGCAGGGGCCGAGAGACACTCGATTTATAGTCAGAATGAGCGCGTGGATGAACTTTTTAGCGACCTGACTCGGGAAATGATGATTGCCATTGTCGCAGTTTTGGTGGTGTGTGCGCTCGGATTAAACCTGATCACATCGTTGGTAGTAGCGATGGCGATTCCGATTTCCTTGGCTGTGGGGCTAATGTTCCTGCCATCTATGGGTATTTCACTTAATATGATCTCGATCGTTTCCTTGATCATTGTGCTCGGGATCTTGGTCGATGACGCCGTGGTGGTCAATGACAATATCGAGCGGAGACTGTCTGTCCTGGGTGAAAAACCGATGGCTGCGGCGGTTAATGGCGCCAAGGAAGTATCGATTTCGATCACGACCGCTACGCTGGCTACGATTGCGTCATTTGCTCCTTTGATGTTTCTTAGCGGAAACGTCGGGCAGTTCATTCGTCCGGTTCCCGTCATTATTTCGATGACGATGCTGGCGTCAATGGTCATGTCACTGACGATCATCCCGATCTTTCGCCAATGGTATGAGCAACGTAGAAAGGCTGGCGTAGAAGGGTATCGCAAGCCCGCTGGACTTTTGGGAAAACAATTGTTGCAGCTGACCAAGTGGTATGCGAGCAAGGTCATGCCGAAAATTTTGAAGCGACCGCTTTTGGCGGGAATGATTGGCGTATTGATCGGAACGGCAGCATATGGATTGATACCGCTCACTCCGGTGGAATTGTTCCCGAACGATGATCGCCCGCAGTTTCTCATCGATATCCGTCTCCCCGTGGGCAACAGTCTGGAAGAAACAGACCGGGTGGTGCGTGGGACGGCAGATTGGGTGTTGAAGCAGCCTGGCATCGAGGCGGTATCTGCATACGCGGGAGGCAGTGCACCGAAAATGTTCGGTGGAGATACAGCTGCTGGAAGCGGCATTACCGTCGGACAGCTAGTGGTTCGTTATAATGAAAAAGAGACCCATCTCGAGAACATGCTGGAGCCGTGGACGGAAGAATTCAAAAAGCTGTATCCGGAAGCGAGTATCTTGACGAAGCAGCTGGAGGCAGGTCCTCCGGTTGGAAAACCAGTCGTGATTCGTTTATACGGAGAGGATATTGAGACGCTGCGCTCTCTTTCTGCACAAGCAAAAGAAAAGGTTGCCGGATTAGAGGGCACGTACAATGTGCAAGACGATTTCGGGGTAGAACGCTACACCTTGGAATTTGTCGTCAATAAAGAGCTGATGGAGCAAAAGCTCGTCAACTATACGGACTTGTCCACGACATTGCGTCTGGTGAGCGAAGGCATCACCGTCAGCGAGTTTGATACAGGCTCAGACCTGATCGATATGAAGCTGTTCTTGCAAAAAGGCGAGGAAGACCCTGCATTGCTGTTCCAGCGGCTCAGCATCGCCAATGCACGTGGAGAGCTGATCCCGTTATCACAGCTGGCGGAGGTAAAACCGACTTTCAGTACACAGACGATTCCGCATCGCGATTTGTCGCGGAGCGTGACAGTTACCAGTGATCTGAAAGGGAGAACGGCGACAGACGTAATGGCAGAGATCAAGCCGATGCTCGATAGTATGTCCTTGCCAGAAGGATACCGCTATGAGATTGGCGGCGAGACTTCCGAACAGACTGATATTTTTATCGACATGGGCAAACTCTCGATTCTTGTTGTTTTCCTGATCTTGATTTTGATCGCGATGCAATTCTATTCCTTGACGATCCCTGTACTGGTTACAAGTACGATTTATCTCGCTGTATCAGGGAGCTTGATCGGCTTGTTCGTGACCCAGACACCACTTGGCTTTATGACAATGATGGGGATTATTGCGTTGGCGGGCATCGTGGTGCGTAACGGGATCGTGTTGATCGAGTTCATCGAGGAAGCACGTCATACAGGCATGGAGCTGAAGCAGGCAGTTATTTCTGCATGTGAGGCACGACTACGGCCAATTCTTTTGACCTCGCTTACAGCGATTGCTGGTATGATGCCGTTAGCTATTTCAGGTGACGTTTTGTTCAAACCACTTGCGGTCACCATTATTTTCGGCTTGGCATTCTCGACACTTTTGACCTTGATCGTTGTGCCGTCTTTCTATACCGTTCTAACGCAGCACAAGATCAAAAAGTTGGCGAAAAAAGCCGCGAAGCGCCCGGATTTGTATGGGCCTGAGGCAGAGACTCTATAATACATGCAACAGCGGCAAACTTTCCGATTCATTTCTTTCGGGAGTTTGTCGCTGTTTTTTAGTAAGCTTTTCTTGCTTTTCGCCAGCCGATTATCAACAGAGCAAGAACCAGTATGAGAAAACCGAGTACACATAAAGCCCAGATTGACTGTAGCAGCATGCTTTGGTTGACCAGCCAGGGAATCTCCTCCAGAGGCATGTTTTTCATTTTGGGGAGAGAAGGGATGATCATCGCGTCCGCATAAATGTGCAGGATGGTCGGAGCTAGCAATCCCCAGCGAAGTGCTGCCCATGCCCACAAAATACCAATGAGAAACGATTCAAAAAGAGTTCCTAGACCATGCCCAGGTACGTGATAGTAGGCGAAAATCATGGAAGGAATGAGTAGATACATCCACCTCGCACCAGTGGGCAGGTCTGTGCTCCTTCGATAGATGAGTGTTAGCAAAAGAAACGGGATGCCGCGAAAGACAAGCTCCTCCCACAAAGGATTATGCCAAGTGGCAAACACAAGCAGATTTGCTTTGCCAGCGAGTGACTGAGCACCAATTGGCTGCGTGGTAGACCAACCGCTAATCACCTGAAAGGCAGCTCCAGCCGCTTTTGCCAATAAGAGCCCGACAAGGATGAACAGAAATGCTTGCCCCAACCTTTTCCCCCGTACAAGCCATAAGATGCCGCCAGCGTAAATCAGCGAGATCACACCAAAAATAAGCCAGCCAGGAAGTGGGACAGCGACCTTCCAGTCGGTTTTCGGCCAGAAGAGTACAGAAACGGAAACAGTTTGTCCGAAAAAACCTGAGGAGAGAAATTGCCCCCAGGAGGCGAGCAGGGGCAGAAAGAGCATAATTATCAAGAGAAGGAGTAAAAGTGGGTTTTTGGTTATATATCGAAATGTAATTGTCCACATTTGAATAAACCTCTCATTCCAACCATTTTTTCCTATATAATCCTACATGCCTTTTACTCGGTCTAGATGGAAATGGCATTCTTCAGATTTTTGTAAGAGTTTGTTTAAGCAAGAAATGGTATCAGACGTATGATATGATAGAATCAAAATTCACTGTCAGTAATAGATAGAAAAAGCAGTACAGGAAGGGAGTGTCCAGGATGCAACAGCCCCAGCTTCTTCATGAAGAAAAGGTATTCAAAGACCCTGTCCACCGCTACGTCCACGTGCGGGACAAATTCATTTGGGATTTGATCAACTCGGCAGAATTCCAACGTTTGCGCAGAGTCAGGCAACTGGGCACCAGCTTTTTTACGTTTCACGGTGGAGAGCATAGCCGCTTTAACCACTCGCTTGGCGTGTATGAACTGATGCGCAGAATTTTGGAGACGTTCGAAGGCCGTATTCAGTTGACCTACGAGGAAAAGCTGCTGTGTCTATGTGCGGCTTTGCTCCACGATGTGGGCCACGGTCCGTTTTCCCATTCGTTTGAAAAGGTGTTCAAGTATCACCACGAGGATTGGACGCGCGCCATTTTGCTTGGAGATACGCAAATCAACCGAATTCTTCGTCGGTTTGATGATAGCTTCCCGAAGAAATTGGCAGAAGTGATTAATAAGACATATGACAATAAACTGATCGTAAGTCTCATCTCCAGTCAGCTCGATGCCGATCGGATGGATTACTTGCTGCGTGATGCCTACTATACGGGCGTCAATTACGGCAATTTCGAGATTGAGCGAATCTTGCGTGTCATGCGGCCGCAGGAGGATGGCATTGTCTTTAAATTCAGCGGGATGCATGCTGTCGAAGACTACATCATGTCTCGCTATCAAATGTACTGGCAGGTCTATTTCCATCCCGTGACGCGAAGTGCCGAAGTCATCTTGTGCAAAATTTTTCAACGGGCGAAGCTCTTGTTCTCCCAAGGCTATCCGTTCATGCAGGAGCCTGTTATGCTGCTGCCTTTCTTGCAGGAAAAAGTAGAGCTGGCTGACTATTTGGCGCTTGATGAGTCGATCATTCTTTTCTATATGCAGCTCTGGCGCAGAGAGCAAGACCCTGTGTTGAAAGATTTGTGCGCCCGTTTTTTGGACAGGAATCTCTTTAAATACGTCGAATATAATCCGAGGGATTTTCGCTTGCTGTCTGAGTTGAAAGAACTATTTCAATCTGCCGGAATTGATCCGATGTATTATTTGGAGGTAGACACGACCTCCGATCTTCCGTATGATTTTTACCGTGCCGGAGAAGAAGAGGAGCGCATTCCGATTATGCTCCAAATGCCTTCAGGCGAACTTGTCGAGCTGTCACAGAAGTCAGAAATTGTACAGGCCATTAGCGGAAAGCGGCGTTTTGATTACAAGCTGTACTTTCCATTGGATAAAGTCATGGCTTTGCCGGGGGATCTCTCCCGTAAGATTCGAGAACGTCTGGGAGTGATGGAGGATGCTTAATCGTCACGCCAAGATCATACGCCTGATTGAGATAGTCGGCGAAGTGAGCGGGCGAAAAAAATTACAAAAGATGGTGTACATAGGAAAACATCTGGAGATGGATTTCGATGAGCGCTACGAGTTTCACATGTACGGTCCATATTCGGAAGAGCTGACGCTCAGAGTAGATGAGCTGTGCAACATGGGGCTTCTGGATGAGCAAATGGAGAGTAAAGGTGCCATTCATATGTATCGTTACTCTTTGAACGAAACCGGTCATGATTTTCTCAAGTTTCATGAGGTTGACTTCGGTAGTGGAGAACGTGCGATTTTGCGTATGAACGAGGAGAATTCCCGTTTCCTCGAGCTGGTTTCTACGATTCTGTATTTCAACCACCTGCCCTATGAGGAAATGAAGGGCAAAATTTTTACGTTTAAGAGCAAGCAGCGCTACACCGAGGAAGAGATTCAAAAAGGGCAGGCGTTTATTGAAGAACTGCGTGCGCTGATGAAGGAAGACGGCGGCAGTTCACTTAGGCAATAGGAAACATCATACGAGGAAAAGCACGGCGTACGAACTTGCAAGAGTTGTGGTACGTCTTTTTTTTATACATGTGAGCCAGTCCAATGGGGCTGGCTTTTTTTGTCTCAGCTCGGAGCTGCATAATACGGGCATCGTTCTTTGACAAGTGCATAGGTTACGAAACATTTTAATTCGCGAAAGGGAGATGGACGTGAGTAGAAGCAAGCAATGGTGGCTGTGGATCGTGCTCGGTGTTGTTATGCTTGCCGTCGGTATAAGTGCGTGGTGGGGTACAGCCAGTGCACAAGAAGAAGTAAGAGTGGTGTACGTCTATAGTGATAGCTGCGGATATTGTACGGAGTTCGGCCCGACATTTGAGAAAGTCGTGAAGGAGTATCCACCTGAAATGATCCAACGACTGGATATCCATGAGCAGAAAGAGCTGGATGAAGCGTCGCGCCTCGGGGCAGAGGCAACCCCCACTGTTTTTGTCGTCAAACAAGGTAAGGTGATCGACAAGCTGGAAGGGGCGGTGCCCGAGAATACGTTGCGGAGCTTTTTGCAAAGGAACCTAAATCAGCCTCTTTCTAAAAATGGATAATATAGGTAAAATATCCGATAAAGAGGGGGTCATTCCATGAACAAACGTGCAATCATGTCATACCTACTAGCAGCTGTTCTCGCAGTGGCAGGGCTTACTGGAGTAGCAGATAGTCAAACCGTACAGGCTGCTGCGTCAGCGAAGGATTACGCTTCACATACAGCAAGGGAAGCCATTGATTTCGGTGTACAGAAGAAATACTTATGGCTGGATAGCAAGGGGAACTTTTATCCGAATAACCAAATCACGCAAGGGCAGTTTATTGCGAGTTTAGTAGCGATTCGCGGATTGAAGGAGGTAGCCCCTGTTCCGGAGCTCCCAGCAGGGCATTGGGCGAAGGTGAGCTATGAGCAGGCGCAGAAGGCGGGGATTTTGGCGGGGGTGAAGGTAGAGCCGAACAGATTGTTGACGAAGGAAGAAACGGCAGCGCTGGTGTATGCTGCATGGAAGCCGATTCGGGGTGAAAAGAATCCGAATTTAACCAATACTGGGGCCCTTATCACGTGGGGATGGATGAAGCCAGCGCCAAGTGGTCAGCCCAAATTTCGTGAGGATTTGCCTGTGACGCGAGGGGAAGCGGCTGAGATTTTGCGTTATTTGTGGAAGGATAAATGGCAACTTGAGCAAGGGGCGAAGTATGCGGACGAGTTTCATAAGAGCTTGAAGGTTGTGAATGGGAAGATTAGTGGGAAGGTGCCTAAGGGTGATGGTGATTTTATGATAAGGGCGATGTTTGTCTCAAAACAAAATGTTAAAGAAGGTTTTTTAAATAATGAATCCTTCAGTATTTCAATAAACGGTGCAGACTATATGTCTTTAGTAATAATAAATAATAACGATTCAACGGATGCTGGTGCTTTTATGTATCCCAAATTACCTACTTTTGAGAGAGTTGATAACACGCGGAAATTTTATAAAGTGAAGGGTACAAAATAATGATAAAACTTATAAAGAAGCACAGGAAATTAATTTTTTCTGTACTCTCCTTTTGTCTCTTAAGCGGGCTACTTACTATTTATTCAAATTTTGCAGGTGCAACACCAAACTACCACGGCATTGGTGTTGCTACTGTAGATTCACAAAAAGAGCTTGCACCGAAAAATCAGTTTGACATTCTTGCGATCTCAGGAATAGATGGAGAACTCGGTGCAACAGTATCACAAATTGAAGTAGATAGGGTCATTGATGGAAATAGAGTACTAGGATTCGCTGATATCAACAAAAAAGCAGACAGAGGATGGTACTTCGTAGACGAAAATGAAACAAACTACTGGATCAAACGGTTTAGTGGAAATCCCAATTATATCTTGGGGGGAACTGCTAATGTTTATAGTAAAACTGTTTCTAGTAGTACTATAAGAGATTTCAAAGAGTACCAAGCCTACAACCTCGCAGAACTAGCCTCCGCCTCAGGCGGCGCAGGCTACACCAAAGGAGACAACCTCGTCCCAGACGGCAAAGGCGGATACGTCTCAGTAGGCCACTTCCGAACCACCCCACAACCCAGCGGCAGCATAACCACCAACAAAACAAAATACAACCTCAACGAAACAGTTGAGATCCATGCAAATGCCACGGACTTTTCTTACTATGACCGCGGCATTTTTGTATGGTCTTTAAGCGTGATCAACAAGACAACAGGACGTGGATACAAGAGCATCTTGTCGAATCAAAAATTCAACGATCCAAGCACGGTCGTTCCCAAGGTAAACGAGACAAGCAGTCCCCCAGGCTACAAGTGGACCTTTAAAAATACCGACTATAAGCCTACTGAGCCAGGCCTGTATGAAGTATCGCTAACCATCACTGACCTGCATCAAAGAAGCCGCCAAGGATCAAGCAGCATAAGCGTTTCGACACCTTACACAGCACAATTCACAGTGGGTGATGTAACCCCACCGGAAAAACCTGATCCCGAAAAGCCTGATCCAGGTCCAGCATGTACAATCGGATCAACAAAAACCAAACTGAACATTCAAGTCGTTGGCGACAAGGATATTAAAGACCACAATGCTGTTGCCAGCGGCGGCTCGGATATTGCTATCGAAAAAAATGCCGATATCACTCTCTCTGCCAATAAACCAGGAAAATACACGATGAATGGTTACGATATGAAGCCTGGAGCGAATGGCAACAGGAAAGTCGGGACAGGAAGCATCGGTAGCTCTGGACGGGTAAAAGTCGTCTACACCAGTGATGATGGAACAGAATGCTGGGAGAAATATTTTAGAGTGGAGTCGCCAGATGGTGAAGACTCATGCCCCATCGTTACGCTGTCGGCATCTGCAGTAAGAAACGCTCAAACCATTGAGATTATGCCGTTTGATACGCTTACGTTCCGGGCTAAATACACAACCAAATACGGAGATAGCTCGGAGGCATCGCTCAAGTGGGATGTATCCCTTCCAAACGGAAAAACCTATACCTTGCCAGTCAAGGAAAATGACAATGGCAGATGGGGACCCTATGATTCCTCCAGTTTAAAGCTTCCGTTCGGAAATGTTTATAACCCGTACTATTTTCCATTCGAGCGAGGAAAAACGTACAAACTAAAGCTAAACCTCGATGGGACAAAGTGGGGGGAGCGACCTGAATGCAATTGGGAAATAACGATTGTGGTAAAAGATGCTTCCTGCTCGATCGCTGATCAAAAAAAGGTTTCATTTTTAGTACATAGCGAGCCACCTCTGCCATTTTCTCCTGAGGGTGAAGGCATGAATGGATCGGTCAGCTCAGGATTTACATTGAAAGACCCCGTATACATCAAGTACTTTACGAAGGCTGGAGATCAATACGATACCAATCTATCGTTTTCCTCAAAGGTATCTGGTACTTGGTATTGGAAGAGCCCTGAAGGAAAAACAGCGTTAACCGACAAGCTTGCAGCGGACGAGCTATTCAGGCTCATGTTGCCGGCAAGCGTAGATGTTGGCGATGAAATCGTACTGCTGTTCGAGTCCGAGACGGGCTGTACGGGTGAGGTGCGATTCACCATTGAATCCGACCAAAAATGCTGGGACATTCTCGCGTCAGTAGAAATCGATCGAAACAACCAAAAGTGGAGCAAGGATATTCAACGTGGTGAAACCATTGAAATAGCGGCAGATGAGATTCCAGACAAGTATCGGTTTCGGATGTTTTTGTCGGATGATAGTCACTTTTCGATGAGATGGTTTGATCCTGCGTCTGGCTCCTGGGAAAGAAAGCGAAACGGAAAGGCACTCGATAGCTCAAACACCTCCACAAATAGCCACTGGGTGTATTTCCCGAGAGACGAAAATGCTCTTCTTTTAGAAGGACTGTACAAGGTGCAATTTTATTCAACCCAGAGTGACGGCTGCGACGGTCATTTTTTTGTGCAAATCGGCAAAGGCGTTCCAAAACCGGATGGAGAGAATTTACTCATTGTGAAATCGAGCTTTCAAATTGATCCGAAGAGCCCTCAAGCCGCAGGAACGGATGCGACGATTACCTTCAACGTGAAGAATGCCGGGAAATTAACGCATGATACGAAATTGGCTGTTCGCTGGGCGAGCTCAGAAAAGGAAACTCGCTTGGACGTGAATGAATTCAAGCCGGGTGAGGTGCGTAAGATCACAGTTCCGACGAAGTATCCGCAAAAATCCGAGGATTTTATCGCCCATATCAACCCTGGGAAATCCATGCCGGAAAACGAGACGATCTGGACGGATAATCGTGCGGCTTGGCCAGTGAAGATTGTCGGTGGAGAAGTTCCGGAGTCGCCTGGTGGTGGAGGCGATTTTGATGGCGGTGAAATTGGTTTAGAGATTTATGACAGTGATCGTCGACAGCTACAAAAACTGCCGCTACATGTAGATGGCGTGTGGGAACGTGAGCCTGCGACGATTCGCGTGGTCATTGATCAGTCGAAAATAAACGAAGGCTTCCAAAAAACAGAACAGGAGATCAATCAGAAAATCACGCAATTTAAAGCGCAATTGGAGAGTTCAGTTAGCGGGGACACGATCAAAAACATAACTGTCACTGCGAATCCGGGGTGGATTTCAGATGCCAAGAGTATGGCGGTTTATACGCCACCACAGCTTGATCTGAAGCTGACAGGCCCCGGATCGTCGATGCAATGGCAGGTAAGCAGTGCATCTACAGGCTCAGAGGTCGTGTATACAGGGACCACGGTCCCAACCCAGACGACTTGGCGCCAAGTACTCCAATCGCAAAAGTACAAGGCTGAAATCAACGGCTTTGTCATCGTGATGGATTATCAGGTCGATTTTGAACTATCCTACGAGAGTTGCGCTATGAACGACGAAGATGAAGAGGTGTGTGAGCCTCGGAACCTCTCCAAAACGATGGCAGGACGCTATACTATTACGGTAAAAGGGGGAGAGCGCTCCTTTGAAGTCTTTGAGCCGAATGCAACAGGTTCGATTCGCCATACAGCCGAATGGGCAGCGTATCATGCTAGAGACCGGTACCCAAACAGCCAACCAAATGATTACTACGCGGGTGAGCGCATCTTGACACAAGTGGAGCTACAGGATCGACACCGCCATCCCGTGAGTAATCAGTTTCCTGTCGTGACAGCTGCGCGGGCATGGATTTCAGAAACAGGCTTACGCCAAACGCCGTTACAGTCGTTGTTAACCCTGCAACAATCGAGTCCTCAGCTATGGAGAGGCCCTTCCTATTCCGCTTCCAAGCTAGGAGCTCGTGAAGTGGGTGTAGATACGCCTTTGATGGGGGATAAACAGCATGGCTTCCAAAAGGATGCGAGCTACGTAGTCTATTACTCTGTTTCCTTTCGTTTTGACGTGAACAAGGGCTTCCCCTATCAAAATAAAGCTTCTGGGCAAGGGCACGAAATAAAAGATTATGCGCTACCCTTCCGTATCATTGCAAATGCATGGGAACGACAAGGAATCCGCAACCATACGACGCAGTAAAAATATTTGCACCCCCTCTCTGTCTTTTTCTACTGTAAAGCTAGAAAAAGGATGAGGGGGATTTTTGTGAGAATAATCACGCGGCGCTTGCTTTGTGTGCTTCTCCTATTCGCTTTATGCTTGGGAAATACAGTGGAACAGGGCTGGGCAAAAGAACGGGAAATATTCGTAGAGGAGGCGTGGGCATGGATCGACGAGGGAGAGGTGCGTTTTCAGGCACAATTATCAGGTGCTCCGGATAACGTCGAGCTTTCTGTCAGTCAGGGCAGCGTTAGTAAAATCCGTTCTTTTCACGAGGAGTCACAGATTTCCCTCGCTATAATGCCAATGGATGATAGCCCTATCAAGATAACGATGTTCATAGATGATGCAGAGGGGCCGTTACGTAGTTGGGAGTTATCGTTGCCTGAACACATAGAGCCGACCGTAGAAAAAATAAAAATCAAAAAGGCGCCTTGGGATGAAATGGCTGCCGATCAGGAAGAGCCGTTAACGTTGGTCGAACGAGAGAGCGAATACAAAAACGAGGCTCCGGCAGAAGAGGCAGAACAAAAACAGGAGCAGGATGCCTCCGATAAAGAGCTTTCGCGGCTAGCAGAGGAATTTTATGCGCATTTTTCAAGCGAGAATAAGCCAGGAGAAGCGGAACTGCGGAATAGAGAAGTGCGCTTTGAGGTAGAACCGAATGATACTTTGGGCAGCAAATCGGATTGGCTATTTGATGGAAAGGACAGCCATGGAAAGATTAGCAGCAAAGATGATGTGGATTTTTGGAAAATCAGAGGAACAACAAATGGACAAATGAATATTTCCCTCGCAGATATTCCGGCAAACGAAGACTACGATTTGTATGTGTATGATGAAGCAGAACGGGAGCTTGCTCGTTCAGAGCATCATGGAAATGAGCCTGAACTAATCGAGGGACTGGCACTGGAAAAAGACAAATGGTACTACATCAAGGTCGTTGGAAAGCAGGGCTCGTTTTCGAAAGATTACTACTACCGCTTGCGAGCTGATTTTTCCACGGATCATGGAGGGGGCAAGGCAGATGAATACGAGCCGAACGACACAATGGAAGAGGCTTACGAGCTGGATGCATATAAACGAAATATCGTAGGAAATCTTCATTCAAAGACGGATGTGGACTTTTACAGCTTATCCATTAAGCTCTCCTCTACTGTAGAGGTCTCTCTCAAGGATATCCCTACTGGAATGGATATGGACGTATTTCTGCTCGACGAGGCTGGGAAAGTCGTCGCTAGTTCCGAGAAAGCGAAAAATTCGGATGAACATATTATCTTCAATGCCTATCCTGGCACCTACAAAGTCAAGGTCATGGCCAGCAAACGCTCGGGTTTTACCGCTAACTCGTACAGTCTTTATATAGGAGACAGAACGATTCCGGTTATTTTAATCCCGGGAGTGGGTGGATCCCGACTCGAAGTAGAGCAGAATGGAAAGAGATCGGAAATATGGTTGGGACTTGGCGATAGTCTCATTGGTATTAATGATCCTAAACACCGCCGGCTACTCTCCTTGGAGCCGATCAAGCCAAATAGTATAGATGTACAGCCAGTCGCCCGTGATGCGACGATCCACCCGGAAAAAGATGATTTTTACGCCATCGAATATCTTTCCTATGCACCGTTTTTAAAAGAACTTACTGAACAGTATTACAGCATGGTAAAGGAACTGGAAAAGGCGGGATACAAAAAGCACCGAACCTTATTTGCACTACCGTACGATTGGCGGTACAGCAGCACCAAAAATGCCAAGCTTCTAAAAGAGAAAATCGATGCAGCACTGAAGGCAAGTGGGGCAAACCAGGTGCATTTGGTGGCACATAGCATGGGTGGGCTCTTGGTAAAAGAAACACTTCTATCCAATGTGTCCTACCAGCGCAAAGTGAATCGTGTCGTATACATGGGCACACCCTTCCTTGGCTCTCCACGGGCATATCAGGCTCTTAAGCACGGATACAATTTTTCGATCCCTTGGCTGGATGAGGAAACAGGGAAATTGATTTCCTCCTATGCACCTGCTGTTTACGAGCTGCTACCCTCTAAAAAATACTTTGAATCGGTTGGCTTCCTCAAAAGGAGTAACATTCAGTACTACACCTATGACGATTTTTTAAAGGACAAAAATATTCGCCTCGACTATGCACCGCTCGTCAGACATGGCGGCCAGATGCATGAAAAATGGGATAACAAAACAATCAATGTTCCACAGTATTCCATCGTGGGTACCGGCCAAGTAACACTGCTCGGTTACTTTTATGATTCTTTTTATAACGAATGGTCCCCGATTCTCGATCCTGGCGTTGGGGACGGTACCGTTCCGTATATGAGTGCCAATTACGCCCAGAAGGATATGAAAAAACGATACTACGTGAAAGGCGAACACGCCAAGCTGCCGACCATCCCAGAGGTCATCGACCAAGTAATGCGATTGCTACAGGGAGATGATGAATTACAACCAGGGTTACGCAATGCTCCGGATCAAAATGCGGACTACCTGTATTACATCATTGCACAAGATGACAAAAGCTTTCCTGAAGTGACGATACACAAGTCCGGACAGACCTTTACGCTTGACGCCAATAAAAAAGAAGTACGGGAAGACCTGTCTATTGAATATCACGATCGCATCGTTGTTATCCATGTTCGAGATGGTGAAGACTTGGAATTCCAGCCGCCTGTAGCTGTAGAGGGAGCGGAGCCAGCGCGCTTTCTGATCAAACGCTTCTCATCAGATGATTCGGAGCGTTACAAAGAAACAGGTAGACGTTACGTGCTTGATGAGCGTGGACTGGCTGAGGTAGAAGAAACTACGGATTCCAATGATGTGTAATCATCAAAAGCAAAGGGTGTAAGACAATGGATGATAATTGGATTGTCTGGTTCATACTCGGTCCTTTCGTATTCTCATTGATGTTTGCGGGGCCTTTGATTGGTTTGCTCATCGGTGCTTTCATTCGCTTCACGTTAGGCTTTCGAGGCTGGTTGATCTTTCTAAGTGTTCTTTGTATCAGCTTTGTGTACTACCTGTTTATTGTTCCCTCTGACACGATGCTAGGCGAACTGTTAGTCATGAAGGTTGCCATGGCCGTCCATACAGCGATCGTAACGATCCTGATCATGTGGGGTATCGAAAAAATCATCCAGCTCATAAACAAAAAACGAAACACCCAAAAGCCCATGGATAAATAACTGGGCACATAGGCAAATTGCGTCATCGTACGTTTTTCGAGTAGAATAAAAGGAAGGAGAATGATTGTCTGGAGGTTATTCAAATGGATATTTTTGATAATAAAAAAGGCGGCTTTACCATCATGAGTGGAAAAACCGATGTACATGGCGGTTTTGGTCAAGGTGTACTCGACCTGAATGCTGTGTCCTCAGTTATTATTGATGGGGACGAAGCGTACATTGACATGGGTGCCTTACATGCCAAAAGTTCTGTAGAAAAGGGCATCAAATGGACGACAAATAAAGAAGAAGTACCAAATGGAAAGCCTTATTGGCTCGTTTGGGTAACAGTCGATCGCAATGAAGCCGGTCCTTACTATGCAGGGGCGACTGCGTGCTACATGGAAATCGATCGGGAAGCGCGTAGGGGCTACAAAATTTTGGCGGATCACGTGAATCGCATGGATTACTCCATGAAGAGACGTATTATGCTGACTGATCTATCCGAGAAGGAAAAAGCCGCTCTGAAAAAGCTTTTGATTGAAAATAACGAGGCTATGTATGAGAATTCTACCGAGGAATTAAAGCAAAATTTGTCCTAAAGTTGGAAATCGTGAACGGTCTGTGAACAAATCGTGAAATCAATTGTTCACACAATTGAAGTCAGGTAAACTTATTTCCATATTGTGTTACATGTACACTTGGTCAACAAACAGGGAGAGAGCCGTCACTCTTTCCCTGTTTGTCTTATATAATTGTCAGCGTTCATCATAGTTTTTGGGAAATCGCGGAACACTAATGGGGATTGAACCAAACTGTTTGACGGAAGGGGCGGTACCCATTGGAAGAAGATCTCCGTGGTAATGAACAATCGCATGATCATTTTGTGAGGCACGGTGGCGTCCATTTCCGCACACATGTGACTCCGACCGAGATAAACAATTTTGTGCGCAAGCTCCCTGCTGGAAAAAGGGACAGCTTGTTTGAAGTGCTGGAACAGCTTGATCATGCCGGTCTGATTACGATCGTCAACGACCATGTATTCGCCGATGGAGATGGAGTCGTGGGCGGCGGGGACAATCAGAACACGCTAGGTTAATAGGCATACAAAAAGGACGTACTCGATTAAGAGAAACGTCCTTTTTTCTTTAGTGATCTGGTTTCCACCAACTGCCCATGCGCTGCCAAAAGGTCGAAGAATCTGGCGGCTTTAAAGGTGTTGGTGTCTCATTTTTGGGGATGTGATTCATGCAATAATCTTGAGGCTCTGTTCCGCTGGCGAAATAAAAGAGCTGTGGATTCGGACAATGCTCGGTCGCCAGTTTTCCAGAAGCGGGATCGATATAGACAGAAACAACACCAGCAGGCATGTCAAAGAGGGCAGGGGGCTGACCTTTGAGCGCACTTTCCATGAACTGGGCCCAGATTTTTTTGGACAGATAGCCTTCCTTTACGTCATCGACTTTTTGATTTTTGTCGTAACCTACCCATACGGTCGAAACCAGCTGCGGAGTGAATCCACTCAGCCAAGCGTCATAATCCGTTGATCCTGTTTTCCCTGCTACCGGTCGGTTCATCTCACCAGCTACGCGATATCCGGTACCGCCTTGTTCAAATACACTCTGCATCATATTGACTAAGAGAGCAGATGCGACAGGATCGGCTACCTGCGTTTTCTCTGGTTTTTCTTCAACCAAAAGGTTGCCCTCGCTGTCTTCGATGGAAGTGATCGCAATGGGCTTCACTGCTTGTCCCTTGTTGACGATTGCTGCATAAGCTGCGTTTAACTCTAAGGGAGAGACAGGTGAAGTTCCTAATGCGAGAGAGGGAACTGCTTGCAATGAGCTGGTAATACCTAATTGCTTTGCCTGATCAACCACTTTTTGCGGCCCGAGAAAATCAATGGTCTTGACGGCATAAATATTGTCGGAGGTTTTGATTGCTTCACGCATGTTGATCAGTGCGTTTGGGTATTTTCCACCAAAATTGCCGGGAATGTACTGCTTATTGTTGTCGTAGGTAAAAACGGTCGGTTCGCTTTTCATCAACGTGAGCGGTGTATATCCGTTTTGCAAGGCTGACAAATACATGATCGGCTTGAAGGAGGAACCAGGCTGGCGCTTGCCAAGCACGCGATTGAACTGACTCACCTTGTAGTCACGTCCACCTACCATTGCTTTGATATAGCCGGTAGCAGGATCCATGGCGACGAGGGCTACCTGCAAATTCGGATTATTCTTCGGTAAGACGGAGGCAACAATATCCTCGGCCTTTTTTTGTACAACTGGATCAAGGGTCGTGTGGATTTTGAGACCGCCATGAATAAATTTTTCTTCGTCAATGCCATATTTGTTTTTTACCAAAGTAGCGATGTAATCGCGGAAATAAGGAGCCGGCTCTGTTACCTTATCGTTTGCTCGCTGTTTCAGCTTGATTGGTTCCGCGTAGGCTTGCTCTGCTTCCTTCGATGTCAGTAGATTGTCGCGCTCCATCGCATCCAAAATGAGCTTTTGTCTGGCTTTGGCGCGTTCCAAATCGACAAATGGTGAATAATAAGTAGGACCCTTAGGGATGCCTGCGAGCATGGCGCTCTCTGCAACCGTCAAATCTTTGGCGTCCTTGCCGAAATAGGTTTGGGCAGCAGCTTGTACGCCATAGGCTGAATGACCGTAATAAATCTGATTCACGTACATTTCTAATATTTCATCCTTGCTGTAATTCAGTTCAAGCTGAATCGCAAGCAGGGCTTCCTTGATTTTTCGCTCCCATGTCTTGTCCAAGCTGAGGTACAGATTTCTCGCCAATTGTTGAGTGATGGTACTGGCACCTTGACGCATGTCCATGTTAACGACATCGACATAAGCAGCCATGGCTAATCGTTTCCAATCAAAACCGAAATGCTCGCGGAACGAACGATCCTCGATAGCAATGGTCGCATCAAGCAATGCTGGTGAAATCTCTGCAAGCGGCACAGAAATCCGGTTCTCGCCACGGTGCATCGTATCCAAAACCTCTCCATTGGAAGCGTAAATCGTCGTGGTTTGCTTTACAAATGTTTCCGGGAGTGGTTGTGAGCGTAAGTACAAAATGAGCAACAAGATGGCAAAAGAGAAACATAATAGGCTGAGAATGGTAAATTTTACGAATTTCTTAGCCCAACGCAAATAGCGCAGCAATGGGGCTTCGCGAATGACTTCCATGTGTGCCTCTCCTCCTTTCTGCGGTTGAATAAATAAAATAGGACATACTACGTTACTAGTAGTATGTGTCGCTTGCAAGCTGGTTAAACTTTCCTTGCTAGAAAAATATCTTGCAATTTGGAAGACAGCTACTATAATTTTCTTGTTATATTGTATTTTCATGCGGTTAATTGAAGGAGGTTACATAGCCATGAACATGGAATTGTGGTACACCGAAAAACAGACGGAAAATCACGGGATAACAACGAAAATTACAGAGACCCTATACAGTGAGAAATCCGAGTTTCAACAAATCGACGTAATTCATACGAAGCAGTTTGGTCGCATGTTAGTGCTCGACGGCATGGTTATGACTACCGATGTCGATGAGTTTGTCTACCATGAAATGATTTCTCATATCGCGCTGAATACGCATCCAAACCCGAAAAAGGTTCTGGTTGTAGGCGGCGGCGATGGCGGTGCTATTCGTGAAATCGTAAAGCACGCGTCTGTAGAAAAAGCAGTTCTGGCTGAAATCGACGGTGGCGTCATTGAGTCTTGCAAAAAATATTTCCCTGAGATTGCGAGTGCATTGACAGGTAATCCGCGTGTAGATGTACAAGTCATCGATGGTATTAAACATATTCATGACCACAAAGGTGAGTACGATGTGATCATGGTCGACTCTACAGAGCCTGTTGGCCCTGCTGTAGGGCTGTTCGAAAAAGGTTTCTACCAAGGCATCCACGATGCTTTGAAACCAGACGGTATTATGGTTGCTCAAACGGAATCTCCTTGGTTCAACCGTGAACTGATCAAGCGTGTGTTCAAAGACTTGAAATCGATCTTCCCGGTTACTCGTCTCTACACTTGCAGCATCCCTACTTATCCATCCGGACTGTGGAGCTTCACCATCGCTTCCAAGCAACATGATCCGTTGGAAGTAGACCCAGCGAAAATCAAAGATCTGGGCACCAAATACTACAATGCGGAAGTTCACCACGCTGCTTTCAAACTGCCTAACTTTGTGGCTGAGCTGACCCGCGACTAATCGGGGGAGAACTACACCTATGCGTTTTGACGAAGCATACTCTGGAAATGTCTTTATCCGTAGTCACGGGAATTACGAAGAAAGCCAAGCGGTTATTTACGGTATGCCGATGGACTGGACAGTGAGCTTCCGTCCGGGATCTCGTTTTGGCCCTGCCCGTATTCGTGAGGTTTCTATCGGACTGGAAGAGTACAGCCCGTACTTGGACAGGCTGTTGGAAGACATCAAATACTTTGATGCTGGCGATATTCCACTTCCTTTTGGAAACGTGGAAGGTAGTCTGGACGCGATCCGTACATTCGTGGCAAAAGTATTGGCAGATGGCAAATTCCCATTGGGTCTTGGTGGAGAGCACTTGGTTTCCTGGCCAGTATTCCAAGCGGTTTATGAAAAGTACAAGGACATGGTCGTATTCCACTTTGACGCGCATACAGACCTGCGTGACAACTACGAGGGATACGAATACTCCCACTCCACCCCGATCAAAAAGGTATGCAACCTGATCGGTGGTAAAAATGTATACTCTTTCGGAATCCGCAGCGGGATGAAGGACGAGTTTGAGTGGGCAAAAGAAAACATGCACCTGTACAAATACGATGTACTGGAGCCAGTGAAGCAAGTGCTGCCTACCATCGGCAACCGTCCGATCTACCTGTCGATCGACATCGATGTATTGGACCCTGCGCACGCTCCAGGAACAGGCACAACAGAAGCAGGTGGCATCACGTCTCGTGAGCTGCTCGATACCATTCACTTCATGGCAAACAACGGTGCGAATGTCATCGGTTGTGACCTGGTGGAGGTTGCTCCTGTGTATGACCACAGTGAAATGACGCAAATCGCGGCGTCCAAAATCGTTCGCGAGCTGCTCTTGAGCTTTGTAAAATAAGATATCTGCGTAAAAAGCCTCCGGTTTTGAAAAAGAACCGGGGGCTTTTTCTATTGGTGAGAGAGGTTGAATCAAATTAATAAACATTTTAGTTTACAAAGTATAAAATAGTCAGTACAATCATAATAGTGAGATGATTGAAAAGTCGACGGAGGTTTTCTTACAAAGGAGTTGTCTGCATGAGAGAGGTATTTGCCTACGCACCATTTCGAAAGCTGTTCTTTTCCAATTTGTTCTCCGGTTTTGGGCAAGGCATGACGATGATCGGGATTGCCTGGTTCCTCGTGGAAACGACAGGCTCTGCTCAACTTTTGGGCTCCACGATGTTTACTTCTGCGGTACTGATGTTTTTTATTGGGCCGTATATCGGGACGCTCATCGATCGTTACTCCCGCAAGAAAATGCTTCTAATCGAAAACTTGATTGGATTTGGCGTACTTGGCCTGCTCGCGATCTGGGGCTTTTTCGGAGAGTACACCGAGTGGATGCTGATTGTTATCTATTTGACGACGACCTTTATGTACCAAATTCATTACCCGACGCAGTCCGCGTTGGTTCAGGAGACATTTGAGCCCAAGCACTACAATAGCATCAATAGTCTGCTCGAGATCGAAGGACAGACAGCATCCGTTCTTGCTGGCGCGTTTGCGGGGATTTTGCTGAGCTCCTACGGGCTGCATGTGGTGATTATTTTCAATGCGATTACGTACTTGTTCGCCTTTACCTTGCTGTCTACCATGACGTATACCTTCACACTGGAAAAAGAAGCGAAGCAAAACCAGGGTGTCGCGTGGACGGTGCAGCTGATGGAAAGCTGGCGGTACATTCGGCAAAAGAAAGGATTTCTTCTGTTTGGTATATCCGCACTTATGCCCTTCATTGCTGTTATGGCGACGAACTTATTGAAGCCGGTTTACATAAGCCAAACGTTGCAGGCGGGTGTCTCGGTTTATTCGCTAGGAGAGGTCACGTATGCACTAGGTGCTGTGGCGGCAGGTTTACTCGTTGCGATCGTCGTACGCAAGATGGGGCAGCTGGCAGCCATGATCGGCAATACGTTGCTATTCGCGATTGCCATTGTCGCCATGATTGCTTTGCCGTATGGCTGGGCGCTGATTGCGACGTACACGTTTTACGGGTGGAGTAACGCTTCTGTGCGATTGATTCGGCAATCGCTCTATATGACAGTTGTGCCGAAGCATCAGATGGGGCGGGTGATGAGCTTTTTTAACTCCATCGGTATGATGATGCGTCTGGTCCTGATCGGTTTGTTTACGGTGATGATCGATTACACGGGGGCAGGAGTCGGATACTTGGTGTTGGCGGGTCTGCTGTTGCTTGCGGCGATCGGGATTGCTGCTACCATGAGATTCCTGCTGGCGGATGCCAAAGCGGAGGCGGCGGTTGCCACAGAAGAGCGATGAAGGGTAGAATGTAGGGATAAAAGGGAAGCGAAAGAAAGTGGAGTGTGGAAGTAGCATGCAAGACATACAAGTGAAATTGACGGCACGGCATCATGTCGAAGGCAACTGGGAAGAAACGACCTACAGCTATGAAGGCAAGCGCGTACAAAAAGCATCCGCGTGGTACCTGACCTACAAAGAGCAGATGGAAGACGTTGGCGAAGTAAGCACGACACTGAAGCTGACAGATACGTCTATTACGCTGGTCCGTCAGGGTGGTGTTTCAACCAGGCAGCAATTCGAAAAAGGAGCCAGCACCCATTCTACCTATCAAAGTCCCTATGGCCCGTTCGCAATGGAGACGCATACGAACAAGCTGCGAATTCGCTACGAGGCAGAGGTTCCTGTACAGGTAGAAATCGCGTACCAGCTATGGATGAATGAGCAGTACGCTGGTGAGCATGAGCTGAAAATAGAGCTAGGAAAATAAGCCGCCCTTTGCAAGGGCGGTTTTTTGCACGTACAATAGGAGTACTTGCGGCTGAAGTGAGAGGGGGATACAGCATGTTTGTACTCACAAATGGACTAATAGCCGGTCTGGGTCTTGCTGCTTTTTTGGCGCTCGGGGATGGTTTGTTTGATACCAATACCTTTCCCGTTTTAATTGATGTCAGCTATGTACCGGGCATGGAAAACCTGCCCTCTATTGTAGAACTATTGATTCATCTGCTGATTAGTGTGATCGTCGCCTTTTTTCTCATGCACTTTTACCCGTGGGAACGAAAGGCCCGATCGGTACGATACTTGCTGTATTGGATGCTCGGTTTTTCTGTCGCGTTTTTCCCATTTAGTGTGTTAAGTAAATCCCCGATCAGTATGACAGCGTTCCTCATTTGGATATTGGGACATTTACTGTATACCGCTATGCTTGCCATTCAGGTAGGGCGTAATCGATAATAGCGTAAAAGTGCCGAATATTCGGCGAAGTGATGATTTTTTGGCAGCATGGATGGAAGGAAGGAGTGAAAGCCAGGATGCCGTTGTCAGATACGGTAGAAATGTTGCAGGCGATCTTGGGTGCTATCGATGAAGGAATTCACGTTGTGGACGCAAATGGCATTACGATTTTCTACAATCATGTCGCAGCCAAGCTCGATGGGTTGACCTCAGAAGAGGTGTTGGGAAAGCCATTGTTGGAGGTTTTTCCTTCACTTGATCGACAGTCGAGTACTCTGCTTCGTGTTATCGATAGTGGCGAATCAATCTACAACCAGACACAGACATATAAGAATTGGAAGGGAATGCGTGTAGAAACAATCAACACGACACTTCCGGTGAGAGTAGGCAAACGGTTAGTCGGTGCAGTCGAGGTGGCGAAGGATATCGGCAAGCTAAAAGAACTGTCGGAGCGCTTGGTTGATCTTCAGGCCAAAATTAGCAAGCCGAAACGGACAAAACGCACGGTAGATGAAACGACTTTCCATTTCGAAGATATTTTGACGATGAGTGAAAAAATGAAACGCCTCAAAGAACGCGCTCGAAAAGCTGCCCGGACAAGTTCTCCTGTGTTGATATACGGCGAAACCGGGACGGGAAAAGAACTGTTTGTCCAATCTATTCACCACGCATCTGTCCGCAGTAGTAAGCCATTCATCGCGCAAAACTGTGCCGCGCTTCCGGCCGCACTGCTCGAAAGCTTGCTGTTTGGCACGACAAAAGGAAGCTTCACGGGAGCCGATGATCGCCCAGGGTTATTCGAGCTGGCGGACGGTGGTACGCTATTTCTGGATGAACTAAACAGTATGCCGCTCGATTTGCAAGCAAAGCTGCTACGAGTCCTCCAGGACGGTCAGATCAGACGGATCGGTGGGAGCCATTCGACCAAAGTGGACGTACGGGTAATCGCCGCAGTCAACGAAGCACCGCAGTCACTCGTGGAACGAGGGGTCATGCGAACCGACCTATACTATCGGATCAACGTCGTCTCTTTTGAACTGCCTCCATTGCGAGAGCGCAGAGAAGATGTGGATATGCTGATCGATCATTTCTTGGAAAAGTTCAACCAGATCTTCGGTATGAATGTGCGTGGAATCAGCAGTGAAGTGGCTAGTTTGTTTGCTGCGTATGAGTGGCCGGGGAATGTCCGTGAACTGGAGCATGTCATAGAAGCAGCCATGAATATGGTGGAGTCGGACATGATTTTGTTGGATCATCTTCCGGCTCATTTGCTGGAACGCTCGCAGTCTGAGAAAAAGGAAGCGCCAATCTCGGCTCAACTTCTACCCAAGGAAGGCTGTACGCTGCCTGAAATTTTGCGTGAGGTAGAGGAAAAGGTGATCAAAGAGGCGATGCAGCAAACGGACGGCAATGTACTTCGCGCCGCCAAGCTCCTGGGCATCCCAAGACAGACGCTGCAATACAAGCTCTCGCAGCGGATGATCCCTCCCTGTTGAGTGCCGAAAATTCGGCAGACTCGCGAAGGATCAAATGGATAAGAAGCGCTCACAAAACGCTCTATTCCTTATTTTCTAAATCTTTTGATTTGTTGGCATGGCACTTGCATCTCTTGTTGATTGAGTGAAGCGAAGAGGTTCACCATAAGACGAGAGGAGACGGGATGCACATGACAGTAGCGACAAAACGCGATTGGCGTTCGATAGAACTTTGGAAGGATGTCACGGACGAGCAATGGAATGACTGGATGTGGCAGCTTACGCACACCATTAAGACGGTCGATGATTTGAAGCAGGTAATCAACCTGACACCAGAAGAGGAAGAGGGCGTACGTATTTCTACGCAAACGATTCCACTCAACATTACACCGTACTATGCTCATCTGATGGATCCAGACGATCCAAGCGATCCGGTTCGCATGCAGTCTGTACCTTTGTCCTCTGAGATGGTTCGTACCAAATACGACATGGAAGACCCACTCCACGAGGATACCGATTCTCCTGTACCTGGTCTGACGCATCGTTATCCAGATCGCGTGCTTTTCCTGGTGACGAACCAATGCTCCATGTATTGCCGTTACTGTACGCGTCGTCGCTTTTCCGGCCAGATCGGCATGGGCGTGCCAAAGAAACAGTTGGATGCCTGTATCGATTATATTCGCTCAAGACCAGAAGTCCGCGATGTACTGCTCTCCGGTGGAGACGGTCTGTTGATCAATGACCGCGTACTGGAGTACATCATCAGCAGCCTTCGCGATATCCCGCATGTTGAAATTATTCGGATCGGAACGCGTGCACCTGTTGTATTCCCGCAACGCATTACCGAAAACCTGTGCAATATCCTGAAAAAATACCATCCGGTTTGGCTTAATACACACTTCAACCATCCAAAAGAAATTACACCGGAAGCAAAGCTGGCTTGCGAGATGCTCGCCAATGCTGGTGTTCCGCTCGGCAACCAGGCAGTTATTTTGGCCGGTATCAACGATTGCGCGAATACAATGAAAAAGCTGGTGCAGGACCTGGTGAAAATTCGCGTTCGCCCGTATTACATCTATCAATGCGACCTGTCAGAGGGAATCGGACACTTCCGCGCACCTGTCAGCAAAGGTATCGAAATCATTGAGCACCTGCGCGGCCATACTTCCGGCTATGCAGTTCCGACCTTTGTAGTAGACGCTCCACACGGCGGCGGGAAAATTCCTGTCAGCCCGAATTACATCATTTCGCAAGCGTCCGATAAAGTCGTCCTGCGTAATTTTGAAGGCGTTATCACGTCCTATCCGGAGCCGAAGCAATACCACGAGCATGATGAAGAAAACTGCGAATACTGTAAGGCTGCAAAAGGCAAAGCAGTTGGTATCGCAGCACTCATGCAAGATGAGGTAGACAATCTGGAGCCGACTGATCTGCCGCGCAACAAGCGTATCAAAGCAACCAAGGTCAAATCACTCGCGGACGTACGCTCGGAGCAAAAGTCCAAGAAAGAGCACACCACTGCCGAGACCAAGGAAGCTTCAGGAAAATAAGCAGGATCAACAGCTACCCGTATAAAGGTAGCTGTTTTTTTCGTAAGAATATTTCCAACTCTTCGAAGAGGATGGATGATTCGCAACTTGTGTGTTAAGATCGAGTTGTACCCATTATGAGCGGTCGCTCAGTATCGTTTCATTTTTCGAAAAAAATAAACAGACTGACTGAATACTCATTCATTTATTTCCATGATTCTGATAAGATAGAAAAAACGATTTCCACGTCCAAAGACAAACTCGCAATAGAGGGGAGTAGAAAACATGCTGGCACTTATTAATTTGATCGCCTTTTTCCTGGTTCTCGCTTACGGGCTTTATTTAGCCGGACATGTCGTGTACAGCAGATACTTGTTTATCAAGCTGGGGAAAAAGCCGGATGTGAAAAATGACTTTGGGGCACGCATCAATCTGATGCTGGACAACGTCATTTTCCACAAGAAGCTGCTGAAGGACAAGAAGAGCGGTGTGATGCACGTCGTGATGTTTTACGGTTTTATCACCCTGCAATTCGGAGCCATCGAGCTGATTATCAAAGGGCTTTCGAAAGGCTACGAGCTTCCTTTTGGCAGCGCTCACAAATACTTCTCTGTCATGCAGGAGATCACCACGTTTCTCATTTTGGCTGCGGTCGGCTACGCTTTTTACCGCCGCTATATCGAAAAGCTCAAGCGTCTGAAGCGCGGCTTCAAGTCAGGGATTGTTCTTTTGCTGATTTCCTCTCTGATGGCGACTGTCTTGCTCTCGCTCGCTTTTGAACAAATTTGGCTCAGACATGAGCCATCGGCGTTCGCTCCGATCTCTTCTGTTTTTGCGATCGTTTTATCTGCCATTGGAGTAGGGACAACGGGTGCAGTGGTAGGCTTTTACGTTTTCTGGTGGCTGCATCTGATCATCTTGCTCGGCTTCGCGGTGTATGTACCGCAGTCCAAGCACGCGCATTTGCTGTTTGCGCCTGTCAACGTGTGGTTCAAAAAGCTGGACCCGCCAGGCAAGCTGACCAGCATTAACTTCGAGGACGAGACGCAGGAAGAATTCGGTGTCGGCAAAATCGAGGATTTTACACAAACGCAGCTCATCGACCTGTATGCTTGTGTGGAGTGCGGTCGCTGCACAAATATGTGCCCGGCCTCTGGAACGGGAAAAATGCTCTCCCCGATGGATCTGATTACGAAAATGCGCGACCATTTGACTGAAAAAGGCGCGTCGGTGACATCGCGTACGCCATGGATGCCGAGCTTCGCTTTTTCGCAGACGACGGCCAACCAGATTGCGTTCCAAGCATCTGAAGTAGCGGCGACGGCGGAAGGTGCAACTGCGGTCTATGAGAAAAGCTTGATCGGCGATGTCATTACCGAGCAGGAGCTGTGGGCTTGTACGACCTGTCGCAACTGCGAAGACCAATGCCCGGTAATGAATGAGCATGTCGATAAAATCATCGATATGCGCCGCTATTTGGTTATGACGGAAGGCAGCATGCCAGCAGAAGCGCAGCGCGCCTTGAACAATATCGAGCGTCAGGGCAACCCGTGGGGAATCAACCGCAAAGACCGGACGAAATGGATTGAAGGTCTGAACGGTGAGTACGAGGTGCCAACTGTGAAGCAGGTCGAGGAATTCGAGTACTTGTTCTGGGTAGGCTCGATGGGATCGTTTGACTTGCGCAGCCAAAAAATTTCGCAGGCATTCGTGAAGCTCATGCACGAAGCAGGTGTGAAGTTCGCCATTTTGGGTAACGAGGAAAAGAACTCTGGGGATACGGCTCGCCGTATTGGTAACGAATTCTTGTTCCAGCAGCTCGCTCAAGAAAATATCGCCCTGTTTGAAGCGTATGAAGTCAAAAAAATCGTCACCTGCGACCCGCATGCATTCAATACGTTTAAGAACGAATATCCAGAATTCGGGTTGAAGGCAGAGGTGTACCACCACTCTGAGCTGTTGGCGGAGTGGGTGAAGGAAGGCAAATTGAAGCCAACCAAGGAAGTCAAGGAACGCATCACCTACCACGATTCCTGCTACTTGGGCCGCTACAACGAAATTTACGACAAGCCACGCGTGATCCTCGAAGCCATCCCTGGCGTAGAGGTGGTCGAAATGAAGCGCAGCGGCTGCGACAGTATGTGCTGCGGCGCAGGCGGCGGCTTGATGTGGATGGAGGAACATGAGGGCTCTCGTGTCAACGTCACACGTACGGAGCAAGCTCTGGAGGTCAACCCGACGGAAATCGCCAGTGCATGCCCATACTGCCTGACGATGATGAACGATGGAATCAAGACCAAAGAGCAGGAAGATCACGTCAAAACACGCGACGTCGCGGAAATTCTCGCAGACGCCATCTAGGTTCATACCATGCGCAAGTCTCGGTGCTAATCAAGCGACGAGGCTTGCGCATTATTTTTTTGCAAAAAAACTGTAAGATAATGGAGCCAGCTGAATCAAAAAGAGTGGGAAGGGAGTGAGGAAGCTGGAGCTTACAGAGAAAAGCTTAACCAAAACAAAGGAAGCATTATTTGATGAATTGATCCGGCACTACTTGAAAAAGGTGCTGCGCCTCGTGTATTTGATGGTCAAGGACCGCAGTCTTGCTGAGGATATTACCCAGGAAGTGTTCCTGTTAGCTTACAAAAATTTGGGCAAATTCCGCCAAGAGAGCTCGATGCAAACATGGGTGTACCGAATCGCCGTCAACGAAGCGAAAAAGCATCTACGCTCGTGGTCGTTCCGCCACTTGTTTTTCAAATCGGAAGTAGACATAGAGGTAGTCGAGGGGGCAGAGTCGGCTGTTTTGCAAAATGATCTTCGCGCCCGTTTTGCCCGTCTGGTCATGGAGCTGCCGAACAGCTATCGCCAGCTGATTGTTCTCCACTACTACGAGGAGTTGTCCGTAGAGGAGATTGCGGTCATTTTGGAAATGACTACAGGAGCGGTCTACACAAAAATGCACCGTGCTCGTCAAAAGCTCAAAGCGCTGATGGAAACGGAGGGGATCGAATGAACCTGGACAAATTTCTGGCGGAGTTCAAGGAAACGGCAGATCAGACTCTTCTGCGTGAAATAAATGATACGTCAAAGCTGGAGGAGCAGATTCGGATAAGTATCAAGGATAAACGCAAAAAAAGGTTTCAATTCACCTACCCGCTCGGTGCTGCGGTTGTTGCAGCTATACTTGTAATTGGCGCTACCCCTTACTGGTTGCAAAAGGAAAGTACGAGTGCAGTCCCTGTGAAGGAAACGCCTGTCCGGCCAAGTATGAATCAAAACCCCGCTCCCAATTCAGATGCTCGTGCTTTAGACGATCAGAAGATTAAGGAAACAGCAGAGGAGATTTTCGGAATCTTGCATGTTGGCATGACACAAGATCAGGTCAGAGAAAAGTTGCGGTTTCCTCATATCGTTATTGACGATTATGGTGGAAGCGGGGACGATTACTCGAATGAATACTGGGGGTACAATATTTTCGCAAAAGAAGGATACCAGAGAAAAGAGAACTGGGTATTGGAAGAGACAGAAGGGTTGCTGAATAGGGACTTGGGGTTGGAACTGTTGATTTTTTGGAGGGATAAAAAGGTCAATGGCTATGGCTTGAGCTATGTTCAAGGTAAAGAGATTCATAGCTTTGGCTTAAACAGATCCGGGACCTATTCTGAAAGCATCTCGAAAGGGACCTCAAATTCCAATGAAGAGTACAACGATACACCGGACCCCTCGACCATATTCGATTTAAAAGACGATGAAAAGGAGCAGCGTTATTTTGCTTATATGGAAATGGAAGAGAAAACGGATGAGTTATGGCGTGGGCTGTCTCCGATTGATATTTTGAAGCTTTACGTGCAAGCACAGAGAGATGATGAGCTTGAAATCATGTACGCTTTGCATAACGACGATGTTAGAGCCGAAAAGCCTACACTTGAGCAGTATTTGGAAGAGGTGAAGAAAGATCCGGTTGGAGCAAGAAATCGTGCGAGACATTTAGCCAAACTGCTTGAACATGGAAGCAACATGTCGGTTGAGAACATCTCTGACAAGGAAGCGGTTGTCTGGATTTCGTTAAAGGACAACAGTGAGAGGTTCGGCTATCGCATGGAGAAAAACAAAAAGGGAATCTGGAAAGTCGGTTGGAGAGCTTTGCAATAATAGAGGCTAGATGTGTTGTGAAGTCACTTAAAAGGACAATAGGAGTGGAATACTGTTGAAACGAATCACAGGGATCACCTTTGCGGTTGCAACAGGCTTAATCGTCGGAGGTTGCTACTCCTCGAGTGCAGCTACCGAGCCTACACAGCTGCCAGCTATAGAGCAAAAACAAGCGGAAGCAGAGCCTAAAGTCATTCTCGATGAAAAATTTCTGAAGTCTCTTGAAAAGAACGAAATAAACGGCTTTCCCATCGCAATCGGCATGAAAAAAGAAGAGGTCATTTCCCTTTATGGAAAAGTGACCAAAGAAGACTTTTGGAATGGTGGGATCTATCACGATTTTGAAAAGCTGAAAGGCGGATCTGTTCTTTTTGACGGAAAGGATCGTGTATACGGGATCGAGTTAGCTGCGCAACATCTGAGCGAAATAAATCTGGGATCGATCATCAAGAAAGTGGGCAAACCTTCAGAGCAAGGGTGGAGCGATCTCAGGGAGGAGTATGTTATTTATTATGAAGCGGCAGATAACCTCGTCTATATTCATGCAGCGGACGAGAAGCTTCCTGCAGGAAAAGTCAGAAATGCAGACAGAATCTTAATCATCAACAAAAAAATGTACGATGAAGCACCTCCAGAGTAAACGTAAAAAAGCCAGTAAGCAAGCTTGCCAACGATAGTTGAATAAATGGGCTCCAGGAAGTCAATCAAAACTCGACTTTTTGGACGCCTTCTTTTTTTCATTATAGATTGACTATTCGTACGGAAGACGGCAAAATAAAAGTATGCAAAATGAACGAACGCTCGATCAATTTAGTTTTTATTGATGTGAAACATCATCCGAATGGAGGGCATTCGATGAAAACGGTCATTGTAGGGGCAGCGCGTACCCCTTTTGGTAAGTTTGGTGGGTCTTTGAAAGCGCTATCGGCAGTAGAGCTCGGCTCCATCGTAATCAAGGAAGCGGTAGAGCGCGCTGGTATTTCCGGCGATCAGGTGGACGAAGTGATCATGGGTATGGTCTTGCAGGCAGGTGCGGGTCAGGTGCCCTCACGCCAGGCAGCTCGCAAAGCTGGTTTGCCGTGGAATGTAGCGAGTGAGACGATCAACAAAGTATGCGCGTCCGGGATGCGTGCAGTGACGATGGGGGACCAAATCATTCGGGCCGGGGACGGAGAAATCATCGTCGCTGGCGGCATGGAAAGCATGAGCAACGCACCGTATGCACTGCCAGATGCACGTAACGGAATGCGGATGGGAGATTCGACCGTACGTGATCTCATGATGTACGACGGCCTCACTTGCCCGTTTCATCAAGTGGCTATGGCTGTTCACGGCAGCAATGTGGCGGAAGAGAACGGGATTACGCGAGAAGAGCAGGATGCTTGGGCGCTGCGCAGCCAGCAGAGAGCCGCACAAGCGATGGAAAAAGGACTTTTTGCCGACGAGCTTGTCTCGGTTTCCATTCCGCAAAGAAAAGGGGAGCCGCTGCAAGTAACCGTCGATGAAGGACCACGTCCGGATACCACCGAGGAAGGATTGGCGAAGCTGCCACCCGTGTACAAAAAGGACGGAACAATTACGGCAGGTAATGCACCGGGAATCAACGACGGAGCGGCAGCAATGGTGCTGATGTCAGAAACGAAAGCACAACAGCTGGGCATCAAACCGCTTGCGACGATACTGGGACACGCCGCGGTCGGCGCAGAGGCTCCTTATATCGCGACAACTCCGGGGCTTGCGATCAACAAGCTCTTGGAAAAGACAGGTGTCTCGCTTTCGGAGATCGATCTATTTGAGGTAAACGAAGCATTTGCCGCGGTAATTTTGACCAGTGGCAAAATCGTTGGCTGGGACGCAGAGAAAGTGAATGTAAACGGGGGAGCGATTGCGTTCGGACACCCGATTGGCGCGAGTGGCGCTCGGATCATTATGCACCTCGCCTATGAATTGAAAAGACGAGGCGGCGGCTTAGGGATCGCGGCAATTTGCAGCGGTGCCGCACAGGGTGACGCCATCTTGATTAAAGTAGACTAAGGGAGGCCTTTTTGCATGAACGTACAAACGATTATGGTCATCGGGGCAGGACAAATGGGCAGCGGGATTGCCCAAGTAGCGGCGCAGGCTGGCTTTCGCGTTTTTCTGAACGACGTCCAGCAAGCATTTGTAGAGCGCGGTCTGGCCACGATTACGAAAAACTTGTCGCGCAACGTGGAAAAAGGCAAGCTCAGCGAAGCAGAAAAGGAAGCGATTCTCGGCCGTTTAACACTGTCTACTGATCTGGCAGATGCGTCTGAAGCAGATTTTGTGGTAGAAGCGGTGACAGAAAACATGGCGGTCAAAACGCAAATCTTTTCCAAGCTGGATGAAGTATGTCCGCCGCATACGGTGCTCGCGAGCAATACATCCTCGCTGCCGATTACTGAGATTGCGGCAGTTACAAAGCGGCCGGAAAAAGTAATCGGGATGCATTTCATGAACCCCGTTCCAGTGATGAAGCTGGTTGAGATCATCCGCGGGCTGCAAACATCCGATGAGGTCTATCAGCTGACAGAAGATTTGTCCAAACAAATGAGCAAGGTACCCGTGAGCGTCAACGATTTCCCAGGTTTTGTGTCCAATCGGGTACTGATGCCAATGTTGAATGAAGCGATTTATTGCGTGTACGAAGGAGTTGCAACACCGGAAGCGATCGATGAAGTGATGAAGCTGGGCATGAACCATCCGATGGGGCCGCTTCAACTGGCTGATTTCATCGGGCTGGATACTTGCCTCTACATTATGGAAGTACTGCACGAAGGGTTCGGTGATTCGAAATACCGCCCATGCCCATTGCTGCGCAAGTACGTAAAAGCAGGATGGCTAGGCAAAAAATCCGGTCGTGGTTTCTACGTGTACAGCTAACCGAAGATTTCGCAGAAAGGTAGGACGGACATGGATTTCCGATTGAACGAAGAGCAAGAGATGATGCGCCGCATGGTACGAGACTTTGCCCAGAAAGAGATCGCACCATTCGTTCCGGTGATGGAGGAGACGGACCAGTTCCCACGTCAGATCCTCAAAAAGATGGGCGAAATGGGGCTCATGGGCATTCCGATTGCCGAAGAGTGGGGAGGAGCGGGAGCGGACTTTATTTCCTACATTTTGGCCATTCACGAGATTTCCAAAGTGAGTGCGACAGTAGGTGTCATTTTGTCCGTGCATACCTCTGTCGGGACGAACCCGATTCTCTACTTCGGTACCGAGGAGCAAAAACGCAAATACGTGACCAAGCTTGCGAGTGGGGAATACCTCGGAGCTTTTGCCTTGACTGAGCCGCATGCAGGTTCTGATGCGAGCAGTATCCGAACCACAGCCGTGAAAAAAGGCGATGAATACATCCTGAACGGAAACAAGGTGTTCATTACGAACGGCGGGGAGGCTGATACCTATATCACCTTTGCCGTTACTGACTCGACAAAAGGACCCAAGGGAATATCGGCCTTTATCGTAGACAAGGATACACCGGGCTTCACGGTTGGGAAAAAGGAAAAGAAGATGGGACTTCACGGTTCCTATACAACAGAGCTTGTATTCGACAATGCCCGTGTACCGGCTGCCAACCTGCTTGGACAGGAAGGGGAAGGCTTCTGTATCGCAATGGCGAATCTGGATTCCGGTCGTATCGGGATTGCTGCACAAGCGCTTGGTATTTGCGAAGCTGCAGTCCAATACGCGACAGAGTACGCGCAGGAACGCAAGCAGTTCGGACAATCGATTGCCAAGCAGCAAGCCATCGCTTTCAAGCTGGCTGACATGGCGACGAAAGCAGAAGTAGCCCGATTGCTGGTATACCGAGCGGCGTGGTTGCGCAGTCAAGGAATTGCTTGTGGAATGGAAGCCTCGATGGCAAAACGCTTTGCCACTGACTCCGCGATGGAGCTCGCCACAGAAGCCGTACAAATCTTTGGCGGCTACGGCTACACCAGAGAATATCCGGTTGAGCGTCTATTCCGGGATGCGAAAGTAACGCAAATTTATGAGGGCACCAACGAAATTCAGCGAATCGTTATCGCCAAGCATTTGCTTGCTGATTAATAGAAAAATGAAAAGCACGTGGGGGAGTGAGCCATATGAATTTCCAACTGACGGAAGAACATGACATGATGCGCAAAATGATTCGCGACTTTGCAGAGAATCAAGTAGCTCCGACAGCAGCCGAGCGCGATGAAGAAGAGTGCTTTGATCGTTCCATTTTTGAGCAAATGGCTGAGCTTGGACTGACAGGGATTCCTTGGCCGGAGCAATACGGCGGAGCAGGTGCAGATTACCTGAGCTACGTCATTGCAGTGGAAGAACTCTCCCGTGTGGATGCCTCCATCGGTGTAACACTGTCTGCACATGTTTCCTTGGCGAGCTGGCCGATTTACAAATTCGGGACAGAGGAGCAAAAGCAAACGTTTTTGCGTCCATTAGCAGAAGGCAAGAAGATGGGCGCGTACTGTTTGACCGAAGCGGGGTCTGGCTCTGATTCTGCTGGAATGCGCACGACAGCCGTACGCGATGGCGATCACTACATTTTAAATGGCACCAAAATCTTCATTACCAATGCAGGTGAAGCAGAAATCTACATCGTATTTGCGGTCACTCAACCAGAATTGAATCATAAGGGCATCACGGCTTTTATCGTTGAAAAAGGCATGGATGGCTTCACGATGGGGAAAAAGGAGAAAAAGCTGGGTATCCGTTCCTCGCCAACACTTGCGGTTAACTTTGAAGATGTGCGCGTGCCGGTAGAAAATAGACTGGGCGAAGAAGGCCAAGGGTTCAAGATTGCGATGATGACGTTGGACGGTGGAAGAAACGGTATCGCCGCTCAAGCATTGGGAATTGCACAAGGGGCGTACGAGCATGCACGGAATTATGCCAAAGAACGCAGTCAGTTCGGCAAACCAATCGCTTCCTTGCAGGCAATCCAGTTCAAGCTGGCAGACATGGCAACGAAAATCGAGGCATCCCGTTTGCTCACTTACCAAGCAGCGTGGCTGGAGGATCAAGGTCTACCATATGGCAAAGCATCTGCGATGTCCAAAGTATTTGCAGGAGATACAGCAATGGAAGTGACAACCGAGGCTGTTCAAGTTTTCGGAGGTTACGGCTACACCCGGGAATATCCTGTGGAGCGCTTTATGCGTGATGCCAAAATTACACAAATCTATGAAGGAACAAATGAAATCCAACGTGTCGTGATCAGCAATTTCCTGCTAAAAGAGTAGGAAGCTGTCCCGTCTTCCAACACGATGACACACATAGAAAAGAAAAGTTTGGCTTTGTGCTCTTACTCGCGTATAATGATCTGCGATGATACAAAAGTAGAGTGTTTGCGCCTTCTTTTCTATGAGGCGTCTGACCAAACGCTCAGTCGGTTGGAAAGGTGGATTTGGAGTGTCTGACAAGAGAAAAACGATACCGTCCCTGGTAAAGGACCCAAAACTGATCGAAAGAAGACGAGAGCAGATTATTGAGGCAGCCGTTCATCTCTTCATTAATAAAGGTTTTCATAAAACGACGACAAGGGAGATTGCCCGGGCGTCTGGATTTAGTATTGGTACGTTGTACGAGTATATCGAGTCAAAAGAAGACGTTCTCTATCTTGTTTGCGATGCCATTCATGCGGAGATGGAGACGCGCTTGCGTGAAGCTATCAACTTCAACGGAACAGGCTTGAAAACATTAAAGGTAGCACTAAAAAGTTTGATCCGCGTAATGGATCAGATGAGCGACCGCGTTTTGCTTATTTATCAGGAAGCCAAATCATTGCCAAAAGAAACACTCCGCTACGTATTAGGGCGTGAAGAAGCCATTTCGCATATTTTCGTCGAAATCCTGGAAAAAGGGATTGCCGATGGTTCGTTGCGCATTGACGAAAAGAACGTCAAGCTGATGGCAGACAACATCATGGTGCTGGGTGAAATGTGGGTCTTCCGCCGCTGGGCATTGAAAAAGCACTATACCATTGAGGAGTACACAGAGAAGCAAATTGCCCTGTTGCTTCGCGAAATCAGTGTCTCCGATTAAGAAGAGAGTTTGAAAAGTCTGGAAAACATAGGGTGCCAAGCATACTTCGCGTCTACTGCGCCTTGATCTGCTTGGCCCTGTTTTTCCTCCTTTTTAAACGTATAAAAAGGAGAGTGGAACGATGGAAACGGAAGTGTATCGTCCGCAAAACAAGGTACGCTTTGTGACCGCAGCCAGTCTGTATGATGGTCACGATGCCTCGATTAATATCATGCGCCGTATTTTACAATCGTCGGGAGTAGAGGTTATCCATCTCGGACACAACCGCTCTGTTGACGATATTGTAACAGCCGCTGTCCAGGAGGATGTGCAAGGGATTGCCATTAGTTCCTACCAAGGCGGTCATGTGGAGTATTTCAAATACGTAATTGATCTATTACGCGAGCGGGGAGCAGAGCATATCCGTGTTTTTGGTGGCGGTGGCGGCGTTATCGTTCCACGCGAGATAAGGGAATTGGAAGAGTACGGAGTCTGTAAAATTTACTCGCCAGATGACGGCAGACGATTGGGCTTACAGGGCATGATCAACGACATGATCAGACGTAGCGACTTCCCAACCGTTAAGCAGCTGGAGGAAGAAGTAGCAGGCTTGCGCGAGCAAAACCATCAGGCGATTGCCCGGCTTATTTCCGTTGCGGAGTATGCAGTGGACCAGCCTGTATGGACAGAACCTCTCCGAGAAAGCTTAGTGGAAGCTGATTCAACCATACCGGTATTAGGGATTACAGGTACGGGTGGTGCAGGAAAAAGCTCATTAACTGATGAGCTTGTTCGTCGATTTATTCGCGTTTATCCCGAGAAGACGGTTGCGATCTTGTCCGTCGATCCATCCAAGCAAAAATCAGGTGGAGCGTTACTTGGCGACCGCATCCGTATGAATGCCAATTCGACACCGCGTGTTTACATGCGCAGTCTCGCTACCCGCAAATCAGGCATGGAGCTGTCTGCTGCATTACAAGACGCAATTCAAGTAACGCGTTCTGCCCATTTTGATCTGATTATTGTGGAAACCAGCGGGATTGGTCAGGGGGATGCGCAGGTCACAGAAGTGTGCGACGTCTCCATGTACGTCATGACCAGTGAATTCGGGGCACCATCTCAGCTGGAAAAGATTGATATGCTCGACTTCGCTGATGTGATCGCGATCAACAAATTTGAGCGCAAAGGCTCAGAGGACGCTCTCCGCGAGGTTCGCAAGCAATATCGACGCAATCATCAGCTTTTTGAGCTACCGGATGAGAAGGTTCCTGTGTATGGTACGATTGCGAGCCAATTCAACGATCCGGGAACGAATGTGTTGTTTGCTGCCCTGATGCATCGAATTGTAGAAAAGACTGGCGTTGACTGGTCTGTAGAGCATTTGGATACGACTCCTGTAAAGATTCATAAAACTTCGTTGATTCCGACAGAGAGAATCAATTATTTGCAGGACATTGCCAACACCGTCCGCCAATACCGTGCCTATGCCGAAGAGCAGTCGTTGATTGCCCGCAAGCTGTTCCAATTGCAGGGTGCAAAGGAGACCGTACTTGCCTCTGGAGATTCTGCAGCTGCCGAGCTGGTGGCGGTACTCGATAAACAAATCGTTCTCTTTGAAGAAAAGCTGCATCCAGAGTGCCGACGTATTCTGGAGAATTGGCCCAAGCTTAAGGAAGCGTATCGGAAGGATCAATTCGTCACGAAAATTCGCGACAAGGAATTGGTTACCCAGCTGTTCAGCGTATCTTTGTCCGGTACACGCATTTCAAAAGTAGCTGTCCCTGATTACGAGGATTGGGGCGAAATTTTAAAGTGGTCGTTAAAAGAAAATGTCCCAGGGGAGTTCCCGTATACCGCAGGAGTATTTCCGTTTAAACGCGAGGGAGAAGATCCCAAGCGACAATTTGCGGGCGAAGGTACTCCAGAGCGGACGAACAGACGCTTTCACTTCCTGTCTCAAAATGATGAAGCGAAGCGACTCAGTACGGCTTTTGACTCGGTAACGCTGTATGGTGAGGACCCTGACTATCGCCCGGATATTTACGGAAAAATCGGTACGAGTGGGGTCAGCATTTGCACCTTGGATGACATGAAAAAGCTGTACGCCGGCTTTGACCTTTGTGCACCTAGCACCTCTGTGTCCATGACGATCAACGGTCCTGCGCCCATGATTTTGGCCATGTTCATGAATACGGCGATTGAGCAGCAGCTGGATGCTTTTGTCCAAAAAGAAGGGCGTCAGCCTACCGAGGACGAAGCGAAGCAGATCAGAGCGTACACGCTGTCGACTGTTCGTGGAACCGTTCAGGCAGATATTTTGAAAGAAGATCAGGGGCAAAACACGTGCATCTTCTCGACAGAATTTGCCTTGCGGATGATGGGGGATATCCAGCAGTATTTTATCGACCAGAAAGTGCGGAACTACTACTCCGTGTCCATTTCTGGCTACCATATTGCGGAAGCGGGGGCGAATCCGATTACGCAGCTTGCGTTTACGCTGTCTAACGGATTTACCTATGTCGAGTACTATTTGAGCCGCGGTATGAACATCGATGACTTTGCGCCGAACCTGTCCTTCTTCTTCTCCAATGGTCTCGATCCGGAATACACCGTGATTGGACGTGTGGCTCGCCGTATTTGGGCAACGGTGATGAAAAATCGTTATGGTGCAAATGACCGCAGCCAAAAGCTGAAGTACCACATCCAGACATCTGGACGTTCCTTGCACGCGCAGGAGATGGATTTCAACGACATCAGAACGACCCTGCAGGCCTTGATTGCTATTTACGACAACTGTAATTCTCTCCATACGAATGCATACGACGAAGCGATTACGACCCCAACAGAGAACTCTGTGCGGCGTGCGATGGCAATTCAGATGATCATAAACAAGGAAATGGGCCTCGCAAAAAATGAGAACCCGCTTCAAGGGGCATTCATCATCGACGAGTTGACTGATCTGGTAGAAGAGGCAGTTATGCAAGAGTTTGAGCGGATCAGTTCTCGCGGAGGCGTGCTGGGGGCGATGGAGACTCAATACCAGCGCGGCAAAATTCAAGACGAGTCCATGTATTACGAGATGAAAAAGCATACGGGTGAGCTTCCAATTATTGGGGTAAACACCTTTATCAACCCGAATGCATCCGAGGACGATTACGAGATTGAACTGGCTCGTGCGACCGAAGAGGAAAAAGAACAGCAAATCATAAATCTCCGTGCATTCCAGGAGCGCCACAAGGATATGTCTGCGGCTGCATTGCGGCGCTTGCAGGAAGTGGCTATGGCGGGAGAGAACATCTTTGCCGAGCTGATGGAGACGGTAAAAGTAGCATCGCTTGGACAAATCAGTGCTGCCCTGTATGAAGTGGGCGGCCAATACCGCAGAAATATGTAAGACAAATCCCTCGGTAGCGATTGCCGAGGGATGTCTTTGGTTTTGATGTCGACAAGAATTAGGCGGCCCCCGTTTGAAAGCCTTGCATTTTCGTCTAAAATAAGGAATACTGTATGATAGCCTTCTTATGTTGTACGATGTACAATCAAAGAAATCGATATCATTTATGAATGACTTATACAAGCCTGCGTCCCCCGAACAGGGCACCGGGTCAGTATTCAAATCAATCGTTTTCATATGGAAAGGACGTGCCCTGAGTGAGTCAATTGTTTGCTCATATTGATTCCGAGAAACTGAGTGAGATGGCGTTAGTTGACATTGCGTATGAAATTTTGCGTCAAACTAACCGCACTTACAACTTCCGCGAGCTGATGAATGAACTGGTTGCAGTGCGCAAGCTGACTGATGAACAACTCATGGCAATCATCGCGCAAGTATACACAGAAATTAACATTGATGGCCGTTTCGTGTGCCTCGGTGACAATGTATGGGGATTGAAGCGTTGGTACCCAACCGACACCGTGGAGGAAACTCAAGAGGGTGGCGGAACGAAGAAGAAGAAAATCGTCACGGAAGACGACTTCGACGATTACGATACCGAAGACGAAGGTGTCGAAGAATACGAAGAAGACGATGTTGTCATCTTTGAGGACGAAGAGGAATTCGTCGACGAAGATTCTGAAATCGAAGAAGAAGAAATCGATGGAGAAATCGACGAGGAAGAACTCGAAGACGAAGAGGATGAGATGTTCGAAGAGGACGAAGAGCTTGAGGAAGAGGAATCCGACGAAGAGCCCGACGACGAAGACGAGAAATAGATCCTTGACTTCCGCTTGAGGGACAGATAAAATACTCCTTGGGCTTCACATGAAGAAGGATCAAATATGGGAAACTATAAAACAAAAGTGCCCCTACCCCATTTCTTTACGGGATAGGACTCGCTTTTGTTTTTCTTTTTTTTGGAGCCGTCTTCATTCGATTTTTATAACAACTTAAGGGTGAGGGAAAGAGGGGACGTTAACGATGACGAAGTATATTTTTGTGACAGGCGGGGTTGTATCCTCGTTGGGAAAAGGAATTACAGCGGCTTCTCTGGGCCGACTCTTAAAAAATAGGGGTCTGAAGGTAACCATCCAGAAGTGTGACCCGTACATCAACGTTGACCCGGGAACGATGAGTCCGTATCAACACGGGGAAGTTTTCGTAACGGATGATGGTGCGGAAACAGACCTGGACTTGGGCCACTATGAGCGCTTTATCGATATCAACCTGAGCGCTAACTCCAATATGACAACTGGTAGAATTTACTCGACTGTCATCGCCAAAGAACGCCGTGGCGACTATTTGGGAGGAACCGTTCAAGTTATTCCACACATCACGAACGAAATCAAAGATCGCATTTTCCGTGCAGGTCGCGAAACCGGGGCAGATGTAGTGATTACCGAGATCGGTGGAACTGTTGGGGATATCGAGAGCTTGCCATTCCTTGAATCCATCCGCCAGATCAAAAGTGACATCGGTCGTGAAAACGTCATGTACATTCACGTAACCCTGGTACCATACATCAAGGCAGCAGGTGAAATGAAAACCAAGCCTACGCAACACAGCGTGAAAGAACTGCGCAGCTTGGGTATTCAACCAAATGTGATCGTGACACGTACCGAGCAACCGATGACGCAAGAAATGAAAGACAAGCTGGCTCTGTTCTGTGATATCGATAAAAACGCGGTAGTGGAATGTGTAGATGCTGATAGCCTTTACGATGTACCACTGCAATTGCAAGCACAAGGTTTGGACGATTACGTATGCCGCCACTTGGGTCTGACTTGCCAGGATGCGGATATGACAGAGTGGAAATCACTCGTAACGAAAATCAAAAACCTGTCCAAAACGACTACCATTGCAATCGTTGGTAAATATGTAGAATTGCATGATGCTTACTTGTCCGTAGCAGAAGCGCTGTACCATGGTGGCTATGCGAACGACTCCAAAGTAGAAATCAAATGGGTGCACGCGGAAGAAGTTACGCCAGAGAATGTTGGCGAACTGCTCGGTGATGTAAATGGTATCCTCGTACCAGGCGGCTTTGGCGATCGTGGTATCGAAGGTAAAATCATCGCTACGCGCTATGCTCGTGAAAATAAAGTACCATTCCTCGGAATTTGCCTGGGTATGCAAATCGCTGTGATCGAGTTCGCTCGCCACGTAGCGGGTATGGATGGCGCAAACAGCTCCGAGATCAACCCGAATACAGCGTATCCGGTGATTGACCTCTTGCCAGAGCAAAAAGATATCGAGGACAAGGGCGGTACCATGCGTCTGGGTCTCGGTCCAACCAAAGTGGAAGAAGGCACGCTGACTGAGGCTGCATACGGAAGCACCTTGGTTTATGAACGTCATCGTCATCGCTATGAAGTGAACAACGAATATCGTGATCAATTGGCGCAAATGGGCTTGCGTTTTGCGGGTACAACGCCAGATGGTCGTCTGGTTGAAATCGTGGAAGTTCCAGAACATCCATGGTATGTAGCGACACAGTTCCATCCAGAGTTCACATCCCGTCCGAACCGTCCGCAGCCACTGTTCCGTGACTTCGTGAAGGCTTCCCTGAACAAATAACATAGGTCGATAAATAGAAAGACGCACCCGCGATGTATGGTCGCAGGTGCGTCTTGTGTTTTTTTAAAGCAGATCAATGGAACAAGGGAGATAGCCAAGCAACCCAGTAGGCGGAGGGAATGAGCAGGAATTGAGCCAAGATCGTTCCGATAAAACGCGAGATCATCAGCCACAGGTACATGTCGCGAATCGATTGCTGCGTGGTTTTCCCTTGCATCGCTTTTTCTGTCAAAAGGGCAATTTGCGGGTCTACCAAAATCGTCATGAAAATCGTGGCAAAGCCGTTGATTAATCCGGAAGACATCAGAACGGTTGCTTTGTAATCTGGGGCTAGCAATGTCGCGTACAACACAGATAGTACACTGCTTGTGTAGATCGCTGTCCCCAATGCATTTAATAACAGCAATCGTTTGGGAACGCCTTTGATTCGAAAGCGTGAGATGGCTTGCCAGCTAGGAATCCGGACATGATGGTGGACGCGTCGGATAGTTTCTACAGTAACTGCCGTCCGAATCATTTGCGGAATCGAGCCCGCTGTCTCCAAGTGCGAGATCATTCGTTTCGATATTTGGACAAAAGTGGGAAACAGTACGATAGCTGCTAAGGTTCCGAGCGAGGACGCTGCAATAATCACGTGCAAATACATGCTAGGATCAAAGTGTTGGATTGCAGCTTGGTCCATAAATCCCCCAGTGAAGGGTCCTTGAATCAGGTTGGAGGTACGGGAGAGGAGCAATACAATCCCGACCAGAGACAACGCTACAGCGATCCTGCCCGTTTGTACCCCTGCAAAACGGATTCCGAAGGTAAGTGTCTCTGTCGTATGGATAATAAAAGTTAACAAGCAAATCAGCCACAGAGCATCCATAGTGAGTATCTGGCTCCTTGTGTGTAGGGGAAATTAGTTTTTCCCATTATACTCGAAATGAAGCCCATAGGAAATTTTAAGTTGACGTTCAGCAAAAAACGTGAAGGAGTTTCCTGATTTTAGGCGAACCCATAATAATTAAGAAAACGCATTCGTCAGGGGGGAATCAGAATGTTCGACAAACAAGATAAAAAGGTACTGGTTGTGGATGACCAGTATGGGATTCGCATTTTACTGTATGAGGTGCTGGGAAAAGAAGGGTACAAGACCTTTCAGGCAGCAAACGGGAAAATGGCATTGGAAATCGTGGAAAAAGAATCACCAGATTTGGTTATCCTCGACATGAAGATCCCTGGGATGGATGGTATTGAGATCTTGAAACACATCAAGAAGATCAATCAAGAAATCAAAGTCATCATGATGACAGCTTACGGAGAGCTGGACATGATCAAAGAAGCAACACAACTGGGAGCATTGACTCATTTTACAAAGCCGTTTGATATTGATGAACTACGAATGGCAGTACATCAGCAATTAGCTTGTTAGGAACAGACTGCAAAGGTCAGGGTACAAGCGTCCCTGTTAACAAATGCTTGTCTGTGGTATAATAAGCCACATGACTGAAGTCTGCTAGAGGAGGATTTACAAAATGCCACTGGTACCTATGACCGCTTTTACCGAAGACGTCAAAAAGCATAAATACGCCGTCGGACAATTTAACCTGAACAATCTGGAGTTTACTCAAGCGATTACGGAAGCTGCGATGGAAGAAAAATCGCCTGTGATCTTTGGTGTTTCTGAGGGTGCATTGAAATACATGGGGATCGATTATACAGTAGCGATTGCAAAAGTGGCTGCTGAACGCGCAGGAGTTCCTGTTGCTTTGCATCTTGACCATGGTAGCAATTTCGACATGGTTATGAAGTGTATTCGTGCAGGGTTCTCTTCTGTTATGTTCGATGGTTCCCATCATTCGTTTGAAGATAACCTTCGCCTGACCAAACAGGTTGTAGAGGCTGCTCACGCTGTTGGCGTATCGGTAGAAGGTGAACTCGGTACCATCGGCGGGGTGGAAGACGACTTGTCTGTTGACGAGGAAGATGCCACTCTGGCAAATCCTGAGGAAGCAATCCGCTTCTGGGAAGAAACAAAAGTAGACTACGTAGCGATTGCTGTAGGTACAGCACACGGTATGTACAAAGGGGTTCCAAAAATCCGCTACGACATTATCGAAAAAGTAGCGAGCAACATTGGAGCGCCGATCGTTCTTCATGGTGGTTCCGGCGTACCAGACGAAGCGATTATCGAATCCATCCGTTTGGGCGTAGGAAAAATCAATGTAAATACAGAAAGCCAAGTCGCATGCACGGAAACAGTTCGCAAAGTGCTGGCTGCCAAGCCGAATGAGATCGACCCACGCAAATACCTGGGCCCTGCTCGCGATGCGATCAAGGAAGTAGTCAAAGGAAAAATGCGCTTGTTCGGAAGCAGCAACCGCGCGTAACTGGGAGGATAATCATGCGTTTTTTGATTGATACAGCAAACGTTGAAGAAATCCGCGAAATTCACGAATGGGGAGTTCTGGCGGGCGTAACGACAAATCCGTCTCTGGTTGCCAAAGAAGGACGCGATTTTGTAGAAACCCTAAAAGAAATTCTCGATATTGTTGACGGTCCGATTAGTGCCGAAGTCATCAGTACAGATGCAAAAGGCATGATCGAAGAGGGAGAGAAGCTCGCTGCTCTCTCGAAAAACATCGTCATCAAGCTGCCAATGACCGCAGAAGGTTTGAAGGCAACCAAGTATTTTGCCAAACGCAAAATCAGAACAAACGTAACGTTGGTGTTCTCCGCGAACCAGGCACTTTTGGCTGCGCGCGCAGGTGCGAGCTTCGTGTCTCCGTTCTTGGGACGCTTGGATGATATTGGTCAAGATGGTATGCAATTGATCGAAGATATTGCAGAAATCTTTTCAGTTCACGGTATCGATACCGAAATCATTGCGGCATCTGTGCGCCACCCTGTTCACGTAACGGAGGCAGCCCGCCGTGGTTCTCATTTCGCTACCATTCCAGTGAAAGTTTTCAAACAACTCATTGCCCATCCACTGACAGACAGTGGCTTGGAGAAATTCCTAGCTGACTGGGCAAGCATGCAAAAATAAGGACACGTGTTGAAAGTCCAAGCACCTTTTCCATTGGGGAAGGTGCTTCTTTCCCGATTACGCCTGAGGAGAGCAAAGCATGGATAAGCTGATCATCAACGGTGGAAAACCGCTCGCGGGGACGGTGACCATCAGCGGAGCAAAAAACAGCGCAGTCGCACTCATACCAGCAGCGTTGCTGGCAGATGGACCCGTTGTTATTGAGAATCTCCCCCGTATTCAGGATGTAGGTATTTATCACGAGCTCTTGCAGGAAATGGGAGCTGACGTGCTGTTCGAAGAAGACTGGATGGAAGTAGACGGACGCAGTATGAGGCTGATGCTCATGCCAAATGGTCGCATCAAAAAGCTTCGTGCTTCGTACTATTTGTGGGGAGCCTTGCTCGCCAAGTTCGGTGAAGCCCAGGTTGGCTTGCCAGGTGGCTGTGATTTGGGCCCGCGTCCAGTAGATTTGCATATCAAAGGCTTTGAAGCGATGGGCGCCGAAGTGGAGAACAAAAACGGCGTCATGACTATCCGTGCCCAAAATGGGCGTTTGCAGGGTGCACGAATTTATCTCGATCTGGTCAGTGTGGGTGCGACCATTAACATCATGCTGGCTGCTGCCAAAGCAGACGGTGTGACCATTATTGAAAACGCTGCACGTGAGCCTGAGATCGTCGATGTAGCAACCTTGCTCAACAATATGGGAGCAAACATCAAAGGTGCCGGAACGGACATGATCCGCATTCAAGGCGTAGAACGTTTGCGCGGATGCCGTCATACGATTATCCCTGATCGGATCGAAGCGGGGACGTACATGATTGCGGCAGCGGCTACAAACGGCAACGTGATGGTGGAGAATGTTATTCCGAAACATTTGGAGTCTGTAACGGCCAAGCTGCGCGAAATCGGTGCGCAAGTGGTAGAGCAGGATGACAGTATTCAAGTCATCGGACATGATTCTTATCGATCAATCGATGTGAAAACGAGTCCGTATCCGGGTTTTCCAACGGATCTCCAGCAGCCGATCACGACCTTGCTGACTCTTGCCAAAGGCTCAAGCATCGTGACGGACAATATTTACAGCTCGCGTTTTCGACATGTAGATGAACTGCGCCGCATGGGAGCTTCCTTGAAGATTGAAGGAAGATCCGCTGTCATCGAAGGCGGCAGCAAACTGAATGGTGCCAAGGTGATAGCTTCAGATTTGCGTGCGGGAGCAGCTTTGTTCATTGCCGGCTTGGCAACGAACGGCACGACAGAATTAGAAGGACTCGAACATATAGATCGTGGCTACGAAAACTTGGTGGGCAAGCTGCAAGCCTTGGGAGCCGATATTACTCGGGTAGGCCTGCAGAGCATGGAAAACCACCAGCGTTAACCAATCACCAGGAGAGGAGTCTTCCAGAATGGAACGCAGTTTAACACTTGAACTGGTACGTGTGACTGAAGCTGCTGCTTTGGCTTCTGCCAGTTGGATGGGTCTCGGAAAAAAAGATGAGGCTGACGATGCGGCAACGACCGCAATGCGCAATGAATTTATGAAAGTGCCGATGGATGGCGTCGTAGTAATTGGTGAGGGCGAAATGGACGAAGCACCAATGCTGTACATCGGTGAACGTCTGGGCCAGGGAGTGGCTCCGGCAGTCGATGTGGCTGTAGACCCTTTGGAGGGAACAAATATCCTCGCGAAAGGTACGTGGGGAGCGATTTCGGTCATTGCAATCGCAGACCGGGGAAATTTGTTGCATGCTCCAGACATGTATATGGAGAAAATGGCAGTAGGGCCTAAAGCAGTCGGCAAGGTCGATATCAACGCACCGATTCGCGATAACCTGAAGGCGGTAGCGCAGGCACAAGGGAAAGATATCAGCGATTTGGTTGCTATTGTACTTGACCGTGATCGTCACTCTAGGGTGATCCACGAAATTCGTGAGGCAGGTGCGCGTATTCGACTCATCTCTGACGGAGACGTAGCCGCTGCGATCAATACCGCTTTCCCTGATACAGGTGTAGACATTTTGTTCGGTTCTGGAGGAGCTCCTGAAGGTGTTCTTGCTGCTGTTGCCTTGAAATGTCTCGGGGGAGAAATTCAGGGCAAGCTCTTGCCACAAAATGAAGATGAGATTAAACGCTGTGTCAAAATGGGATTGACGAACCCTCATCAAGTACTGTTCATGGATGATTTGGTAAAAGGTGATGACGCCATTTTTGCAGCGACAGGTGTAACGGATGGTGAATTGCTAAAAGGGGTTCGCTTCCAAGGAACTCGTGCGACAACCAATTCCGTTGTTATGCGTGCGAAAACCGGAACGGTACGTTTCATTGAAGGGAACCACCGCTTAGAACGCAACGGTTTGTAAGAAAATCATTTTTGCATGTATTAGTTGAGCTAGGTTTTTTCAAGAGTAAATAAAGAGTGGTGGATGTATGTTACTTTCTGAACTAGAAGAAAAGAAGCTGACCGACCTCTATAAGCTGGCTAAGGAATACCATATTCCGTACTACTCCCAGCTGAAGAAGAAGGAATTGATTTTCGCGATTCTTCGGGCAAGAGCGGAGCGGGATGGTCTTATGTTTATGGAGGGGGTTCTCGAAATATTGCCGGAGGGATACGGCTTCCTCCGCCCCATTAACTATCTACCCAGCTCAGAAGATATCTACATTTCCCAGTCGCAGATTCGCCGTTTTGATCTGCGGATGGGGGATGTGGTATCAGGAAAAGCAAGACCACCGAAGGAGAATGAACGTTATTTTGGACTCCTTCAAGTAGAGGCAGTGAACGGAGAAGACCCTGAGACAGCCGCAGAGCGTCTTCATTTCCCCGCATTGACACCGTTGTATCCTCAAACCAAGCTCGTACTGGAGACAGCCCCTGAACGTGTTTCCACTCGCCTGATGGATCTTCTCTCTCCTGTTGGACTGGGTCAGCGCGGATTGATTGTGGCTCCGCCAAAAGCGGGGAAAACCATGCTGATCAAAGAAATTGCCAACAGCATTACCGAAAGCCGCCCGGATATCCACTTGTTTGTCTTGCTCATTGATGAACGCCCGGAAGAGGTAACGGATATGCAGCGATCTGTCAAAGGAGAGGTAGTTGCCTCGACTTTTGACGAGTTGCCTGAGAATCACATCAAAGTTGCTGAGCTTGTCTTGGAGCGTGCAAAGCGATTGGTTGAGCACAAAAAAGACGTGGTGATCCTGCTGGATTCCATTACACGTCTCGCTCGTGCTTACAACTTGGTTATTCCTCCAAGTGGTCGAACGTTGTCCGGTGGTATTGATCCGGCAGCCTTCCATCGTCCGAAGCGCTTTTTTGGTTCAGCGCGCAATATTGAGGAAGGCGGTAGCTTGACCATTTTGGCGACTGCTTTGGTTGAGACCGGCTCCCGTATGGACGATGTGATCTATGAAGAATTCAAAGGAACCGGAAACATGGAGCTTCATTTGGATCGCAAGCTGGCGGAGCGCAGAATTTTCCCAGCGATCGATATCCGCCGTTCGGGTACGCGCCGCGAAGAGCTACTGCTCACCAAAGAAGAGCTGGATAAGCTGTGGATGATCCGGAAAAACATGAATGAAACAAATGAGTTTGTAGACTCCTTTATTAAAAAGTTGGCAGATACAAAAACAAACGAAGAATTTTTGCAAACCCTAGAGTCTAAGCAACAAGGCAGAGGGAAAGCAGCTAGCACGACGGTGAGTTCATGATGACTCACCGTCATTTTTTTTGTGGCGTTGGCATACCGTTAGGAAGGGAGCTGGAAAAGAAGGAGGAGATGCTTCATGGAGTACGTGCAAGTTAGCGCTCCGGTGGAGTCACAGATGGAAGCGAAACAAGCGGTCGTGGAGCAAGCGCTATTTCAAGCGTTTAATCCCTATGCCAGTCTGGCTTCACCTGCACCAGCAACGAAAGGAAATTCAGTGGTGTACGCTGTTCGGCAAGGAGATACGCTATCCAGTATCGCCCAGCGCTACGGTCTTTCTCTGAAAAATCTGGTAGAAGCGAATAGCATTACGAATCCCCATCTGTTAAGCGTAGGCATGAAGCTAATCATCAAGCGTGATGAAGTCGGACATATGGTGAAACAGGGAGAAACGCTGGATTACATAGCAAGGCGGTACGGTGTGAGTCGGGAATCGTTAATCGAACGAAATCCGCTGCTAAAATGGCTGTCGGACAACCTGTATGTAGGACAGGTCGTGTATGTTCCTATCGCTAAAGGCAATCCGATGTTGGGCAATGATCCGGAGCAGAAGCGAAGTGCCGTTCAAGCTGCAAGTCGGCAAGTCATCACGAGGATTCGCGGCGGTCTAAGTTGGCCTGTCAGAGAAGCTACGATTACAAGTGGATTTGGAGCGCGTTGGGGAAAAACACATAAGGGTGTAGATTTGTGGAATGAACAGGAATCAAAGACCCCGATTTTGGCAGCGAGGGCAGGAGTTGTTGTGGAGGCTGGCGCCAATCGGTCAGGCTACGGGCGGATGGTTGTGATAGATCACGGAGATGGCTTGCAAACCTTTTATGCGCATATGCGTCTGCTGCTGGTGTCACCAGGTCAAACCGTAGAAGCGGGTGAGGTATTGGGATACATGGGGCAAACTGGGAACTCTACGGGCTACCATTTGCACTTTGAAGTACGACAGGATGATGTGCCAATCAATCCACTTCCCTATCTTGGCAGGTAACCCTATACAATTTACATTGCTTTTTCAATGCGATACAATGGGCAAAGCAAAGAAGCGAGGCGATTTTCCCATGTATTTAGTTTACGCAGATGAAAAAGGCAATGTATACGACCACCCAGGTCTTTTTGCAGTGGCTCGTAACGGAGATATATTGACAGAAATTCTGGAAGAAGAACTGATCCCGCTCCCGGAAGGATCGACGTTGGTCAGTTTGCCGGACACCGAGCCGATCGGAATGGACCCTGACACAGGTGAAATGGTCAAGTTGGATGGTTGTACAGCAGTAGGTGCACTTGTGCCACAAGGAATTACAAGGCTCTTGCTGCCAGGCTACGTGAAAACGAACAAGGAAAGCAAGCTGCCTTTGTTTGGTTACTCCGCAGTCGTCTGGAAGGATAACCGTTTCTGGGTAACGGGACGTGCGAGTGACGATATTTACAAATGGGACCCGTTGAACTTCCCGATGGATGAGCTGCGCCAGCGAGTGGCAAAGACGTTGGAGACGTTTCCGCAAAACCGCATTTTGAACCACTTGTCCCACTGTGCGTTGGAGTACGAATGCTTGACGGCCTCCAATAACTTTTTCAACCGCTGGGAAGGCAGCTTACCTGTTTCCTATACCTGTAACGCCGGTTGCTACGGCTGTATTTCCGAGCAACCAGATGACAGTGGATTCCCTTCTCCACAGACGCGGATGAACTTCAAGCCCACAGAGGACGAGCTGGTGGAAGTCATGCTGCACCACCTGAAGACACCGGAGAGCATCATCAGCTTCGGACAGGGATGTGAGGGTGAGCCTTCTACGATGGCTTCCATCATTGTTCCTGCTATGCGTCGAGTAAGGGAAACGACAGATATGGGCTTTATCAACATCAATACGAATGCTGGCTTGACGGATCATATCAAGGGCATTGTCGATGCCGGACTTGATCTGATGCGCGTGAGTATTATCAGTGCGATTGACGAACACTATAATGCTTACTACCGCCCACGCAACTACACGTTGGAAAATGTAGCGCGTTCTGCTGAGTACGCTGCATCCAAAGGTGTGTATACGTCCATTAACTACTTGTGCTTCCCTGGCGTGTTTGACCGCGAAGAGGAAATGGAAGCGATGATCGAGTTCATCCGCAGAACAGGCATTAAGCTGATTCAGCTGCGAAATCTGAATATCGATCCAGAGAGCTACTTGGCGATGATTCCAAAAGCACAAGGCGAAGTATTCGGCATGAAGCAAGCTATCGAAATTTATCAGCAGGAACTGCCAGATGTCGTGATCGGTTCGTTTACACATATTCCACCAGATCAACTCCAGCGTAGGAAAAACATGGCGTAATCGGCCAACCAGTTGCATTTCGACAGTGTTTCATGCTACTATCTGATATGTGTTTATATAACTCTGTTTCGGCAAACGATTCAGGGCGGAAAGAGGTGTAGAAGAGATGAAACAAGACATTCATCCTAAGTACAACGTAGTAACAGTTAGCTGCGCATGCGGTAACGAATTTGAATCGGGTTCCGTGAAACAAGCGTTGAAAGTGGAGATCTGCTCCAACTGCCATCCTTTCTTCACAGGAAAACAAAAATTCGTTGATGCAGGCGGCCGTGTAGACCGTTTCAAACGCAAATACAATCTGTAATAAGCAGAATGTATGGGAGCAACCAGGTAGAGCAATCTGCCTGGTTTTGTCTTTTTCTGGCACTGATTTTTTCGGGAGGACAAACGATGACTGCCATAGTCTGGTTCCGTCGGGATCTGCGCTTGCACGACCATGCTGCTCTGCACGCAGCCATGCTCACAGGTGATCCGATTATTCCTGTTTATATAGTGGAGGATTCGCTTTGTCTTTCTGCGGCTGTAGGAGATAAGCGACTCCATGCGCATTTTTCCGCAATAGCTGCACTCGACGACGCTTTGGTTCAACTGGGAGGTCGTCTATTGATTCGCCGCGGCGAACCACAGCAAGTGCTCTGTCAATTAGCGCAAGAGACGGGTGCAGAAAAGCTGTTTTTCAATCGGGATTATACGCCAGACGCTCGCAAGCGAGACGAGCTCGTATCAGAAGTGTTGAGCAGGCACGGCGTGTTTGTCCATGCATGTAAGGATTTGGTTTTGCATGAGCCTGGGGAAATTATGACGAAGCAGCGAACGCCGTATGCGGTTTTTACCCCGTATCGCCGCGTTTGGCAGACGCTCCCCAAAGATCGGCCATTCCCTCAGCCGACAAGATGGATTCTATTTGATCGGTTGAAGGAGTTGCCGAGTGAGCCAGTTCCTACTGTGGAAGAGTTTGGAAGGGACCGACCGATGGGCACCGAGTGGGAAATCGAGCAGTTCGGGGAGAAACGATTGCAGCAATTTTTAGATAGAGACATTTATACGTACAAAGAAAAACGCGACATTCCAGGGGTGAATGCGACATCCCGATTATCTTTTGCCTTAAACATAGGTACGCTGTCTATACGAACGGTGTATCATCGCGTACAGGAAGTGCTTGCTTCTGCGCGGGGTGAGCAGGTTACCTCGATCGAAGCTTTTCTTACAGAGCTCATTTGGAGAGAATTTTATCAGCAGGTGCTTTATTTCCATCCGCACACGACTAACCATGCCTACCTGCCACAATTTGAAGAGGTCGCTTGGGAAAACAAGAAGGATTTGTTTGTCCGTTGGTGTCAAGGGGAGACGGGCTATCCGATTGTGGATGCTGCTATGAAGCAGTTGAATGAGACAGGATGGATGCACAATCGGCTGCGGATGATTACTGCTTCTTTTTTGACAAAGGATTTGCTTGTGGATTGGCGTTGGGGAATGGCCTATTTTGCACAGCAGTTGATTGATTTCGATGAAGCGGCAAACATCGGGGGCTGGCAGTGGAGTGCTTCCACTGGTACCGATGCGCAACCGTATTTCCGGATTTTTAATCCTGTCACACAAGGGGAAAAGTTTGATCGAGACGGTGTTTTCGTCAAAAAATATCTTCCCGTACTGCGTGAAGTACCTCTACAATATATTCATAAACCATGGGACATGCCGGAGCATATCCAAGAGCAAGCTGGCTGCAAGATTGGCTTCGACTACCCGCTTCCTTGTGTGGACCATGCACAAAGAAGAAAGCGGGCCATGGTCTTGTTCCAGGAGGCAAAAGATCGCCATGCAAAGACTGAGTAACAACTTTTAGGCAAAGGGAGATAGAGACGTGGCACAACTATATTTTCGGTATGGAGCGATGAATGCTTCCAAATCCATTCAGTTATTGACCGTTGCCCACAACTACGAGCAATCGGGGAAAAAAGTAGTAGTGTTTACTCCAGCAGTTGATGATCGCTATGGCGTGGGAAAAGTTGCTTCACGTGTGGGGATTAGCCGAGAAGCGATTCCGATTAGCGAAGAGACCGATTTGTACCAAATCGTAGAGGCAGAATCAGTCAAGCCGCATTGCGTGTTGGTTGACGAGGCTCAGTTCATCAGCCGCCATCATGTGGATCAGCTCGTCAGGATCGTGGACAAGCTGGGAATCCCCGTCATCGTCTATGGCTTGTTGAAAAACTTCAAGAATGAGCTCTTCCCTGGCAGCGCCGCCCTTTTGTGCGAGGCTGATAAAGTAGAAGAAATTAAAACAGTTTGTGTGTATTGCAATAAAAAGGCGACGCATATTCTCAAGTTCAAAAATGGACAGCCCGTCTACTCTGGGGAGACGATTGAAATTGCTGGAAATGATACATACAGCAGCGTCTGTCGCAAGCATTACTACACCCCTCCAGTTGTCGAATAAATAAAGAAAGCAAGCATAAGCCACCCCCTGTTTGTCCCGTGCATGAGCCCTAGAGGCGATGCACAGACTAAGCAAAACAGGAGGTGGCTTTTTCATGCGGACACAGCCTAATTGGCTTTTGAGCAGCTCACGTGTCGTTCTGGGCTTGGTTGTACTTACAACTGTCCTAACTGTCGGATGCGGGGGAAATACGGCTAAGCAACAGAGCTATAGTACGGATGTGAGGAATACGCAGCACAATATGAAGATCAGAGGGGATCAAAGCGGCCATACACTTCAAGGCCGTGCGCCTGTTGCTGCGGATCGTGACTCGTTAATGGGACGCAACCAAAATCCGAACATGATTATCGGCCATTGGAACTCACGTAATACCCCAGTCGACGTGACTAATATGGAAAGAATGGCCATGTCGGTAAAAGGTGTGGAAAACGCTCGCATCACACTCAGCGATGCCAATGCATATGTTACTCTTGACCTTGTGCATAACATCACTGCGAATCAGGCGCGAACCATCGAGCAGCAGGTGATTTCGCTTCTTCAGGAAAGACTCCCGCGTTACGATTTTCACTTAACCTCGCATGACGGTTACCATCGCTGACAGGTGAGCAGGACGTATGTAGCAAGGCTCGGCATTGCCGGGCCTGTTTGGCATCGGTAAAACATTTCCAGTTATAATGCACTTTGACTTCTTGCGCCTTTCCTCCTATAATTTATCTGTTATAACCGTTTTTATGGTAGATAGCATATTTATCGCAATTCATATCTAACATACATGCTACCAAGGCTTCGCCTGCGCCAAAAGGCAATTATTCTTTGCGATGGGGTGAAATAAAAATGTTTACACGCTTATCTGCAGTCGAAGAGCGTTTTGAAGAAGTAACCAACCTCCTATGTGACCCCGACGTCATTAGTGATACAAAACGCTTGCGAGAACTGTCTAAGGAACAATCTTCGTTGGAAGAGACGGTAACGACATACCGTGAATATAAATCAGTGGTGAGTCAAATCGATGACGCCAAAGCGATGCTGGAAGAGAAGCTGGATGACGAGATGCGTGAAATGGTCAAGCTCGAGCTCAATGAATTGTCAGCACGCAAGGAACAACTAGAAGATCGCTTGAAGATCCTGTTGCTTCCAAAAGACCCGAACGATGAGAAAAACGTGATTGTGGAAATCCGCGGTGCTGCGGGTGGCGATGAAGCTGCACTGTTTGCAGCCGTGCTTTTCCGTATGTACACACGTTTTGCGGAGCGTAACGCTTTTAAAATTGAAGTGCTGGAGGCAAGCCCAACCGATATCGGCGGATACAAGGAAATTGTCTTCTCGCTGTCTGGTCGCGGTGCTTACAGCAAAATGAAATTCGAAAGCGGTGCGCATCGTGTGCAACGTATCCCGGCTACTGAGTCCGGTGGACGCATCCATACTTCTACTGCGACTGTACTGGTTCTGCCAGAAGCAGAAGACGTGGAAGTGGAAGTACACGAAAAAGATATCCGCATCGACACGTTCTGCTCCAGTGGTGCGGGCGGTCAGAGCGTTAACACGACCAAGTCTGCGGTTCGCGTAACGCATATTCCTACAGGGATCATGGTTTCTTGTCAGGACGAGAAATCCCAGCATTCCAACAAAGACAAAGCGTTGCGTGTATTGCGTGCTCGTCTGTATGATTTCTACATGCAACAACAAAATGCGGAAGCAGATGCTACGCGCAAAAGCTTGGTGGGTACTGGTGACCGAAGCGAGCGCATCCGCACGTACAACTATCCACAAAGCCGCGTGACTGACCACCGCATCGGTCTGACCCTGCACCGACTGGAATCGGTATTGGAAGGCGAAATGGATGAAGTGATCGACAACCTGATCATGCATGAACAAACGGAGCTTTTGAAAAGCCATGCACACTCAGCTTGATTGGTCTGATGTCACGACGATTCGAGAAGCCCTATTACGGGCTTCTTCCTTTTTGCGGGAAAAAGGGACAAAGGATCCTTTGTTCGAAGCGGAGCTAATGATTCGTCATTGTCTCGACTGGGATCGGACGCGCTTCTTAATGGCGATGACGGATTCAATCGATGCAGAAACATTGGTGAAGCTGGACGGACTGTGCGTGCGCAGGGCGAATAACGAGCCATTGCAATACATGTTTGGCGAACAGGAGTTTTACGGGCGTCCTTTTACGGTGCGACCAGGCGTGCTGATCCCAAGACCGGAAACGGAAATACTGGTAGAGCAAGTGATGGCTGCCGCTACAAAGCTTTGGCCTGAGAGCGAAGAGCTAGCGGTGGTGGATATCGGCACAGGGAGCGGAGCCATCTGCATTACGCTCGCGCTAGAAAAACAGCAATGGCGGGTGACTACGGTGGACCTGTCTCCTGAGGCAACGGCAATTGCACGGGAAAATGCAAGTCGTCTTGGGGCAGATGTCCGCTTTCTACAAGGGGATTTGGTGCAGCCACTTTTGGAAGCAGGCGAAAAGGTAGACGTCCTCGTATCGAATCCACCGTATATCCCGAGTCGTGATGTCGAGGAGCTGGACGATGAGGTGCGCGTACATGAACCTCGCTTGGCTCTGGATGGCGGCGAAGATGGTCTGAATTGCTATCGTCTCCTGTGTGAGGCGCTGCCGAATCTATTGAAAGAAAGAGCGGTCGTAGCGTTTGAAGTAGGCATTTATCAGGCTGGGGATGTAGCGGCATTGATGAGGGCATCCGGTGTCATGGATGAGGTTGAGATTGTTCCAGATTTGGCGGGGATCGAGCGGGTTGTTATCGGAGTGAGACGATAGCAAGAGCTCGTCTCGCCTTTTTTACATAGGGAATGAATGTTTGAAATCGTGTGAATCCGTCCATACTGATTGCTAAAGAGAGAAGATCAGTATAGAGGGAGACGGATAACGATGAAACGGATGTTGTTAATGGCATTTAGTCTGTTTATGCTTATGATGAGCTGGGAGGGGCAGCTTACTTCGGCCAATGTGTTGGATAATGGGCCGATCCCTCAGGAATCCGTTCGCTTGCGCATTATTGCGAACAGCGATTCTGTCCAAGATCAATGGTTAAAGCGCGAAGTCAGAGATGCGATTGTCGCTCAAATGAATACGTGGGCGGACGATATCGAAACTTTGGAGGAAGCAGAGCAAATGATTCAAACACAATTGCCTGTCCTTCAACAAGTCGTGGACAAGACGGTCAAGGAACGCGGTTTTTCATACAAAGCAGTAGTCGATTTCGGTGAAGTTCCTTTTCCAACGAAGCTGTACGGCTCCTATGTGTATCCTGCGGGTAATTACCGAGCAGTCCGTGTACAAATTGGAGAGGCAAAAGGTCAAAACTGGTGGTGTGTCCTGTTCCCGCCGCTCTGCTTTATTGACATGTCCAATGGCGACGCTGTAAAAGCCGAGCCAACTCCAAAGCCGGAAGAATCTGAGCCAACGGCAGAAGCTGCATCCGAGGAAGTAGCAGTCTTACCCCTGGAAGAGAATGAAGTAGGGAATCATTCCGAAACAAAAAGAGTGGACGTTGAGCAAACAAAAGCAGAGGAAGAAGAGTCCGCAGAGGTAGAAAAAGCAGAAGAAGCAGAAAAAGTAACTGCCTCTGCTCCGGAAGTAGAAGTGCGATTTTACTTATGGGAAAAAATCGAGGGCTGGCTCTCCTAAGCCGGACATAAAAAACGACACCCGCAGCATGTGCAGGTGTCGTTTTGAATTGCCACCATTACTTTTTGAGCAAAGCCTCACGAATCTCAGGCTTCAACAGACTTTGGTAGCGATGAGCAGGGATCGCAAATTCAGGCATTCCTGCTGCATAAGCGGCAATTTCGTATTGACCAAAATGGATCATCAGGTTGCCGTCTTTAAAGGAGAAGCCTTGATCATCTCTGATGCCCTCGAATGCATCGTAAGGGTTAAAGCCATCAGCCTCAGTCTCTGCTTTGATTTGCTGTGCAATGATTTGATTGAGAATGGTACGGTAGTCATAGCCAGGATGGAACAGGTCAGCCAGCTTCAGTTGTTTTGCCTTGGCCTGATTATCGATGGTGTAATACGTAACATCTGTCATGCCATGTGCTCCGCCTGTATAAATGTATGTCTGTACGGAGAAAGAAACGAGCTTGCCGGCATTGTGTACCTCATAGGAGATGTCGAGTGCATGAGGGCGTAGCTCCCAGCCGTTCTTTTTTGCGTCTGCCGCATCTTCTTTGCCGGCTTTTTGTCCTTCTGCCAGGCCTGTTTGTGCTTCTTTCAGCAGAGTAGCGTTTAGTTTTGCTTCAAAAGCTTTATCCTTCATCCCGCTAATCACTGGGATGGATACTTTACCTTGAAATTCTTTCGTATCGACCGTAATGGTTTTTGGTGTGAACACGACACCGTTAGCTTGTGGCTTTGGCGCTTGTACAGCAGGCTTTGTGGAGGTTGCAGGTGAAGCAGGTGCTGCAAATACTGGAGCAGCGACGGCTGTTAACAATACAGCTGTGCCAAGCAGGCTGGAAGCTAAGGATTTAAAAGATGACATTTCATTCACGGTCCTTTCGATAAAGGGAAAGTTATTGTTTTGTTTTCGTGTTCATTCTACTACAAGGGGAAGACGCAGGAAGTTAAAAAAAGGTAACAATGTTCTCTTTTCCACGCTGTTCTGAAAAGTTATTCACAAGTTACCCACAGCCTGTTGAAAACTTTTTGGTGCACATCTATACTTAAGGCACTCCTTACAAAGAAACGAGCTAGAGAAAGGGTTTTTTAACGATGGAAATGAATGGTGTGACAAAAGTCTGGTCTGTGGATAACGATGTGGAAAATCAGCCTAGTTGTGCACAGATTGTGGATGCAGCCCGTTTTCTTCGAGAAGGGGCAGTTGTCGCGTTTCCCACGGAGACGGTTTACGGCTTGGGAGCGAATGCATTATCGAATGAAGCAGTGGAAAAGATATTTACAGCAAAAGGCAGACCCAGCGATAATCCGCTGATTGTACATATTGGAGCGTGGGACCAGTTATCCACAGTAGCAAGTGAGGTTCCGGAGAAAGGGAAAAAACTGATGGAGGCGTTTTGGCCTGGACCCTTGACGGTGATTTTGCCAAAAACAGATCAGGTAGCGTCGCTAGTAACGGCAGGGTTGGATTCAGTCGGCGTTCGCATGCCTGATCATCCGATTGCCTTGGCTTTGATCAAAGAAGCGGGGGTACCGATTGCGGCTCCGAGTGCCAATCGCTCAGGACGTCCGAGTCCAACGACTGCGGCGCATGTATTGGCTGACCTGGATGGACGTGTAGCGGGTGTGGTTGATGGAGGGGCAACAGGTGTTGGGGTAGAGTCTACTGTTATTGATGTGACACAGGACCCGCCCATGATTTTGCGTCCAGGTGGCATCACACGGGAGCAAATGGAACCAGTAATTGGCTATGTGGAGCTGGACCCTTCCTTTCAAGTGGGAGCAGCCGAGGCACCGCGTTCACCAGGGATGAAATATACGCATTACGCTCCTGAAGGGGAAATGTGGCTAGTATCAGGTGAGTGTGAAAAAGTACGGGCAAAAATGGAAGACATGCTGCAACAGGCGAAGCAGCACGGTCAAAAAACGGGCGTGCTGGCAACGGAAGAAACAGCTCCCTTTTGGCAAAGCCACGCATCGGTAGATGTTGTTCTCGTGGTTGGATCACAAGCGGATCTGGAAGGGGTTGCCCAACAGTTGTATGCAGTGCTGCGAGAATTCGACGATCAAGAAGTGCAGTATATTGTCGGTGAGACTTTCCCGCGAAACGGGTTGGGTATGGCCGTGATGAATCGCTTGGAAAAGGCTGCTGGAGGCCGTGTCTTGTCCGTGTAAACCTGTCCTAAACTCCCCCTCGTCCGCATAAGGTGAAGAGACGGGAGGGGAGCTGCTTGGATCAGGTGTTATTCCAATGGGGGCAATTTTTGACCTTGCTCATTATTGCTTTCGCCTTAAGTATGGATGCCTTTTCGTTAGGAATTGGCGTAGGAATGGTTGGGATTCGGTTACGAGAGATTATCAAGGTGAGTATTACCATCGGACTGTTTCATATTATGATGCCGATCATCGGGATTGTCGTTGGAGCGTACTTGTCCGATTTGGTTGGAGATATTGCCGTGTTTATTGGTGGCGGGGTCCTGATGATCATCGGCTTGCATATGCTATGGAATGGCTTCGTTCAAGGGGAACAAAAAAGTGTATGGAAGACAAAAGGGTTCGGACTCCTTCTTTTCGCATTTAGTGTCAGCCTGGATGCTTTCACCGTCGGCTTCTCGTTCGGCTTGATCGAGGTCAATAGAATTTTGGCCATCTCCCTTTTTGGAGTAATGGGTGCCACGATGTCCTACTTCGGTTTATTGTTAGGCAGGAGTGTGGGAGGGTGGCTTGGGGATTATAGCGAATTAATAGGTGGACTTATTTTGTTTGGTTTTGGGTTAAAATTTATGATATAACCGGACTAATTAATAGGTGAGGAGGAACCATACGTGAAACGGATACTTTTCGTCTGTACGGGAAATACGTGCCGAAGCCCCATGGCAGAAGCGATTTTCCGTGCGAAGTCAGACGGACAGGGGCTTGAAATACGCTCAGCTGGCGTGGCGGCATCTGCTGGTCAGGATGCTTCCTTGCACGCTAAACAAGTATTAGAAGAGCGAGGAATTGCTCACGATCATAAGGCCAGCAAGGTAGACGAAGGGTTGATCGAATGGTCTGATGTCATTTTGACGATGACGCATGGTCACAAGCGCTCGATCTTGACGTATTTCCCCTCAGCCACTGAAAAGGTGCATACCCTACAAGAGTTCGTTGGGATAGAAGGCTTTAGTGATATTGCTGATCCGTATGGGGGATCACTGATGGATTATCGCAGGTGTGCCGAAGAAATCGAAGAGTCACTGGAAAGGCTCTCATTGATGCTTAAGGACCCAGGTCTTCGTAAATCAGTGGATGAATAGGGTGCTGGTGTATAGCCAGGACCTTGTTTTTTATGAGAGTACGAACAATTTTTTAATTGCCTGATAAAAATGTTCACTTTTTACTTATTGTGTTTTGATGTATACTAGACGAAGATTATGAGACAAGCGAGGGATGACAGATGAAAGTAGCACTTGCTGCTGATCACGGTGGATACAAGCTAAAAGAGGAGATCAAGACTCTGCTGGCCTCCATGAACATCCAGACGGAAGATTTCGGCTGCACCTGCGAGGAATCGGTTGATTATCCCGATTATGCTTTGCCAGTGGCGGAAAAGGTAGCAGCGGGGGAGTTTGATCGAGGCATTCTCGTTTGCGGAACAGGTATCGGTATGTCGATCGCGGCCAACAAGGTTCCGGGTATCCGTTGTGCACTTGTGCATGATACGTTTTCCGCACGCGCTACTCGTGAGCATAACAACACCAACGTGTTGGCGATGGGTGAGCGGGTCATTGGACCGGGTCTTGCGCTTGATATCGTGAAAATTTGGTTGGAAACAGAGTTTCAAGGTGGTCGCCACGAGCGCCGCGTGGAAAAGATTTCCCAAATCGAAGCGAAGCATGCGGGAGTGAAGTAAGTGGATTTATCCGCTATCGAAAAACAAATCAGTGGCATTGTCGAAGAAGTAGCTGATATGGCAGAGCTTGCAGCCGGACAACTTATGGTGATTGGGTGCAGTACCAGCGAGGTGCTCGGGGAGCATATTGGAAAGGCTGGCAGCCAAGATGTAGCGAAAGCTCTATATCGTGGGATTCAATCTGTTGTAGGGAAGCGCGGCTTTGCAGTTGCCTTTCAATGTTGTGAACATTTGAACAGGGCTTTGGTCGTCGAGCGCGAGGTTGCATTGCGATACGGACTGGAAGAGGTCTCGGTTGTTCCCGTTCCGACCGCTGGAGGTTCTATGGCTGCGCATGCGTTTACACAGTTCACGGATGCAGCTGTTGTAGAGCAAATTCGGGCGCATGCAGGCATAGATATCGGCCATACGCTTATTGGCATGCATCTGAAGCATGTGGCAGTACCGGTGCGTCCGACACAGCGTCTCGTTGGACAAGCACATGTTACGGCAGCGCGCACACGTCCCAAGCTGATTGGCGGACCGCGTGCCGTGTATGAGAAGACACCACCAAATGAAAGCTGCACGTAAAAGAGGAGGAGAAACTACTATGCTAGATTTTTTGCGTAAACAAGACCCGCAAGTAATGGAAGCCGTTCAACTGGAGCTCGGAAGACAGCGCGACAAGATTGAGCTGATTGCTTCTGAAAACTTCGTAAGCCGCGCAGTTATGGAAGCAATGGGCACCGTTTTGACAAACAAATACGCAGAAGGATACCCAGGTCGCCGCTATTACGGTGGTTGCGAGTATGTGGATATCGTGGAAAACATCGCTCGTGACCGCGTAAAAGAAATTTTTGGCGCTGAGCATGCAAACGTACAACCACACTCTGGTGCGCAGGCGAACATGGCTGTATACTTCACGATTCTTCAGCCTGGCGACACCGTACTGGGAATGAACCTGTCCCACGGTGGTCACTTGACGCATGGTAGTGCAGTAAACTTCTCCGGTACTCTGTACAATTTCGTTGACTACGGTGTAGACGAAGATACTCACCTGATCAACTATGAAGATGTTCGTGCAAAAGCATTGGAGCACAAGCCAAAGCTGATCGTTGCTGGTGCGAGTGCCTATCCGCGTACGATTGATTTTGCTAAGTTCCGTGAGATTGCGGATGAAGTGGGCGCGTACTTCATGGTGGACATGGCGCACATCGCTGGTCTGGTTGCGGCAGGTCTGCATCCAAACCCAGTACCGCACGCGCATTTCGTTACTTCTACGACGCACAAGACTCTGCGTGGACCACGTGGCGGTTTGATTTTGTGCAAGGAAGAGTTCGCGAAAGGCATCGACAAATCCGTGTTCCCAGGTGTTCAAGGTGGTCCGTTGATGCACGTCATCGCAGCAAAAGCGGTTGCCTTCGGCGAAAACCTGCAACCAGAATTCAAGGATTATGCAACTCGCATCATCAAGAATGCACGTGCGTTTGCTGAGGCACTGACTGCTGAAGGTTTGACGCTTGTTTCCGGCGGAACGGATAACCACCTCGTATTGGTTGATGTAAGCAAAATCGGACTGACAGGTAAAGTAGCTGAGCATCTGTTGGACGAAGTAAGCATTACTACGAACAAAAATACGATTCCTTACGATACACAAAGCCCGTTTGTTACAAGCGGTGTGCGCATGGGTACGCCAGCAGTGACAAGCCGCGGTTTTGATGAGGAAGCAATGAAAGAAGTAGCAGCGATTATCGCTCTGACATTGAAAAATCCAGAGGATGCTGCGAAACACGAGGAAGCACGCCAACGTGTGGCAGCTTTGTGCCAACGTTTCCCGATGTATGAAGGCTTGAATATCTAAGGTAAGGCTACGTGAAGCAGACCCGGTGGAAAATTTTCTATACGGGTCTGCTTTTTTTTACTTCGCGGCTGTAGTTAGGGATCGAGCATGAGAAAAAGTACGAAGATTAGGCAAATTGACTGAGCCACTCTCACCAGCTATTATAGAAAGGATGTATTGATAGGGAAACGGAGGAAATGACATGAGCCGTGTATATGTGTTTGACCATCCGCTGATTCAGCATAAAGTTACGTATATTCGTGACAAGAATACAGGGACCAAGGAATTTCGCGAGCTGGTAGATGAAGTGACTACTCTGATGGGCTATGAAATTACCCGTGATATGCCTTTGGAGGAAATCACTATCGAAACGCCAGTGGCTACCTGTCAGTCGAATGTAATCGCTGGTAAAAAAGTAGGGTTGGTACCGATTCTGCGTGCTGGTCTTGGTATGGTGGATGGCCTGATGAGGCTGATCCCTGCTGCCAAAGTAGGACACGTAGGTCTTTACCGTGATCCGGAAACCTTACAGCCTATTGAGTATTATGTGAAGCTGCCATCCGATGTTGCTGAGCGTGAGTTGATCGTAACTGACCCGATGCTGGCGACTGGTGGCTCTGCTGTTGCCGCTCTTACTGCTTTGAAAAAACGTGGAGCGAAAAACTTGAAACTGATGTGCCTCATCGCTGCTCCAGAAGGTATCAAGCTAGTTCAGGACGAGCATCCTGATGTAGATATTTACGTAGCGGCTGTTGATGAATATTTAAACGACCATGGATACATCGTGCCAGGCTTGGGCGATGCGGGTGACCGCTTGTACGGCACGAAGTAGTCGGAGAGGGAAAAACGGATGAAAACTGTAAAAGTAATGACGGTATTCGGCACACGTCCAGAAGCGATCAAAATGGCACCGCTTGTCCATGAATTGAACAAGTACAGCGAGCAAATCGAATCTGTCGTTTGCGTGACGGCCCAACATCGTCAAATGCTCGATCAGGTTTTGGACATTTTTGATATTCAACCAGACATTGATTTGAACATTATGAAGGATCGCCAAACTCTGGTGGGCGTGACCACTCGCGCATTGGAGAGCCTGGATGAAACAATGAAGGAAGTAAAACCGGACATCGTCCTCGTACACGGGGATACGACAACCACTTTTGTGGCGAGTCTGGCTGCTTTTTATAATCAAGTTGCGATTGGCCACGTGGAAGCGGGCTTGCGCACATGGGACAAGTACTCGCCGTTCCCGGAAGAGATGAACCGTCAGTTGACAGGTGTAATGGCTGACCTTCATTTCTCTCCGACCAATGGATCGGCTGACAATCTTCGTCGCGAAGCAAAGCCGGAAAAGAGCATCTACGTGACAGGAAACACAGCGATTGACGCGTTGAAAACAACGGTTCGCGAGGATTACACGCATCCGGTGCTTGATCGCGTAGCTGGTCAGAAGCTGGTGCTGATGACGGCACACCGCCGCGAAAATTTGGGCGAGCCAATGCGCCGTATTTTCCGTGCAGTTCGAAGACTGGTGGATGAGCATCCCGAGATTTCTGTTGTGTATCCGGTTCACTTGAATCCTGCTGTACAAGAAGTGGCGCAGGAGATTCTCGGAAACCATGATCGCATTTCATTGATCGAACCATTGGATGCCCTTGATTTCCACAACTTCGCTCGTCGTTCCCATCTCATCCTAACCGATTCCGGCGGGGTACAGGAGGAAGCGCCGTCTCTTGGCGTACCAGTCCTGGTTCTGCGCGATACGACAGAACGTCCTGAGGGGATTGAAGCAGGCACGTTGAAGCTCGTGGGAACCGACGAAGAGCAAGTGTATGCAATGGCAAAAGAATTGCTGACCAACCAAGCGGCTTACGATGCAATGGCGCATGCTGTCAACCCATATGGGGATGGCGAGGCTTCCCGCCGTATTGTAGAAGCAATCCTCTATCATTTTGGTTTGCGGGCTGAACAACCAGAGCCGTTTCAACCAGGTCAGTAACATACAGCTAGTAAAACCCGCCAGGTTCCGTTCATCAAAACTGGGCGGGTTTCTTGTTGTAGAGGGATATTTTTGTTTTCTATGACTGACGATTTGGTATGTTTTTCTAATAGAGAATCGAGAGAATTGGCGAAACTATCCATGACCTTTTGCGTCTAATATTTAGTTGCTTAGCTTAGATGGTAGAAAGACAGAGTTTGGAATTCGGAGAGGAGTTATCAACATGAGAGCGCAAAGGATAGTGACGCTGCTCACGGCTACGACCATGGCCTGGGGAGCTTTTGTTCCGTTTGTGCCGTTTGCGACCAATGTCGCACACGCCAGAGCGGAGACAAGTGCATTGAATATGATGTGGCAAACCCCAATTGGTGAGGGGACCACTTTGCAGAAATATACGAAATCATTTGCCAATCAAGTAGTCACGATCATGGTAACCAAGGTTGATTTGAACAATCCTTATGTTGAGGTCAAACCGGTATACGGAACGAAAGGCAAGCTGACAGACAGGCAGACGGTTACCCAAATGGCGCGGGAAACCGGAGCTGTAGCAGCGATCAATGCCGACTTTTTTAACATGTCCAAGCGGGGAGCGCCATTTGGTATTGTCATGAAAGACGATGAACTGATTTCTTCCATGGGTTTGGTCTCCTACTGGTACGCACTGGGCTTGACCGGAGACAAGATGGCCATCGTCGACAAGTTTGGGTTTGGTGGCAAGGTTACTGCTCCTAATGGCGCTACCTATTCGATTCAGGGTGTCAACAAGGAAGAGTACAACCCGAGTGATTCACGAAAAAGTCACCAGAACCAACTGAACGTCTATACCCCTTCCTTTGGCAAAACCAGCTTGGGGACGATACCGGGCTACAAAGATGTCGTCGAGATTTTGTTTGTAGACAATGTAGCCAAAGAAGTTCGTGTGAATCAACCAGGCGTATACATACCTTACAACGGCTATGTCCTTTGGGGACATGGAGCAGCAGGAGCATTCCTCAAACAAAACTTCCCTGTCGGCGCTACTGCAGCGGTTGAGTACCAAACGACACCACAGACACTCAACCTAAAGCAAGCGGTAGGCGGCAATGTGATTTTGGTTGATCAAGGGAAAGCGCTCACTTCCTTTCAAGCGGACAAGTCTATCATCAACAAGACGGCACGCACATCGGTCGGAGTTTCCCAGGACGGGAAGACCTTGTACATGGTCACGATCGATGCGAGCCAAGGCGTTTATTTGGACGAGCTGGCAAAAATCATGGCGGAGCTCGGTTCTTATCGGGCTGTAAACTTTGACGGTGGTGGCTCTACGACTATGGCAGCCCGCATGCTGGGTGAGACACATGCGAATCTGGCGAATAAGCCAAGCGGCGGTGCTGAGCGTCGAGTGCCTACTGGATTGGCCGTATACAATACGGCACCTGCTGGAGAATTGAGAGGCTTCCAAATCGATGTACCGGCAGATGTGCTTATCGGACAATCTATCCCGCTCAGCGCATCCAAAGGTTATGATGTGCATTTCCAACCGTATACGATCAATGCAGGCGATGTGAGCTGGGATGCTAGTCAGTCTGAAGCAGGAACCGTAAATGGTAAGCAATTCACACCAGCTCGCTCCGGCAAAATCACATTGACTGCGAGATTGGGCAATGTGACGCAAAATAAAGACATTCAAGTCATTTCCGGCATCGATGTGCAGCAAATCATCGTTTCCCCGAATCCGATTACGATTGCACCGGGACAATCCATTAATCTTGATGTCAAAATCAAAACGAAAAAGGGCTCTACCGTACAAGCGACGCCACTTAGCGTAAAAGCGAGTGTCGATTCTTCTGTAGCGACGATTAACGACAATCTGCAATTGGTAGCAGGCAATGAGCCGGGCAACGGAAACCTGACGATTACGTATGATGGCGTGGCAACAACCGTACCATTTGCCGTTGGACAATTCGAGCAGCCATGGCTCACCTTCGATAATCAGGCAGGCATGTACCATGCGGCAAATCCGTCTAGCATCAGTTCGGCTGGTTCGTTCGCGCTCGTCTCCGATCAGACGTTCCGCACGAAAAAAGCAGCGAAGCTAGTGTACAACTTCTCTGGAGCACCAGCGAACAACATGCGAATTTCGTACGGTATGCTGGGGGCAAACCCTGTGACGATTCCTGGCAAGCCGCTCGGATTGGGCTTATGGGTCAATGGGGACAACAGCGGACATTGGCTCCGTGCAGAAGCAATTGATGCAAACGGCAAGTCGGTCTACGTCGATCTGGCAAAAGAGATCAATTGGACAGGCTGGAAGCAAGTGAAAGGCTACTTCCCGAGCAATGTTGCCTATCCATTGCATCTGAAGAGTGTGTATGTAGTTGACCAAGCCAACGATGGCATTACACACGATAAAGGAACACTGTACTTCGACGAATTCTCGCTCCTCTTGGGCAACAAGACAGGTCAACCGAGCGATGTGGCCGTTGTCCCTGAACTGCCAGGCAGCATGTCACTCGGAGCGGAGCTTGATCTCCATTACTCCTTAGAAAATACCGCATCTTATCTGGATAGTGCACTGATTGATGTGGAGTCGATCGTGACCCAGCCGATGCCAGGATATGTACCTGCTGATTACTCGTTTACGATTAAGCCGGGCGAACTAAAAGCAGGACAAGAGGACGCAATTTCAACCTCGTCGATTCAGTTGACCTTGGCACCGAAGCAATGGCTCGCAGGAAAAGGCGTTGGACTCTTGTACGTAAACCAAGTAAACAATACGTTGGATCCGCTTCTTGGAACCATGAATGCTCAAGGTCAGTGGGTATATGAAGTCAATAGCTACGGCAAGTACATTCCGTACTACCTGGACAATGCAGGCACGAGCAGCGTTGGATTTACAGATATCACGAAGCATCCAGCCAAGGCAGAAATCACCTACATGGCGGAAAAGGGTTACGTGAAGGGTTTGACGGAGACGACGTTTGGCCCAGAGGTTTCCCTGACAAGAGCACAGTTCGTCACCCTGCTCGCGCGCTCTTTTGAATGGGAGCTCCCTTCCTCACCAAAACTGAAATTCAAGGATAAGGTGCCTTCCTATGCGCAAGGTGCCGTACAGGTTGCCGTTTCCAAAGGTCTGGTGAAAGGGTATAACGATAATACCTTCCGTCCGGATCAGCCAGTGACTCGCGCAGAGGCCGCAGTCATTCTCGATCGTCTTGTGAATAAAAAGGGAGCGACGAAAAAGGTCTCCGATAAAGGAACCTGGCCTTCCTGGGCATCGACATCCATCAACAACATGGTTGGACTTGGTCTGATTGATCCAGTTGGAGGAAATTATCAGCCAAATAAACCGACGACGAGAGCAGTGTGTGTCGTTGCACTGTATCGCATTCTGCATCAAGCTAAATAGAATCCGAATATAAAAAGGTCAAGCTTCTCTAACGAAGAGGAGCTTGACTTTTTTTGTCGCCTTCCTGAGTTTTAGAAGGTATCGATGAACGGACAAAGCTGGTGAGAAGAAAAAGCGCAGGGCTCGTAGACCTTGACAACGCCAACCCAGTCGGAACTTCCAAAAGGGGACCACGCTTGTCGAACACTTCTTCCTTGAGAAGCCTCCGCCCGTAGGGTGGCTTTGGCTCGACGGTCCCCTTTTGGAAGTGGAGACGGCCAGTGAATCCCCCCACGCGGGCGTGTCAGAGTCGAAGAGAACTGCGCTTTTTCTTCTCCTCCACTATGTTGACTCAAACTAAAAGGACCTTCTTAGATGTTACTGATTTTTCAAAGTCGAGAAAAAAGCTTTGCCAAAATAGGTTAACCAAATTAAAATAACGGTTAACAAATATATGTTAACCAAGGTTGTGATTTAGTTGTTAAATAACTATAGAGAGCTCTCTGCCAAAAACAAGCAATACGTTTGGCATCCCTTCACTCAAATGAAAGACTACGTCGCACAGGAGCCACTCATTATTGCGAGAGGAGAAGGGATCAAGCTATTCGATGTGAACGGCAAAGCTTACTACGACGGTTTTTCCTCTGTATGGTTGAACGTCCATGGCCACAACGTTCCCGAGCTGAATCAGGCGATCACGGAGCAGCTCGACCAGATTGCCCATTCTACTTTGCTCGGCATGGCAAACGTCCCATCCATTTTATTAGCGGAAAAGCTGATCAACCTTGCTCCAAAAGGATTGAGTAAAGTTTTTTACTCTGACAACGGGGCAACTGCGGTCGAAATCTCACTGAAAATGGCGTTCCAATACTGGCAAAATCGCGGACAGACCGGAAAGCATTCGTTTATCACGATGAACAATGCCTATCACGGGGATACGATTGGAGCCACCAGTGTGGGAGCCATTCCTCTCTACCATCAGGTCTACAAACCGCTGCTCTTTTCTCCACATGTCATTCCATACCCTTATCCGTACAGGCAAGGCGGTGAAGAAGCAGCCGTTCAGGCAACATTGAGCAGCCTGGAAAGTTTGCTTAGGGATAGAGCTCATGAGATTGCAGCGATGATCGTAGAGCCTGTCGTGCAGGGAGCAAGCGGAATGATTATCATGCCGGATGGTTGCTTGAAAAAAATCGCGGAGCTGTTGCGCGCCCATGATGTATTGCTGATCGCAGACGAAGTAGCGACAGGATTTGGACGTACGGGCAAAATGTTCGCTTGTGAGCATGATGGGGTCGTGCCAGACATCATGGCAGTTGCAAAAGGGCTTACGGGAGGGTATTTGCCTGTAGCGGCTACCTTAGTAACCGAGCAGATTTATGATGCCTTTTTCGCTGACTATGCGGAACAGAAAACCTTTTTCCACGGACATTCGTTTACAGGAAATCCACTCGGCTGTGCAGTTGCTCTCGCCAACCTGCGGCTGATGGAGGAGCGCGGAGTTGTTCAACAAGTAGCACAAAAGGCAATCGTTTTGGAGCAATTGCTAGGGCCGCTGTACAACCTACCTCATGTAGGAGATATCCGGCAAAAAGGCTTGATGGCGGGAATCGAGCTGGTTCGGGATAAAGAGACCAAGGAGCCTTATCACTGGAATGAGCGGATCGGTGTGCGTGTCTGTCAGGTAGCGAGAGAAAAAGGGCTTTTGACACGACCGTTGGGCAACGTCATCGTTTTTATCCCACCGCTTGTATCTACAACCGAAGAATTGGCGGACATGGTTCGGATTTTGGCGGAATCGATTCAGGATGTAACGACAGGTGAAGTAGAGGAGTGATTGATATGGCTGATCGCCCCTTTTCCGGATTGTTCATCACAGGAACAGATACTGGGGTAGGCAAAACGATTGTGACTGCCGGAATCGCATCCGTGTTGCGTGAGACAGGAGTGGACATCGGAGTTTGGAAGCCAGTCCAGTCAGGAGCACGAGCACATGATAAGGGCAGTGACGCTATGCACTTGAGATCGTGGAGCGGAGTGCCTGACGCGTGTGAGGAGATAGCCCCACTTTGTTTTGAGGCACCGCTTACCCCTTATCTGGCTGCGGAAGCAGAGGGGAAGAGCTTGACTATGGAGGAAGTAATCGCTTGCGGGCGACCCTTGATGGAACGTTATCCAGCACTTCTTGTCGAAGGAGCGGGTGGTCTGATTGTTCCATTGACTCCAACCGAAACGATGGCGGATCTTGCTGCTCGGCTGAACCTGCCCATGCTCATCGTGGCTCGGGCTGGGCTCGGCACAATTAACCATACGCTCTTGTCCGTTTGGTATGCACGGGAACTCGGGATCGAGGTTGCAGGTGTCATCCTGAATCAAAACAACTCAGCTGGTGTCATCGATGAGAGTGTCAAAACAAACGCGAGCATGATTGAGAGCTATGGGGGAGTTCCCGTATGGGGCGTGCTCCCATGGATAGACCAACCGTTAGAGCGCCAGCACTTGACGCAACTGATCCAAGAATGTGTAGACATCGGACAGCTGTGTCAGTGGAGCCATAGATAATAAGAGGGGGAGACGAGAAAATGGAGCAAAGCATCTGTTTGGATTGGAAGGGATACTCTCGTAAAGCAATTAGCAAGGAAGTGCTTACGCACGAAGAGGCAATGAAGGTATTGCAAGCACCGGATGATGAGCTGCTGCTGGTCATGAACGAAGCGTTTCGCGTCAGAAAGCATTTTTTCGGAAAAAAGGTCAAACTGAACATGATCATCAACGCCAAGAGCGGATTATGCCCAGAGGATTGCGGTTACTGCTCGCAGTCGATTGTTTCGAATGCTCCCGTATCCAAGTACACGATGCTGGACAAGGAGACATTGCTCGCAGGTGCCCGAGAAGCCATGAATCGAAAAGCAGGTACATACTGTATTGTCGCCTCAGGACGCGGTCCCACGGAAAAAGAGCTGGGCCAAGTCATCGAGGCCGTCAAAGAAATCCGTGAGACGATGCCGCTTAAAATTTGCGCGTGTTTAGGGATTCTAAGCGACGAACAAGCAACGCGTCTAAAAGATTCAGGTGTTCACCGTTACAACCATAATCTCAACACGAGTCGCAACCATTACGAAGCGATTACGACAACGCACACGTACGACCAGCGTATACAGACAGTCGATACCGTGAAAAGAGCAGGGATGTCGCCCTGCGCAGGCGTGATCATTGGCATGGGGGAGAGCGATGAGGAGATCGTCGAAATGGCATTTTCCCTGCGCAATCTCGATGCAGATTCCATTCCGATCAATTTTTTAAATGCGATTCCAGGAACCCCGTTGGAGGATAAAGGACGCACCCCGGCAATGAAGGCTCTGCGTGTTCTCGCTTTGTTCCGATTTATTTGCCCGGATAAAGAAATTCGTGTTGCGGGTGGTCGCGAAGTGAATTTGCGCACCTTGCAGCCCCTTTCCTTGTATGCGGCTAACTCGTTGTTTGTGGGCGATTATTTGACGACGCCTGGGCAAGAAATCACGACAGACCATCAGATGATTGAAGACCTCGGGTTTGAAATCGAGCTGTGTGCGCTGTAGGTCAGTTATGAATAAACGCTACACATGGCTGGAAGAAGAATACGATTCATTACAGAAACAATCGTTGGCAAGAGAGTGGAACACCGTAGAGTCAGCCAATGATCGTGCAGGCACGTGGATTCAAGTCGAAGGGAAACCATTATTAAATCTGTCATCGAACAACTATTTGGGCTTGGCCCATGATCAACGAATCGTGGAAGCTGGCAAGATGGCGGCAGAGGAGTGGGGGGCAGGAGGAACTGCCTCTCGTCTCGTCCATGGCAACTACGCGTTATACGACGAGCTGGAACAACAATTGGCGGCGTGGAAAGAGAGAGAAGCGGCGCTTGTTTTTGCAAACGGCTATCAGGCAAATACTGGGGTAATTGCAGCGCTTGCTGGAAGAGGCGATGCTGTTTTTAGTGATCGATTGAATCACGCCAGCATTGTAGATGGGATCGTGCTCAGTCGGGCGGAGCATTTTCGGTACAGACATAACGACATGGAGCATCTGGAGTTTTTACTGAAAAAGCACCAGGATGCAAGACGGAAGTGGATCGTCACCGACAGCATATTCTCCATGGATGGTGACAAAGCTCCTCTGCATGAATTGGTACAACTACGAGATCGTTACGATACCATGCTGATGGTTGACGAAGCCCATGCAGGGGGAGTGCGTGGTGAAGAAGGGCAGGGCTTGTGCCACGAGCTGGGCATCGCCGGAAAAGTCGATGTGTTGATGGGAACCTTCAGCAAGGCATTTGGTGTTTATGGGGCATACGTATGCGCAGATGAGATCATCATTCGTTATTTGATGACAAAAGCGCGCTCGCTGGTTTATTCCACAGCTCTGCCTCCTGCTGTAATTGGCTCGAATTTGGCGGCGTTGTCTTTGGTACAAACAGACTCTTGGCGCAGAAAAGCAGTGAGGCAGAATGCGCTCATGTTTCGCCAGTTGCTTCGCTCACGCGGGTTTACCGTAGACGAAGAAGATACGCCAATCATCCCGCTCACGTTAGGCGAGAATGAGTGGACTTTGCAGTTCAGCAAAAGGCTTAGGCAGCGAGGGATTGCAGCAGTGGCGATTCGACCTCCTACTGTGCCAGCAGGAACCGCACGTATCCGTTTTACCGTGATGGCTGCTCATACGCGCGAAGAGCTGAAGTGGGCTTGCGAGCAAGTGAGCGTAATCAGGGACGAGCTTCAGAAAGGAGGAACGATATCGTGAGAAAAGTGATGCTGTGGCTAACCGGGTGGGGAATGCCAGATTTCAGCTGGGATGCGGTTCGCTCACAGTTCCCTTCCTATCAGCACATCATTCCTACTTATTCGGACGTCACGGATTCCTCGCAATTTTACGAGAGAGTAGTAGAAGAAGTCCGCCCTCTAGCAGCGCAGGAGCTGATTGTAGTGGGGTGGTCTATGGGAGGGATGCTCGGAATACGCCTCGCTGCCCAGTACCCGGTCTCAGGACTTGTTTTGATCGGCACCACAGCTCGCTTTACCTGCGAACGGCATGACCTTCGCGCTGGGTGGCATCCTGTTGTTTTACAAAGGATGAAAAGGCAGCTTTCTGTAGCACGCGAGCGGGTGATGGACGCATTTGTCGAACAGATGCTCACACCGGGTGAGCGTGAACAAACAGGTCTGCATGTGAGACTGGACAGCCAGAAGTGGAGTACGGCGGCGTTGATTGCGGGCTTGACCTACTTAGAAGAAGAGGATTGCCGCCCGTTCTTGTCTTCGCTGACTACTCCCACTCTCGTCATTCATGGAACGGAGGATGCTATCTGTTCGCTCGCAGCAGGAGAAGAACTGGTGAGTAGCCTTTCAGGTGCCAATTTCGTTCAAATTCCTGACTGTGGTCATGCCCCGCATGTATTTGTTCCGGAGGTTGTAGGAGATTCGCTAAAGAGGATGGTGGAGCAGCTTGCAGAAGAGGGCAATCAGCAGCCGATTTAGTGAGAAGGCTGTCTCATATGAAAAATACGCACTTGTGCAAAAGAAGATGGCCGATCATTTGAGTCAAATGGTTACAGAGATAACGAACGAGAATGATGTACGAAACATCCTAGAGATTGGCTGTGGAACAGGAGGGTTAACCCGCGTCATTCGCAGCTATTTTTCTGCTGCCCACTACGAGGCGGTAGAGATTGCGCCAGGCATGTTAGAGCAGGCGAAGAACAATCTGGAGCAGCACGGCCTGATTTGTTCATTTTCTCAAGCTGATGCCGAAGAATGGGTTTGGGAACAACAGGCGAAGTCAAAGGATTTGATCGTTTCAGGAGCGTGTTTTCAGTGGTTTGCCAGGCCAGCGCATACGCTAAGAGGATTGGCAAGAATCCTGAAGCCGGGAGCACCTTTGGTTTTTTCGACATTTGGACCTGATACTTTTTGGGAGCTGCATGATTCGTTTACGAATGCTCATGCGATTTTGGGAGAAAAGGGAGTACGCCATGGCCTGGAGTTTCTCTCTGCACGTGATTGGAATGAGCAATTGGAGCAGGCAGGGTTTACGGATATAGAGATCAGTAGGAAATATGAACGGCTAACTTACCCGGGTGTACGGGATTTCCTGCATGCTGTGAAAGCCGTGGGCGCCAGCGCAAGTATGGAGCAAGGGAGCGGTCTTGGACGCAGAAAACTCCTTGCAGAAATGATTCGTTATTATGAGCAGACGTATAAAAGAGAAACGGGCATCCCTGTCACCTACGAAGTTATTTACGTTCGTGCTGTTTCATAAAGAGCCGTGACGTTTTTTATATAAACTGGAAAAGAAAGCGATTTCCTAGCAGGAATTATCATAAAAAGATGGAATCTTAAGAAGGTTGCCTATCCTGTGTATTTGAGGGGTGTGTGGAAGATGAGTCAAAGAGAAATCGTCATTGCGAGTGCTGTGCGCACTGCTATAGGTAGCTTTCAAGGAACGCTTGCAGGTGTCAGCGCGACAAAGCTGGGCGGAATTGTACTGGAAGCAGCGCTAGAGCGTGCAGGTGTTTCCAAGGATGCGGTCGATGAAGTGATTATGGGGAACGTACTGTCAGCAGGCTTGGGTCAAAACCCGGCGCGTCAGGCTTCTATTCACGCGGGCCTTGCTCATGAAGTTCCCTCCCTGACAATTAACAAAGTTTGTGGTTCAGGTCTAAAAGCCGTTCATCTGGCCGTTCAGTCCATCCTAGCTGGTGAGGCAGAGGTTGTCTTGGCTGGTGGGATGGAAAATATGAGTCAAGCACCATACTTAATGGAAGGTGCGCGTTCAGGCTACCGCATGGGAGATCAGAAAGTGGTAGACTCCATGATTCGCGACGGGCTGTGGTGTGCTTTCAACGACTACCACATGGGCATTACAGCAGAGAACCTTTGCACCAAATACGAAATCGGACGCGAAGAGCAGGATGAATTTTCAGCGTGGAGCCAGGAAAAGGCTCAGCAAGCGCTCACTAGTGGTCGTTTTCAAGAAGAAATCGTGCCGGTTCCCATCCCGCAGCGCAAGGGTGACCCGGTGCTGTTTGCCGTAGACGAATTCCCGCGTGCTGGCGTGACAGCCGAAGCCCTAGGCAAACTAAAGCCTGCATTTAAAAAGGATGGAACTGTGACTGCCGGGAATGCATCTGGTATCAACGATGGAGCAGCAGCTCTCTTGATTATGACACGCGAGAAGGCAGAAGAGCTGGGTGTGAAGCCTCTTGCCCGTATCGTAGCCAATGCGAGTGCAGGTGTTGATCCGAGCATCATGGGGTACGGTCCAGTTCCTGCGACCAAACGCGTACTGGAAAAAGCGGGTCTGTCGATTGCTGACATTGACTTGATCGAAGCAAATGAAGCTTTTGCTGTTCAATCGCTGTCTGTTGGCAAAGCACTAGGCTTTGATCGCGAGAAGCTGAATGTCAACGGCGGAGCCATCGCCTTGGGACATCCAATTGGTGCGAGTGGAGCGAGAATATTGGTCACGCTAGTGCATGAATTGCAAAAACGCGAAGGGGCAAAATATGGGTTAGCAACACTTTGCATCGGCGGTGGACAAGGCGTCTCTACAATTGTCGAGAAAATTTAAATTTCAAATTGTGAACGCTTTGTGTACAGACTGAGCCTAACGTTGACAAAGGGAATAATTCTTCGTTAATATGAATGAGGGCAAAGGGGCACTTGACACCAGCCCTCTCCTTATGTATGAAAGGAGAATGTTACTCTGTGTCGAAATTGGATAATCCGTGGCGAGCGATCACATTGGTCACACTGATCGGTGTCGATATGGCCGTTTGCGTGATTTCGGGAGTCCTTCTGGGAAAATACTTGGATAGTCTTTTCTCTACCAATCCGCTTTTTTTGATGGTTGGGCTGCTCGCGGGATTAGGAATAGGCGTGTATAGCGTCTACCGCATCGTTCGCGGTTACCTCTAGGGAGATGGAACATGCAAACGTTTTCTTCGGCAATGCGATCCACTTTTCGCTATGCCTTTTTCTGTATGGCAATTGCCTCGATACTCTGGGCGGTGTTGCCATCGTATCGTTTCTTTTTGCAAAGTCTACTGCTTGGGATGGTTTGCAGCTTGGTAAATGGCACGGTTCTCTTCAGCAAAACCTGGCGCATTGGTCAGATGGCTGTTGATCCAAACGTCCGGCCAAAAGGGACTGGTATGCTGCAGCGACTGGCTGTGGCAGGCTTTGCAGTCTTTTTGACAATGCGTTTTCCCCATTTATTTGGAATCGCTGGCGTATTGATAGGTTTATTCCTCTTTCAGATTCTCAGTTTCCTTTTTGTGTATCGCTCCTTTAAATAGATAGTAGATATTTTTTCTTTACAACGTACGTAAGCAATAGATTCGCGCGGAAGAAAGGGGTGAAATACATGCATTATTCTCTGCGGTTTGAATGGTTGGGCATGGTATTTGACATCTCCACTATTCTTATGATTTTGGTTACCTCTCTGGTGGTGCTTTTGCTGTGTATCGGGATGACCCGCAACCTGACCTCCGCAACTCCAAGCGGCGCGCAAAACGTGATGGAATGGATTGTGGACTTCGTTACCGGCATTACAAAAAGCTACATCACACCGAAGAAGGCTGCGGGCTTTGTCTCGCTGGCACTCACTTTGTTCCTTTACATTTTCCTTGGAAACCAACTGGGTCTCGTATTTAACGTAAACACGGCTCACCACAACGGTCCTGACCATCAAGTAAGTGAAAAGGTTAAAGACATGTTGACGGCTTCCACGAATGAACAAATGAAGCAACAAAAGGTGGCCAAGCTCGAAGAAGAGCTGAACTCTACCGATCCGTCCTCGCATGGCGTTGTCATTGGGTGGTGGAAATCACCAACAGCGACTCCTAGCGTAACTTTCGCTCTGGCGTTCATCGTTCTTCTCTACGCTCACTATCTGGGCATCAAGAAGAGCTTCAGCGGATGGTTGAAACATACATTCCTGAACCCGATTCACATTCTTGAGGAGTTCATCATCAAGCCGTTGACGCTGCCTTTGCGTCTATTCGGTAACATCTTTGCGGGTGAGGTTTTGATCGCCTTCCTGCTGGGTGTAGGGATCTTCGGAAGCATTCCGCTGTTCCTGTGGCTGGGCTACTCAGTGTTCGTCGGTTCCGTACAGGCATTCATTTTCACAACGCTGGCGATGGTTTACCTGTCACAGCAAGTGAATGAAGATCACTAATTTAGCGCTTACCCGATTTTATCTTCGCTTTTTAAACACTAAGGAGGTTTTTAAACAATGGAAGGTTTGGCTCTTGCAATTGGTATCGTATTTGGTCTGGCTGCTCTTGGCGCAGCGATTGGTAACTCTTTGGTAATCTCTCGTACAATTGAAGGTGTAGCTCGTCAACCAGAAGCACGTGGTAGCCTGATGGGTCTCATGTTCCTGGGTCTTGGTCTGGTAGAGGCAGTTCCGATCATCGCTGTAGCGATCGGTTTCATTCTCTTCGGTCGCCTGTAATCAGCGAGCATTTAGTAACAATAGGCGGGCACTTGATACCCGCCTATATTTTTGACAAAGACAATTAATAACCTTGATATACATCTTTCTTTTCGCAGGAAGGAGTGAAACGAATGCTCGACTTTGGAGCGGTATCCCTGGAATGGGGAACGCTGTTAACCCAGGCAATTGTGTTCTTGTTGTTGTTGCTGCTTGTTCGTAAATTGGCTATGGGCCCGATCGTAGGGATCATGGAAAAACGTCGTCAGCATATCGAAAGTCAAATCTCCTCGGCTGAGAAGAACCGCACTGAAGCGGAAGCTCTTCTAGCTGAGCAACGTCGCGTGCTGGATGAAGCGCGTGCAGAATCAAAAGCAATCATTGACCGCGCTGCAAAGCAAGCGTCTGATGAAGCAACCAAAATCGTGACAGAAGCACAAGCTGCATCCGAGCGTATGAAAGCGGAAGCAAGCGCTGAACTGGCACGTGAAGTGGAAAAAGCAAAACTCGAACTGCGTGAGCAAATGACCAGCCTGTCCGTGCTCTTGGCTTCCAAGATCATCGAGAAGGAACTGGACGAAGCAGCTCAAAAGTCTACTGTTGATAAATTTCTCGCACAAGTGGGAGATCGCCTATGAGTAGCGCAGTAGGAAAACGTTATGCTCGTGCGCTCTTTGAAGTAGCGAGTGAACGTAGCAAGATTGATCAGGTAGAAGCAGACCTGGGTGCAATCGTGGAAGCGGTTGAAGGAAATGAAGATCTGAAAAAGATCATGCTGCACCCTCACATCGCAGCAGATGCGAAAGCTACGCTCGCTGACGAATTGTTCAAAAGCCATGTAGGGGAAGAAGCCTTTAATTTTCTAAACGTCCTGATTGAGAACGGACGCGAAGTTGATCTGGTTGATATCTACCGTTCTTTTGTACAATTGGCGAACGAAGCTCGTGGATTTGCAGATGCGATTGTGACAAGTGCAAAGCCGCTTTCTACTGAAGAGCAAAATGAGCTGGCTGAGAAGTTCGGACAAACGCTGAATAAAAAGCTGCGTATGACAGCAGTCGTAGATCCAGCGATTCTCGGTGGCGTTATTATCAAAATTGGCGACCGTCTGTACGATGGCAGCTTGAAAACGAAGTTGGAAACCTTTGCGCAAAAAGCGTAAAGTTCGATGGCTTTTAAGAAGTTGGATGAATGGGGTGAATTAAGTGAGTGCAATCAGACCAGAAGAGATTAGCTCCCTCATTAAAGAGCGGATCGCTAACTTTAAATCTGAAATCGAAGTTGTGGATGTTGGCACAGTCATCCAAGTAGGTGACGGTATTGCTCGTGTTCACGGTTTGGAAAAGGCCATGCAAGGGGAGCTTCTCGAGTTCCAAAATGGCGTAATGGGTATGGTACTCAACTTGGAAGAAGATAACGTGGGTGTCGTTATTATGGGACCTTTCCGCGACATTAAGGAAGGCGATACTGTAAAACGTACCGGCCGCGTTATGGAAGTTCCAGTAGGGGAAGCGCTGCTCGGCCGCGTTGTAAACCCATTGGGCCAACCAATCGATGGTCAAGGCCCTATTGCAAATAACGGTTTCCGTCCAATCGAGAGCCCAGCTCCTGGTGTTATGGCACGTAAATCCGTACACGAACCACTCCAAACAGGTATCAAAGCGATTGACGCGATGATCCCAGTTGGTCGTGGACAGCGTGAGTTGATCATTGGTGACCGCCAAACTGGTAAAACAGCAGTGGCGCTCGACACGATCATCAACCAAAAAGGTAAAGACATGATTTGTATCTACGTTGCAATTGGTCAAAAGCAATCTACCGTTGCAAACATCGTAGAAACTCTGCGTAAAGCAGGGGCTCTGGAATACACAATCATCGTTTCTGCTACTGCGTCTGACCCAGCTCCAATGTTGTACCTGGCTCCATATACAGGTGTAACAATGGCTGAGTACTTCATGTACAAAGGCGGACACGTTCTGTGCGTATACGATGACCTGTCCAAACAGGCTGCTGCATACCGCGAAATGTCCCTCTTGCTCCGTCGTCCTCCAGGTCGCGAAGCATATCCTGGTGACGTATTCTACTTGCACTCCCGCTTGCTGGAGCGCGCTGCGAAACTGTCTGATGATCTGGGCGCTGGTTCCATTACGGCTCTGCCATTCATCGAAACCCAAGCGGGTGACATTTCCGCATACATTCCAACGAACGTGATCTCCATCACGGACGGTCAGATCTTCCTGGAGACAGACTTGTTCAACGCAGGTCAACGTCCAGCGGTTAACACCGGTCTTTCCGTATCCCGTGTAGGTGGTTCCGCGCAAATCAAGGCGATGAAAAAGGTAGCAGGTCCACTCAAGCTCGAGTTGGCTCAATACCGTGAGTTGGCTGCGTTTGCTCAGTTCGGTTCCGATCTGGACAAAGCGACCCAAGCTCGTTTGACCCGTGGTGAGCGCTTGATGGAAATCATGAAACAAGGTCAATTCGATCCAATGCCTGTTGAGAAGCAAGTTGCTTCTATCTATAGCGCTACAAGAGGTTTCCTGGATGACATTCCAGTAGCAGAAGTGCGCCGTTTTGAGAAAGAGATGTTGTCTTTCTTGGATTCCAACAAACCGCAACTGTTGGAGCACATCCGCACAACGAAAGACCTTCCAGATGAAAAAGAATTCAACGCAGCGATCGAAGAGTTCAAAAAAGGCTTTTCGGTAACTCGCTAATCGTTAACCTGATAGACATCAGATGCATGCCGGGCGATTTGCCCGTGCATGCGTCCTCAAGGTGGTGAAAACGAGTGGCTAAAGGAATACGTGAGATTCGACGCAGTATCAAAAGTAAGAAAGATATGCGCCAAATCACGAAAGCGATGAAAATGGTGGCGGCTGCAAAGCTTCGCCGTAACCAGGATAAAGCTGAGGCGGCACGCCCGTATGCTGACAAGATCCAAGAAGTGATCGCAAGCATCGCGAGTGGGACTTCTGGTTCCAAACATCCAATGTTGCAAAATCGTCCTGTGAAAAAGACTGGTTATATTGTCATCACTTCCGACCGTGGACTTGCTGGGGGTTACAATGCCAACATTCTCCGTAAAGTGGTAAATACCATTAACGAGAAGCACAAGTCCAAGGATGAATACGGTATTTTTGTGATTGGCCGCAAAGGTCGTGACTTCTTCAGCAAACGGAACTACCCGCTTTTGGATGAAGTGACAGGTCTGCCAACCAGCCCAGCCTTTGCTGATATCAAGAAAATTGCCGGTGCAGCAGTCCAAATGTTCGAGAACGAGCAGATTGACGAACTGTACCTGTGCTACAACAAGTTCCAAAGTGCAATTTCGCAAATACCTACCGTAAAACAATTGCTGCCATTGGAAGCTCCCGAGAGCAACAATGCGCGCGCAATCAATTACGAGTATGAGCCGTCCTCGGAAGAAGTATTGGCGGACCTGTTGCCGAAATATGCGGAAACACTGGTTTACAGTGCACTTCTCGAAGCAAAAGCTTCTGAAGAAGGTTCCCGTATGACTGCAATGGGCAACGCGACAGACAATGCTACGGATATGATCAACCGTTTAACGTTGAGCTACAACCGTGCTCGTCAGGCAGCCATTACACAAGAGATTTCCGAGATCGTTGCAGGTGCAAACGCACAGGCTTAGTGGCAGCGAATAGCTCCCAATTTAGCTTTACAGGAGGGAAGAAGTAAGATGGCGAATGGACGTGTGGTTCAGGTAATGGGTCCGGTTGTTGACGTCGAGTTCGACCGCGGACACCTGCCTGCCATTTACAATGCGATCAAGATTCAACATAAAGCACAAAGTGCCGGTGAGCGCGACATCGACTTGACTGTTGAGGTTGCTACTCATTTGGGCGATAACTTGGTTCGTACCGTTGCAATGTCTTCCACTGACGGTTTGGTTCGTGGTATGGAAGCAGTTGATACCGGTGCAGCTATCTCCGTTCCAGTGGGTGCAATTACCCTCGGACGCGTATTTAACGTATTGGGTGAGCCGATCGACCTGCAAGAACTCGGTCAAGTAGATCGTCGTGACCCAATTCACCGTAAAGCTCCTGAGTTCGTAGACCAAGCAACGACTGTTGAGATCCTGGAAACAGGTATCAAAGTTATTGACCTCTTGGCTCCGTACATCAAGGGTGGTAAGATCGGTCTGTTTGGTGGTGCGGGTGTAGGTAAAACCGTTACTATTCAAGAGCTGATCAACAACATCGCGCAAGAGCACGGTGGTATTTCCGTATTCGCTGGTGTAGGTGAGCGTACCCGTGAAGGTAACGACCTGTACCACGAAATGAAAGACGCAGGCGTACTGCCGAAAACCGCGATGGTATTCGGTCAGATGAACGAACCGCCTGGTGCACGTCTTCGTGTAGCGTTGACTGGTCTGACTATGGCGGAATACTTCCGTGATGAAGAAGGCCGCGACGTTCTTCTCTTTGTTGATAACATCTTCCGCTTTACACAAGCGGGTTCCGAAGTTTCTGCTCTCTTGGGCCGTATGCCATCTGCGGTAGGTTACCAACCAACATTGGCTACCGAAATGGGTCAGCTGCAAGAGCGTATTACTTCTACGAAAAAAGGTTCCGTAACGTCCATTCAAGCGATCTACGTACCAGCGGATGACTACACTGACCCGGCTCCTGCTACTACGTTTGCTCACTTGGACGCTACAACGAACTTGGAGCGTTCCATCGCTGAGCTGGGTATCTTCCCTGCGGTAGACCCACTCGCATCCACTTCCCGTGCTCTGGCTCCTGATATTGTAGGACAAGAACACTATGATGTGGCTCGTAGCGTTCAAAAAATCCTGCAACGTTACAAAGAACTGCAAGATATCATCGCGATTCTCGGTATGGACGAGTTGAGCGACGACGACAAGCAAGTAGTTGGACGTGCACGCCGCATTCAACGTTTCTTGTCCCAGTCCTTCCACGTTGCCGAGCAGTTCACTGGTAACCCAGGCCAATACGTGCCATTGAAGGAAACTGTTCGCAGCTTCAAGGAAATCCTCGAAGGTAAGCATGACCACCTGCCAGAGGGCGCGTTCTTGTACGTAGGTACAATTGAAGAAGCGGTAGAAAAAGCGAAGAAAATGGCGTAAGACACCCTGGAAAGGGGAGACGAGTAAGTGAGTAAGATGACAGTTGAAGTCGTAACTCCTGAACGGGTTGTCTACAGCGGTCAGGCTGAAATGGTGATTGCTCGCGGTTTGCAAGGGGAAATTGGTATTATGCCGAACCACATGCCGTTGGTAACCCCGCTGAAAACAGCGCCAGTTCGGATTAAGACAGAAGGCGATAAAGAAGTAAGGATGGCTGTAAGCGGAGGCTTCATGGAAGTGCGCGGCGATAAAGTGACCATCCTTGCTGAAACGGCTGAATTGCCGGGAGACATCGATGTTGAACGCGCGAAGGCAGCGAGAGAGCGTGCTGAAAAGCGTTTGACTGAGAAATATGCCGAGCTCGACGTCAAGCGTGCAGAACGCGCGCTGCAACGTGCGATGGCACGTCTCGACGTATCGAAGTAAAGCGTAAGCTTGATATCCCCGCGCCCATGTGGCTGCGGGGATTTTTCGGTTATAGGGTAATGAATGACGAGCCATGGAAATCGGGCATGATATTTCCAGTTGGTAATTGCCTAATGTTTCTGTGTATAATAGACCTAATGCCCTGCCGACGAGCTACGTTATCATGATAAACAGCGGGAAAAAGCGGCATTGGCTATTGGGATTAAAGGAGAGTGTAATTGATGCAAACCGTTCGCGATATCCGCCACAATCAAGATGGCGTAGTGATTCCTAGCAGCTTTGCGGCTAATGGCTGGACAAGCGTGCTATCTCATGAAATGAATGTTCTTTTCCAAGCAATGTGCTATGTGGTAACGAAGCATGAGTCTAAAGAAGAGATGAGAAAAGCTCTGGACGAGTTCGATGCATTGAAAGGCACATTCACCGAGCCTGTTCAAGAAGGCTTTAAGTCTGAAGAGGATTTTAAAGGCTATGTAAACCTCTTGAACAGATTCAAAGCATTCATGAGTCGTTCCGAATATGCATATCCGACATCTCTTGACGAAGCGATTGAGCTTTTCGTGAAGTGGGGTCTGGTGATCGATAATGGAGATGCTTGGGATGTACCGGTTTATCCATTCCCAGATGCATCTGAGTTGTTCAAGCTGAGTGAAGCAGAATCTCTTGCATTGGCTCATATTAAACTGGAAGCATTGGTTCATCCGATGTTTAGCCGCCTCGTGATGAAGCTGCACGAGCAAGAAGAAAATACGTTCAGCATGTCCAAAGCAGAAATGAAGCAATTGCTGAACACCAATGATCAAATGCTAGCAGAGGTTCTGATCAAGCTGACTCCATATATGGAAGAAGCGATTGAAAATATGCTGGAAATCCCAGAAGACGAGAAGATGAACTTCACGATTGTATGGGAGCGCATTTACGAGGATTTCCTCGGACAGCAATTTTCTAACAATGTTCAATAATTAAGAGAATAGCAGGGCCAGACGAGCATATTCGTTTGGTCATCATACTATGCTGGAAAAACTCAGGGAGAAATCTCTGAGTTTTTTCCCTTTATATGGCACAAAAGGAAGGCTTTCGTTAGACACCCTATTGGCAATTTGCTATAATGATAAAGGTATTTTTTTCTAGCAACACTGGTTCAAAAGACGTCTTTTCAGCATCGAGAAAGTGGCGAGAACCTGAAGATGGAGGAGCGGAGTGTAGGGGACCTACATGAGCACCGGACTTCGAAAGTGAGCGCCAGTTTCGATGTCGAATCAGCTTTCAGGACTACTTCGTGATCAAAAGCCGACTTTTGAACAACCCCTAGCAGTATCATTTAGCGACAGCGTTCATACCTACACCTTTGATGCTGCGAGCAGTACCCTTTTGAGGGAGTCTCGACTTCTTCTGGAGGACAGCGCAAGACGATTCATACCTTTCTCAAGAGCGGAGGGAACGTGGGTGAGTGACATCTATACCAACAATTATGTGATTGTCGCGATCTTTTTGATTCTCGGTGTGCTGTTGCCCGTGGCTACAGTCAGTTTTGTTGGTCCATTACTTCGTCCAAAGAAACCGACACGGGAGAAGCAAACTACTTATGAAAGCGGTAACATTCCTGTTGGTGACAGTTGGGTGCGTTTCAACGTGAAGTATTACATCTTTGCCCTCATGTTTGTCATCTTTGATGTAGAAACACTCTTTCTGTATCCGTGGGCCGTCGCTTACAAAGAACTGGGGCTCTTTGCCTTAGTTGAGATGGTCATCTTTATATCCTTGCTCGTCGTAGGATTGATTTACGCGTGGAGAAAGAAGGTGCTGGAATGGAACTAGATCTGACAAGCATTGCGCCTGAATTGCAAGAGGAATTGAATCGCAACGTCATGTTCACGACATTGGAAACAGTGAAGGGATGGGTTCGCAGTAACTCGTTGTGGCCATTAACTTTTGGCTTGGCCTGTTGTGCAATCGAGATGATGGGAACGGGTGGGGCGCGTTATGACCTCGACCGGTTTGGCGTTATTTTTCGAGCATCCCCAAGACAATCTGATGTCATGATCGTAGCCGGAACCGTCACGAAAAAGATGGCACCACTACTACGCAGGCTGTATGATCAAATGCCTGAACCAAAGTGGGTGATTGCCATGGGCTCCTGTGCGACAGCGGGAGGTCCGTACGTGCGCTCGTACAGCGTTGTAAAAGGTGTAGACCAGATTGTGCCTGTCGACGTATATATTCCGGGTTGTCCGCCTAACCCTGCCGCTTTGATCTACGGAATCAATAAGCTCCAAGAAAAAATCCGTTACGAAGCGAAGACTGGGAAGCAGGTGACCAATCTATGAGCGACGAGAAACGCAAGCCGACGCCGGAGGAAAAGGCAGCGGCAGCCGCTGAAGCCCGTGCCAAGGCGGAAGCTTTGCGAAAATTAAGAGAACAGGAAGCGCAGGCTTCCCAAGAGGCGAGCCCAGTGGAGGCATCGCAAGAGCCACAAGAGGAAGTCTCTGCTCCGGAACCGAAACCAAAACCAGTGTCGGAAATGACGCCTGAGGAAAAAGCCGCAGCCAAGAAAGCAGCAGCGGCTGAAGCGATTGCCAAGGCAAAAGCGGCGAAGGAACAGGCGGAAGCTACTCCATCGCCAGCAAAGTCCGTGTCGGAAATGACGCCGGAAGAAAAAGCTGCAGCCAAGAAAGCAGCAGCGGCTGAAGCGATTGCCAAGGCAAAAGCAGCGAAGGAACAGGCGGAAGCTACTCCATCGCCAGCAAAGCCAGTGTCGGAAATGACGCCGGAAGAAAAAGCCGCAGCCAAGAAAGCGGCTGCCGCAGAAGCACTAGCCAAGGCAAAAGCAGCGAAGGAAGCAAAAGAAGCCGCGGAAAATGGAGCAGATACAGCTGATTCCTCTCCAGATGCGGATGCCAAGGCGAAGGCCGCCGCTGCCGCAAAAGCCAAGGCTGCCGCCGCAGCAGCTGCTAAGGCAAAAGCCGCTCGTGAAGCAGGCGGCCATGAATCCGGTGATGACGATGCCAAGGCGAAGGCCGCCGCCGCCGCAAAAGCCAAAGCCGCCGCCGCAGCAGCAGCGAAGGCAAAAGCAACGCAAGCAACTGGGGATGAGACCCCGGCAGAGGAAGCGCCGAAAGCGCCTTCCAAAAACCAGCCCTATCTTGATAAATACGTTTCACGAATTTCCGAAGCATTTGGACAGGAAGTCATCGAGGCTTCGTATATTAACGAGCTAGGTAAGGAAGTTCCAACTCTCACCATTCAAAATGAACGTTGGCATCAAGTTGCCCAATTTTTAAGAGATGATGAGCAATTGAGTTTTGAGTACCTGTCCGATCTTCACGGTGTCGATTACGAGGATCGCCTGGAGGTATACTACCACTTTTATTCCTACAAAAATCGTCAAAGCTTGGCAGTAAAGGTCAAAACGAGCAGAGAAGAGTCAAAAGTTGCTTCTGTAATGGACCTCTGGCATGGCGCAAATTGGAATGAAAGAGAGACTTTTGACCTTTTGGGTATTCATTTCCCGGGACATAAGGATTTACGTCGAATCCTGTTGCCGGATGATTGGGTAGGGTATCCGCTGCGCAAAGATTATGTGCAATACGACGAGGAGGTTTAGCAGATGAACCATAACATCCTCACGACTCATGTTGATACCTCTTCTGAAACAGGACTTCGTACGGAAGAGATGTTATTAAACGTAGGTCCACAGCATCCGAGTACACATGGAGTATTTCGTTTGGTAGTAAAAATCGATGGGGAGACCATTAAAGAAGCGATTCCGGTGATGGGCTACCTGCATCGAGGTACAGAGAAACTGGCAGAAAACTTGACCTATACGCAAATTATCCCTTATACAGACCGTATGGACTACGTGTCCGCCATGACCAACAACTACGTTCTCTGTCACGCAGTAGAAACGATGATGGGGTTGGAGATTCCAGAACGAGCTCAGTTTTTGCGATTGATCGCAATGGAGTTGAACCGGGTGGCTAGCCATTTGGTTTGGTGGGGAACGTTTCTTTTGGATATTGGTGCGATGGGGCCCTTCCTATATGCATTCCGTGATCGGGAGACGATCCTGGATTTGTTTAATGAACTGTGCGGAGCGCGGATGACCTTTAACTACATGCGCGTAGGCGGAGTGAAATGGGATGCACCTCCAGGCTGGACAGACAAAGCCAAAGAATTTGTCCAATATATGAAGAAGGAATTGAATAACTACCATCAGCTGGTGACGGGTAACGAGATTTTTATTAACCGTCTCAATGGAATCGGCAAGTTCGATACAAAAACGGCGTTGGATTACTCGCTATCAGGTGTCATGCTCCGCTCGACAGGTGTCAAGTGGGATCTGCGCAAGGACGAACCGTATTGCATTTACGATCGTTTTGAATTTGATGTGCCAACAGCAACTGAGGGAGATTGCATGGCGCGCTATCATCTGCGCATGGCTGAAATTGAACAATCTCTGCGAATTCTAGAGCAGGCATTGGAACAATTCCCGAGTGAAGGCGAAGTCATGGGCAAAGTACCACGTGTGATTCGCCCGCCTGCCGGGGAGACATATGTGCGCATCGAGTCACCGAGGGGAGAAATTGGTTGTTACATTGCCAGTCAAGGTAAGGATAAACCGTGGAGATTGAAGTTTAGACGGCCTTCGTTTACCAATCTGCAAATTCTGCCTAAGCTGTTGCAGGGGGAAAACCTCTCGGACATGGTTGCCATCCTGGGCAGTATCGACATCGTGCTCGGGGAGGTTGACTGCTGATGAATACTCTCTTGCAGCAAGCACCCTCATGGGGGACCACACTTTGGTTTATCATAGCGGCAGTATTACTGCTTGCCGTCGTGTTGGGATTCGTTACGTACGCTATTTACTTCGAGCGTAAAGTGATTGGGTGGATGCAGCTGCGCATCGGGCCGAATCGAGTAGGACCATTGGGACTTCTCCAGACGGTTGCGGATGTTGCCAAGCTGCTATTAAAGGAAGATATTCGTCCACAACACGCTGACAAAGCGTTGTTCACTCTAGCACCAATATTGGCCTATGCCCCTGCTTTTGCCGTATTGGCGGTCATGCCTTTTACGGACAGCATTCGGTTCGCTGATCTGGGAATAGGGCTGTTGTACTACATCGCCTTGTCTGGGATCACCGTATTAGGTGTGATCACGGCTGGTTGGGCCTCGAATAACAAGTACTCGCTGATCGGGGGTCTCCGCTCCGCTGCGCAGATGATCAGCTATGAAGTTCCGCTGGTCATGTCCGTGGTGGGTGTCGTTCTATTGACGGGCAGCATGAATCTCAAAGATATTGTCAACGCGCAGCAGGATGTCTGGAATATTGTTCCGCAGTTTATCGGATTTGTTGTATTTATCATTGCTGCCCAGGCCGAGCTGAATCGTACGCCGTTTGACTTGCCGGAAGCAGAGTCGGAGCTCGTTGGCGGTTATCACGTCGAGTACTCCGGTTTCCGTTTTGCGATGTTCATGCTGGCGGAGTATGTATATATGTTCGGGATGGGTGCCTTGATTACGATTCTCTTTTTTGGTGGATGGTTGCCGATTCATCCATCGCTGGATTTCATTCCGGGAATCGTTTGGTTTATCCTTAAATTTTCTGTTTACGTCTTCCTCCAGTTTTGGATTCGCGCCACGATGCCGCGCTTACGTGTCGATCAACTGATGTCGTTTGCTTGGAAAGTGCTGTTGCCCGTGGCATTGTTCAACATCCTGCTTACAGCTGTAGTGGTTTCTTACCAAAATGGCATGTTCTAGTAGCGACTTGATCGAAAACGACTACGTCCCACTGTTTTCATAGCGCAGGCTTCGCCATAGGCTTGCTTCGTCAAAAGCTAGCTTTCGTCAAAAACGTGGTGCAGCCAAGTTCTCAAATTCTGAGGGGTGACACACATGCTAGGACTGGCCAAAGGCCTGGGGTATACATTTAAAAAGCTCACGGAGAAAAAAGTAACCCATTTCTATCCGGATGTGCCCTTTCCAATGCCGCCTCGTTTTCGCGGTATTCAGCACTTTTCTCCTGAAAAATGCATTGTCTGTAACCAATGCGCACGTATTTGTCCGACGGAGTGCATTCAACTGACAGGGAAGCCCCATCCTGATCCGGAGAAAAAGGGAAAGATTATCGATACGTATGATATCAATTTTGAGTTGTGCATTTTATGTGATCTGTGTACAGAGGTTTGTCCCACCGAAGCGATTGTGATGACAAACAACTTCGAACTGGCTGCCTATAGCCGGGACGAATTGTACAAGAACTTGAAGTGGCTGGACGACAACAATACGAACGTCAGGGAGGAGAATTAGTATGACAGGCGAATTCGTTGCCTTTTTTATCCTGTCCCTTCTGACGATCGGTGGCGCGGTGTTTATGATCAGCTTTACGCGCGTCGTTCACATGGTCATCTCATTGGGTGTTACGTTTATCAGCATTGCAGGTCTGTTTGTTTTGCTGGGAGCGGAGTTCGTCGGGGTCGCACAAATTCTGGTTTATTCAGGGGCTATCTCCATTTTGATGCTCTTTGGAATTATGCTGACCAAGCACGATGCGAACGATGAGGGAACAGGCCGGACATGGAAAAACCGTTTTATCCTGCTCTTCGTAATCGTTCTGTTCGGATTATTGTTCTGGGGTGTGCAAAATACACCGTGGCCTGCGCCACCGCCACCTGCAGAGGCTCCTGTAGATAATGCAAAAGAAATCGGTATCGAAGTATTCACCAAATTCGTCATACCATTTGAGCTATTGTCTGTTCTGCTGTTGGTCGCGTTGGTTGGTGCGATCATCATGGCGAAAAAGGAGGGGGATAACGAATGACAGTAAGCGTTTCCTCCTACTTAATGGTCGCTCTGATTCTCTTTTGTGTAGGCCTGTACGGCGCATTGACGAAGCGAAATGCAGTCGTCGTCTTGTTATCAATCGAGCTGATGCTGAATGCTGTAAATATTAACCTGGTTGCCTTTTCCAAGTTCGGACTGTATCCATCTGTGACGGGACAAATCTTTACCTTGTTTACGATGACGGTTGCAGCTGCCGAGGTTGCCGTAGGGCTAGCGATTCTGATTGCGCTGTACCGCAACAAGGAGACTGTGAATGTAGACGAAATGGACCAAATGAAACGATAAGAGGGAAACCTGAAAAGGAGGACAAAGATGGATACTCTAATGCACTATGCCTGGCTGATCCCTCTGTTTCCGCTTCTTGCTTTCATCGTGATCGTCTCATTTGGTCGCCAATTGAAAGAAGGAGCGGCCATAGTGGGCATTACCCTAACGGCTGTTTCTTTTGGAATCGCAGTGCTCATCTTCTGGGAGAGATTCCAGGGTGGGGGAACTGATTACAATTATGTGATTGATTGGCTGCATATCGGCGATATCGTGATCAACATGGGATTCGAAGTGAATCCGCTGAATGCCATGATGCTCGTCATTGTGACATTGGTCAGTCTGTTGGTCCAAATCTATTCCAAAGGCTACATGCATGGGGATGAACGCTTTCCAGTGTTTTATCAATACCTGGCGCTGTTCACGTTCTCTATGCTGGGATTAGTCATCTCGCCAAATTTGTTGCAAGTATATATTTTCTGGGAGCTGGTCGGGGTATGCTCCTTCCTGCTCGTTGGCTACTACTACTTCAAGAATGAGGCAAAAGCGGCTGCCAAAAAGGCTTTTATCGTTACACGCATCGGGGATCTGGGTCTGTTCATCGGGATATGTCTATTGTTCTGGTGGACCGGAAGCTTCGAGTACGGGGCGATTTTTGAGAGTATCGCACTCGGACGATTGGAACCATGGATGATTACGCTCGCGGCGATCCTCATTTTCGTTGGGGCCATGGGGAAATCAGGTCAATTTCCACTTCATACGTGGTTGCCTGATGCCATGGAAGGTCCAACACCTGTGTCTGCATTAATTCACGCGGCAACGATGGTCGCGGCTGGTGTTTATTTGGTCGCTACTACCTATCCGCTGTTTATCGCATCCGATACGGCTTTGACAGTTGTGGCGTATGTAGGAGGATTCACCGCCATATTTGCAGCTTCGATCGGCCTGACCCAACGGGATATAAAGCGTGTCTTGGCTTATTCCACAGTCAGTCAGCTCGGATACATGATGCTGGCATTGGGTGTAGCTGGTGCTGCTGGTTATGTAGCAGGTTCCTTCCATTTGATGACGCACGCGTTTTTCAAAGCATTGCTCTTCCTTGGAGCAGGTAGTGTCATCCATGCCGTACATACGCAGAATGTATTCGAAATGGGTGGCTTGTGGAAAAAGATGCCGATTACCGCTTTGACTTTCTTGATCGGTTGCTTGGCGATTGCGGGGATCTTTCCGTTCGCTGGTTTCTGGTCGAAAGAAGCGATTCTGGGGGCTGTCTACGGAGCGCATCGCTACGATTTGCTGTTCATCGCGCTCTTAGCAGCATTCTTTACCGCATTCTATATGTTCCGTCTGTTCTTCCTGACATTTGCAGGGAAGGCACGTGGCAAGCACGAAGCGCACGAATCTCCAGGAGTCATGACAGGTCCACTCTTGATCCTCGCATTGCTTGCGGTTGTTGCAGGCTTTGTGAATACACCGTACGCGCCATTACTCTCGGATTGGTTGCTGTCAACGAACACGGGGACGGCGATCACGAGCATATTTGGGGAAGGCAGTGAGCACGCAGCAGCTTGGTTGCAGATTGTGGCACTGTTGATCTCTATTCTCGGAGTCGTGTTGGCTTACCTGATGTACGGCAAGAAATCCATCTCCTCGGACACGATTCCAGAAACAATGCCGTGGCTCTATCAGCTCTCATACAAGAAGTACTACATCGATGAGCTGTATCACAACGTCATTGTTCGTCCACTTGGCTGGATTGGATTCGTCCTGGATGTATTTGATAAGTACATTGTGGATGGTTTGGTTGGATTAACAGCAAAAATTACCCAAGGAATCGGATCCTTGCACGCAAGAGTACAAAGTGGGCAGATTCAGTCCTATGGGGCAATGGTCATATTCGGTTTGTTACTATTGATCATCGCCATCAGTTTGACGGCCAAGGGAGGTGGACTCTTTGGGTAATATCCTTTTGTCATCACTGGTGTTCTCTCCGCTGCTGGCGATTATCGTCATGGCTTTTATCCCCAGTCGACATGCAGGTGTGATCAAGCAGGTCGGGATTTATGGAACGTTGCCGGCACTTATTTTGGCAGGTTGGATGTTCGGCATGTTTAATTACGAGACAGCCAATCTGCAGTTCGTAGAAAAGCACAGTTGGATTTCGATTCCGATTGGAATGGCTCAGGCTGGAACAGTCTTTGCTTTTGAGATCAACTATGAACTCGGTATAGATGGTATTTCGATGCCATTGATTTTGCTGACGGCGATTATCGGTACCCTCGCAGCAATTGCTTCGTGGCAGATCAAGAAGAGGCAGAAGGAGTATTTTATCCTGTTTCACCTGCTGTTGATTGGTATGTTGGGAGTCTTTGCTGCAGACAATCTGTTTCTGTTCTTCATTTTCTTTGAGCTGACACTCGTACCGATGTACTTCCTCATCGGGATTTGGGGATATGGAGAGCGCGAACAAGCAGCGAACAAATTCCTGTTGTATAACGGAATCGGTTCAGGGATCATGCTACTGGCTTTTATTGTGATCTTTGTCATCATGCGGACGCTCAATATCGATGAAATCACGGCGATCCTGACGACACCAGGGCATCCGATAACCGAAATCCTTACGCCGGAAATGCGTTTTGGCATCTTCCTAGTGCTATTTATCGCTTTTGCGATCAAGCTGCCAGTATTTCCGTTCCATACGTGGATGCTACGCGTTCACGTACAGGCTCCACCTTCTATCGTCATGATTCACTCCGGTATTTTGCTGAAGATGGGGGCGTACGGTCTTTTGCGGATGGGAATCGGTTTTTTCCCAGAGCAGGCCTATGACTTCTCTACGTGGATAGCCGTTTTGGGGATTATCAACATTTTGTATGGGGCTGTGTTGGCCTTCGTACAAAAGGATTTAAAAATGGTGCTGGCTTACTCCAGTATCAGCCATATGGGTATCGTCTTGCTCGGTTTCGCATCGATGAACACGATCGGATTTCAGGGCGCGATGTTCCAGGTGGTATCGCACGGCTTTATCTCAGCATTGCTCTTCTTCTTGATCGGTGTCATTTGGGATCGGACGCAGACATCGATGCTCGACGATTTGGGCGGTTTAGCCAAATCCATGCCGTTTGTCAGCGGCGTGCTATTGGCAGGCGGGATGGCTTCACTCGGACTTCCGGGCATGTCCGGATTCATTAGTGAGTTCTTTGCCTTCCTCGGTCTGTTTGGTCGTTTGCCAGTAATGGCAGCAGTGGGAGCGATCGGGATTGTCCTCACCGCGGTTTATTTACTCAGAGCGATCTTGAAAACGACTTTTGGCCCTACTCCGGGTAGATGTACAGGACTTGCTGATGCACAGCCGATGGAGGTCATTCCGATGGTAGTCCTATTGGGATGTATTATTCTCATTGGGGTTTATCCGGCAGTTCTGGGGAATCCGATGCAGCAGGCGCTGAAAACGATCGTACCTATCGTAACGGGAATAGGAGGGTAATCCATGGAGGTTAAAGATATTTTCTCATATGACTGGAGCTACCTTCTGCCCGAGTTTATCATTCTTGGCTTTGCTACCTTTTTATCACTGCTGGATCTTTTTGCGGGCAAGCGCCTTGGCAAGCAGGTCATTGGTTGGCTATCCTTCCTGGGAACGGTCATAGCGGCGATCTTTGTGATTATCAATATGAATGCTCTCGATAAGCCATACAGCTACATGATCGACATGATCCGAATCGATGATTACGGTAATGCGTTCAAGCTGATTTTCCTGGCAGGGACAGCTTTCGCCATTCTCATCTCGCTGTCCTATCTGAAAGCAGGAGAAGTCCAGCACAGAGGCGAGTACTACTATTTGCTGCTGACCGGGCTTCTCGGGGCTATGGTCATGGCTTCGTCGGCTGACTTAATTACCTTGTTCGTTGGACTGGAGCTATTGTCTCTCTCGTCCTATGTACTGGTCGGATTGCGAAAAAAATCGCGGCTTTCCAACGAGTCGGCGTTCAAATACGTCGTTTCGGGAAGTATTGCCACGGCTGTGCTCCTGTTCGGGATGTCGTACGTATACGGACTCGCGGGAACCACACATATTTATGAAATCTCATTCCGGTTGGCAGAAGCGGGAATGGCGGGCTATCAGTTCCTCGTCTATACGGCGTTTGCGTTTCTCGCAGTAGGTCTTGCATTCAAAATATCTGCAGCGCCTAACCACATGTGGGCGCCAGATGTTTATCAGGGTGCTCCTACCCCAGTCACTGCTTTCCTAGCAGTTGTGTCAAAAGCAGCAGGTTTCGCGCTGATCTTTCGCGTGATGATGATCTCGTTTTTCAACGTTTCCGATGGAACGGGATCAGGACGGTTCTTTTTCGAAGAGGGAAGCCTCTATCTGGGGCTGATGGCAGCCGCCTCGATGATTATCGGGAACACGATGGCGCTCAGGCAGACAAACGTCAAGCGTATGATGGCTTATTCAGGTATTGCGCAAGCGGGCTATTTGCTCGTGCCGTTTGTACCGCCGACCTCTCTCTTTTTCAGCGAGGTAATCTTCTATCTGTTCGGTTATTTGCTGGTCAGCTTTGGGGCTTTCGCTGTGATTATGGTTGTATCTCGTGAGCAAGAGACAGAGGATTTGAAAGGATTCGCCGGATTGTATCATCGATCACCAGTGATGGCCATTGCGATGAGCATCTTCCTCTTGTCCCTGGCGGGTATCCCGATTACGGTTGGCTTCTTCGGGAAGTTCTATCTGTTCATGGGTACATTAGTGGTAGAAAACTACTGGCTGGCGGCAATTATGATCATCACCAGCGTCATTTCCTACTACTACTACTTTGGGATTATTCGTCAAATGTACATGCGTCCTGGGACGACTGAAGCACCGATGGTTGTGCCAAAAGGCATTTGGACGTTTATTCTCATCATGGCAATCGCTACCGTATTCTTCGGTGCTTTCCCTGGTCTGGTCACCGACTATATCCAGATTCATTTCAATCCGTCCTTTGATTTTGGGAACATGCTCTCTCCCAGCTCTCAGTGATACTCGTAACTGAATAGCACTTCAGGTACAATAGAAGGGATGGCTCGTGATCGGGCCGTCCTTTTTCTATGATTCTCGGTTGGGCAATGAGGAGGTAACGAGCATGTCACAAGAAGTATATGGCTTGTTGAGCATCATTTTATCGATTGCGTTTATTGGGCTCGCTTGGTGGGCGTTGCAATCCTTTCGCTTTGATAAGATTTTGAAAAAACCAAATGGTGCTCAAGCGAAGCTGTTGCAAATTATTCTTTCCATTGTGATTGGATATGAACTGTCCCGCTTTTTCCTTGATTACTTGGGCTGGTCCCTGACATTTGGGAATTTGTTCAACTAAATACCCAAAGACGACGATTCGCTGGTATATCCACCCAGCTACATGTACAAAATGAGAAGTACAAAGAGATACATGTAAGCATAGGAGAGGATATCAATGGGGAAATGGTCTGGTTGGTGCGTGCTGGCTCTATTGCTCGTGATGGGGGCCGTGTATTGGATGCCTGCAGAAGCAAAGGAAGAAAAGCCGGTTGTGACAGAAATGATGGAAGTACTAGAAGAGTCGGGCGCAACGGGTGTATCGGTTCAGGTACGTATGCGTACGGCGATGGGAGAAGGCCTGCTTCCTGAACAAGTAAAAGAGTTGGCGACGAAATGGGCACAACAACTTGAGATTCCGTTTTCCCCAAGCGAACAATCGCGTAAACACAACATACTCGCATATAGGACTACATACACACAAAACGGCGTGGATCTGAGCTACGAGGTGACAGGAGTGCCTAAAAATGGAGCATTTTCTGTATATCTAGTACTTCAGTTATCTGGAAACCGTGATTCGCTACTATATATTGGACAAGTACAGGAAACCTTCATGAATGCCCTGCAAAGCGCCGACTTTATTCCGCAAATTAGCACTTGTATTCGCGGATTGTACAATGTTAAGATGGGTGTTGACCAACAGGAGGGTAAAATATTGTCGATTTTTGGTACTCTCCAGGCAACAGAATTAGAACGTTTGCAAGATGAGACGGTTGTCAGCATTTCAGGGTATACCCCTATGTGGGAATCATTCATCGCGTTAAACGGTCAAAAGATGAATCTACAGGTGGCTACTCATCGTGACAGCCATTCTGGAACATGGATTACGGTAGGTACACCAATCATCACTGTGGAATATTAGCACGCGGAGGGGTACACATTGGATAAAATTATTGTCCGTGGTGGTAAGGCATTGGCTGGAAATGTAAAAGTATCTGGCGCCAAAAATGCCGTACTCCCTATTATTGCAGCATCTATCTTGGCAGAAGAAGGGACTTGCGTCATCTCAGACGTACCAGGCCTCGACGATGTCCGGACGATATGCGACCTTTTGAAATCGATGGGAATCTCCCTTACATATGATCATGAAGTGCTGACGATCGATGCTTCCAAGCTTACGAGTGTAGAAGCGTCCTATGAACTGGTCCGCAAAATGCGCGCATCTTTTCTCGTGATGGGGCCGCTTTTAGCCAGAAAAGGACAAGCTCGTGTCGCTCTTCCGGGTGGATGTGCTATTGGTACACGCCCGATCGACCAGCACCTAAAAGGGTTTGAGGCTATGGGAGCCAAAATCGAAATTGGACAAGGGTTTATTGAAGCGACGGTAGAAGGACGATTGAAGGGTGCGAAAATCTACCTGGATATCGCTAGCGTTGGTGCAACAGAAAATATTATGATGGCCGCTGCTTTGGCAGAGGGAACCACATTGATCGAAAATGCGGCAGAAGAGCCGGAGATCGTTGATTTGGCGAACTTCCTGAACAGAATGGGAGCAAAAATCCGCGGTGCGGGTACAGGTTCGATCCGCATCGAAGGCGTGGAAAAGATGAAGGGCTGCACACATTGTGTCATTCCTGACCGCATTGAAGCAGGTACTTTCATGGTGGCTGCAGCGATTACCGGTGGGGATGTCTTTGTGGAAGGTGCGATTTGCGATCATCTCAAATCCGTGACCGCCAAGCTTCGTGAAATGGGCGTGGACATTGAGGAGCAAGAAAACGGCATTCGTGTACGCCGCACAGGCCCACTGAAAGCAGTTGACCTCAAAACGCTGCCATACCCAGGCTTCCCGACGGATATGCAGTCGCAAATGATGGCGCTTTTGCTTGTTTCAGAAGGAACGAGCATTGTGACCGAAACAGTATTTGAGAACCGCTTCATGCACGTGGAAGAGTTCCGTCGCATGAATGCTAACATCAAGATCGAAGGCCGCAGTGCCATCGTCGAAGGCGGTTCTAAGCTGACAGGCAGCAAGGTAGCAGCAACTGACTTGCGTGCGGGTGCAGCACTTGTACTGGCTGGGCTTGTATCTGAGGGAGAGACTGAGGTTTCTGCCCTGCACCATATTGACCGTGGCTACGTGAACTTTACGGAAAAGCTGCTGGCTTTGGGAGCAGATGTAGAACGCGTGGTTCCAGCTCGTGAAAAAGCAGTTTCCGAAACCATCAAAGTAAGCTTCTCTCCTAATTTTGCTTGATAAATGCGTCAACCATATGGCAAAAACGAAAGATTCTCTGCGTATGCAGGGGGTCTTTTTTTCGTTCTCTCGACTCTCTCATTCTCTCGTTCTACCGCTCTGTTGCAGGACATAGACTTTAGTAGGTTATTTAAGACTTTTCGTGTCTAGTACGTAACGGGGAGGATCTCTTGCATGAAACGCTATCTACTCATGTGGTTTATCGCTTTGCCGATCTTGCTCGTCCTGATGCCTGCTGCTCTGGTCTTTTGGTTTTCACCAGAAATAAGCCCTGTCAGTCAGCCTACTGTGGCCGTCCCGGAGCCTGCCATACCTGCGATGAAGGAGTCCGCTTCCACTCTTCCGGTTAAGGTGTACCGTACAGAAAAGAAGGCCGTGGAAACATTACCGCTAGAAACGTATATTACGGGAGTCGTAGCGGCGGAAATGCCAGCCGAGTTTGAGCTGGAGGCTTTAAAAGCACAGGCGTTAGCGGCCAGGACCTATATCGTGCGCCGTTTAAAAGAGGGCAAGTTTGATGATGTGCCATCAGGCGGTCAGGTCTTGGATACGGTGCAGCATCAAGTCTATATGGATGAAAAGCAACGGCGTGAACGTTGGGGAGACCAGTATGAATGGAAAAACAAACGCATCCAGCAAGCAGTTATGGCGACAGCAGGGGTGATCTTGACCTACCAGAACGAGCCCATTGACGCGACGTTTTTTTCCACCAGTAATGGTTTTACAGAGAACTCGGATGAATATTGGGAAAAGCCCATTCCTTATTTGAAGAGCGTTGCGAGTCCTTGGGATATTCAGTCCCCTCGTTATGAGGAAACGGTCGTCCTGTCCACAGTGGAGCTAGAAAAGAATTTGGGCGTCAAGCTCACACAGGAGGCTTCTACCAGTGGTTCCTGGTATCGGATCGAGTCGCGTACAACCGGAAACCGCGTAGGAACCATCAGCATTGGCGGCAAGGAATTTACTGGACGAGAGTTTCGTGAAAAGCTGAATTTGAATTCTTCCTCCTTTACGTTGGACTTGCGTGGCAATCAGGTCTTCATTACGACCAAAGGGTACGGTCATGGTGTCGGGATGAGCCAGTGGGGAGCAAATGGAATGGCCAAAAGCGGCAAAAGTGCGGAGCAAATCGTCAAACACTTCTATCAAGGAATTAGTCTACAAGAGTATAAAAGAGTAATCCCAGCCTAAAAGAAAAGCAAATTTTTACTTTTCCCTACTCTCTCAGGTTTATACGCCAAAATTCTGGCGATACTGAGGGATGAGGTGATGAATAAAATGGAAGATCAAAAAAATCAAAATCAACCGATTCCATTCAAGAAGGCAAGTTCTTGGAAAAAATTTTTGGGCAAGAAATGGGCGTTTCCTGCAATCTACATCGGCACCGCAGCAATCATTCTCGCTTTTGTGATGTGGTATCAGGGCAATGTCATGGACACGGTATCCAAAATGACGAATGGCACAGATGGCGTGGCAGTGACAACTCCTACAGCTCCTGAGACGACTACACCGCAAAACGAAGAAGCGGTACCTGCTACAAGTGGCGTACAACCACTCGCTTGGCCAGTAGGAAAAGGCGTACAGTACAATGTGGGCATGAACTACTACGATGAGAAAGCCTCCAAGGAAAATCAGCAAAAAGCATTGGTGAGCTTCGACAACACCTTTTATCCGCACACAGGTATTGACCTCGTATCCACGGATGGAAAGGGCTTTGATGTCATCGCAGCTCTTGCAGGTAAAGTAGTAAAAGTGGTGAACGATCCACTTGTCGGCAACGAGATTGAGATTGAGCACGCAGGCAAAATGATTACGGTATATCAAAGTATGGAAAGCGTTACAGTCAAACCAGGCGATGAAGTGACAGAAGGTCAAGTAATCGGGTCTGCTGGACGCAACACCCTTGAAAAAGACGCTGGCGCACATCTTCACTTTGAAGTTCGCATCGATAACAAGCCTGTCAATCCAGAGCAATACTTGATTCAGGCTGATACGGAAGTAAAAAATCAATAACCAATGAATGTAGAAAAACACCTGCAAACAACAACAATTGCAGGTGTTTTTTTGCATGTAGTACAAACTGTTGAAAAAAGATGCGGCCGTGCTGGCTTGTCAGGCTTGGAAACGTAGAATATGTGTCCCTACGCACCCATATATTGTATCAGACAATGTAGATACGAGGAGGCGAGTAATGTGCACGACTACATCAAAGAGCGGACCATCAAAATCGGCCGATATATTGTAGAGACAAGAAATACGGTTCGGATGATCGCCAAAGAGTTCGGTGTTTCGAAAAGTACTGTGCACAAGGACTTGACTGAGCGGCTACCTGAGATAAATCCAGAGTTGGCGAACCAGGTTAAGGAAATTTTGGAATATCACAAAGCCATCAGACATCTTCGGGGGGGCGAAGCGACCAAAATTAAGTACAAACGACGTAGTAAAAAAGTACGAGTAGAACAGGAGGAGAGTGTGTAAGAAAGAATTTCCTTGTCCTCTCACGTAGAAGAGCCTATGATATTAGGTAGAAATGTAACTGGTAATCAGGGAGGACCTTTCATGTTTGGCAAAGATATCGGAATCGACTTGGGCACGGCCAATGTCTTGGTTTTTGTAAAAGGCAAGGGAATTGTCCTAGACGAACCATCTGTCGTGGCAATAGATAGTAAAACCAGAAAAGTTTTGGCCGTAGGAAATGAAGCCTATCGCATGGTAGGCCGCACCCCGGGAAATATCGTAGCGATCCGACCTTTGCGAGAAGGGGTTATCGCGGATTTTGAAATCACAGAGGCCATGCTGAAGCACTTCTTAAACAAAATTGGTGGAAAGAGCATGTTTGCCCGTCCGCGTATTTTGATTTGCTGCCCGACCAACATCACCTCGGTTGAGCAAAAGGCAATTCGTGAAGCGGCTGAGCGCAGCGGTGGAGCAAGAGAAGTATTTATCGAAGAAGAACCGAAAGTTGCCGCAGTTGGGGCAGGTATGGACATTTTTCAGCCGTCCGGTAATATGGTAGTGGATATCGGTGGGGGAACGACCGATGTAGCGGTATTGTCGATGGGCGATATTGTTACGTCTTCCTCCATTAAAATAGCAGGCGATACATTCGATGTGGCTATTATGCGTTACATAAAAAATAAATACAAATTGCTAATTGGAGAGCGTACGGCTGAAGATATCAAGGTTCAGATTGGAACCGTATCCGGCGGACGCCAGGACGAAATGGACATTCGGGGTCGAGACATGGTAAGCGGCTTGCCGCAAACGATTACCATTCGCTCCACTGAAGTCCAGGAAGCCCTGGCTGAGTCGGTGAGTGCGATTGTACAAGCTTCAAAATCTGTTTTAGAACGAACACCTCCGGAGCTTTCTGCCGATATAATTGATAAGGGTGTTTTCCTGACCGGTGGCGGCGCATTATTGCACGGTATTGACGAGATTCTGGCAGAGGAGCTGAAGGTTCCTGTGCTGGTAGCGGACGAGCCAATGATGTGCGTTGCAAAAGGAACAGGAATGATGCTGGACTATTTGGACAAGATGCCGGCTCACTCGAATAAGCGATTATTCAGGGGGTAAGATTTACGTGATCAGAGGCTTGTATACGTCTGCATCTGGCATGCTGGCTTTGCAAAACAGGCAAGAATCGCTGGCGAACAATTTAGCAAATATCAATACACCCGGGTTCAAACAGGACGTGGGTGTCATGCGTGCATTTCCGGAGCAATTGCTCTCCCGCATGAATGATAAGGAAGGACTGGATGTTCCGGGCATCCCTACTATGCCTGGACAGCCTGCCATTATCGGGCGTTTAAACACAGGGGTATACATGTCGGAGGCGCTACCGAATTTTGCGCAGGGGGATATTGAAGAGACACGCAATCCGTATGATCTTGCGTTGATGGACAATATCCAGCCAGATCAGAATGGCAATGAGCGGCGGTTGTTTTACAGTGTGGCGCGGATTGAACAAGCAAATTTGGCACAGCCAGCACAGCAAGAGGATATCCGCTATACGAGAAATGGTAACTGGAGCGTGAATTCGGACGGGTACCTGGTGACAGCGGAAGGATATTATGTGCTGGATAGCTCTAATCAGGCGATTCGAATCAACCACGATCCCACACTCGGTACCAATGTCGGTCAAAACCTGAAAATTTCCGAGCGTGGCGAATTGATGCAAGTTACCATTGATCCAATCACAAAAGCAGAACAGTATACGGCGCTTCCTACTCATGCTAGATTGGGACTTGCAGTGGTAACCGATCCGCAGAAGCTTGTACGGGAAGGAACGAATGTTTTCCGATTTGAAGGCGACATAGCGGTAGAAGGGATTGATTTGGCAGAAGCCAACGATCAGGCTGCTATAACAGCAGGTACGTACAATACCCCTATGGTCGTAGGACGTTTCGGTACACAACAGGGCTGGCGTGAACGATCGAATGTAGACCCAGCCCAAACCATGACGAGTATGATGAGTGTGCTTCGCGCCTATGAAGCGAACCAACGGGTGATTACCACGATTGACGGTACGCTGGAAAAGGCTGCTAATGAAATTGGTCGGGTTAATGGATAATAGGAGGTAGGAAGGATGCAGTCGCTTAATATTTCTACATCAGCTATGCGCGGTATTCAGCAAGCGTTGGACAATACAGCCAACAACCTGTCGAACATTGATACGATTGGGTACAAGCGCAGGGTCGCATCGTTTTCCGAGCTTCTCACAGACTCAATGAATGAGCAGCCGGCAGCGGACAACCAAAATCGTAATACACCAATGGGGATAAGAATCGGTAGTGGAGCGCGTCTCGGCATGACCAAGCTGGATCTCGGACAAGGTAGTCTCAAGCAGACAGATGTGCCAACAGATGTTTTGATTGAAGGAGATGGCTATTTTTTGGTCACTCGTAAAATCAAAGATGCGAATAACATCACCGTGGATGAAGAAAGTCGCTTTACGCGTGATGGTTCCTTTAAGCTGAGTTTTGATAATGATGAGAATGGGTACGTATTGCACACATCTTCTGGCCATATTCTGACAGATGATAGTGGCACGAATATCGTATTCCCGGAGCCAGTAAAAAACATCTCGATTTCTCCTGATGGTACTTTCAGTGCGGACGGAATGCCAGCACCTGTAAAAATTGGTGTATGGGATGTAGAGAACCCTGATCAGTTAAAGCAAGTCGGTGAGAATCTGTTTGATGCCGAATTGGCTTTCCGGGCAGGACCGCAAAGTAAATATACCAGTGCCTATGATAATGGTGTAACATTGCGTCAAGGTGCTCTCGAATCATCTAACGTCAGCATGACAGAGGAAATGTCCCAACTGGTGAACATTCAACGTGCGTATCAATTGAACTCACGTGCAATCGGCATCAGTGATCAAATGATGGGCATTGCCAACCAACTGAGAAGCAGATAAACCCATATCATTTCAACATGACGGAGGAGAGGAGCATGGAACAAGGGAAGAGCAAACGTTTCCCGCGTCAGACCGAAGAGGTTAAGTCAAAAGTAAGAGAGCGGGAACGGAGCGGCAAAAATTGGCGGCTGAGAGTTGCCAAGATGGTGCTGGTCCCACTCCTGCTGTTTTTCTCACTGGTCATTGGTCTGATGATCGGATACGGAGGGGTTGGCAAGAAGCCGATGTCTGATGTATTCGATCCAGGTACCTACAAACATATGTGGGATTTAATGTTTGAAGATACGTAAAAACGAAGCTGGACAAGCCCGAACCTATGGTTGGGGCTCCTATTTTTTCGAGGACTTGTTGTGGTGTTTGTCCACAGAGTATAATAGGTCGAGTGGTTGAAAAAGGAAGTGACGATTTGAATACGGAGGGATGATGTCCGTGAATCTTCCTAATTTGCTTACGATCTTTCGCATCGTGCTCATCCCTTTGTACCTGTATGTCTTTTTTTCGGAGTTTCCGTATCATGTTGAAATCGCTTTAGGCATTTTGATTTTGGCGGGAGTGACCGATGTTGCGGACGGGTACATCGCGCGGAAGCATAAGCTTGTGACCACCATCGGAATGATGTTAGATCCTCTGGCAGATAAATTAATGATGCTGGCGGTCATCGCCTCATTATTTTTGACGGATCGAATCAGTGTATGGGCCGCCCTGTTTTTCTTTGTGCGCGATCTGGCCATGATAGTAACAGGAGCTGTTTATCATTTCCGTGGCAAAAAAACTGTCCCAGCAAATGCCTATGGCAAGCTGACCACCGTTCTTTTGTATCTGGTCATTCCGCTCGTGATGTACCGTTATGAGTACAGTGAAGCGATACTTTGGTCGGTTATAGCGTTCTCATTTATTGCGAGTGCGATTTATCTGGCAAAGGCTCGACTATTGAACCGCGTGTAAGTGTTCCTGCACGTTGAAAAAGAGCACTTCCGCTTTTTGGGAGGAAGTGCCCCTTTTATCTTAATCCCGCTTGTCCGTTTAACTGGGGCGGGAGTTATGTATATTGTTTCGTCAGTTAAAGGGTATTCATGCATAGACAAGTCTAGTTAAGTATGGAAATGGAGCGATACATAATGGAAATCAAAGCGCCTTTGGATATTATGCAAATTCAGGAAATCATCCCGCACCGTTACCCGTTTTTGTTGATAGACAAAATTGAAGAGCTGGAGTTAGGAAAAAGAGCAGTTGGAATTAAAAATGTAACGGTAAATGAACCGTATTTCCAAGGCCATTTTCCTGGTTATCCAGTCATGCCTGGCGTCCTTATTGTGGAAGCGTTGGCACAGGTTGGAGCAGTAGCGATGCTCAGCATGGAGGAACATCAAGGAAAAATCGGACTGTTTGCAGGCATTGATGAATTCCGTTTCAAAGATCAGGTGAAGCCGGGAGATACACTGGTACTAGAGGTTGAGCTTACTCGTGTACGTGGTACGGTCGGCAAAGGGCATGGAAAAGCACTGGTAAATGGGAAAGTAGTAGCAGAGGGTGGATTAATGTTTGCCCTGACGGCAGGAAATAAGGCACATTCATGATCATCTTGAATGTGCCTTTCTTTTCGGGTAGAATGGCTAATGGGCAACTCCATGCATGAGAAGGTAGTTTAAAAAGTCATCTTTTGATCACGAAGTAAGTTATGAATGCTTATTCGACATCGAAACTGGCGTTCACCATCGAAGTCCGGTGCTCATGTAGGTCCCCTACACTCCGCTCCTCCTTCTTCAGGTTCTCGCCATTTTCTCGGTGCTGAAAAGACGACTTTTTAAACATTGTTTTAAAAACAAGCACTTGAAGGTGAAGAAATGACCAAACAGGTCGCAACCATATTAGATGTGCCATTTACGACTCGCGGTTTTCGTGAGACTGTCGATCATATAACGGAGCGCATACAAGGCGGTCAAAAGACCCACGTGGTGACAGCCAATCCGGAAATCGTCATGGTAGCGAGAGAGAATCGCGCTTTTCGTTCTATTGTAGAACAAGCCTATGTCGTTCCAGACGGAATCGGAATCGTGTACGCTGCTAAATGGACTAATCAGCCGATTTATGAGCGCGTTACCGGTGTGGAGCTTCTGGAAGCGCTCATGGCGAAAGCCGATCAGCATCAGTGGGGCGTTTATTTACTCGGCGCCAAGCCAGATGTCATTCATTTGGCAAAAGACAAACTGAGTGCTCGTTACCCGAACGCCCGAATCGTCGGATGTCGGGATGGCTATTTTCGCCCAGAGGAAGAAGCTCAAATTGTACAGGAAATTGCCGAAGCGAAACCGCAGCTCCTGTTCGTCGCGCTGGGTGCACCCAGACAAGACGAATGGATGGCGAAGTATCGCGATCAGTTAAATGCCTCCCTGATGATGGGGGTAGGCGGAAGCTTTGACGTCATTTCCGGGAAAGTGAAGCGCGCTCCCGAGATTTGGCAAAAACTGCATTTGGAATGGTTTTATCGACTTGCTTCTGAGCCTTCCCGCTGGAAGCGTCAACTGGCTATTCCTCGGTTTGTTCTAACCGTACTGAAAGAAAAATGGAGTAGCCGTTCCTAGATGCATCCGTAGAGAGGAGAACAGTCGATGTCTACACTAATCCTCGGATTTCTGACTTCGCTGATCATATCGTTTATTGCAACACCATATGTAAAAAACCTGGCTGTAAAAGTTGGAGCAGTGGATGCTCCGAACCAGCGCAAGGTACACACGCGAATCATGCCACGTATGGGTGGCTTGGCAATTTATATCGGCTATCTGGTTGCGTTCTTCCTATTTGTCCCGCATACAAGCATGTCGGAAATGCTGGGAATTTTCATCGGAAGTACGATTGTTATGGTCGTCGGCATGCTCGATGACAAATACCAGCTCTCGCCAAAATGGAAGCTGCTCGGACAGCTAGTCGCAACAGCGATTGTCGTCATACCTTTTGGCTTGAAGATCGGCGTCGTGAATCTGCCGTATAGCGGAAGCATTGATTTTAGCAGTGGCTGGCTTGTCTGGCTCGCGATTCCGATCACGATGTTTTGGATTGTCGGTGTAACCAATGCAGTGAACCTGATTGACGGTCTCGATGGTTTGTCGGCAGGTGTGTCAGCAATTGCTGCAGGGACTATGGGTGTCATGGCCTTGTTGATGGATGATTACAAGGTATCGGCCTACTGTTTCGTGCTCCTTGGAGCGATCCTGGGCTTTCTCTACTTTAACTTTCATCCGGCTCGTCTGTTCATGGGCGACACCGGTTCGCTTTTCTTGGGGTTCAACCTAGCTGCACTATCCATCATGGGATTTAAAGAAGCGTTGTTCGTTTCTTTTATCATTCCAATCGTCGTGCTGGGTGTACCGCTCTGGGATACGTTCTTCGCCATCGTGCGCAGGATCGTGAACAAAAAGCCGATTTCGAGCCCAGACAAAGGGCATTTGCATCACTGTTTGCTGAACATGGGTCTGTCGCACCGCTCGACTGTACTCACGATTTACTCGATCAGCATTTTCTTCGGGACGATGGCGATCCTGCTGACGAAGACGACAAAGTGGACTACGATTATTGTCATGGTCGCGCTGCTGATTGTCATTCATCTCGGAACGGAGATCGTTGGACTTGTTAGCCGCCGTCACCGTCCACTGATTAATGCGTATCGACGGATCAAAATTAAACAGACCGAGCAACAGCGTCGGACGAACTAAAAATCAACAGAACCCTAGCATCTAATGGTGCTAGGGCTTTTTTTCGCCAATATTTAGGGGGAAACACTTAAGTGCAGAAGGGAATTGTCCGATAAAGATAGGGAGAATTACATTGTCCCATTACAAGTGTGGGACACATAAGAGGCTTCAAAAACAAACGGAGAGGTGAAAATATGAATAAGTCCTATCAACAATTCCGTCGTTGGCTGGTCATGTGCCTGACGATGATGTTAATTGTTACAGGTATGTTGCCAGCAGCGCCAGCTTCTGCGGCTCTAGGTTCCAACTGGAACAATACGACAGGTATTCAGACGCCTTCTGGCTATCTTGCGTCAGGAAGTGGGGATGGTAAAATCTATAGCACGCCGATCAAGACCATTTCCAAATTGGTACATGGAGTCGTGCTTACTTACAAGGATATCTCCAAAAACGGTCAAGGCGTTGATGTACTAGTTGATAATGTTCCACTTGTGAACAATCAATTATTCGCAAACGACAAAATTACACTGCCAGATTTTCAATTGAATAGCAGTGGAGCAGTTACAAAAGTAACTGTGAGGCCAAAAGTAACACTTGATCCAACGAACGATACAGCAGATATTTTCTTTCAGTACACACCAAACCCTTCTGCTCCTGGATTAGGAAAGCTAACATTTTTGAACTCAGGGCAAGGTGAGCATCAAAGTGACCCTATTAAAGTAACAAACCGAACAGTATCTAATTTGAAATACCAGTATGATGTTACAGTTGCAGTGGATAAGACTCAGGCTGTAGAAGTTCAAGTAAATGGAGTCACTGTTCGAACAGTAAACGGCCCTGGAGGCACTTTGCCAGATATTGATTTATCCCCAGGTTTGAATGCTGTTCAGTTGTATGCGCCAAATACAGGCGAACGTGACATTATCTATTACGAGTACAACTCGCAAAATAGCCCAATTTCCATTACCAACTTCTCTGGAGGAACGACAGCTTATACCCCAGTGATTTATGGAGACTCTACGATTACATTGGTTGGTACGTATGGTAGTGGAGTAACAGGAAGTAGCTTGAGACTGAAGTTGATCACGAACAACGGCACCACCGTTCAAGACTTGGCCAATACAGCGCCAGCAATTAATGGTAGCACCTTTACATTTAGCAACATCGGCTTGAAGCCTGGTCTGAACCAGATCGCTTTCTACGAAAAGGTAGGAAATGTAACGAAAGAGCATTACCAGTTCTTTGTGCAATACAATAACACACCACTTGTCAGTGATTTGAAAGTAAATGATACACCGCTGAACGATCCGAATGTCAACACAAATCCGACCTATATCACGGTTCCATCGGTTAACCGTCTGAATTTGAATGTGGACGGGAAAGCGCTCAATGCGGATACCGTTGAAGTGAAAAACTTGCGTACAGGTGATGTGGTCAAATCGCAGGTGAACCGCACTGGATCTTTTGGGTTGAGTGTACCATCGCAGCTTGGAGAAAATACCTTGGAAATCAGAGTATTTAACCAAAATAAAGAAGTGGGAACATTCGTCCGCAAGCTGTTGGTCACCACTACATCATCTGGAAGCTCTGATCAGTATTACAAAGTAACGTTGGGTGGAGTGGCGCTGCAGCCTAACCAGCTATCTACGGTAACAGGTTCAACGTATTCTCCAGCGATGACTTTGAATGGTGCGGCACTTTTGAAATTCGTAGATATTGCTGGTACGCAACAGTTCCAGGAATTCAAGGTCACGATTTCTGAAGGCGGAAGTAAGACTGAATACAAGAGTGGAAACGGAGTAACCTTTACGCCGATCGGTAATCCGCAAAGCGGCTTTACCGAATATGCGGTTTCTTTGGCGGTACCTGCTGGAGTATTCCAAGATGGAAAAACGTACAAAGTATCTTTGAGTTACCAATATCTGACAAAGGCATCGGATAATACAATAACGTCTCCATCGGGCTTTATTAATGTCGCAAACTACGAGTACGAATTCAAATACTTGGATAACTCCAAGCCAAACATTTCACAAGTGATAAATTTGGCAAATGCACAAGCATTGTCTCCGACGGCTACGAATATCATTGTTACTTCACCGTTGGAGTTGAAGGCAGTCACGCAAAATATTCCGACTCCTGCAAATTCAACCATTACGTATAACGGGCAGACGTTGACTTCTGGAGTTGACTATGTGATTGCGTCAGCTACTGATGGATTTACACTTACCTTGAAAAAGTTGCCACAGGGTCAGGGGAAATTAGTAATTGGATATCCTGGTGGAACAGGCTCTGCTACTTACACCCTGGATATTCGCATTACCCCATTTGCTCAAATCACCTATGTAGATGCAACTGGACAGGTACGCAGCTTTGAAGATGGATATCAAGTAAAGAGCGAGAATGACATCCGTAATCTCGACGGGAAAGTGTATAACTATGTTTTGAAGGGCGGTACGTCAAGTAATATTGAGGCAACCTTAAATGGTGCGAATATCACTATTTCTGATATCGATACAAACAAAGGTACCTTTCTTATCGCTAAAGATCAGCTCGCTTATAAAAAAGGCAATAACGTCCTGAAAATCACCTTGAAAGATGATCCAAAAACAGTATTCACCTATAACGTTTCCTACAACTCATCCAAGACGCCATCTGTAGAGGATGTAAAGCTGGAGATCATCTCCAATGGTGATACTGAAGAGCTGACCAAGAAAGCTGGAGATGCATCCTATAAAACAGGCGCCAACTTCTTAACCAACTTGAGCTTTACAGTAAATGATGCAACACATGTCTACATCGAAAAGAACGGAAAACGGATCAATGATTTCCGCTACAAGAGTGGAGATTGGGACCAAGATACGACAAACCAGGAATACGTAAAAGCGCGCCTGGAAGCATCGTTGAATAATGATTTGGAAGACTTGTTTGACGAGACAAACATTGATTCACAGTCCCGTTCCCGATTTGAAGGGAAGATGAACACGAAGAAATATGGTGATCTAGTTGAAGAGGTACAAGATGCCGTGACTGATGCTAAGGCACAGGAACAGAAGCTGGCCCTTTTCCCTCTGACTTTGAAAAAGGGTGGAACAACGGTCTACACCATCGTAGCTGAAGATGACAATGGTACTGTCATTCGCTATGACATCAACATCGATCAGAAATATTCCAGCTGGGAAGTTCTATCCCCAGTAAAAGCAAAAGAAAGCGATCCATACGTGATTGTAAATAGTAACAGTGCAGTTGTGAAAGTGTTTGCGGAAAATGCAGACAAAGTACTGTTCGGAAAAACAGAAGCAAAAGTGACCAATACAAGCAACCCTGACTTCTATTACGATGACAAGCAGGGCAAGACCATACCAGAGACTTATTATGTGTTTACATCTACTGTTCCGCTTAAAAAAGGTCTAAACACAATTAAATTCTCGGTTGTGGTAGGCGATAGCACCTATAAAGACGAAATCAAGATCTACAATGCGAGCTCAACTGTAAATGGTGCAGAATATCGCGATGTATTAGGAAAGAAAACTGCTTTCAGTGTGTTTGATAAGCAATTTGAGCTGAAGTTCCCGAAAGGTACCGTATTGCTGTCGCCAGATGATAGCCGTGCTGGTCAAGAAGTGAAGAATCCAAGCGGAGATATTTTTGTCGATGTACCTCTATACTTCGGTATGGCAGACCGGACAACAGGACAAATATCCATCGACGAGGATAATCTGGAAGAACGACTGGTACTGGAAGCAAACTTCAACTATGCAAGTCCCCTGTACTATGTAGATGCAGGTGATACAGAAGCCCCGGGTGGTCGTGATCCATACTTCGATGAAGGCGATGCGGAAGACTTCAAGAGTCGTTGGCAAGACAATCTGGTTCCTAGCCTTCGCGGTACAATTACCATCAAATACGATCCATCCATTGTAAACGCAGCGAATAACATCCTGACCGTTTTCTACCACAATGGGGATGAATGGAAAAATATTGGTGGCGTAGTGAGTACAAGCAAAAAGACTGTTACCGTGCCGTTTGCTGGTTTTGGTTATTATATGGTCATGAAGACGAGAGAAACATACGATGATGTCATCGGACATGAGTTCGCTCGTGATGCAATTGAGACGCTGTACGCCAAAGGAATCATGCCAGCATACAGTGGAAGCAGCTTCGGCGCTAACCGTGACATGACTCGTGGCGAATTTGCAACGATGCTAGTCAAAGCGATGGATCTGCCAATTAACGCTGGACCATATCGGGATAGCAACGAGCGTGATCCGTTAGAACCAACCTTTACCGATGTTCGTCCGAATCGCAATTCGTGGGATTATGAGTACAAATATATTGAGACAGCTGCTCGTGCTGGGATTATTCGTGGAAAACAACCTGGCTACTTCCGTCCAGATGAAAATCTTACTCGCGAAGAAGCTGCAATTATGATCTCACGTGCGCTTAATCTCAAATTGGGCACACTCGATGCTTCCAAACTGGCTTTGAACAAAATGTTCTCAGATGCCAAAGACGTTAGCTACTATGCAGCTCCATCCGTACTTGCTGTCAGCAAGGCGAAGCTGATGAACGGCGAAATAAATAATCCAGGTGAGAAAAAGTCAACCTACAGCTTCAAACCAACAAACAACCTGACTCGTGCTGAGATGGCTGTCATCACTATTCGTGTCATGGTCCAACTCAAAAAACTGCCTAAGCAGTAAGCCGAGATATTTCGCCATATATAATAGAAGAAAAGCTGAAGAGGTCATCGCCTCTTCAGCTTTTTTCATGGAAAAATTACTCTTCTTCTACATCGCCAACCGCGTCTACAGGAACCTCCACATATTCCTTTTCCCCGAGTACGATCTGAGCTTGTCCATTCGTCAAATCAACCATCCTTGCGACGAACTCATCCTGTTCCCCCTCAGGGATCAGCACATGCGCGGTAACCTTGTCTGTAAAATCCGTACCACTCACGCGATGTTCGCCCAGACGCAGTTCGTTCTCGACCTTGCCCCACCACGTATAGTCCACGCTGACAGAGATCGTCTGATGCAGCGTGTGCACCACGATCTTTGCAGCCTTCAATGCAGTGACGGTTCCAGCTGTATAAGCCCGAACGAGTCCACCGGCCCCAAGCTTGATTCCGCCGAAATAGCGAGTGACGACTACGACCGTATCCTTCACGCCGTTTTTCTTGATGCATTCCAGGATCGGCTTGCCCGCCGTACCGCTAGGCTCCCCATCATCGCTTGAGCGCTGAATCTGATCGTTTTCACCGATGACAAAAGCAGAACAGTTATGGGTAGCGTCCCAGTGCTTCTTTTTGATCATCGCGATAAATGCTGTCGCTTCTTCCTCCGTGGTAACTCGCTGGGCATATCCGATAAAACGGGAGCGCTCAATGACGATATAGTCCTCACCGTAGCCAGCGATGGTTTTGTATTGGGTAAGCATCGTACAATCACCTCAAGAAAAGGATAGCATGCCAAAGAAATGTTGGCGAACACTGAAATGTTTTTGACACATAATCGTAGTACTCTATGTGGTGCTTGTGGAATAAAAAAGGAAAGGGAGGAGTTCCTTATGATTCCCTTATGAAAATGCTGGTATGGCATAATTTTGCGTGTGAGAAGGATAACTCTGTGATATAGTGATCTTGGGACAAACCACATATTTAATGTGGTTAATAATTTTATGCTCAATATAAAATAAAGGAGTGGAAGTCAGTGAATTTTCCATATTCGAAAAAGAAATGGATGTCTATCAGTTTGGCGGCATTATTAACAACAGCCCTTGGCGCAGGAACTTTGACAGCATCTGCGAATACAGGCTCCGATCAAGCAAAGGCACCTACGACTGTACAAGCGTCTACCGATAAAGTAGCAGCTGAGGCAGGCAAAACGAATACGACAACGACTGATACTGCCGCAACAGATGAGTTGACGCTGGAAAAAGCGATTGAACAAGCCTTGAAAAGCAACGTCACATTACAAAATGCTCGTTTGGATGCGAAAAATGCAGATATTAACGACTCGATCATCTATAGAAGCACGGCACAAATGACGGCAGATATGCTGGATTCCTTAGATGCTGCGCAAGCAAAGTATGTGAGAAGCGCCCAAAGTGAAATGACCAAGAAGCTGAATGCCCTCGCTGTTAAGTCTACAGAAGGAAAAATTAAGTTAGGCGCACAAGATGTCTATTACAAACTGATTTTCGCTCAAGATGACGTGAACCTAAAAAAACAAAGCTTAGACCGTGCTGAAGCACAACTGAAAGTAGCCAAGGCTGCATTTGATGTTGGGACGAACGCGAAAACAGACGTCCTTGAAGCGGAAATGGGCGTAGCTGGTGCAAAAGCTGAGTTGACGAACGCGGAAAATAACCTGGAAATTGCTGTGATGAATCTGAATGATTTCCTCGGCGTTGATCTTCAAAAAGAATGGAAAATCGTCTCTGCCAATAAAAAAATGGCTCCAATCTCGATCACCATGAAAGATGCCGAGAAGGAGGCCCTCTCTAAACGCTTGGAGATTACGAAAGCAGAAGAAGAGCTCAAGCTGGCAGAATTGAATGTGAAGCTGATCGCAGAGTATACGGCGGCTTCAACTCTTTCTGGTCAAGAAGCTCGCAACAACGTTGAGAAATCGAAGCTTGCCATTGATGAGGCAAAACGTACCGTTTCGAAGGACGTTGCAGAGGCATACCTCAACCTAAACGCAGCTCGCGAGGCGATTGACTTCCAAAAAGCAGCAAAAGATTCCGCAGCTGAGAGCTATCGCTTGAAAAATTTGCGTTATGAAAATGGACTTGCGACGACTTTAGAGGTTATTCAATCGGAAGAAGCATTGTCTACTCGTGAGAATGCGTACCAAAAAGCTATCCTGTCTTACAACTTGGCTGTCGTAAACTTTGAAAATGCATTAGGAAATTAACCTAATTCAAGCAAGATTATGAGGTTTTGAACCAAATTGGAAAAAGGTTCAGTCGTGACAGCTCGCCATATGTCCCCTATAATACGGATTGTGGCGGATGTCACTTCGTACATAATGGACAGGTGAATAACGAACCACGAAAAAAACTTTAAATTTTTTTCGAAGGCGCCGCAACTTTTGATTCGCTCAGGCGTTTAATAGGATGTCACACGAAAAACGGGGAATTGTGTAAAAAAGATTCACGAATTCTAGCAGTTGTGTTACACTAGTGATTGTTGCATTTTACACAATACTGAATATACTAGAGATTTTTAACACAAAAAGCGAGGCTTTCCTGCGAAAGGAGGTGACACGCGCTTGCAGGATTCGGGCTTTAAAAAGAAAGATAGATTAACAACAAATATTCCCCAAGAACAATTTGTTTATACTAGAGGAGGAGAACACAAGGTTATGAAAAAGGTCGTTAACAGTGTATTGGCTAGTGCACTCGCACTTACTGTTGCTCCAATGGCTTTCGCAGCAGAAGAAGCAGCAACTACTACAGCTCCAAAAATGGACGCTGATATGGAAAAAACCGTAAAACGTCTGGAAGCTCTTGGCCTGGTAGCAGGTTATGGCAACGGCGAATACGGTGTAGACAAAACTATCACTCGTGCAGAGTTCGCTACTCTGGTTGTTCGCGCTCGCGGACTGGAGCAAGGTGCGAAATTGGCACAATTCAGCAATACTTACACAGATGTGAAATCTACTGATTGGTTTGCTGGTTTCGTAAACGTAGCTTCCGGCGAAGAAATCGTAAAAGGTTTCCCGGACAAATCTTTCAAACCACAAAACCAAGTTACTTATGCTGAAGCTGTAACTATGATCGTTCGTGCACTGGGTTATGAGCCATCCGTTAAGGGTGTATGGCCTAACAGCATGATCTCCAAAGCTTCCGAGCTGAACATTGCTAGAAGCATCACTACTCCTAACAATGCAGCAACTCGTGGCGACATCTTCAAAATGCTCGACAACGCTCTTCGCGTTGACCTGATGGAGCAAGTTGAATTCGGTACTGACATCCGTCATGAAATCACGAAAGAAACTCTTCTGACTAAATACCTGAAAGTTACTGTTCGTGACATGGAATGGGCTCAAGAAGCTGGCAACGACAGCGAAGACCTGCCATTGGTAACTAACGTACCAGCTATCGGTCTGGGCAAAATCAAAGCTAACGAAGTTACTTTGAACGGTAAAGACGCTGGTATCGGCAACACTACTTACAAAGTAGCTGACGGTATCAACGCTAACGATTTCGATGGTCAACACGTACAAGTGTGGATCAAAGACGACCGTGAAGACGTAATCGTTTGGATGGAAGGTTCCACAGATCAAGAAGTTATCATGGACCGCGTTGGCGAGTTCACTCTGAAAGGTAAAACTTTCGAAGATCCAAAAGATCTGAGCAACTCTGATCTGGCTGATCTGAAATTGGAGCTGGATGCTAGCGAAAAAAGCTACCGCTTCAACAAAAACACTAAAGTAACTTACAACTTCACTCGCTTCAACGATCCAGTTGATGGTTTGAAAGAAATCATCAAGGACAACGCTGATGGCGGATTCACTTTCGGTGCAAAAGTTGTTCTGGACAACAATAACGAGATTGCTTACATCCACGTTATTGACGACCAATCCATGAACAAAGAAGACGAAGGCGTTAAATACGGTTCCGAAGTTATCTCCAAAATCGATGCTGATAAAAAGAAAATCACGAACCGTGATAACGACAAGTTCAACGACCTGGAAGACAAAGAAGAAGGTAAAGACTTCTTGGTATTCCTCAACGGTAAACCAGCTAAATTCAGCGATCTGAAAGAAGGCATGGTTTACAGCGTATACTACGCTGATGGCGACGAAGACAAATTGCTGGTATTCGCTACTGACACAGTAGTAGAAGGTAAAGTAGACAAAGTTGTTAGCCGTAACAACAACGACTACCGCCTGACTATCGGCGACAAAACATACCGCGTTTACGAAGGTGCTACTTTCTCCGATGACGGTAACAAAGATGTTCAAGACATCGACAAAGACCACTGGGATCTGGTTGACAGCTTGGACGACGAAACAGTAAAACTGTACCTGGATGCTTCTGGTCGTGTTCGTCACATCGAAACTAAGGATGCTATCGACGATCGCAAACAAAAAGCAATCGTTACTCGTTCTGCTGTTTTCAACTCCAGCAAAGACACTTGGGATTTCCGTGTGTTGACTCAAAAAGGTAAGGAAATTACTGTTTCCCTCGAACCTAAAAATATCTATGACTTTGATGGTAAAAACTTCTCCAGAGACAACAAGAATGATGAAGATCTGGAAGACATCCTGGTACCTAGCAAAGACAAAGACACTCTGCTCTTAGAAGTAACTCTTGATGCAGATGGCAAACCAGGTAAAGTTGAATTCCTGAAACCTGTAAAAGTTGCACAAGAATCCGGTAAAGCTTGGGATGACCTCGCTGATGAAGACGACGATATGGTTGGCGACTACGAAGTTACTGACAAAACAGCTGTCTTCAACATGACTGGTAAATTGGAAGAGAGCAGCAAACGTAAAGAACTGAAAAACGCTAAAACTGCGAAGTTCAAAGACGTTGCTGACGAAAACGACCTGTCTGTAATCTACACTGTAAACGATAAAGACGAAGTAGAAGCAATCTTCGTTGTTGAAGGTGATGGTTTGACTGGTGATGCTCACTACGGTCAAGTGATCGACTTTGGTCGCAAAGGCGGTAAAGACACCATCAGAGTATGGGAAAAAGAGAAAGACAGCAACAAAATCGTTGAGAAAGAATACAAACTGGATGGCGATCAAGACGATCTGAAAGATGACGACATCCGTCGTAACGACTTCATCGCATTCACATTGGATTCCAACGACGAAGTTGTTGTTGACGATGTAGTTGAAGTAGTTAACAAAAACGCTAAAGACATGCTCGCAGAAATTACTGATGAAAAGGGCATGAAAGATGCAAACATCGACAAAATGGTCGTTGGTTTGGTTTCTGATGTAAACAAAGACACCATCACTTACAAAGATGCTGACGACAACAAGAACAAAGCTAGCATCAAATCTGCTACAGTTTACTTCGATCTGTTCGATGACTTCGGTGAAGCAGATGGCGTTAACGAAGGCGACTACGTTGTAATGATCGACAGCAATGACATCGCCGGTACTAAATACGACTTCGTTCTGATCGTTTCTGACGCGAAGACAGTTCGTAAAGACAAACTGGAAGATGACGCAGAAGCATTCTTGAAACAAGAACCAGTTAAGCCAGATCCAGGTGAAGATAAATGGGATGCACTTCCATCTAGCTTTACTGGTAAAGCAGTAAGCAGCGTTGGCCTGTATCAAGTAGTTGTTGAACTGAACAAAGGCGTTACTCGTTCCGATGTTAAAGACTTCGCTCTCTACATCGAAGGCAAAAAAGTAGACAAATCTACTTACGAGATGATCGAAGACGGTAACGGTTGGAAAGTTCAATACTACGTTCAAGACGATTCTAAAGTAACTAAAGGCGAAGTCAAAGTTACTAACGCTAAAGGTGAAACCGATACAGCTTCTGTTAAATTCGAAGAAGCTTAAGAGTAACACTTTTATCAAAGAAATATAGCAATGGGAGCATAGAGGGGGGATATCCCCTCTATGTTCTAAATGCCCTATAAAAATAGAACTTCCTATCAAACTTACGGAGGGGTAGTACGTGAATAAAAAAGTAGTCCTTTCAGTTCTCTCGACTGCAGTAGTAGCTAGCATGGCGGCTTCCGCTTTTGCAGCACCTAAAGCTGGTATTTACATGGGCGGAAACGTCAAAAAATACTATTCTACTGATGTAGTATTGAACATGACCAAAGAAGCTAGAAAATCTTACTTGGAAAATGTTCGCCTTGCTGGTCCGAACGCGGTTGTACAAGTTGACAACCAAGGCCGTGGTGCTTTCCTTCAAGAGATTCTTGATGAAGGTCGCGCAAAAGCTTATGAAGAAAAATTGGTAAAAGAAGATTTCATCGACCTGTATGATGTAGTAACTCTCAACGGTACTACTAACGGTACAGAAGATGCAAAATCAAAAGTTGACCCAACTCCTACAGGCGACCTGAAAGTTGATACTGTAAGTGCAGTTGACGCTCTTACATTGCAAGTTAAATTTAACAAAGAAGTTCGCCTTGATTCTGCACAAGATCCAGCTAACTACAAGCTGAATGGCGCAGCTATTCCAGGTGGAACTGCTACCAAATATGAACTGCAAGCTGACAAGAAAACAGTATTGATCACTTTGCCGTTTGCTAACAAGCTTGCTAATAACAGTACTTATCTGATGTCTGTATCTGGCGTGATTGGTGTAGACCAAAAACCATTGGCAGCTGCATTTAACCAAGCAATTTCTTTCAATGATACTACTGCACCTACACTTGGCGCTGTAACTTATGAAGATATCAACACTGCAAAAGTAAGCTTCTCTGAGCCAATGATTCAACTGGCTGGCGCTTCTATTCGCATCTACGATGAAACTGGTGCAGATGTAACAGCTGCTGGTCTTGAACCTGTAGTAGATGGTAGCGGATTTGCTATTGCTAATGGTGGCAAAACTATCACTCTCGACCTGACTAATGCTGTTGCTAACAAAGCATACACTGTTAAAGTGTACGGTGCAGTTGATGCTTCCGGTATCGGTGCTGGTACGAAGACCTTTACTGTAACAAAAACTTCCACTGACATCACTAAGCCTCTTGCAACTACAATCGCTGCAACTGGTTTGGATACCTTCAAAATTACTTTCAATGAGAAAGTAGTAAAAGACGCTGCGAACAGCGGTCGTTATGGTACAGTATCCATCGACAATCAAACAGCTTTCGATCTGGTTCAAGGCGGATCTGTAGCTGCTCTGACTTTGAATGAAACTGGTACTGAACTGACAGTTAAGCTGTCTGCTCCGTTGACAGGTGGTCTTCACACTGTAGCAGTAAACAATTTCGTTGATGCTTCTTTGAACAAGCAAACAACTGCGTTCAGCAAACTGGTTAACTTCGCTGCAGACGTTACTGCTCCGAAAGTAACTGGCACTACTGTACAAACAGTGGGTGGAGCTGACAGCATCATCGTTTCCTTCGATGAAGAAATCAAGAAAGCTTCTCCAGTTCCAGCTAATGCTATCACTGGTGGTAAAGTTGTCTCTGAGAACGTAGAGTATGCTGTTACTGCATTTGGTGCTTCTACTAACCTTTACGATCCAGATGGCGATGGCAAGTCCAACATGCTGAGCATTGCTCTTCCAGCAGGTTCTAAGTCCGGTGCTTACACTGTTACTCTTGCAGCTGGTGTAGTTGAAGATCTGGCAGGTGTGGATAACGCGACTGGTTCCCTGACCTTCACTTACAACCCTACTACTAGCTCCAGCAAGCCAAAAGTAGTAGATACTGACGACAACCCGAACAACGGTGCTAGCGGAGTGACTGCTCAAGTTGCTGGTGCTCCAAACGAAATCACAGTTGCTTTCAGCAAGGAAGTAACTGATGCAACTGCTCTGAATGTTGCTAACTACACTGTTGATGGCGAGCAAGTATTTGAGAAGGCAGTATTCGTTAACGACAAGAAGACTGTGAAATTGACTCTGAAACCAGAGGCAATTAAAGCTACTGCAAGCTACTCCTTCCAAGTGAAGAACGTAGCAGATGCAGCAGGAAACGTAATGGATACTGTAACATTCATCCAACCGTTCACTGAAACTGTAACACCTACAATCAAGTCTGCAGCTGTTGCTGGTGTAGATACTCTCTCCATCACTTTCAGCGAAAACATGGATGCTGCATCCCTGACAGACAACAATGATTTTGAACTGTTGATTGGTGGCGTGAAAGCTGCTGGAACTCTGTCTGTAAGCGGTACTGGTACTACTTACACTGTAACTCGTTCCACTTACTTCACACCTGATGACTTGAACAAAGACATCCAAATCAAAGTTCTTCCTACTACTAACGCAACAGATGCTTCTGCAATCAAGAACGCTCTGAAAGGCGATGTAGTAGTTCCTGTAAGCAAGTAATAACACGAAGTAAAAGGCCCGATTCCTCGGGCCTTTTTTTCTTTGTCATGAATGTACTCTTTTTGAAAGTATATTAATTATAGTCACATTGTATTTACATATTATTTAGATGAGAATTATGATAGAATAAAAAAGTCTGTTACAATTTATACATAGTTATGTAAGTGGAGGAAAAGTACATGCATATAAAAAGAACGATATATTCTTTATTGCTGGTTACTTCAATGATCATTAGTTCTGCATGTAGTGATAATGACAAAGTTGCTCCAGATGGAGGAGCATCTAATACCGCGCCATCATCTCAAAGTGGACAAAAAGGAACAGTATCTAATGAAGTTGCAAAAAAGTTTGAGCTGGGAGTAAGTTTGTATAATGAAGAGAAACTGGATGAGGCATTTAATGTATTTCAAGAATGCATGACCCAAGATCCAGCGAGTGGACAATATGAATATTATATTGGTAACATCATGCGTAAAAAGAAGGACTTTCAAAATGCTCTTGTTAACTATCAAAACGCGATTAAAAAGTCACCTGACCTGATCGAGGCGTATAATAATAGTGCAGCTATTCTAATGGCCACTCAAAATTATGACCAAGCTCTGCAAACTGTGAATGACGGGTTGAGTAAACAACCAGATTTCAAGGATTTACAATTTAAAAAAGCTCAAATCTTATTCGTTAAAAAGCAATATAGTGATTCAATTAAGCTGTTAACACCTTTGGTAGAAGACCCTCATTATTTTGAATCAAATCGCTTTTTAGGGTTAAATTATATAAATTTAAGCGATAAGGAAAATGCTTTAAAACATTTCAAGCTATATTTGGAACAAGCTCCTGACGGTGTTGCATTTAAGGAAAATGTTAAACAACTTGTTGTAGAATTAGAAAAGTAGTAATGGTTATACAGATTGAGACCGGAGGCCACAATGGAAAAAGTAATAAGTTGGATTAGTTATATCACTCTCTCAATAGTTTTCATTTTTACTCCGTATCTACGGGGTTTATTTTTTGATGCGGATATATACATCACAGAATTAATTATAATGGGATTGTTTTTTATATTTGCAACAAGTATATTGATCCGTAGGAATGAGCAGGATAATACGCTGATTTATCTAGTAGTAATGCTTCTCCCGCTGAGTCATGTAATCTCATTGGCTGTAGCGTTAACTCCAAAGGGAGCACTAGATAATACGTTTCGGTGGTTCAGTTATGCTGCATTTTTTATGATAATTATTTGGACGAGGCATTATTTTAATAAGCAAAACTTAAATCATTTCATGGAAAAGAGCTTATCCTGCATTTTTCAATTTTCAGGGATATGGATTGCCTTATATGCGCTTTTTGGCTTATGGGGATTAGCGGATTTTCAGGACATAACGCTTGGATATCGTCTAGCAGGTTTCTTTCAATATCCAAATACGCTAGCTGCTGTTGTTGGAGCATATTGGATTTACACACTGCTTAAGATGATTAAAGAGGATATATCCAATAAGGAAGTTTTTATCTTAAGTTTGCCCTTGGTAGTTTATGGGCTTTGCTTCTTCTTTACTTATTCAAGAGGAGCGATGGTAGTTCTGCCAATCGCATGGTTATTCTCATTACTATTGTTAAAGCCACGCCAGCAATTAAAATATACATTATTTACCTTCACGTCGCTAGTCGCTTCTGTTTTATCGTTTGAATTATACACCACTATTATTGATAAAAATAACAGTAGCTTGACTATTGCGTCGTTGATTGCTTTTAGTCTATTAGTTGCTGTACTAAATATTTTAGTCAACCGAACGAATCGAAAAGTAAGTAATCTTCGAATCGTTCGGTTCATCGAGTCTAAAAAATATGCAAATTACGCTATTCCAGGTGCACTATTTTTACTGCTCGGATTAATAGCAATTGATCTGTTGAAACAAGGCTTGGTTTATAAGTTACTGCCTGAGGGCTTACAAAACCGTATTAGTCTTATCAACTTTGAATCGAATAGCTTTATAGCGCGGTCAAACTTTTTGCAAGATGCGTTTAGTTTTAGTAAAAATTCTCCTTTCATAGGATGGGGAGGGGAAGGTTGGCGTTTTCTATTTACACAATACCAGCAAATCCCTTACTGGAGCAATGAAGTGCACAATGGATACTTAGAAATGCTATTAAGCGTTGGGTGGGTTGGTCTTCTTATATTTATGTTCGTTATGGGTTTCTTTCTTTATCAAATGTTAACGTATTTGAAAATCGAAGTGCATAGTGAAAAGAGAACCCAAATTATTGCTTCCATAGGCGCATTATCCATGCTCTTTATTCACGCGTGTATAGACTTTGATTTCTCATTCGGAACGGTTTGGTTTATAGTATTTTGGATTTTAGGAATGTCAGTACCAATTGAACCGAAAGTAGCTTGGAATAATATAAGCGTTAAATGGAAGAAGGTAGCTTTAGCGCTTTGTACGGTTTCAATAATGATCTTTTTCGTATATACCATTAAATTTTTTGTATCGGATCAAATAACACAAGGAATTGGAACTAATGAAGCTGTTAGTGAGATGAAGAAGAAATTGGAAGAGGGGGCTCTCTATAATCCTTATAGAAGCGAAATTTGGTTAGACCTTGCAAATATGGAGGTTTATGACTACAGAGTTAATAAAAGTGAATCTTCTAAAACGAATGCGGTTAATTATAGTATGAGAGCTTTAGAACTGGAGCCACAGAACGCTAGTCTTTATCATCAAGTTGGAACCATATATCTATCATTGGGTGCAATTGATAAAGCATTTCAAAATTATCAAAAGGCAGTTAATTATGACCGTTTTCATGTTAAATATCGAGAGCAAATCATGATACTTTTGTCTAATTTGGCAGTGGACGGTGTCAAGAATAAAGCAAAGGATGCAACGTTTTATGCCGATGAAGCAATTAAAGAGCACAAGGAATACAAGGCAGTGTTCGATAAGTACCGGTCAGAAAGTGTACATGATAAGAGACCGTTAGAGCTATCTCAAGATGCGAAGTTTCTTTTGGCGCAATCATACGTAATAAATAAGGAGTATAGCGAAGCTTTAGAGCTTCTTCTGCCTATTTGCTCGGATAGCAGTTCTTCAATGTATACGGACGCTGTGGCACTGCTAGTAAATGTATATGAAACTATGGAAGAAAAGGCAAAGGCTAAACAGATTGTAGTAGAGATGACAAAGAGCTATCCAGTTTTCCCTCAAAAAGTTGTGGAATTCCGTGAAATCTTTCGTAAATAAGAGTAATTTTTCAGGCGAGTACAGTTGTGGTTCATAGCTTTACAATATCTTTTAAGATAAAATATAGATGACAAATTTCTCTGAGTTTCTCATTTGTCTTTTCATTCAGGAGGCAGGAAGTTGATGAATCAAATAGAGTATAAACAAGAAGAGCTTGGTTTAAGAGAAATAATAACAATCATCACAAATCGAAAACGTTTTATCACGATTGTTACGATTCTTGCAATGCTAGTAAGTGTCGTATATGGTTTTTTTATTCAAAAACCAAAATATGAAGTTAGTAGCACCTTGATGGTTATGACCATTGCTCCTGAAAATAATGAAATGAAACTGGATAGTTCAGTGGACTCGCTCTTGGCTGTTCTATCTAATTATCCTCAATTGACTATGCAGACATATGTTGAGCAAGTCAAAGATCCTTACTTAGTGAAGAGAGTTTTTGATAAATTACAGCTTGGGCAAAAATCGTACACCATCGATAGCTTAATTGAGAATGTAGATGTTGAGGTTATAGGCGATACCAACTTGATTCGATTAAAGCTAACGGGTGCAGATCCGGAATTGATCAGCAATATTATTAATACTTGGTCGCAAGAGTTGGTGCTTTTTGTAGCGACAAAAACAAAAGAGCAATTAGGAAGATCAGCTTTCTATTTACAGGAACAAATGGAAAATGAGCAGAAAAAGGTAACGGAAGCTGTACAAGCATTAAAAGAGTACTTGAAAGAGCCAAAAGGAACGAAAGAATTAACGATCGAGATAGAATCACGGATGGAGCAGATTACTGAATTTAAGACGAAAATAAATCAACTGGAAGTAGATATACAGAGCCGAGTTTCCGCAAGCAAGCAAGCAGACTCTTTACTTCAACGGACTTCTGAGACCTTGGTGACTAATAAAACAATTTCAGATGATCCATTTTTGCATTCTGTAGTAGAGCAAAACACCAAACGGGGAAGTTTGGAAACAGGTGCACTTCAAATGAAATCCGAAGAAGTAAATCCAGTGTATACCGATCTGAAAAAAGAAATCGCGAAGATAAATATTGAGATCGCTCAGTTGACAGCTGAAAAAAAAGCCATAGAAAAATCGTTAACTGATAACAATAAAGTTCTTGAAGAATTACAAGTTTTAAATGCTGAAAAGGAAGCAAAATACAGTATTTTAGAAGAAAAATTGAAAAACGCTCGAGAAACTTATAATCAGTTTGCCCATAAGTATGAAGAAGCACGGATAACAAGCTCCGCTGGCATCAGTGAAACAAACGTAAGTATTATGTCACCAGCATTTGTACCTGAACAACCTGTTAGTTCAAACATTATTCGAAATATGATTATAGCGGGAGTCGCTGGTATGGTTTTGAGTTTGCTCTATATTTTCTTAAGCTATTACGCGAACCCAAAGAGCACCACTATGTCACGCGATATTAATTAGAGCGATTATTATCTTTAGAGGAAGAATTTAGCTAGGGGGAATTTAGGTGGATTTCAAAAATAAAAAAATCTTAGTAACCGGAGCTGATGGTTTTATTGGCTCTCACTTAGTTGAAGAACTGGTAAGACAAGGAATTGATGTACGGGCATTTGTCATGTATAACTCTTTTAATTCATGGGGATGGCTGGATCATTCTCCGAAAAGTGTAATAGATAACCTTGAAGTGTTTTCGGGCGATATCAGAGATCCATATGGTGTAAAAACGGCCATGAAAGATTGTGACATTGTATTTCACTTAGCTGCACTTATTGCCATCCCATATTCATACCACTCTCCAGATACTTACGTAGATACGAATGTTAAAGGCACGTTGAATGTGGTGCAGGCTGCAAGAGAACTGGGAGTTCAAAAAGTTGTACATACCTCTACTAGTGAAGTATACGGAACAGCAAAATTTGTGCCTATTACAGAAGAACATCCGCTACAAGGACAATCACCTTACTCAGCTTCAAAGATTGGTGCAGATCAAATAGCCATGTCCTTTTATTCATCATTTGGAACGCCGGTTTCCATCATTCGTCCCTTTAATACGTACGGGCCACGCCAGTCTGCAAGAGCTGTGATTCCGACGATTATTACGCAAATAGCAAATGGCGCTAAGCAAATAAAAATGGGATCACTCCATCCAACACGGGATTTTAATTACGTGAAAGACACGGTTAATGGCTTTGTTGCAGTAGGCTCCTCTGATGCTTCTATTGGTGAAGTGATTAATATAGGAAGTAACTATGAAGTCTCCATTGGAGAAACAGTCGAGATTATCTCGGAAGTTATGGGAAAAAGTGTGGAAATTGTAACAGATGAGGTTAGATTAAGACCAGAAAAAAGCGAAGTAGAAAGACTGTGGGCGGATAACAGTAAGGCAAAAACTCTGCTTGATTGGGCCCCTGCTTATGGAGATCGTGAAGGCTTGAAAAGAGGTCTGAAGGAAACCGTAGAATGGTTTACCGATTCAGAGAATTTAAAGCAGTACAAAGCAAATATCTATAACATATAAAGAATCTACTTAATTAATTATTAATAAAATCTTCTATATGACGGGAGATCTCTATATGCTGGTTAACAAAATATACGAAACCCTATCTACGGTTCTAGGAAAAAAAGAAGAATTCATTGCCTTACATGAACCAAAGTTTCAAGGAAACGAATGGGAGTATGTGAAGGAATGCATAGATACTGGATGGGTATCTTCAGTAGGGAAATTTGTGAACCGATTTGAAGAACTCTTGGCAGAGTATACAGGTGCTAAGCATGCCGTTGCTGTGGTTAACGGAACGGCTGCTCTTCATATAAGCCTTAAGCTTGTAGGTGTAGAGCAAGATGATGAGGTTATTATGCCAGCTCTTACCTTTATTGCTACTGCTAATGCAGTAAAATATGCTGGAGCCATACCACATTTTGTCGACAGTGAAGAAAATACCCTTGGACTCTCACCATCTAAACTAAAACAGTATCTCAGAGACATTGCAACAGTTCGAGATGAAGGCTGTTTTAATAAAAAAACAGGCCGGCGCATTAAGGCAGTTGTTCCAATGCACACTTTTGGACATCCAGTGGATTTGGATCCTCTGATCGAACTGTGTCGGGAATATAAGCTAGAATTAGTAGAGGATGCGGCGGAATCTCTTGGTTCATATTATAAGGGAAAGCATACGGGCACATTTGGAAAAGTTTCTACTTTAAGCTTTAATGGTAATAAAGTCATCACAACTGGAGGCGGCGGAGCAATTCTAACTAACGATACTGAGTTAGCGAAGCTTGCCAAGCATTTGACAACAACCGCAAAATTACAACATAAATGGGCTTTTAACCATGATATGGTTGGATATAATTATCGATTGCCCAATATTAATGCAGCCTTGGGATGTGCTCAATTGGAACAAATCCCTCTTTTTTTGGAGTCAAAAAGAAACTTAGCCAATGAATATATTAGGGTTTTTTCAAATTTACAAGGAGTGGAGTGTTTTCAAGAACCTGATTTTGCAAGAAGCAACTACTGGTTGAATACCTTGTTACTTGATAACAATAATTCTTGGATGCGGGATCAAATTCTAGAGATTACTAATGAACTCGGAATTATGACAAGACCAACTTGGACGCTACTTAATAAACTACCAATGTATTCAGATTGCCCAAGTATGGACTTGTCTTGTGCGATAAACTTAGAAGAACGTATTATTAATATCCCAAGCAGTGTAGGTATAAGAGCATTTTCTGAGAGTAAAGAAATGTGGTAGCATATTGGAATGTAATTAGCTAGAACAGAAAAAATGTACCCGTAAACGAGTTACGTTTTGAAAATTTCTGTTCTAGCATACATTTTAATAATGCTATCTTGTTGTCTTATATGATTAATAATATCAATGGAATTATCAGCGATAAATTGGTAATATGCCGATTATACTAAATATTGGCCTGGAGCATTATGTGAAAAAATCATTTACTTTGGATCTACAGATTGGAGGCGAGAGAAGTTTTTGACCAGTGCTCTTTTTATCACTCTCTGTAGAAGTTAAGCATAATACATTTATTTGAAATGGGAGGCACCATGAGGGTGAGAATTGGTCTTTTACAGTATTGCATACCTATTGCACTAGCTATGTTAAGCTGGTTCATATCATTGGGAGATCCATTTTCAATATTTTTCTCTATACTTGTTTTTTCTATTTTTGTCTTACTTGTCATACGAAACAAAGGGCTATCTTTAATAGCTTTTTTTGTTTTTTCAAGTATTTATTTATTGCTGCTAGCATTAGACGCCTTTCAATTTACATATCTTCCACAATTAAGAGGTTATATACATCTTGACCCATTTGAAATGCTGGCGGCCGGAGATAAGTGGGCGCCACGGTTTTTGGTATCTTATCCATCAATTTTGCTATCAAATATCCTCGATATAGATTTAGATTTTGCCTTTACCATTTACAATATTGGTTTGTTTTTAATAATGATGTTTCTATTACTTAATATTGGTAAAATAGTTAGGCCAAAGTATGCAATGGTCTTTTTAATAGTGTCTATTCTTTCCTTTGTTTTTTTATCATTTATCATGAATGGACGGTTAATCGCAGCTTTCTTAGGAATAACAATTATTTTATACATACAGATTAAAGCTATATGGAGAAAAAACGGGATCAGATTAATTGATTACTTATTAATGGTTATTGGATGTTTTATTAGTACTGTAAGTAGTGGAACAATGATAGTTGCATTTGTTCAATTATTTATGGGGAGTTTTGTGGTATTAAAAATAACAAAGAAAAAAGTTAGGTATTTGGTTTTGTACTTAGGGTTATTTTTAGGTGCTTTTGGAACGTATTTAATTGTTATGATAAACAAAAACTTGGATTTCTTTGGTGGTGGTTTAGCTGGCTTGATCAATATGTTTCATCATGGAATAGGAGTTATTTTATTTTTAAATAAATGGATTGTACTTGTTTTTACTTTTATGGTTTGTTTATTTGTTTGGATATATGTAAAGTTATTTAAACAAGTATTGAAAAATGAAGTTTTGTTGATGCCAATTCTTGTTTCCATTCCTATCTGTTTTTCATCGGGGATGTTTGGCTTCTCCACTGCTTTGATGATAGTTCCTTCTATGATCATATTAAGCTGTTATAGCATCATTTTCGTCATTACCTTTCTAAAGAATAAAGAAATTGCAGAAGAGGAATAAAAATGTTACGAAAGTTATTTAAAGCAGGATCATTAGTTTTTCTTGGGATTCTATTAGGGAGGCTATCCGGTTTTTTTAGGGAATCGGTTTTGGCTACTAACTTAGGTATTACTAATCAAGCAGATATTGCGGTCCTAATACTTACGTTGCCTGATTTGTTAATAAACATACTAATCGGTGGAGCGATGGGAGCAGCGTTAATACCAGAAATGAAGCAACTTGGTCAAAAGGAAGCCTGGCGCCTCTTTTTGCAATCAAGCGTGCTTATCTGTGCTTTCTTTTCCCTTTTATCGATTGTTTTGATTATGAGTGCTTCTTACATTGTTACTATATTTGCTCCTGGATTTAGTATAGAAGATATACAGGTAACAAGTCATTTGCTGGTGATTGTATCGTGGTCAATACCTATCACTGCCATGACTGCGGTTGCAACTTCGTTTTTACAGGCAAACAATAAGTTTTTTACTGCTGCTTTAGGAACGCTGATTTTTAATCTGACAATAATTACAGCGTTGCTATTTCCATCTGAAAATAAATTAAGCATACTCTCTTATAGCATTTTACTAGGTGCGGTTATCCGCTATGTTTCGCAGGTAATAAATTCAGTTAGTATGTACGAGAGAACAAATGTTTGGAATGGTATGCTTGTTCATAAGCAACTTATATTAAAATATTTTCAGGCATTAGCAACAGGAGGACTTATCTTTCTTTTGCCTGTTATAGCGAGAATTATAGGTTCATATGAAGGTACTGGTTCGCAAGCAATGATCAATTATTCCAATAAGTTTATAGAATTACCACTCGGGGCAATATTAACTGTATTTCCTGTCGTTTTATTCCCCAAATTATCTCAGCTGTTTTCAAATCAAGAAACTGAAAAACAAGGTATTTCTATAGCGAGAGAGTCGCTTCGGTTAGTATTTATATTATCTGTTGTGATGGCAATCAGCCTATCTTGGTTTAGCTTGGACTTTATTAAAGCTTTGTTTGGTCAGGGGAGTATTCCGGGAGAGAGCATCAAGAAGATCGCATATCTTACTTCTCTGGGGCTCCTAGCTTTGCCTGCTCAAGGAATGTCGGCGATGACTCAAGTCATTTTTAACTCCAAAAGTGATATGAAGTCGCCATTTTATATAAGCTTATGGGCAGTGATAGTATATTTATTACTAGCTAGTGTGTTACAACCACGATTTAGTATTGAAGGAGTAATTGTGGCCTTAGTAATCGTGAATTGGGCTGTTCTTATTTCCCATCTGATCGTTTTGCGTATTAAACATTCTTTAGACTTATACTCTATTTTTCTAGGCATGGCTTCGCTTAAAGTACTATGTGCTAGCGCAGCCGCGTTTGTACCCATTGCTTACTTGTCCGTAAAAATTTCACACAATTGGTTTGTAGGAGTAATTTTTGCTCTAGTTGGAGGAACTATCTCATTGCTGGCAAGTTTAATCATATTAAAAGAGTATCGTGAGTATCTTTTTCAACTTTTAAGAAGGAGAAAATTACATGATTAAATTGATGTTGATAACTAATGATCCATTCATGGCTAAAACCGCTATTGACTCTGGAGTAAATCGCATATTTGTTGACTTGGAGATAAACGGTAAAGAAAAGCGTCAGGGACATTTGAATACAGTGATAAGCCGTCACTCTATTGAAGACGTTAAGAGGATACGTAAAGCGGTTCCTTACGCCGAGTTGTTGGTAAGAATAAATCCTCTGTTTGATGGCTCTCAGGATGAGGTAAACGAAGTTATGAATGCTGGTGCAGATATAATCATGCTTCCGATGTTCTATCATTGGAAGGAAGTAGAGACTTTGGTTCAAATGGTAAACGGGAGAGCCAAGGTTATTCCCTTAATTGAGACGCCCCCAGCTATGATAAGAATCGCTGAAATAGTTAAAGTGAATGGGCTTGAGGAAGTGTACATTGGTCTAAATGACTTGCACCTTTCTTTAGATATAGATTTTATGTTCGAGCCATTGGCAACCGGATTGATAGATTATATGGTCAGTACTATAAAAGAGGCAGGCTTATCATTTGGATTTGGTGGAATAGCAAGAATGGGTGAGGGTGTAATTCCAGGAGAGTTGCTTCTTGGCGAACATGTAAGATTAGGTGCATCTTCAGTTATTTTATCTAGATCGTTTCATGGCAATGCCAAATCTTACGAAGAATTGAAATCTAATATTGATATAAAAACAGAGATACTTAAGCTTCGGCAGATGGAAAGTCAGTTACAACTTAGATCTGATAAGATGATTAAGAACGACCAACAGAAAGTAAAGGAAATTATTCTCTCAATATCAAAAGATTTATGGAAGAGGAAGGTAGTAAAATCAGATGAAGCGACTATTCGACCTTATAGCTAGTGCACTTGGGCTAATCATTCTTATGCCTTTGTTGTTGATTATTGCCCTGTTAATAAAGTTTGATTCGAAGGGGCCGGTGTTTTTTCGACAAGAAAGGGTTGGTCTAAGGTGCAAGTCATTTAAAATATTCAAATTTCGAACAATGGTAATCGATGCAGATAAGCAAGGTCCTTATTTTACAGCGAAAAATGACAGTAGAATAACGAGAGTTGGAAAGTTACTAAGGAAAACTAGTCTGGACGAGCTGCCTCAGTTCATCAATGTGCTTCTTGGTGACATGAGCGTAGTTGGGCCACGTCCCGATGTATTTGAACAGGTAGAGAACTATACGATAGAAGAGTGGGAGGAACGTCATTTAGTTCAACCAGGCATTACAGGTCTCGCTCAGGCAAAAATAAGATCAAATGCTACGGTTGAGCAGAGAAAAGCATACGATTTGGAGTATGTTAGAAGTAGAACTTTCTTAATGGATATAAAAATAATATTTTGGACAATAAAGCAAGTGTTATTTAAAGGAGGCTACTAGCTTATGTGCGGGATATTTGGTTATTTTGATCGGAACGGAAAGAGTTTAGACAAAGAGAAATTAGAAAAAATGGGGCAAAAAATATTTCATCGTGGTCCTGATGACCAGGGGATTTTTGCAATAGACGGAGTTGCCATTGGGAATCAACGACTATCTATAATCGATATTGAAGGAGGAAACCAGCCGTTTACATCTGAAGACGGAAGGATTAGTCTTGTCCAAAATGGTGAAATCTTTAACCATATTGAATTAGCAGATGAGTTGAAAAGAAACGGGTATATTTTTAAAACACAATCAGATACAGAAGTGCTGCTTCGTTTATATGAACAAGAAGGAATTAACTTTGTTAGCAAATTAAATGGAATGTTCAGTATCGCTATATACGATGATAGGTTAAAATCGCTATTTTTAATACGAGATCGAGTGGGTGTGAAGCCTTTATTTATTTATGACAATGGTGAAAGAATTATTTTTGCTTCGGAAATCAAATCGATATTAGAAGCAGGGGTCCCAAGAGAGGTAGATGAAGTGTCAATTCACCATTACCTTTCTTTCAATTACGTACCTCCTCCCTACACTATGTTTAAAAATGTAAGTCATGTTTTACCAGGACACTATGTTCACATCTCAGCTGAGGGAACTAAGTCTACTCAGTGGTGGGATTTAGCGAATCAGCGAGTAGAGGAACATTCTGAGGGTGAGTGGATTGAACAATTTAATTCCATTTTAGATGATGCTGTCCGTTTACGTCTGAGAGCTGATGTGCCGTTTGGCGCTTTTTTATCAGGAGGAATTGACTCAAGTACTGTTGTTGGTTTGATGTCCAAATATGTAAATGAGCCAGTTCAGACCTTCTCTATTGGTTTTGAAGACCCTAGATTCGACGAATCAATGTATGCTCAACAAGTTGCTGATAAATTTAGAACAAAACATACGATGCGAAAATTTGAAGCAAACATGTTAGATCTTTGGCCGAAAACTACTTTCTATTGCGACCAACCGCATGGAGATGTTTCATTCATGCCAACATATCGAGTATCAGAGCTTGCAGCTAATCATGTTAAGATGGTTTTAACTGGTGATGGTGGCGATGAATTATTCGCTGGCTACGATAAATATAAAAGCTTCTTCAGTTCCAATTTACTTAGCGATATTGAAACTTTCCAACGACTATATTTCAATAGCATTAGTTTGTTTACTGAGGAAGATAAGAGGTCTATATATACGTCGTCCTTCCATAACAAATTGAAGCATATAAATTCCTATGACGTTGTTGCTCCTTTATTTGAACGTGTTCAACATATGGATCAGATTAATCAAGCTTTGTATCTTGATACCATGCTTTTACTACCAGGAAATAATCTAGTAAAACCAGATCGAATGGGCATGGCTGTTTCACTGGAAGCAAGAACACCATTTTTGGATGTTCGTATGATAGAAATGGCATTTAGGATGCCTGGAAGCCTAAAGCTACAGAACGGTGAAACAAAATATATATATAAAAAAGCTGTATCTCCATTGCTAGGCGATGAAATTGTTTACCGAAAAAAACAAATGTTTACTGTGCCAATAGGGGAATGGTTTAAAAAGGACTTGGCTGAATTTACTGAGCAAAAGTTGCTAAATGGACAATTAATTGCGAGGGGAATTATCCAAAAAGACAGTGTTGTCCAATTGCTAAAGGCTCATCAGATGGAAATTAAAAACAACACTCGAGAAATTCGTGCACTGATTTCGTTAGAGTTTTGGTTTGAACAATTCATGTATTAAGACGGGGGAATAGGAGTATGAGGGTGTTATTTGTTACATATGGTGGCGGACATGTAAACGCTATTTTCCCAGTCATAAAAGAACTACAGCAGACTACTGAGTGGGAAATAACCACATTAGGTCTGACAACTGCAGGAAATGTTTTAAAGAAGGAAGGAATCCCTTACATAGGTTTTAAAGATTTAATTGAACCTACTGTAGACAATTATGCACTTGAGATAGGTAGTCTTTTAGCAAATGAAAGTGATAATTCGAAGGTACCATATGAAGAGTCTGTTGCTTACTTAGGCCTGTCTTACGTAGACCTCGAGAAAAGACATGGAAAGCAAGAAGCTAGTAAACTGTATAAAGAACAGGGAAGGCAAGCTTTTTTGCCACTTTCAATCTTGGAAAGGCTCATAAAAAAAGTAAATCCAAACGTTATTGTCACTACGAATTCTCCACGAGCGGAACAAGCAACTGTAATGACCGCAAAAAAATTCAGCATTCCTTGTGTTTGTCTTGTTGATCTCTTTGCTGTAGATGAGTTTCCAAGATTAGCACAAAAGGGATATGGAAATAGAATATGTGTAATCACGAATCGTGTTAAGGAAAAATTAATTTCAGCTGGTCGAACTGAAGAGGAAATTGTGGTTACCGGAAACCCTGCTTTTGATAAACTTGCAGATGAAACTATCCCGCAAAAAGCAAGGATCTTTCGTAATGAAAAAAAATGGGATAACAAAAAAACGATCTTGTGGGCTTCTCAACCTAATGTTGAACAACCCCAACTTCCAAGAATGATTGAAGCGGAATTATTGGAGCTTTTAAATGGACATGAAGATTGGCATATTGTCTTCCGCCCTCATCCTAGTGAGCAAATAGTATACAATCATTTGCCTGAAAGGGTAACTATTAGTGATACAAATGATGAGCTCCCAGTGTTAATAAAAGCCGTTGATATGGTACTGACCATGACATCTACGGTTGGACTTGAGTCTGTGTTAATTGGAAAACCTTTGGTTACAGTCGATATCGGTAGTTATATCGCTAGTGTCCCGTACAGCGAAATGGGCCTTTCATATGGTGTGTCACATTTACATGACCTTGAAAAAGGGATATTACTTGCATTATCAGGTGAGAACAACCTTTATAGGAAGGCTGTGTTGCCAGAGCTAGGAAAAGCTGCAGAACGAGTTAGCAATGTAATCAAACAACTCAGCGCTGGGGAATGAGAAGTAGAATGAAATGTTTCAAATTCTGGCATTCCATGTCTTTGGGAATGATCATGCTATTGTAAGGGGTAGACAATATTGAGCTACAAAAAAAGGATTATTTATTTCTCTATTGTGGACAGCTTCCTCATATTCTCAGCAGTTTTTACCAGTTATATTTTACGATTCGATGGACAAATTCCTTATGAGAACAGGATAAGTATACCTTATACTATGTTGTTGATATGGATTACCACTTACGGATTGTTTTTCTTTACCAAACATTATAAGCGGGTTTGGGAATATGCTGGAATATCTGAGCTTGTATCAATTATTAAAGTTACCACTATCTCTATTATACTTGATGTTGGTTTATATTATTTGTTAAAAAACCTAGGAATAACAATTGGAATTCCTCGAACAATATTTTTAATTTCATGGATGACAATAGTGTTTGCTATTGCTGGATCACGTTTCATATGGAGAGTCTTTCCGCGTGAATATGAAAAGGTTCAACCACATCATAGGTTGGCTTTAATAGTTGGGGCAGGAAAAGCTGGGGCACTAGTGGCTCATGAACTGAAGAGTACAAATGACGCATCTTTATTCCCAATTGCATTTATTGATGATGATATCCGCAAACTAAATTTGGAAGTTGCGGGGCTACCTGTTATTGGGAACCGATCAGATATTTTAGAAGTGGTGGAGCAATACAATATTGATACAATTATCATTGCAATTCCATCCGCTCAAAAAAAAGAGATCGCGAAGGTTATTGATATATGTACTCAAACTCGCGCACAGGTTAAATTACTTCCACGTGTCAGTGATGTGATTCATGGGAAAGTCTCAATTAAATTAATTCGAGATGTGAATGTTGAGGATCTTCTAGGCCGAGACGAGGTCTCGGTTGATCTTGAAGAAATTGCGAACTACGTAACCAACAAGGTGGTTCTAGTAACGGGAGCTGGTGGATCTATTGGTTCGGAATTATGTCGTCAAATAACCACATTTCATCCTGAAAAATTGCTTTTGCTCGGACACGGTGAGAATAGTATTTACACTATTGAGCAAGAATTAAGGCGAAGAAAGCCGGACCTAAAATATGAGACATTAATATGTGATATACAGGATCGTGATAGAATAGAAGAGATTTTTAAAACATATCGTCCGTCAGTTGTTTTCCATGCAGCAGCTCATAAGCATGTACCATTGATGGAAAAGAATCCGATTGAAGCAGTGAAAAATAACATATTTGGAACTAAAAATGTTGCAGAATGTGCTCATTTATATGGTTCCGAAAAATTTGTCCTTATTTCTACAGATAAGGCTGTAAATCCTACTAGCGTTATGGGAGTAACAAAGCGAATTGCAGAACTAATAATACAATCATTAGATAGTATTAGTTCAACTAAATTTGCAGCAGTTCGATTTGGGAATGTATTGGGTAGTAGGGGTAGCGTAATTCCTCTATTTAAACAGCAAATTGAAGAAGGCGGCCCAGTAACAGTGACCCATCCTGATATGGTTCGATATTTTATGACCATACCAGAAGCTGTTCAGCTTGTTATTCAAGCCGGTGCTTTAGCAAAAGGTGGAGAAGTATTTATTTTAGATATGGGTAATCCTGTTCGTATTGCAGACCTTGCAAGAGATCTTATACGATTATCCGGATTTGAACCCGAGAAAGAAATCAAAATTATTTATAGTGGCATCCGTCCAGGTGAAAAACTTTTTGAAGAGCTACTTACTGATGAAGAGGGCACAACTGCAACTAAACATAATCGAATATTTGTCGGGAAGCCTATAAATTGCCCGATTGAATATCTATCTTCTATTTTAAAAACAATTGAAGAGCAAATTATTGGTGTAACTTCCCCAGAACAAGTGAGAGAGATTTTATTTATTATAGTTTCACCGCTAGTTAACCCTGCTCAACAGGTTCCCGTCATAGGAGAACTGGAAGTAGCCGTCACAACGCAATCTAGATGAAGCTATTACTTTTCTTTGGTTAACAAAGAGCGGTAGTTTTTCTATTTAATTGGTTGAGTTATGTATCTTAAAAGATATGAAGTCAATTGTCATTTAGCTCACTAATCTGTGTAAAACGGGTCTCTTTTTGGGTGAAATTGACCTAATAAAACACGGTTGTTAAAATGGGCATACAGAATGGAACAAAGCGCACAATATAGGAAATTTATAACCGCAAGCGATTTGTTGGTACATATTGGTGCTCCGGTAAGTGATTTTTTCTGGGGCCCTGTGATCGTGTTTCAACACTGTTTGAAGGAAGAATCGGATTGCAGAAAAGTTAGGACTTATTAGCAATAATATTCCTATGCATTCCGAATATGGAGGAAATAAATGACAAAGCGAAAGATCTGCGTTGTAACTGGTACTCGTGCGGAATATGGCTTGCTTTATTGGTTAATGAAAGAAATTGAAAATGATAAGGATCTAACATTACAAGTGATCGTCACAGGTATGCATTTATCACCCGAGTTTGGATTAACATATCGAGTTATTGAGGATGATGGCTTTAAAATCGACGAAAAGGTAGAGATGCTATTGTCAAGCGATACTCCTGTTGGTGTCACCACTTCAATTGGACTTGCGACAATTGGCTTCGCGAAGGCTTACGATCGGTTAAAGCCTGATATCGTTGTCCTTCTTGGCGATAGATATGAGATATTAGCTGCTGCACAAGCTGCTCTGGTTGGAAGAATTCCTATCGCTCATTTATATGGAGGAGAAACAACAGAGGGAGCAATTGATGAAGCTATCAGACACTCCATAACAAAAATGTCTCATTTACACTTTGTTTCTACAAACGAGTATCGAAATCGTGTCATACAGCTTGGGGAACATCCGGATAGGGTGTTACGAGTGGGTGCTATTGGGTTAGATAATATAAGAAAATTAAAGCTGCTTAATAGAACAGACTTTGAAAAATCAATTAACTTTGAAATGGGAAAACTAAATTTTTTAGTCACTTATCATCCTGTTACATTAAGCAAGTCAGGTTCTGAGAAGGCAATGAACGAACTATTATCAGCACTGCAAGAATTTCCAGGTGCAAGAATTATCTTTACCAAGCCTAATTCTGACACTGACGGGAGAATAATCTCTCAGATGATTGATGAGTACGTTTCTATCAATCCAGATAAATGCATTTCCTATACTTCATTGGGGCAGCTTAGGTATCTTAGTGCCATTCAGCATGTGGACTTGGTGATCGGCAATTCATCAAGCGGAATAATTGAGGTTCCTGCTTTTAGAAAACCGACTGTCAATATTGGTGATAGACAAAAAGGGAGATTAAGGGCGGAATCAATTATTGATTGTGATGAAAGCAAAGAGTCTATTGTACTGGCTATTCAGAAAGCGCTGTCTGCAGATTTTGCACAAAGGCTCCCATATTTTCAATCCCCGTATGGCGAAGATTATGTTTCAATTCAGATTAAAGATTTTTTAAAAAAGGTAACATTAGACGAAATCTTGATGAAATCGTTTTATAATCTTGAAATCAGCGCAAATTCGTCGGAACAATAAGCGTTCATTAACAAGGAGGGTAAACCATGAGTAATGTATTCATTATTGCTGAGGCAGGAGTAAACCATAATGGGTCTGTGGAGATGGCTAAGCAGTTAATTTTAGCTGCTGCAAATGCAGGAGCTGACGCTGTGAAGTTTCAAACATTCAAATCTGAAAAGGTGATCAGCAAGTTTGCTGAGAAGGCTTCCTATCAAAAAAGTACAACTGGTTCAGATGAATCCCAGCTAGAAATGGTAAAAAAGTTGGAATTAAGCGCAGAAGCACATTACGAACTAATGGCGTATTGTGATCAATGTAATATTCAGTTTCTTTCAACGCCTTTTGACATGGAAAGTGTAGATTTATTAGTTGAAAAGATGAAAGTAACATTACTTAAAATCCCTTCGGGAGAGATTACAAATGGTCCATTAATACTAAAAATCGCTCAAACGGGGCTGCCTGTTATCCTCTCAACAGGGATGGCAACACTTGGGGAAATCGAACAAGCTCTCAGCGTTTTAGCATTTGGATATACTGTTACTAATCAATCCCCTTCCCTTCAAGCTTTTCATAATGCTTTTTTGAGTAAGGCAGGGCAAAAAGCATTGAAAGAAAAAGTGCAACTCCTGCAATGTACAACAGAATATCCTTCACCCTACGAGGATGTTAATTTAAATGCAATGAATACCATGTTTCATGCTTTCGGGTTGCCTGTGGGTTTATCCGACCATACTGAAGGAATTGCTATACCTATTGCTGCAGTCGCAAGAGGAGCAATTGTAATTGAGAAACATTTTACACTTGATAAGCGTCTTCCTGGCCCAGATCATAAGGCCTCTTTAGAACCGGAGGAATTAAAGGCAATGGTAAAATCAATCAGACAAGTTGAGGTTGCCATTGGTTCGTCCCTAAAGACACCTGCTCCTTCAGAAATAAAAAATAAAGAGATTGCAAGAAAAAGTCTTGTGGCCGCTCGAAATATTAGAAGTGGTGAGACTTTCACAGAAGAAAATTTGATGTGCAAACGTCCAGGAAATGGAATTTCCCCTATGTATTATTGGGAGATGATCGGTCAAGTAGCAAAAAAGGACTACCAAGAGGACGAGGTTATTGGAAGCTATGCAAGTAAATTATAATCAAGCAGAAAAACTATTTAAGGAAATTGCAGAGGAGCGTAAATGCCCATCGCTTCACCCTAGGTATCTTCAGATTGATTCGAAACGCGAAAAAGGAATGGAGCCGACATTTTTTGTGTTTGAAGAATATGGCGAAATATACTATTATCCTTTTCTCGCAGCAGATGTTCCTGATACCAAATTTCGTGACATCCAATCACCGTATGGATATGGCGGACCAATTTCAACCACAGATAATAAACAATTTATAGATCGGGCATGGTCAGCGTTTACGTCCTGGTGTCAGGAAAACAACATTCTTGCTGAGTTTGTCAGATTTCATCCAATCTTACAGAATTGGCGGTACCATAATGGAGAGAAAGTTTTTGATCGAGAAACAGTTTGGGTAGATCTTACGAATGAAGACTTATTTATAGGTTACCAATCCCGTGTTAGGAATATGCTTCGAAAGGCTACGAAACATGGTTTAAAGGTAGAATGGTGTGAGCCTGAAGTTTTCTTCCAATGGTTTCCGGAACTGTATGAAGGCTTAATGAAATCATTGCAGGCCAATCCATTCTACTTTTTTTCAAACGAGTACTATGATGCTTGGTATGAGTGGGACCAGGCCCATTATGCTCTCTGTGTCTTGGATGGAGAGGTAGTAGCTGCCTCAATTTTCTTTTCCGATAAGAATATAATGGAATACCATCTATCTGCCTCCAATGATGTTGGAAGACAACTTGCAGCATCTACCATGATTCTCCATGAGGCTGCAGAATTGGGTAAAAATTTACAGTGTCGCAAGTTACATCTTGGTGGTGGGACCAATAGCCTTGAAAATAACCCCTTATTATTCTTTAAATCTGGTTTTTCGAAAGAACGAGCGTCTTTTAGAATTGGGAAAATGATACACAAACCAGATTGTTATGAAGAATTAAAGACTTTTTGGAAGAGTAAAAACGGCTCTATTTCTGACAGAATACTATTCTATCGATAGGGGAATCAAAAATGACATGGGATCCGGTATGGGAAGAAGTTTTTAAGAAACAGGAATGGGGAAAATATCCCAGTGAGGATTTGATTCGCTTTATTTCCAAAAACTTTTACCATGTACCATCTCGAAGTCAAGTGAAAATTTTGGAAGTAGGATGTGGGCCTGGTGCTAACCTATGGTTTATGGCACGCGAGGGTTTTTCAGTCTATGGAATTGATGGTTCGGAAACTGCTGTTTTAAGGGCTTCAAATCGTTTGAGAGAAGAAGTATTAGATAGACATGCAAAACTAGTAGTCGGAGATATAGCCAATTTACCTTTTTCTAATGATTACTTTGATGCTGTGATTGATTGTGAAGCTATTTATTGTAACTCTTTTGAGAGTTCTGTAGCGATTTATAATGAACTGGCTCGGGTAACCAAACGAGGAGGAAAGTTATTTAGTCGGACTTTTGCAAAAGGTAGTTGGGGAGATGAAACTGGGGAAGTAGTCGGTCACAATGCATATATTGTAGAAGAAGGCCCATTGCACAGCAAAGGGTATAGTAGATTTACTGGATTTGAAGAAATTGAGCAAATGGTTAAAGGATTTTGCGTCCAAGAGATACAACTCTTAACACGTAAATATATGAATGTGGCCAAAGAAGTAAAGGAATGGATCATCATTGGCGAAAAGCGTTGAGGTGAAGTAAGTTAAAATAGAGGTGGCAACTCGCGATGGATAAATGGAGAAGTATTATGGTAAGCCCTGATGCCCCGATCTTAAAAGTAATTGAAATTATTGATGCTGGTGCAAAGCAATTAGCATTGGTTGTTGATGGGAATGGGCGATTACTGGGGACAGTGACGGATGGTGATATTCGTAGAGGGTTGTTAAAGGGGAGATTACTTAATGACAAGGTTTCATTAGTGATGAACTCCTATCCGACTGTTGCATCTCCATATGATTCTCGAGAAAATATATTGGCCCTAATGAAAGTACGTCAACTATATCAAATTCCTGTGGTTGATGAGGAGGGGCGAGTAATTCATGTGGAAATGCTCAACGATCTGTTACGTCCCGAGTTAAAAGATAACTGGGTGGTATTAATGGCTGGGGGATTGGGTACAAGGTTACACCCACTCACTTATGACTGTCCTAAACCGTTATTAGAGGTTGGTAATAAGCCATTGCTTGAAACGATTTTGCTTAATTTTATCGATCAAGGGTTTCATCGCTTTTTCATTTCGATTAATTACAAAGCAGAGATGATAAAGGATTACTTTGGAGACGGATCACGTTGGAATGTGGAAATTCGCTATTTACACGAAGACCAAAGCCTAGGAACTGCGGGGGCTCTTAGCCTTCTTCCCGAAAAACCAGCACAGCCTATTTTTGTTATGAATGGCGATCTTCTCACTAAAGTAAATTTCGAACAAATGCTGGACTTTCACATTACTCACCAAGCAAAGGGGACAATGTGTGTTCGAGAGTATGATTACCAGATTCCTTATGGAGTGGTTAATCTGGATAAACATCGTTTGCTTGGAATAGAGGAAAAACCACTTCAACGTTACTTTGTTAATGCCGGTATATATGTTCTGGACCCTACTGTAATAGAATTGATACCTGAAAATAACTTTTTTGATATGCCTAGTCTTTTTGAAAAATTAATGAAACAGCAAGAAGAAACCATTGCCTTCCCAATTCGGGAATATTGGTTGGACATTGGGAGAATTTCTGATTTTGAGCGGGCGAATGTTGAATTCGCGGAGGTATTCGGGTGATTAATGGAAAGACTGTTCTCGCAATTATACCAGCTCGAGGAGGGTCCAAAGGGGTGCCGCGCAAGAATATCCGAGAGGTATGCGGTAAGCCGTTGATAGCATGGACTGTAGAAGTAGCTCAAAAGTCGGTCTATATTGATAGGTTGATTCTTTCTACAGAAGATGATGAAATTGCCTCAGTTGGTAGAGCCTACGGTTGTGAAGTACCGTTTATGCGTCCGAAAGAATTAGCACACGATCATACACCTGGTATTGATCCAGTTCTCCATGTATTAGAAATATTTGATTCCTATGACTATGTTGTTTTACTTCAACCGACTTCTCCATTCCGAAACGTGTCTGATATTGATGGAAGTATTGAAAAGTGCTTGCAATCTAATGCTAAATCGTGTGTGGCAATGACTTTATCGGATAAAACTCCATATTGGATGTATTTTCTAGATGGGAACAGTCGTATGAAACCAGTTTTACGAACTGAACAAACGATTACAAGGCGTCAGGATGCTCCCAACGCATATGTAATAAATGGAGCTATCTACGTAGCTGAATGTAGATGGTTAAAGTCCCACCAATCCTTCCTATCCGATGAAACTGTCGCATATATAATGCCTAAAGAAAGGTCACTAGATATAGATTCGGAAATTGACTTTTTTATAATGGAGCATGTTTTAAAAAATAGAAACAAGATTAATTGGTAACCACAAAAAAACCAAATTGTTATACATTTGGATGATACAACATTGTGGCAATCTCTCGTCCTATCAACGTTTTCATAGTGTCTATGTTACCTAGCATTGTAGAAAAAAGGACAAACCTATCAATGAGATGTCCAATACCATAGAATCAGAAGCTTATCGTAGAGACACGATAAGCTCTTTATTTTGATCCAGGAAAAAATGCCTATACAAAAATGTTAGATATTGAATACAAAAAGAGAACCAACTGCACAAGACAGTTGGTCAAAAAGCAATTCCCCAAGTTATTTGTTTAGACTCTTACATTTTATCAATAATAAACAACGTTGTAAACTTTAACTCATTATGGAAAAGTTATACATGGATTTCGCCGTTTCGATAGCCTGAAAAATTTTTTCTTCATTAATATGCGAAGGAGACCTGATGAACGATGAAAGTTGTCTGAGCGGTATAGACTTCCTAAGAAACGGTCCTCTAAGGATGAGGGGGTACAAACCATGCTCTCCTTTTTTATCCCACCATCCATCCTTCCATTCCTTGACATCGCATGCTACGTACGGGTATCCTAACATAACTAACAATACGAATTGCACTGTGAAAAGGTTGCAAAAACCGTTTGTTTTCAGCTTGGAATGCCAAGTTTTCTATGTTGCAAAAGGATGTCACTATGCTATAGTGGATGACGAATGTTACTATATATAGATGTAGAGAAAAGTTGGGAGCGGCGATATGTTAACCTTCTTGAAGAATTTAATGGGGAATAAACCGACAACGAATGAGGTGCGTGAGCAGGTTCAGGAGGAATCGATCCTTTCCGCTGCTGATACCGAACAGTCACATCAGGAAGAACAACAAGAACAGGTTGAATCAACTGGCGTCACAACAACACTCTCTCTGCATGAATCTTGGGAGAGCCAGCTTAGTGAGCAAGAAAAATATTCGCTCTCTTTCATGGCTCTGGAGCTGGAGCCGTTACAGCCAGGGAATATTTCTTTGGCCGGAACTACGCTCGTCCCACATGATGACGGGATCGAAGTGACGGCATTTGTCCGGAATAGCACGGACAAACCGATTCGTATGGATGAAATGACACTGGTGGTACTGTTTGGTGATCAGGAGCTGTTTACACGTCAATCCTTTGATTTGAGCGAACTCGGCGAAATTCCGCCGCGCTCTGCAAGGCCATGGGTGTTTGTATTTGCTAGAGAACACTTTTTACAGGTAGATGTTCTCTTGATGAATTGGAAGATCGCTTTTGAAATGGCGGAGAAGAAAATGGTTCTTCCACAGCAGCTGGAACTGGAAGAATCCTGGATTAAGGCGCTGACTGATGAGCAAAAAACGTCCTTAATTGAACTAGCGAAGAAACTCCCTGCTCTAAATGAGGGAGAAGTAAATATACAGAGCGTGCAGATTCGTCGAACAGAAAATGGTGCCCTGAATGCGATGCTTTTGATTCGCAATGGCTCTACTCAATCACTATCCATCGAGAAGTTGCCGCTGGCGCTCTATGACGCAAGTGGGGATAAAGTGGCAGAAGGTCTGTTTGAACTAGGAAGCCTGATTGTAAATGCAAATACGAGCAAGCCGTGGCTGTTTATTTTCCCACCTGAGAGCATTCAAAAGGAAGAGCTTGACTTGTCCCGTTGGAAAGTGAGCGTTCCCCAAGGAGCCTAATGCAAGAGAGCAAATTTGCATGGGCTAGTCAAAAAAGTTTATCATGATAAGAGAAGCTTCGTTCGTGTCCGGACGTTTGAGGAGGTAGCCTATGTTTTCCTTTATGAAGAATTTTTTAGGTAAGGATCAACAGGATCTGAAAAAAGATATTCAAGAAGAGTCTGCTATCGATGTCGCTGAATTAAAAAACACCGAGGTCGAAATGGAAAGCAACGAGCAACAGGAAGAGTCTGTAGGTGGAGTTGAAAAAATTCGTACGGAATTGTCCCTAAGCCCGATTTGGGAGAGCGAGCTGGATTCCGAGAAAAAGTATACGCTTCGCTTTTTGCAAGAAGAATTGCCAGAGATGCGTAAAGGCATGATTAGCGTAACGGGATTCAGTATGATTCCCCAGCCAAATGGCATGACGGTAGCGATGTTCTTCCGTAACTCGACAAATAAGCCAGTTCGGATCAAAAACGTTGGGTTAGCGATTTATCTTGATGATAATGCGTTTGCAAGGATCAAGGTGGATTTGTCAGATATGGGCGCAATTCCACCGCATACCAGCCGTCCGTGGGAGGTATTGTTCCCGGAAGAGAGCTATCTGCATGAAAACTTCACCTTTAACCGCTGGAAAGTGGTTATGAAGGCTGGTAGAAATTCGCATGTATGGCCGCGTAATCTGGAGCTCGATCCTGAAATGGAAAGCCGCATGACCGATCGCCAAAAGGATCGTTTAGAAGCGTTGACGCAGTCTTTGCCAATGATTCCGATTAATACCGTACAGGTTACTGGATTCGATATCGGAATGACAAAGGAAGGACATTTGGTAGCAGCGATGCTCTTCCGCAATGGGATGGCCCATGATTACCGTCCAGATGAAATCAAGCTGACGATTGCTGATGCTAATGGTGATCTGGTAGCAACAGGTGTACTCGACGCAAGCAGCATTAATGTGAAGCCGGGTTACAGCCGTCCATGGATGATTGTATTCCCGCCAAATTTAGTGAAAAAGCCTGATGCCGACCTGAAAAGATGGACGCTTGAGGTAGAATAGGGCGCAATACTTTTGAGGTTGGGAAAGAGGAGGTTGACTTATGAGTTGGTTATTGGAAAATTGGTTTGGTTCCAAGGAGAGCTTGGAGCAAGTACGCGAAGATATTCATGAGAATCTTCATAGAGAGTTTTATTTGGGTGTATCCGGATTAGAGAATCCGCAGCAATCTGCGAACCGTGTGGAATCCAAGGAATTGTTTTTGGTGCTGAACGGTCCGTGGGATGATCAATTGGACGAAGCGGAGCATGAGCTCTTGCAATACGCGCATGATGAAATGCCTCCGGTTGTTCGTAACGAAGTAGGTATCATTCCTTTCTTTACACAGGTTACCAATGATGGTTTCTTGGTTCTTACCTACGTTCGTAATGCGACTGACCGCAGCATTTTGCTGCAAAGGCTTCCGTTGTCTTTGGTGACGGAGGATGGAGAGGAAGTCGCGAGAAAGACTTTTGATCTGATTACATCTGGTCCAGTGATGGAAATGTCCAGCCGTCCGATGGAATTCATGTTCCGCTGGGATGAATTCGATCGTATTCCTGAACAAGAGGTTCCATTGAAGCTGGCCTTTATCAAGCCGGAACAGCAAGAAGTCGAAGAGAATCAAAACTTTAATCTGGGTCTGAGTGCAGATGAATCCAAGCAATACATGCAGCAGGCAGCAGAAAAGGCTCCGATTGTAGAGGGCAAAGTAGATTTGCAAGTCCTCGACATCAAGCCAGGTGAAGATAACGGCTTGAAAGTCATCGTTGCTTTCCGTAACGGTCTGGCAAAACGTCTTGAATTTACCGAAGTGCCGATTATCGTTCATGATAAGGATGGCGATACTGTAGCACGTGTACACTTTACCCTGGAAAACATGAAGGTAGAAGCAAATAGCCATCGTATATGGGCATTTGATATTCCGTTCTCCTCCATTAAAAAGGAAGAGGTAAATCTGGCGGAACTGACTGCTTTTATTCCAAAAGCTCAGCAAAGAAAAAAAGAAAAAGCTCAGGTAGCACCTGAAGTGGAAGACAATAAAGGTTTGTTACAGTAAGGAGAAAACCCTTTTTGCCCATGGTGAAAAGGGTTTTGTTCTTTTCTAACGTTCCAAATATTGGCTAATCAGGGTTGCATGTCTCCCTTTTCATCCGCTATGCTAGGACGAGAAGATAAATACCTGAATTCCTTTTAGACTGCTGATTTTGCAGGGGAGAGAAGGAAGGACTGTTTTACATGAAAAAATCAGTGAACATGTCAGTAGCGACTGCGATAAGTGTCGCACTATTGATGGCAAACAACCAAACAATCTATGCTGCAGCACCACCAGCATCGAATGACTACTATTTAAGTAACCAGCTTCATTTGAGTCAGATTAGAGCTCAACAGGCCTGGTCAGTCGTAAATAGTAATGAACAGATTATCATCGCGGTGCTAGACTCTGGTGCGGATTATAGGCATCCTGATTTGAAGGACAACCTTTTGCCGGGTGTGAATCTGGTCAATCCCGGGGGATCGGCCCAGGACGATAACGGACATGGAACAGAAGTAACTGGTGTACTGGCTGCTAGCGGGAATAATAGCATTGGTGTATCTGGTGTCTTGTGGAATGCCAAGATTTTGCCGATTAAAGTTTTGGCCAAAAATGGTGATACTACGGTCCAGACTCTTGCTAAGGGTATCAATACTGCCTTGGATCGTGGTGCCAAAGTCATTCTGATGTCTCTCAGCAGCATGTCCTACTCCAAAGAACTGGCGAATGCTGTGCAACGAGCGGAAAGAAGCGGAGCCGTTCTGATTGCAGCGAGTGGCAATGAGAGTAGCCGAGTGGCTTATCCGGCAGCTTATCCCACGGTGGTAGCGGTAGGGGCTGTAAGGAGTAACAATGAAGTGCTGTATCAAAGCAATACGGGACCTGAGCTTAACCTGGTAGCGCCCGGTTTCAATGTTTATACGACCAAGCTAGGGGGGAAATACGGTTCCTTTAGCGGTACTTCAGCAGCCGCACCACAAGTAGCGGGTGCAGCGGCTCTCATACTAGCTCGTCATCCCAAACTAAGTCCATTTGATGTAAGACAATTGCTTTATCAAACGGCTACGGATTTAGGGGAAAAGGGGTGGGACCGGAAAACGGGCTACGGGTTGCTAAATGTCGACAAGGCAGTTCGAACGTCCTTATCCTATGACTTTTTAGAGCCGAATAATCAGACGTACTCAGCAAAAGCGTTCCCGATCGAGTCTCAGATACGTGGAAATTTGGGACCAAAAGATACGATAGACTGGCTGAAGATGGACATCCCTTACGATGGGAAGGTCAGCTTTACAGCGTCAGTGACATCCGGTATTTCTTCCGCGATGGCAGCTACCTTTTACCCAGAGAATCGTGCGCCGATTACACAGTACTTCGGAAATGGGGATACGATAACTGTCCCGGTCAAAGCGGGGAAAATGAATATCCGGTTAATGCGTAACGGAGGGGTCAACAACGCTTTTACCTACGTGCTGACGAGTAAGTTTACCATCAATCCGGACCGTAACGAACCGAATGATACGCAAGAGACGGCAAGGCCACTCGTAGGCAACGAAATCAGTGTAACAGGCAATTTTCACGATGAAGGGGATCAGGATTGGTTCTCCTACTATGTTCGTGAATACGGGCATTTGGATGTCGCTGTTAGTCCTGATAACAAGCGTGTCGATTTATTGCTGAGTATTGGTAAACAAGAGCTCGGTAAAAAGATGGTTGTCTGGGACCCTACCTACGATAATGGAACAAAAGACAATCCGACAGAGCGCGTCCAAAAAGAAGTGTCACCAGGGAAGTATTACATCCGTGTGAGTGAGTACAATCGCAATGCGGTGAATGGCGAATATCAGCTGGATCTGGGATACACGCCAGTAAAAAAAGATTTTAATGAGCCGAATGACACCTATCAAACAGCGTCTCCGTTAAGCGGTGGGACAGTGATGTCAGGCACGATACCGACAGCTACCGATTCCGACTGGTTCCAATTTACTGTGAATAGTGAATCGTATGTCACGTTCCGAGCGCCGTACATTCCTGTCGATAGCGGCTTTCGTTTCGCGCTCTATAGCGACCGAAATATGAACTATGCGCTTGCTTCGACGAATGAGGTAGCGGAGCTGTCTAAGCGAGGAAACGATATTATCGGTTTGCGTTTGCAGCCAGGAAAATATTATGTACGCCTTAATAGTGGTACTTCGTTCAAATATGAATCGTACCGACTCACGGTGACGCAGCAGAAATTGATAGCGGGTTATCGCGATATTTCGGACCACTGGGCGCGCTCGGAGATCGTCAGACTTAGCTCTCGCGATATTGTAAATGGGTTTAATGATGCGTCATTCAAGCCGAATCAGGCAGTGACCCGTGCAGAGTTTGCGACGATGCTGCTTAAATCGATGCGTGCGACCGGTTCTAAGGTAGCGACTACCTACACAGGAAAAGCGACCTTCCGGGATATGCCAAAGCGGCACTGGGCGTATCACAACTTAGGTGTAGCTTATCAATTGGGAATTTTGAAAGGGTACCCGAAGAATGAAATGAAGCCGGATCAGCCGATATCGCGTGCAGAGATGGCGGTAATGATCGCCCGGGCACGTAATGTGTTGATGTATAATCACGGTACCTCGAATTATCGGGATGTGCCAACGAGTCACTGGGCTTCTCCTGCCATCGAGGCTTTGACATCGAGAAATTGGGTTAATGGGTACGGTTCTTCCTTTAAACCGAATGGAAGAGCAACTCGCGCCGAGGTAGTGGTGGTACTTTCAAAAGCCTATCAATTATAAGTAAAATTTTTCCTATTGACATCTCTGAAAAAAACAATTATTCTATTATCCGTAATGGATACTCTTATCCAGAGCAGGCGGAGGGACTGGCCCTATGAAGCCCGGCAACCGAGCTAGAGCGGTGCTAACCAGCAGAACGGACATCTGTTCTGGCCGATAAGAGGATGAAGGAAGCAAAAAACGCTCAAACCTTTTCCTCCTAAAAATTGGAAAAGGTTTTTTATTTGCGTTTACGTAGATAAAATCCTAACTCGGCTACCACACTATTTGTATGAGGTCAAAGGAGGTATTTTCTCATGGCTTTGCAAAAAGGTCGTCGTCTGTTTACATCCGAATCTGTAACTGAAGGACATCCGGATAAAATTTGTGACCAAATTTCCGACTCCATCTTGGATGCGATCCTCTCCAAAGATCCAAACGCTCGCGTAGCTTGCGAAACTTCCGTAACTACTGGTTTGGTTCTCGTAGCAGGTGAAATCACTACAAACACTTATGTGGATATCCAAAAGCTCGTTCGTGAAACCATTCGTGAAATCGGCTATGACCGTGCGAAATTCGGTTTTGACGCTGACACTTGCGGTGTTATTACTGCAATTGGCGAGCAGTCCGCTGACATTGCACTTGGTGTAGACCAAGCATTGGAAGCACGCGAAGGCAAAATGACTGATGCTGAGATCGAAGCAATTGGTGCTGGTGACCAAGGTTTGATGTTTGGTTTTGCTTGCAATGAAACACCTGAACTGATGCCACTTCCAATCAGCATGTCTCACCAATTGGCTCGTCGTCTGACTGAAGTACGTAAAAACGGAACACTTGCTTACCTCCGTCCTGACGGAAAAACACAAGTAACCGTTGAGTACGATGGCGACAAACCAGTTCGTATCGATACAATCGTTATTTCTACCCAACATGCTCCTGAAACAACTTTGGAGCAAATCAAGCAAGATCTGGTTGAACACGTAATCAAACCAGTTGTTCCAGCTGAACTGTTGGACGCTGAAACCAAATACTTCATCAACCCAACTGGCCGTTTCGTAATTGGTGGACCACAAGGGGATGCTGGCTTGACTGGCCGCAAAATCATCGTAGATACTTACGGCGGTTATGCTCGTCATGGCGGTGGTGCGTTCTCCGGTAAAGATCCGACGAAAGTTGACCGTTCCGGTGCTTACGCGGCTCGTTATGTAGCGAAAAACATCGTGGCTGCTGGCCTCGCAGACAAATGCGAAGTACAAGTTGCTTACGCAATTGGTGTAGCACAACCAGTTTCCATCGCAGTAGATACATTCGGCACAGGTACCATTTCCGAAGAAGCTCTGGTGAAATTGGTTCGCAAACACTTCGACCTGCGTCCTGCTGGTATCATCAAGCAGCTCGACCTGCGTCGCCCTATCTACAAACAAACAGCTGCATATGGCCACTTCGGACGCAATGACCTGAATGTTCCTTGGGAGCAAACAGACAAAGCAGAAGTTCTGAAGCAAGAGGCTGCTCAACTCTAATATTCGAAAGACATAAAAAGAGCCTGGTGTTGCTACTGGGCTCTTTTTCTTTTAGGAGCAGAGTCATCCAATTATTGGGTCAATTGTTGCACAGGAATTTGTATGACTGTGTCGAATCTCCTAGTGAGGAAGTAGAGGAGGGGTTTTTTTGCCGAACAGAAGGCTCTTCCTGATCGTGTTTCTTACTTTTTTGTTTTTTATAGTGGCTATTGGGTTCTTAGGCGAATCTTTTCTGGAAAAAAAGAATAAACAAGAAGTGCAACCTTTTCCCCAAGTGGATACGTCTATAAGCATAAGTGAGACAAAAAATGCTGAGCCAAACGTCACACCAACAGAAGAAGCAGTGGTTCAAACGAAAAAGTGGTATAACAATCAGGTTGTTGTTTTGACGTACCATCATGTCACGGATCAATCGAATCAGCGGTATGTCATAGCTCCTGATCAATTTGCCCAACACATGAAATTTTTGCATGATAATGACCTGAATCCGATTTCGCTGGAGGAGTTCCTGCGATTTATGGAGACGGGTACCTTACCGACTGAGAATGCTGTTTTGATTACGTTTGACGATGGGTATGAGAGTTACTACAAAGAAGCATTTCCGATCTTACGTACATACGGCTACCCTTCAGTGAACTTCGCGATTGCGGGGCGCTTAAGAGATGTAGCTGATCGAAAACGGGAGAATATGACGCCACCACTTACGCGTCAACAAGTTAATGAAATGATTCAATCGGGACTGGTTACAATCGGGTCCCATACGTACAGTCTGCATGAAGAGGAAGAAAGAAATGAGTGGGGCGATCTTGGCCCAGAAACAGCTCCGGTCTTTCTGAAGGACTTGCATCGTTTAGAGGACGAAAAAGAGTACAGGGACCGCCTCTTTGTGGATTTTCGTATATCTCGCGTCAGCTTAAGCGATTGGATGAAGCAAGAGATCGAAGTCATCTCGTTGCCGTTTGGATACACAAGTCCAATCGTACTGGAGACAGCTCGTGAAGCTGGCTACCGCTATGTGTTTACATCTAATCGTGGATTCGTAAAACAGGGAACAGATCCATTTGCCATTCCACGCAATGACATGGGACTGCGAGACGTAAAAGAAGAGCACCTCCAACAGTTGTTCACGAAGGCTAAAAATGAGTTTGAAGGAGAGCAATCATGAACAAAGCGATAGACATCAGCGTGCTGGACGGGGTGATCAAACGAACGATTGAAACCGTAGAAACGAGTAAAACCCAAATATTTGATATAGCTGAAAACGCCAGACAGCATGGCAACTCATTGAAGTTTGAATTACATGAACTTCGACAAGAGATTTCCAAAGTGATTCAAAAAGTCGATGCGCTTGAACTTGCATATCGCAAATCACGCAACAAGCTCGTCTTGGTCAGTCGCAATTTTCATATGTACACGGAGGAAGACATTCGGGTTGCGTATGAAGAGGCGAGCCGTATTCAGGTAGAACTGTCCATTTACCGCGAGCGGGAAAACAATTTGAAGCGCAGAAGAAATGATTTGGAGCGTCAACTACGTACTTTGGAAGAAACGATCGTCCGAGCAGAAAAGCTGGTTTCTCAAATGGGCGTCGTGCTTGGTTACTTGACGGGTGACTTAAGCAAGATAGGCGAGGCACTGGAATCGGCTAAGCAGCATCAGTTGATGGGCTTAAAGGTAATCCAGGCTCAGGAAGAAGAGCGCAAGCGTGTCGCGCGCGAGATTCACGACGGGCCAGCTCAATCGATGGCGAATGTCGTGCTGCGTTCGGAAATAGTAGAACGCATGCTGAAGAACGAACGCATTTTGGAAGCGCAAATGGAACTCCACGAGCTGAAGGAAATGGTACGCTTGAGCTTGGCGGATGTTCGACGTATTATTTTTGATTTGCGTCCGATGGCATTAGATGACTTAGGGCTAGTACCTACCTTGCAAAAATATATTCAAACATGCGAAGAGCGAATTCAGTCTTCCATCGATCTGGTAGTATTCGGTGTGGAGCCTCCTTTGCGCAGTTCGGTAAAGGCGGCGATCTTCCGGTTGGTTCAGGAATGTCTGAACAATGTGGAGAAGCACGCAGGCGCTACGACCGTACAAGTGAAGCTGGAATTTGTACAAGATTCGTTAAGCCTTGTCGTCAAAGACGATGGGGTCGGATTCGATCTGGAAAAACGCATGGCGAATGGCAACTCTTTTGGACTCTTGGGAATGCGTGAGCGTGTACAGCTCTTAGAGGGCAGTGTCGAGCTGCAATCCGCTCCGGGAGAGGGAACCAAGGTTATATTCCAAATACCGATAAAATTGTGACGTGATACGTAAATAAGTACTGGGGGATGAACCATGGATAAGAGACAGCAAGAACTCCGCATTGTGATTGTGGATGACCATCAATTATTTCGCGAAGGCGTAAAGCGAATATTGGAAATGGAAGAAGATTTCAAGGTCGTCGGGGAAGGTGCGGACGGAGGAGAAGCCACAGTATTGGCGGAAGAGCACAAGCCGGATGTCTTGTTGATGGATATTAACATGCCGAACATAAATGGCGTTTCTGCTGCAGAAAATGTGATTTCGGTAAGCCCTTCTACTCGTGTGATTATGCTCTCGATTCATGATGATGAGGGATATGTGTATCGTACACTCCGAGCTGGAGCGTCTGGCTACTTGCTGAAGGAAATGGGAACGTCAGACCTCGTTGACGCTGTGCGTGTAGTGGCGAGTGGTGGTGCATACATACATCCGAAGGTGACGGGAAAGCTGATTGAAGAATTCCGTCGTCTGAGCGAGCAGGAAGGGACGGCAGAGCGTAGCTTCTCAGTAGATGAATCGCAAGCCATCGATCCAAAAGTGATCGAATCACTTACCCGTCGCGAGCGGGAAGTATTGCAGCTGATGGCAGAAGGAAAAAGCAATCGTGCCATTGGGGAATTCCTGTTTATTAGTGAAAAGACGGTTAAAAATCACGTCAGCAGCATTTTGCAAAAGCTCAATGTTCAAGACCGGACACAAGCTGTTGTCATCTCCATTAAAAACGGCTGGGTGAAATTGTAGGAAGCGCTTCCGATTTGCACTCTGTTCAAGCTGTGCGGCATACCTTGGTATAGGAGGAGGTATGACCGTGATGGAAGAGCTGATTGTATGGCTTTTGGCAGCATTTGGCTGCTCCTCTTTGTTGGTAATGATCGCGGAGCACTGGACCAATCGGACGGATACCGCGAGCGAGCTCCCGCATGAGCATTATCGGTTGCTGGTGCGCAATTCGGAACAGGTGCTGGAACGTGTAGTGAGGAGTCTGCTGTTTCGCTCGTATTGGAGTGGCAGACCGATCCGAATTACCTTGATAGATGATGGGTCTGACGATGATACGAAACAGATGACAGCCGTCTTGAAACGTTATCCGTACGGCTATTGTTTGGGAGACGTACAGGAGGAGATGGTGGCTGGAACCATCGTCATTGATCTGCGGGAGAATAAAGAGGGAGCATAAAAATTTGGTGAGCGTAAATATTACGAGCTGTCGACAATAGATCGGCAGCTTTTTTATTTTTCTAGGCCCTGATTCTAGTTCCGAAATTTATTTGCTGGACCAGTCTGTCTTTTTGCACACTAAGAACAAGAAGGCGGAGGAGTGAGCGTATGCGTGAGTATTTGCTGTATATCAAAGCTTGCGGCGGATCAATACCACAGGTGCAGACTTATGTTACGCCCAGCTTTTCTGTAGATCGTTCTTTTTGGCAGGAAAGAGAAGGATGTGTCCTGCATGTCATTGGGAAGACGTCTTCGCTTGCGCTGGCTTTTTCCTTGCGTGCGAAGGTAAACGGATATTTGATGGATCAAGATAAACGGGTGCTGACTGATAGAAATGTAAAAGAGTTGAGGGCGATAGCGGTAAGTGGTGTGCGCGAAGCAAGTAGCTTATATGCGCGGGAAGTAATAAGTGTACAGGACCGCCGAAAGCACGGGTGGTTTTCTTGGGAGTCAGTTGAGGAGAGTGTGGAAGTCCCGTATCAAGGTGGCAAAGAATCGGGGGAAATGCCGGATGCTCGGTTGAGCTATTCGAGTGGTCGCGAGCTTCTTCGTAGGAGCTCATCGCACGAGAATTCACAAGAAGCTGTTTTAAGCGAGATTTTGGATGGTCGTGCGCTCCTATGGGATGAAGTGGAGTCCTTGCTGAAAAAGCGAGGGGTGGAGGTGCATGATTTGTCCGCCATTTTGCATTCATTCGTGCTTGCAAACAAAGCGGAGTGGCGACCAGGCATTCGTTTTTCGGTCACAAAAGGATGGCGGCGCAATAGGCTGGAGTTGGTATGTGAACGCTGCGGAAGTGCAGGAGCGAAGGTGGAGTTTACTTACTGTCATACGTGTGAGCAAGGTTGCGCTTATTGCACAGCTTGCTTAGGGATGGGCAGGAGTAAGTGTTGCACACCGTATTTTTTAATGGATGTTGGTTCATCCCTTTTTCGTAGCGCAGAACATTTGCAGAACGTGGCGAGATTGGAGTGGGCGGGGAAGTATTCGGCTGATCAATCACGGGCAGCTGAGCGAGCACGATGCTTTGTAGCCAATCCGAGACTAGGGCTGTCGGAATATTTGATTTGGGCAGTTTGTGGAGCGGGCAAAACAGAGCTGTTATTCCCTTCGGTTACAGAGGCACTTGCTGCTGGTGGTCGCGTTTTGATTGCGACACCGCGAAAAGACGTCGTGTTGGAGCTGGCTCCGAGGATTCAGCGAGTGTTTCCATGGGCCAAAGTGATTGCCGTCCACGGTTCGAGCTCGGAAAAGTGGGAAGAGAGTGACATCACAATTGCGACCACGCATCAGGTTATGCGCTTCCATCGGCGTTTTTTACTGGTCATTCTCGACGAAGCTGACGCGTTCCCATATCATAATGATCCCATTTTGTATCGCGCTCTATCCAGAGCGGTGAAAAAGAATGGCAAGCTGCTTTATTTAAGCGCGACACCTCCGGGATATTTGCAAAAGCGGCTCGTTAGAAAAGGACGCTTAACCCTAGGCTCGTCTGGGACGATACCGCTTTTCTCTGATACACATGTTCTGTTACCTGGGCGCTATCATGGTGCTGCGCTTCCTGTCCCCAAGATTCTCACGGTACAAGGCTTACATAAGCGCGTTCAGACGAATCGAATCGTGGCGCCATTTATTGATGCAGTGCGTACATCTCTGAATAAAGACCGACAAGTTTTTGTTTTTGTACCGCGGGTTGATGAAATTGATAGGGTGCTATCATACCTTCGCAAGTGGCTTCCTGCTCATGTGGGGGAGATGGCTGGAGTTCATGCGGCAGACCCTATGCGGGAGGAGAAGGTACTCGCCTTTCGGGAAAAACGTTATACCGTCATGGTGACGACAACGATTCTGGAGCGGGGTGTGACCATACCAAAGAGTGACGTAGTAGTCGTAGGTGCGGAGGCGCCAGTATTTGACGAGGCGTCATTGGTGCAGATAGCAGGGCGAGTTGGGCGGTCAGTCGATGATACGACAGGTAGCGTTCTGTTTTTACAAGCAGAACGCTCTACTTCTCCAAAGCGGGCTGTCAGGCAGATTTCACAGATGAACAGCTTGGCTCAAAGGCTGGCCGAACAAAGGGGGCATTCATGACCAGTGGGGTGTGTGTCCGTTGTGGTGGGCGTATCCTAGCATTTCAAAAGGAATCGATCGCTCGAGAAAAAGCGCGACAGCTATCGGATCAGGCGGGGTATCCGGTCACCTATCGCATGTTAAAAGGGATTATGTTGTGTGGAGCTTGCCTTGATGCTTTACCGTTGATTGGGCATGATATTTGCCAACGGTGCGGGCGTGATAGGGAGTTGCAGGCTAGTATCGGCAATGAAGGGCTATGCAGGGATTGTGTTCATGGGGAAGATGGTAAAATATTGGTGGCAAATCGGAGTTTACTTCGCTATGAAAAGGGAGAGAGGGATTTGCTCGGATTGTTTAAATACCGCGGTGACGAACGGCTAGCTTCATTTTACGGTACGCTTCTCGCCATTACAGTTCAGCGTTATTACAGATCTATGGGGTTTACCTGTATCACGACGGTTCCCCTACATCCACAGCGTTTGAGGGAACGCGGCTTCAATCAGGTTGACTTGCTGGCTCGTCATTTAGGAGCAGCAATCAAAATTCCTGTCAAACCGTTGCTTCTCCGGGCGAAGGACACCCCAAAGCTAAGCAAGCAAAAAGGGCGGGCAGCACGTCAGGAGAGTATGCGCGAAGCTTTTGTGTGGGATGGTCAGGACATACCCTCTGCTGCTAAAATCCTGCTCCTTGACGATATTTATACGACTGGCTCGACGCTGCGTTCGTGCGCGAGGACAATCAGAGAGTATTTGGGGCCAAGCTGTGATATGTATTCCTTGACAATATACCGATAGCCAGTTTGGAAAAATTAAGCTATGATGTAGGCATACAACGGATATGGAACCGTATGAACTTTCTGAACGGAAAAGGGGTTGTCCGATATGTCTATGGGCAAGTTGGCAAACTGCTCGCGGTGTGATGCTGTATTTGTACAAGCAGTCCGTGACATTTGCCCCAAATGCAATAAAGAAGTGGAACAAGAATATGAGGCATGTGCCCAGTATTTGCGTAAGCGCGAAAATCGCGGATCGAATATTCATCAAGTGAGCGAAGCCACCGGTGTGAGCGTGAAGCAAATCACGAAGTTTATCAAGGAAGGGCGCATTTCGGTTGCCGGAAGTCCCAACCTTGGCTATCCATGTGAGCGATGCGGTTTTTTGATTCGAGCAGGCAATATTTGCGAATCATGTCTAAAAGGCCTGAAGCATGAAATTACGCAGCAACTCGAGGTAGAGCAACGATTGGACGAATTCCAACGCGCCGAACTGGCTAATGCAGCTTATCGAAGAAAGCAGAATAGTGACGAATAGTTTTGTGCAAAAAAACTAATCGTACATGATGAAATTGCCGATGATACTACTAAGAGGTGTCATCGGTTTTTTCTATGAAAAGACCGTTGGTATGAGAGGATGGTAATCAGATGCGGATTAATGAACCTAACCGTGTCGGGATGATCAATGCTTACAACAAGACAGGCAACAACCAGGTAGGCAAAAGCGGCAAAATCCCGATGGGCAAGGATGAAGTAAACATTTCCACAGAAGCGCTGGAAATGCAAAAGCAAGTAGAAGATGTCAACTCTCCGCAACGTCGGGAAAAGGTGGAGCAGTTGAAGAAGCAAGTAGAGGAAGGAAAATATCACGTCTCAAGTGAGCGGATCGCTGATAAGCTCCTGTCCTTTTGGAAAAAGCTGTAACACAGATCGAAAGAGGGCTTTTTGAACAGCCTCTTTGAATAGTTTTCGATGGAAGATGAGGAGAAGCAAGGAATGAACAGACTCTACGATCTGCTCGACAACTTGATCCAGTTGCACAAAGCCTTGTATACCTTAGCTATGCACAAGAAAGAAGTGCTGGTAAAAGGAAATGTGGATGAACTTATAGCCATTACACGCCAGGAGCAAAAACTGATCAAGGGCGTCACAGAAGCTGAAGCAGCCCGCCAGCAAGTCGTAAAAGAACTGACAGCACAGAAGGGCTTTGCGCTGCAAGAAGGCACACTGGCTGAATTGATCAAGTTGACGACCAGTGCGGAAGAGAAGATGCGACTCAACTCCTGTCGTAATGAGCTAAGCCGGATTGTGACTGAACTGCGCGATGCTAACGACCTGAATCAGCAGTTACTGGAGCAATCCCTTTCTTTTGTCAACATGACGCTCGACCTGATCACGGATACGCCCGAGGACGACTTCATCTACGGAAGGCCGACCTCGGATACGTATCGTCAGGCTAATCGAACTTTTTTCAACAAAAAAGCGTAAAGAGGTGTCGAAATGCGCTCTACTTTTCATGGAATTGAAGTCAGCAAACGCGGCTTGTTCGCTCAACAGTCCGCGCTAAATACAACGGGACACAATATCTCCAATGCGAATACGGAAGGCTACAGCCGCCAGCGCGTGAATATGCAGGCTACGACAGGCTTGCCTTATGTAGGGATGCAAGCGAGTATCGAGCCAGGGTTGCTCGGAACAGGGGTTCAAGCTACTAGTATCCAGCGTCTGCGGGAAGAGTTTTTGGATATTCAGTATCGGAATGAGTACAAACGCCAAGGCTATTGGGATGGCCGTTTGGAAACGTTGGAGAAATTGGAAGGCATCATGAATGAGCCTTCTGATACTGGATTGCAAAAGGTTATGGACCAAATGTGGCAAGCATGGCAGGACCTTGCCAAGGACCCTACTGATACTTCAGCTCGCGCAGTTGTTCGGGAACGAAGCAAGGCAGTAGCGGATACATTTAATACGCTGACCAATCATATTAAGGAAGTACAAACTGATCTCAATAACGTGGTCAATGTAAAATCAATGGAGATCAACTCCTTGGGCCAACAGATTGCTAACTTGAACAATCAGATTGCAAACGTTGTACCGCATGGCTATCAACCAAACGATCTCTATGACCAGCGTGACGTGCTTTTGGACAAGCTCTCCAAGTTGGTGGAGATTCGTGCGACGCAATCGACAGCGGGAATGGTCAATGTTACGATTGAAGGTCGAGATTTTGTTACGGGGATTACTTCGCAGCCAGTAGCTACTGTACAAAATCCAGCTACGGGTATGAGTGACATGACGCTGGGCGGAGCGGCGTTTGTGCCGACAACCGGCTATATGGCTGGAACGCTCCAATCTCGTGATCAGATCGTGCCGAACATGCTGAAACGCTTGGATGTTTTGGCGGTGAATCTGACGAAGGAAATTAATGATCTGCATCGGGCAGGACGAAGCTTGAGTGATATTAACAATGGGACTGTACAGGATCTGCCGTTCTTTGTAGATGCGAATTCTTTGGCTGCTAATCCAGCGACAAAAGATTATCCGAAAGGTGCGTCCAGCCTCGTTATTAACCCAGAGATCATGAAGAGCTTGGATGCGATCGCAGCAGCACAAGAAGAAGCAGGGCGTACCCCTGTAGGGAATAACAAGAGCGCTCTCGCTATTGCTTCGATCAAGTTCAAGGTATTGACTGCGGGTACGGGTCCGAATGACTTGGCAGAAAGCTCTACGTTGGATAACTACTACCGTTATACGATCAGCCAATTGGGTGTCGATGCCCAGGAAGCCAAGCGTAATCAATTGAACTCCGAAATGCTCGTTGGCACTGTTGACAACCAACGACAATCTGTATCCGGTGTTTCTATTGATGATGAGATGGCAGAAATGGTGAAGTATCAACATGCATACAGCGCATCTGCACGTGTCATGACAAGCATGGACGAAGTTTTGGATAAAGTCATCAATGGCATGGGCCGGGTTGGCCTCTAATTAGGAGGGTATAGATATGGCGGTACGTGTAACGCAGAACATGCTGAATAGTAATATGCTACGGAATTTACACAATTCCATGCGTAACATGGATAGGCTACAAGATCAATTAGCATCTGGTAAGAAGATTGCAAAACCTTCTGATGATCCTGTTGTAGCAGCACGTGGTATGTTTTATCGGTCATCATTGATGGAGAATGAACAATATACACGCAATGTGGATGAGGCAAAATCTTGGTTAGATATGACCGATAGTACGATGGACGAAGTTGGGAACGTTATGAAGCGGATTAAAGAGCTTTTAATCTATTCTGCCGATGGTGCTATATCGCCAGAGGATTTAAAAACGATGGGTTCAGAGGTTCAGGAATTGAAGAACCACTTGGGAACCCTTGCTAACCAACAAATAAATGGAAAGTATATTTTTGCAGGTACTGATACAAATATTGCTCCTTATGATGCAGCAGCAAATGGTGGGAAAGGAGATTTTGTTAATACTAACAGTTCACTAATAAATTTAGAGGTAAGTCAAAATGTCTTTGTGACCTCAAACGTAAATGCACAAAACATATTTAATTTTCCTGATAACGCAAACAATATGTTTAAGTTGTTGGATAATGTCATTACTGAACTTAGTAATGGAAGAAGCGCCGGACAATTTCAGCAAAAAGCAGACCAGCAATTTGATAAACTTCTTGCGGAACGTGCATCGCTTGGTGCAAACGTAAATCGGGTTGAATTAATTGCCGAAAGATTGAAGACGCAAGAAGTAAGTATTTCTGATTTAATGTCAAGAAATGAAGATGCCAACATGGCAGAAGTAATGACGGATTTAAAAACGCAAGAAAGTGTTCATTCAGCGGCACTAGGATCGGGAGCACGCATTATTCAGCCAACATTGTTAGACTTCCTTCGCTAGGAATTGTAAAGGGGGAAGCTAAATGCAAATTCAGCAAATTCGGATGGAGAGTACCTTTGCCCGGATAGGTCTAGATATCAAGAAACCTATTCAGGAAATAAAGCAGCCAAAGGCAGAGATGAACCTACATCAAGAAGCGGCTAGTATCTCGATTGAGCAGGGAAGAACGGAGTTACAAATTGATTCTAGTCAGGCTAGAGCCAACATTGGGATCATGACGCCCATGCAATTTAGTGATAGTAATGCATCTTACGGGCGACAAGAGTGGTTACAGGCGATTGCGGAGAAAAGTCAAGAAGGCGACCGTATGATGAGGATTCATACAAAAGAAAATGCCATCGCTAACATTGGAAGAGAAAAAGGGCTGCGTGCATTGGAGGGTGGGTATACCCCTCCAGCTGCATCTTTAGATGAGGGAGTCGACGTAAGCATCCAGGCAAAACCGGCAGTAATCAACGTAAAACGTAACGGCATGAGTATGCAGCCGGTGTTGAGTCCTCCTGAGCTTTCCTATACACCAGGTAAAGTGGAGCCGTATATGATACAATATAATAGTCTCAAAATAGACGTGGTGGGTAGTCAACTGGATAGAACAATGTAAGTGAGGGGGAGAATATGAACACGAGTCAAAAAGTGGAGCTGGGCAAGTTATTTTTTGAAGATGGGATCCCTGGATTTTCTCATTTGCAGTTTTTTCAGTTGATGCAGGAAGAGGAGAGCCCCTTCTTTTTAATTCAGTCTACAGAAGATAAGGATGTTGGGTTTTGGGTAGTAGATCCTTTTGTGTTCTTTCCTTCCTATGAGTTTTCGCTATCATCTGTAACAAAAGAGGCTTTAAGAATAAATGAATCGTCTCCTGTGGCGGTTTTCTCCATCGTAACGATACGAGAAAATAACCAGACGACGGTAAATTTAAAAGCTCCAATTGTGGTCAATCTATCGAATCGGATGGGTAGGCAGGTTATTTTACAGGAAGATTCATACTCTATCCGTCAGCAGTTGTTCGAGCAACCAGCTACGGAAAACAAGTAGGTGGTGTTTACATGTTGGTCCTTTCTCGAAAGAAAAATGAATCAATCATGATCGGTGACACCATCGAAATTAAAATTATTTCTGTGGATGGCGATCAGGTTCGTATTGGAATTGAAGCGCCTCGAAACTTGGACGTCTATCGGAAAGAAATATTTGATGCTATTCAGGAAGAGAATCGTCTGGCTACAAAGAGTCAGAATGATTGGTCCACTTTAAAGAGCATAATTCAAACGAAACTGGATTCGGGAGATGGTCAATAGATCATCTTTTTTCTTTTTTATGAAGAAAAAGAAAAAAAGTGCTGAAATCTCGAAAGCTACAATCCGATAATAGTAATGTAGGGACAAAGTTACAAGCGCGCGATTGTGATGAGTCTCAAATTCATGAATAGTCACAGGGACGTGACTATCGACATATCAAGGAGGAAAAATCAATGATTATCAATCACAATATTTCCGCAATGAATACACACCGTCAATTGGGTGTAAACACTGGCAGCTTGGCGAAAAACGTAGAGAAACTGTCTTCCGGCTACCGCATCAACCGTGCAGCTGACGATGCAGCAGGTCTCTCCATCTCCGAGCGTATGCGTGCACAAATCCGTGGTATGGAGCAAGCTTCCCGCAACTCCCAAGACGGTATCTCCTTGATCCAAGTAGCGGAGGGTGCTCTCCAAACAGTAAATAACATGCTTGTTCGTGTAAAAGAACTGGCTACTCAATCTGCGAACGGAACTTATGACGACACTAACGACCGTAAGCGCATGCAAGAAGAATTAGATGAACTGTCAAAAGAAGTGAAAAACATCAAAGACAATACAAAATTCAATGGAATCAATCTTCTCGACAATAGTGCTACAGGTAAGAAAATTTCTCTGCAAATTGGACAAGAATCTACACAAGTATTGGATTTGGATACTAATAAATTCGATCTTACTGCAGTAGAAACTAAAGTTTCTGGTTGGAAAGTTGAGACTCAAGCTGGTGCAACTACTACTTTGGGTGAAGTTGAAGCCCAAATCAACGCAGTGAGCTCAGCACGTTCCTACCTTGGTGCAAACCAAAACCGTTTGGAAAACACCATCAACAACCTGAACATCACGTCTGAAAACCTGACAGCTGCTGAATCCCGTATCCGTGACGTAGATATGGCGAAAGAGCAAATGGCTTTCACAAAGAACAACATCTTGACACAAGCTTCCCAAGCAATGCTTGCTCAAGCAAACCAACTGCCACAAGGCGTTCTGCAATTGCTTCGCTAAGTAGCATTGCTTCGCTAAGTAGCTAACATATTTTCATAATTCCTGATCAGTCACAGGGACGTGGCTGTCAACAACTCAAGGAGGAAAAAACATGATTATCAACCACAATATTTCCGCAATGAATACTCATCGCCAATTGGGTGTAAACACAGGCAGCCTGGCGAAAAACGTAGAGAAACTGTCTTCCGGCTACCGCATCAACCGTGCAGCTGACGATGCAGCAGGTCTCTCTATCTCTGAGCGTATGCGTGCACAAATCCGTGGTATGGATCAAGCTTCCCGCAACTCTCAAGACGGTATCTCTTTGATTCAAGTAGCTGAGGGTGCTCTGCAAACAGTAAACAACATGCTTGTTCGTGTAAAAGAACTGGCTACTCAATCTGCGAACGGTACTTATGACGAGACTAACGACCGTGCACGTATGCAAGAAGAATTGGATGAACTGGCAAAAGAAGTATTAAACATTAAAGACAATACGAAATTCAACGGTATTGATTTGCTTAAAGGCGGTACAGACATTGACCTGCAGATCGGTCAAGAAAGTACTCAAAAGCTGACTTTGAAAGTAGACAGCTTCAAGTTGACTGATGTAGAAGGTGCAGTTAAAGCCTATAAAGTTAACAAACAAGCAGATGCAGTGACTACGTTGGCCGATGTAGAAAATCAAATTAATAAAGTCAGTGCAGCACGTTCTTATCTTGGTGCAAACCAAAACCGTTTGGAAAACACCATTAACAACCTGAACATCACTTCTGAAAACCTGACAGCTGCTGAATCCCGTATCCGTGATGTAGATATGGCGAAAGAGCAAATGGCTTTCACAAAGAACAACATCTTGACACAAGCTTCCCAAGCAATGCTTGCTCAAGCGAACCAACTGCCACAAGGCGTTCTGCAATTGCTCCGCTAAGTAGCTAACATATTGTCATAATCCTGATCAGCCACAGGGACGTGGCTGTCAACAACTCAAGGAGGAAACACCATGATTATCAACCACAATATTTCCGCAATGAATACTCATCGCCAACTAGGTGTAAACACAGGCAGCCTGGCGAAAAACGTTGAGAAACTGTCTTCCGGCTACCGCATCAACCGTGCAGCTGACGATGCAGCAGGTCTCTCCATCTCCGAGCGTATGCGTGCACAAATCCGTGGTATGGAGCAAGCTTCCCGCAACTCCCAAGACGGTATCTCCTTGATCCAAGTAGCGGAGGGCGCTCTGCAAACAGTAAATAACATGCTTGTTCGTGTAAAAGAACTGGCTACTCAATCTGCGAACGGAACTTATGACGACACTAACGACCGTAAGCGCATGCAAGAAGAATTGGATGAACTGGCAAAAGAAGTGAAAAACATCAAAGGCAATACAAAATTCAATGGAATTAGTCTGCTCGATAACTCTGCAGCTAATAGCAAAATTTCCCTGCAAATTGGTCAAGAATCTACACAAGTATTGGATTTGGATACTACTAAATTCGATCTTACTGCAGTAGATACTAAAGTTTCTGGTTGGAAAGTTGAGACTCAAGCTGGTGCAACTACTACTTTGGGAGAAGTTGAAGCCCAAATCAACGCAGTGAGCTCAGCACGTTCCTACCTTGGTGCAAACCAAAACCGTTTGGAAAACACCATTAACAACCTGAACATCACTTCTGAAAACCTGACAGCTGCTGAATCCCGTATCCGTGACGTAGATATGGCGAAAGAGCAAATGGCGTTCACAAAGAACAACATCCTGACGCAAGCTTCCCAAGCAATGCTTGCTCAAGCGAACCAACTGCCACAAGGCGTTCTGCAATTGCTCCGTTAATAACTTCAGAGTACTTTCATTAAAAAGCTGTCGAATTCATTCGACAGCTTTTTTTGTATGTTAGAAAAAACCAAATAAGAACAAAAAAAAGTCTCATCACATAGTACAGTCAGTGAGAGACATAATGCTTGCTATTATTAATTGGAAGTAAGGACTAATTTTTTATTAGAATGGCAAGGTGTGCAAGAGAACTTAGTTCTTTCTCACGCAAATTTTTAGATATTTTATAAAGGTAGATAGGGGTGTGTTCAATTGCTCTGGCAAAGGAATAGATTAATTTAACGACATGATCTACAGTGAAGTTTTCTTTGTAATGGCTCGTCATACCGATTAGATGAAGCTTGATCATTGAAAAATGTAGCACGAACAGAGAGAACTCATCAGATAAATTTTGGCTAGTCGTTTGGAACGGAAAAAGATTTTTATACACATAGTTTACAAGATAATGTTCCAGTAAGTATTCATGCTTCGTAATGAATGGCAGGTAGTATGATTCGGAAGAATGTTTATATTTTTGAATGAGCTCTTCAGAATTAGAATCTTCCTCAGTAAACGAAAGGCCATCTAAAGTATCTTGAACACACTCAAGATAGGCTTGGCTATTAACTCCTAATAGCACACGCATGTCCATCATATATTTAACAAGTTTAAATTGTATGTCATAAGAGGTTGGTATGGCTTGTATTGTCTCTTTTAAAGTTCCATTTTTTACAATAGTCTTATATGATTCGATGAATTGAGGGAGTTGAGCAAGCTCATTCTGATCGATCAATGTTTGAACCTTTTCATAGAATGTTCCTAGAAGTAATAAACGCTCAGGGATAGAGTAATCTCTATTTTGCAGTATCTCTATGCTAAAAATACGTAAATTCCAAAAGTAGTATTGTGGTAGATTAGCATCTTCTATTCCTAGCGTTTTTCCAATAATGGTCTTAGAATCTAGTTCAAGTTCTATTTCGTCAAATTGCATAACTTCTGGATTCAGCAAAGCTTGCCTCGCTGCTTCTGGGCACGAAAGTGTAGCAGATTGTTCTAAAGATCCATTAATCATATTAAGAGTCCGAGGATATGTTGAGCAAACACTAGATAAATAGTTTTCCCCTAAATTCAATTGAAAGGAACATAATTTTTCAGTATTTAAAAAAGGGCATGCGTTTTTACTATCCATTTTAATTTTAGCATAGTTAAGATCACTTGATTCATTTCGTAAGCGCGTTATGTGATCGTTAATGATCGGGACGAATTCCTTGTCTCGTATATTCTTATAGCGTTTATAAGTTTTTTTATCAATGACAACTGTCCAGCCTTGACAGCATGTGTCTTCACAAAATGAACCAATACACTGAAAGTCTTTCATATACTGGGGTACAAGGGCCTGGTGCTTTTTCTTGCTCATGTTATCTCTCCTCGCCTAAATAAGGATATATAGTTTTATCGGCTAAAGCGGACAAAAAAGTAAGTTCAATAACAATAATCCAAAGAAAAAATAAAACTCAATCGTATTCTTACCGATATATAGAATAAGATCGTTTTTTGAGGAGTGAATAAAATGGAGATTTCCTCTGTTCATTCATTACCAGGACAGAAGAATAGCATGAAACAGGGACCGGGAACAACAGCTGCAAATGAGCAGAACACCTCGAACAAACAGGCGGAGTTGAATCAACAAACAAAGTCTGATTTACAGAATGAGATTGCCGGCATAAACAAATGGCTACAATCTACGAATACCCATGTTAAATTCACCTTACATGAAGATCTAAATGAGTACTATGTACAGGTTATTAACGATCAAACGAATGAGGTTATCCGTGAAATACCATCAAAGAAAATGATGGATATGGTTGCAAAAATGCATGAAATGATTGGTATACTTGTGGACGAAAAAAGATAGGGGGTAAAGGAAATGGGAATTCGGCTTAGTGGTATGGCTTCTGGAATGGATACAGAGAAGATGATTAAAGATTTGATGAAAGCTCAACGTCAGCCAGTTAATCGGTTACAACGAAATAAATATTCAACAGAGTGGAAACGCGATGCTTATCGTGATATTAATACACTTTTTGCAGACATGCAGAATTCACTGAAGAATCTCCGGATGGGCAGTAGCTTCAACAAAAAAGTGGCGGCCTCAGAAAATGATAGTGTTGCCACTGCCAAGGTTGTAGGTAAACCAACACTTTCATCTTATACAATAGAGGTTCAGGAATTAGCAAAGGCAGGAACTCCTTCAAGAACGGAATTTAACACAGGAGTAACAGACCCTAAAAGTCCTATTGGTGGTACAGATTTTACAATCACTGTTGGTAAAGATACGAATGGTGATGGTACGGTAGATTCTAATGATGCTGCTGGTATACCAATATCAGTATCTGCGACAGATACTTTAGAGAATGTCATAACTAAAATTAACAATACGAATACAGGTGTGAAAGCAAGTTTCTTTAACAATAAACTGGTTCTTACTTCAGAAGATGGCAAACAGTTTAAAATTGAAGCATCTACCGTGAACAATTTGAACATCGGAAGTTCTACAGCATCTACCCCGGGGACGGTAGGGACTCCGGCAAAATTTAAAATTAATGGTGTAGAGTACACCTCTCCTACAAATTCGTTAACTTTTGATGGTATGGAAATTAATTTAAAGCAGGCTAACGTTGGTGCTCCGGCAGTTATTAATACGAAGACTGACGAAGATGCTGTATATACCATGATTAAAGATTTTGTAGACAAGTACAATGCCATCATTGAAACTATTAACAAAAAGATTTCTGAACCAAAATACAAAGGCTACCAACCGCTTTTGGATGAAGAAAAAGAAGCCTTACCTGAAAAGACGGCCGAAAAAATGGAAAATATGGCTCGCAGTGGTCTTTTACTGCGTGACCCAATTTTGACCAGCGGATTAAATGAGCTAAGAAGAGCAGTTAGTACACCATTACAGGTTGCTGGTGTCAATAAATCAATGGATACTTTGTCGGAAATAGGTATCGGTGGACCTCCAAATGGTAAGTATGCCTATCAAGAAAATGGAAAACTTTATATTAACGAAACAAAGCTGCGGGAATCTATTCGTAATAACGGGGAAGATGTCCTCAAGCTATTTACAAATTACAGTGATAATAGTAACGCTGCTACGAAGTATAATGAAAGTGGCGTTGCCGAGCGTCTGTATGGGCAAGTGAAACAAGTAATCGATAAAATAACCGAGCAAGCTGGTTCCTCAGGAAGCGTCTTTGACGACAGTAATTTGAGTAAGAAATTAAAGCAAACAGATGATGAAATCAATCGCTGGGAAGATCGTTTAAAATTAATCGAAGATCGTTACTGGAAACAATACACCGCAATGGAAAAAGCAATGTCAAAATCTCAATCTCAGGGATCTTGGTTTGCACAAATGTTAGGGCAACGATAATAGGGAGTGATGCAGATGTTACAAAATGCTGCTCAAACGTACCAATCGAATCAAGTAACAACGGCTACTCCTGCTGATTTAACACTGATGCTATATAATGGGGCACTCAAATTCATTAAACAGGCAAAGCTAGCACTTGAGGACAAAGATGTAACAAAAGCTCATGAAGCCTCGATCAAAATACAGAACATCCTTTACGAGTTAATGTCTACTTTAAATAATGACTATGATATTTCAAAAGAATTCTCCAGACTCTACGAATATATGCTTCAACGGACAATAGAAGCAAACATGCGTAAGGACGTGGATATTCTTTTAGAAGTAGAAGACCTGTTCATTCAATTCCGAGACACTTGGAAAGAAGCCATGCTTTTGGCGAAGAAACAAGGGTAAGGTATACAATATGGAAAAGACAGTCGATGCTCTTCTAAATAGTCTGCTAGAATCAACATTGCGCGTAGAGGAAGTAGTAAGTGTAAAGGATTCTGAACCAGATGCATGGTTGTCCATATTGGACGAAAGAGAAGAAATGATTTCTCAAATACAGCATCAGGGTTTAGATAATGAGTCACTATCTGCCTTACAAAAGCAACAGCTGGAGCAAATTTACGAGATTAACCAACGCCTCATTCCCCTGATCGATGGAAGAATGCAAGGCGTCCAACAACAACTAAACAACCTCCAACGCAGCAAGCTCGCAATGAATACGTACAACGAAGCAGGTCCAAACGGCTATGGTGCCTTTTTCGACCGCAAAAAGTAAAAACGGCCGGGGAACCGGCCGTTTTCTTTTCACCACTTATGCACGAATATCGATTGTTTTTCCAAGAGATGGATGACTTGCCTGAGCCGCTTGAATATTTTGTTGCGTCTTAGCAAAACCCTCCAACATGATGGAAGCTTGCGCTTGCGAAGTCTCCTGCACTTGCTTCGTCAAGCTAATAGTAACGGCTTGCTTTAATTGTACGGCATTCACAGATGATCACCTCTTTTGCTAGAATTACTTTCTTTATCATTATCGACATTTTTTATACCAAGCTTCACTATAACCATGACTCTATTCTCTCATCTTTTTTCCACCATCTGCTATACTTTAAGAACAACTTGCTGAAAAACTAGGAAGGTGAAACATTTGTGTCCACAAAACGCCGCTCACTCGTCTTAATCGGAGCCGTCCTCCTCATCTTCATACACGCGGTCTACCTAAACGGAACCTTAGCGGATCTCCTCAACGTAACCGCCGTCGAGCTAGTCGCGCTCTCCGTAGTCATGTCCTACGCTGTCAAACGAAAGCATCTCGACTTGAAAAAAATCTGGCGCCTGCTCATCCATGGTCGACAAAGCAACGTCGAAGAAACGATCAAGCGCTTCTACTACTACGCGCTCGTCCAGAAGGAACAGGGCTATATCGCGCTCGAAAAGGAACTGCAACAAGAACCCGATTCGTTTATCCAGCGAGGATGCTTACTGGCGGTCGAGGGTGTTCCTGAAGAAGAACTGCGTCTGATCCTAGAGAACGAGCTCAAGGGCGAGCAGTATCGCTACCAACAATCAGCAGGATTCTTCCGTCTCATCAGCTTGCTGGCACCGGGGATGGGGCTGGTCGGTACGCTCTTGGGGATGACGGGTGTACTGAAGTCGCTCGAAGACATGGCCTTGACCGGACACAGCCTGAGCGCAGCGGTCGTGGCGACGTTATATGGCGCGCTCTTGGCGAACTTGTTCGCTTTGCCATGCTACTACCGCTTGATGGATCTGTACGACCGGGAAATGTTTGAAAAGCGTCTTTTCATCGAAGGCTGTGTCGGTCTCCAACGCATGGAGACACCACGCTTGTTGTTTGAAAAGCTGAACTCCTTCTTGCCAGGTGACCAAAAGCTGGTGCTGATTAAAGAAGCAGGCAGCATGAAGGGCACGATTGAAAGGCAGGACCGCTATGCATGACGAACGGTTATACGACGAAAAAGAGCTAGAAAAAAGCTGGCTGCTTAGCTACAGTGACCTGATTACACTGTTGTTCGTGATCGTGATTATTATTGCGGCGACACAGACGAAGAGCATTCAGTCACAAAAGGAAGATGTCCAAAAGGAAAAAGCGAGCTTGGAGAAGGTGCATGAGAGTCTCGACCTGCTCAACCTGCAAAAGCTGGAGCTGCAGCGCGAGGTCTACCAATTGGAGGCTCGCCAGAAGGAGCTCAAGGGCGAAAAAGGAAAAGAAGGCTCTGAAGACACCGTAAACGTGCCGAAGCGGCCAATGGGCATGTCTGACTCGAGTGAGCGCGATATGGAGACGGTACGCAACCAGCTATCCTCCGCTTTGGCTGAGCTGAATCTGGACTACGAGGAGACCGAAGAAGGCTTGCGTATCCGTTTGCCGGAAACGATCTTGTTTACGAGTGGTTCGGCAGACCTACAGGCCCAAGGGAAGCAAGTCGTCGGGACGGTAGCGGGGGTTTTGAAGCGTTTTGAGCACAAGGTGCGAATCGAGGGCTATACAGATGATGTGCCGATATCTCGCAGCTCCTTCCAATCCAACTGGGAGTTATCCTCGGCGCGCGCGATCTCTGTCATGCGTGAAATGGTGGATGCTAACTCCTTACCAGCGTCTCGCTTTACAGTGGCTGGCTTGGGCGAGTACAAACCGCTTGTGGATAACTCCAACGCGGAGAACCGTGCGAAGAATCGCCGGGTAGAGATCGTGATTTTGGGGGAAAAAGAATAATTCATTATTTTCAGATAATAGCAGGATTTTTATATGCAGGATAGAACTATATCCCGTATATATGAATCCTGTTTTTTTGCTGCTAGATATACTTATTCTCCCATTTCGTTCCCCTTACTTTCGTACTAAAGTGGCAGAATATACAGGAAATAGTTATGCCCAGCTTGTGCACAATGGTATGTGGATAATGTGGATAACTCTGTGGAGAACGCAAAAAATCCGTAATTTCCATGTGGACATTGCTGGGGACAAAATGGGCAGATAGAGAGACACAAGGGGGATTTCGAGATGCGTATCGGGACAAATTGGTTCAAATCGCTCGCGTTGGTCGTCGGTGTGGGGATGCTCCTCGCAGGCTGTGGATCGGGTGGTCAGCAAACGTCCGGTAGTGGCGGAGCGAGTGGTGGTTCGGGTGACAAGGTGTACGTAGTGGGTACAGATGCGGCATATCCACCGTTCCAAATGCTTGAGGCTGACAAGATTAGTGGCCATGACATCGATGTAATGAACGCGGTCGCAGAAGCTGGCGGATTCAAGATCGAGTGGAAAAACACCGGGTGGGACCCGCTTTTTGATGGACTGGACAAAGGGACGGTTGATATTGGGATCTCGTCTATCACGATTACGGAGAAGCGCAAGGAGAAATACGATTTTTCGGACTCATACTTTGAAGCGAATCAACTCATACTGGTAGCGGAAGATTCTCCAGTGACGAAGCTGGCAGATTTGAAAGGCAAGAAGATCGGGGTTCAAGCTGCGACCACGGGTGAAGAAGTGGTCAAAAAAGCGTTTGGAGATACGTATGAAGGCTTGAAGGGCTATGATGATATGCCATCTTCCGTCGATGACTTCTTTAATGGTCGAGTCGATGCAGTGATTGGCGACAATGGCGTTTTGTCATACTACGTGAATAAAGTAAAAGATAAGAAGTTTAAGCTGATAAAAGATGATTCCTTTGAAAAGGAATTTTACGGAATTATCGTGAAAAAGGGCAATGCCGATGCGATTAACAAAATCAACGAGGGATTGAAAAAGATAAAAGAAAATGGAAAGCTGCAGGAAATTTACACCCAGTACTTTGGCAATAAGTAGGCAGCAAAATGGCCGGGTGCGTCTTTCGACGTAGCCGGCGTTTGTTCGCAGCTTGGCTTGCTGACAGGAAGAAGGGAGGATGAGCCATTGGACTGGAGTGTCATCTACGACTACCGTGAACTGTTTATCCGAGGCATTATGAATACGATTTTACTAACGGCAGTGGCTACGGTTTGCGGAACATTTTTGGGGTTGTTCATCAGCTTGGGCAAAATGTCCTCCAAGCGAATCTTGCGTTGGACCTGTTCGATTTACGTAGAGCTGTTTCGGGGAACTCCGATGCTGGTCCAAATTTTGCTGATTCATTTTGCAGTGATTCCGTCGATTTGGGGTATTCTGTATCCGGGAGCGAGCAGCCCGGAAGCGATTTATTCAGGCTTCGTTGCGCTTTCACTCAATGCGGCTGCCTATATGGCGGAAATCTTTCGGGCCGGCATCCAATCAATTGATCCGGGGCAAATGGAAGCAGCACGATCACTTGGCATGAACAAGGGCCTTGCGATGCGCCAAATTATACTCCCACAAGCGTTTACACGAATGCTGCCTGCGATCGGAAATGAGTTTATTGCACTTTTGAAAGATTCATCTCTTCTGGCAGTAATCGCGACACCGGAATTAAACTACGCAGCCATGAACGTGGCGAAAAGTACATTTGAGCGCTACCCCCCGTATCTAACGGAGGCGGCTGTTTACCTGGTGCTTACGTTATTCTTGTCCCGTGTAGTCGTGAGAGGACTAGAGAAAAAATATTCCACGCGGTAGTGAGTGAGCCTGTGAAGACGAAACAATAGCAAAATCCCCCTGATTCCTTAAACGGACAGGGGGATTCGTTTTTTCCACGTGTTTAACTGATCATTCTTTGAATGCGTAGCGAACGCTGGAGTCTCAGGTCTATAAACTCATCCCCTCTACGAACGAGAGGGCGCATCGGCTCATCAGTATGAATCATAATGATTTCGACGTGGTCGCCATTGTTCAAAAGCGCATGGGAGCCGACGTAAAGTAAGATAATGTAATGGATAAAACGAGACACAATCATCGGATTTAATTGGCCTGTACAAGCTGACTCCCACAGAACATTCGCGGCTTCAAAGGGAGAGGTTCCCTTCCGATACACGCGATCTGTGCATATCGCATCAAATGTGTCTGCGACACTGATGATTTGGCATTCAAAAGGGATGCCATCTTTTTTTTGTCCGAGAGGATATCCACTTCCATCCCAACGTTCGTGGTGCATCAGGGCACACTGTGCCAGCAAGTTGTCGGCATCGTCCATGGTGCGCAGAAGCTCGTAACCGTATACGGTATGCTTTTTCATTATCGTATATTCTTGGTCTGTCAAACGCTCTGGCTTGGACAGTAGCTCATCGGGAATTTTCATCTTGCCGATGTCATGAAGAAGACCTGCAAGGCCCAAAAAATGAACATCACGTTGCGGCAATCCTATGATTTTTCCGATTAAAGCTGCTACGATACCTACATGCAGGGAGTGGCGATACGTATAGCTTTCTGTTCCTTCATTCAAATAAATGAAGCGCAGAAATCTCATGTGATGAAGAACTTGATCGAGCATAGGGTGAACAGCGTCGCTAAATTGTTGAAGTTTGGGAGTATCCCCATTTGCGAGCTGGTTAAATAAATACTCGGTTTTTCGTACGGCCACCATATAGGCCTTTGCAGCCTCCGACTCACTCCAATGAAGGAGAGGGAAGGGCATTTCGGGTGCTTCCGAGTCTGTAGTAACGTGTACGGCTTCTACCTGGTGGGCCTCTAGTAGTCGAATATCACTAAGATGAAGGATTGCACCAGCGGGTAGTAAAAGCAGTCCGTATTCATTGTAGACGTCTTGAGCGAGCGTTGTTCCGATAAGTGAATGGGAAGGTTTTACCTCGGCCATGAGGACTCCTCCAGTGCGATGTACGACCGCGATATAGGATGGGATGATTACGTGTCCTATTATAGCATAGGGAATCTAGTAAGTATTGGTAAAATAATGTCGGATATTGATGGTTTGTAAAAGATTTGCAAAGATTTTTTTAAGCTGAGTGGAAGGATTATTTACAGAGGTGGCGAATACGTATGTATAGACGGAAGGAGGTTGGAACCATGAAATTTAACATTCGTGGAGAAAACATTCAAGTCACCGCTGCACTTAGAGAATATGTCGAAAAGAAAGTCGGCCGTCTGGAAAAATATTTTGAAACTCCACAGCCTACAGAAGTACAAGTCACCATGCATGTACACAGAGGAGAAGGCACGATCGAGGTAACGATCCCATTGAGTGGGGTGATTATCCGAGCGGAGGAAACGCACGAAGATATGTATGCTGCTATCGATCTGGTAGTAGAAAAGCTGGAACGTCAGATTCGCAAACACAAAACGAAGCTGATGAGGAAACTTCGAGTGGATTCGACTGGAAGAATCGCACAGCGTGAGAGTCAACCAGTAGCAGTCATGATCCCGGATGTGGATGAGGATGATATCGACATAGACATCGATATCGTTCGAACCAAACGCTTCGATCTGAAGCCGATGGATGCACAGGAAGCGGTCATGCAGATGGATATGCTGGGACACAGCTTCTTCGTTTTCCAAAACAGTGACACCAATGACGTCAGTGTGGTGTATCGCCGCAATGATGGGCGTTATGGATTGATTGAACCAAAATAACGAAACTTTACACATTCTCATTCGTATAAGACTAGGGAGTTGCTATTGGCAACTCCCTTTACTTGTGTAGAGGATGCTCTATTTGATAAAATATCTTTTTAGAAAGTATTATTTTCGTAGAATCGGTATCCTTTTTTATTATTGGACTCATGCCGGCTTGTGCATTTTGTTTGGCAGTATATGGAAGGGGTGTCCTCATGCTAGGACTCGTTAAAAAGATATTCGGCGATAGCAATGAACGCGAAGTAAAGAAAATGTTTAAGCGTGTAGAAAGTATCAACGCGCTGGAACCAACGATTAAGGCACTCTCGGATGACCAATTGCGGGAGAAGACAGCTGAGTTTAAGGCTCGCTTGGCAAATGGAGAAGAGCTGGACAAAATTTTGAATGAAGCGTTTGCCGTCGTACGTGAAGCGTCGATCCGTGTACTGGGCATGCGTCACTTCGACGTCCAGATGATTGGTGGTATGGTGCTTCAGGAAGGCCGTATCTCCGAGATGAAGACGGGGGAAGGTAAAACGCTGGTTGCGACGCTGGCGACATACCTGAATGCCCTGATGGGAAAAGGCGTCCACGTCGTTACCGTGAACGAATACTTGGCTGAGCGTGACTCGAGCATCATGGGTAAACTGTATAACTTCCTCGGGCTGACAGTCGGTTTGAACAAGAATGGACTGAATCCAGAAGAAAAGCGGGAAGCATACGCATGTGATATTACGTATGGTACGAACAATGAGTTTGGCTTCGATTACTTGCGTGACAATATGGTTCTGTACAAGGAACAAATGGTGCAACGTCCACTCTTCTTCGCTATCATCGACGAGGTGGACAGCATTTTGATTGACGAAGCACGTACGCCGTTGATCATCTCCGGTTCTGCTAACAAATCGACAGAGCTGTACTACATCTGCTCGCATTTTGTGAAGCGCTTGGAAGAAGAAAAAGATTTTACAATCGATGAGAAGCTGAAAATCGTCAACCTTACAGATGATGGTGTAAGCAAAGTCGAACAGGCATTCAACATCGACAACCTGTACGATACGGCACATATCACGTTGAACCACCACATTACGGCTGCGTTGAAAGCACAAGTGCTGTTCAAGCGCGATGTCGATTATGTGGTGCAGGAAGGCGAAGTGGTGATCGTCGATGAGTTCACCGGCCGTCTGATGGTTGGACGTCGTTACAGCGATGGCTTGCATCAAGCGATTGAAGCCAAAGAAGGTCTGCGTGTTCAGAGCGAGAGCATGACACTGGCGACCATTACCTTGCAAAACTACTTCCGTATGTATCAGAAGCTGGCGGGTATGACAGGTACAGCGAAGACGGAAGAAGAAGAGTTCAAAAAGATTTACGGTCTCGATGTTGTGGTTATTCCAACGAATAAGCCAGTACAGCGTGTCGATTCACCTGACCTTGTTTTCAAAACAGAGGCGGCCAAATATCGTGCGGTTGTAAACGACATTGTTGAGCGTCACAAAAAGGGCCAACCGATCCTGGTAGGTACCATTTCCATCGAAAACTCGGAGCGCTTGTCCCAAATGCTGAAGCAAAAAGGCGTACCGCATAATGTATTGAACGCGAAGCAGCATGAGCGCGAGGCAGAAATTGTTGCACGCGCAGGTGTGTACGGAGCGGTTACCATTGCCACAAACATGGCGGGTCGTGGTACGGATATTCAGCTTGGCGAAGGTGTTGCGGACCTAGGCGGTCTTCATATTATCGGTACAGAACGTCACGAGAGCCGCCGGATTGACAATCAGCTACGCGGTCGTGCCGGTCGTCAGGGGGACCCGGGTTCATCCCAGTTCTTCCTCTCGATGCAAGATGAGCTCATGCGTCGTTTCGGTGCGGACAATATCATGAATATGATGGATCGTTTGGGTATGGAAGAGGATATGCCGATCGAGAGCCGACTGGTTACTCGTGCGGTAGAATCCGCGCAGAAGCGTGTAGAGGGATCGAACTTCGATGCACGTAAAGGCGTTCTCCAGTACGACGACGTGATGAATCAGCAGCGTCTGGTTGTCTACAAACAGCGTAAGGACATCCTGGAACACGAAAACCTCAGCGATGTTGCTTTGAATATGATCTACGCAGTGATGGAGCGCGCAGTGTCTCTGCATTGCCCAAAAGAAGAGGTACCAGAGGATTGGGATCTGCAAGCATTGGCCGATGCTGCCAACAATGGATTCCTCTATGAAGAAACGATTACGGCTAAAATGCTGAAAGGCATGGAAGCAGAGGAAATTCTCGAGCTGTTGAAAGCAGAAGTCGATAAGCAGTACAAACAGCGTGAAGAAGAAATCGGCGAATCGATTCGCGAGTTTGAAAAAGTCGTTATTCTGCGTGCTGTCGACAGCAAGTGGATGGATCACATCGATGCAATGGATCAGTTGCGTCAAGGGATTCACCTGCGCGCCTACGCACAAAACGATCCGCTTCGTGAGTACCAGTTCGAAGGATACGAAATGTATCAAGGTATGCTGGCTGCTGTTCAGGAAGAAGTCGCTATGTATATCATGAAGGCCGAAGTTAGCCAAAACCTGGAGCGTCAAGATGTCATTCGCGGTCAAGGAATCGATATGGACAACTTGCAAACCTCCGGACCATCCGATCGTCCAGATCCGGAGACCTCCGGTGATGCTGATCCGAAAAACCGTGCACAGCGTCGCGCTCGGGAGCAGGAACGCAAACGCCAAAATAAGAAACAATAAGCAATAACAGAACATTCTTCTCGTATCGGCAAATTCGGTACGAGGGGAATGTTTTTTTCTTGCCCATTCCTAATGCCTTGACAGTATTCGTCCTCATCTATTCTTCCTCGTCTGATATTAACGATCTATTTGTCTAACACTGGTAAATGTGATCGAACGATTCAGGTGGTAATTATCTGAAAAATAAATAGAATCGTAAGTACAACACTTTTACCAAAAATTCACGAAGACGGGGGAATGAACAAATGAGAACGTCAGTGAACGTGATGGGGATACAAACGAAGAATACGATGGAGCGCATTTCCGTTACTTTAAAAGCAGTCCTAAAGACAGGAAAAGAAAATAAAAAAGTACAGCTCATTGAAAAGGAGGAGGGAATCGAATTACCGAGAGTCATCTCAGCGCAAGACCCAGTCTTTGAGGACAAGCGATTGATGGAGGAAATTCCGGAGCCGAATTGGAATGAGGCCTTGATCGCACCGCCGAGTGGAATGGTGGATCGAACGCGTGAAAGTCCGCTAGCCAAAACCTATCGAAAAACACACAACTGGAAGCGACAAGCTATCATCAAGCAAGCATACCAGCAAAAAGCAAGCGAAGCTCGGCGTACCCATCTCAATCTGGTTGCTGCCCCACAGACGGAAAATAAACAACCACATGAAATCCGAGACCTGAGATCCTCGCCATCACCACCTGTGGTAACGTAAAAAAGGTAGCGGCGAAGTCCCTTTTCTAAACGTGACAAGCTGCCGTATTTGCGCATCCGGCAAATTACGTTACAATAAAACATAGCTTACGTAAAGAGAAGGTGATTCGCAACATGGCATTAATCGATATTGCGGACATCAAACAAGAGATGTCTAGCATGGCTAAGCGTTTAGCGGATATCAGGGGGTCTCTTTGACCTCCCAGTAAAACAGGAACGAATCGGTGAACTGGAAGAGCGCATGCTGGCACCCGATTTTTGGGATGACAACGATGCAGCGCAGAAGACAATCAGTGAACTGAATGCAATCAAAAGCCTCGTGGAGACGATGGCCAAGCTGGATTCCCAGTACGAGGATCTCCAGGTAATGTTGGAACTCGTCATCGAAGAAGGGGATTCCTCCCTCATTCCAGATCTGTATGACAGTACGCAGGAGCTGCGCAAGTCATTTGAGAGCTTTGAGCTGGAATTGCTTTTGAGTGATGAATACGACAAAAACAACGCCATTCTGGAGCTGCATCCGGGAGCGGGTGGTACGGAGTCCCAGGATTGGGCGTCCATGCTTCTGCGTATGTATACACGTTGGGGGGATGCCAAGGGCTTCAAGGTCGAAACATTGGACTATTTGCCTGGCGATGAAGCCGGTGTAAAAAGTGTCACTCTCCTGATTAAGGGCTACAATGCGTATGGCTACCTCAAATCAGAAAAAGGGGTTCATCGTCTTGTGCGGATATCTCCGTTTGATGCCTCTGGACGTCGTCACACATCGTTTGTGTCTTGCAACGTCCTGCCGGAGATCGAAGACGATAACGTGGTAGACATACGTACTGAGGACCTGAAAGTCGATACGTATCGTTCCAGTGGTGCGGGTGGTCAGCATATCAACACGACTGACTCCGCTGTAAGGATTACTCACTTGCCTTCTGGAATTGTGGTGACGTGTCAAACAGAACGCTCCCAGATTAAAAACCGAGAGCGTGCGATGAAGATGCTGACGGCACGACTGTTTGAGAAGAAACGGGAAGAACAAGAGAAAACGTTGGCCGCGATTCAAGGTGAACAAAAAGATATTGCATGGGGCAGCCAAATTCGTTCCTATGTCTTCCACCCATACAGTCTGGTAAAAGACCACCGGACGAATATGGAGGTAGGGAACGTTCAAGCAGTCATGGATGGTGAAATTGATTCGTTTATCGATGCTTATCTGCGCGCGCAGATTAATCGTTAAACGAAACAGTAGGCTTCAAGGCTTTTGGTATGGAGATCGATACGGTGGTTCCTTTGCCGACATCGCTGGCGATGTTGATGGTACCGCCGTGATCGCGAATGATTTTTGTGCTTACCATTAACCCCAGGCCAGTTCCTGTTTCTTTTGTACTATAAAAAAGCTCTCCTAATCGGGGAAGTAGCTCGGCAGGGATGCCCTGTCCTTGATCGCTGATTCGGATGATCACATCAGAAGGGCGCTCTACAACCTTGATTGTGAGATTTCCACCTAACGGCATGGCTTCCATGCCGTTTTTTATGATGTTTATGAAAACTTGCTTGATTTGATATTCCTCACACAATATGAGGGACGTGACCTGCGGAAAATCAGTAAGAATGGATACATTTTTAAGAAGTGCCTGCGGCTCCAAAAGCTTAATGACAGACGAAAGCAATGGCAAAAGGCCGTTGGGAGCAAATCGCAACGTCTGCGGCTTGGCCATTATTAAAAGCTCACTGGTAATCGAAGTAATCCGGTCGATTTCGGATCGCATAATTTGCAGGTATTGCTGATTGGCGAACTCGTCCCCTTCCATGAGTTGAATAAACCCTTTCAAGGCCGTAAGCGGATTGCGAATTTCATGGGCGATACCTGCGGCAAGCTCTCCTAGAACGGAAAGCTTGTCAGAGTAACGAAGCAATTCTTCTGATTGCCGACGCTCTGTAATATCACGTGCCACAAAAACCGTGCTGAGAATATGACCGTTTGAACAAACGTCAGGTGTCCCTTTCACATCGAAAAGCAACATTCTACCGTCTGGGTGCAGGTAATGGTACTCGGCGTCGAGCGTGGTCTTCTGCTTCAACATTTGAGCAAAATCGCTCTTGGCGTTGGTTACTTGTTCAGGATGAATCAAGATCGAAAAATGCTGGTTGATCACTTGATCAATCGTGAGACCAGTTACCGCCTGAACAGAAGGGGAAGCGTAGGTAATCATTCCGTCCACATTTACAATAAAAATCAAATCCATAATGTTTTCGGATATTAACCGAAAGTTCTCTTGCATCTGATGAAGAACCTCTTCCATTTTCTTTTGCTGCGTGATGTCTCTGGCAATGGAATAACGGCTGATGATTTCGCCGTTTTGAAAAATGGGAAAGCTGGAAGCGATAATATCCACAACCTGCCCGTTTTTATGGAGCAACTGATATTGCTTATTTTTTCTGATTCCTGTGGAGAGGATTTGTTGTTGTTGTTTCTTACTATCAAGACCCTCAGTAGAAGCGAGGATTTCCCAAATTTGCATACGCAGCAATTCTTGAGAGGTGAATCCTACCAATGCTTCACCAGCAGCGTTTACGCCTGTGAATCTGCCCTGCATGTCGAACATGAAAACAGCGTCAGGATTGTTGTGGAAGAGAGATGTATATAACTGTATCTGCGTGTCCATACCTATCCGCCTCTCTGTTGCTACTTGCTACCTTTGAATCGTTCGCTGTAGAAAGGAAAAATCCTACTAGACCAAAGTCCGTATTCATAATTATGTTATACTTCAGAAAAGAACAAGGTCATGAAAAAGGAGAGAAACCGTCATGTTATATGTCGCATTTTTGCCAATCGTGAATCAAGAGTTGAATGCTCAAGTAAGACCTGCCCATCTTTCGTATATCAATGATTTGTACAAGCAGGGAAAAGTGGTCATGGCAGGACCCTTTACAGATAAGCTTGGCGGATTGGTCATTTACAAAGCGGATTCTCTGGAAGAAGCCCGCAAATTAGCTGAGGCTGATCCAGTTGTTGTGGAAGGTGCGCGGACGTTGGAGTTACGTGAATGGAGTCCATTGGAATTTCCTTTGTCCTAAATGGCTGTAGTAAGAATGAGAAGTGGTAGTTGGAGGCATACTTAGCGAAGAAATCCGAATAAAGGAGGGAACAGCCTTGAAACGTATTCCACTCGTTTTGACAGCGGCTGTACTCGCATTCTCGCTAAGTGCCTGTGGTACCAGCAAGCAAACACAGCCGCCAGCACAACAACCAGCGCAACAACCTGCGACAGAAACGCCGGCAGGTGAAAAACCAGCAACAGAAACACCAGCAACAGAAACACCTTCGACGACGCCATCCGGCAGCTATGATGCGGCAACTGCAGAATCCACGTTCAAAAATACTTGTTCAGGCTGCCACGGACAGACGTTGGAAGGGGCAGTTGGACCGAACTTGCAAAAGATCGGTAGCGAGTTGAACAAGGAACAGATCCTGGCCATTTTGGAAAAAGGAAAAGGAGCAATGCCCCCGGGTCTCGTCAAAGGAAAAGATGCAGAAAACATCGCTGCATGGTTAGCGGACAAAAAGTAAACAGGGCAACAAACCAGCGCTCGAGCAATCGGGCGCTTTTTTCTTTGGACGTAAAAAAGTTTTTCTGTTGTATTCTATATGGATTTTTATTATTATTCATGTATAAAAATACAGATAGGAATAAAGGGGAGAGAGCATGGTTCGGGTCGGGATTGTTGGAGCAACGGGGTATGGTGGCGCGGAGTTGATCCGTCTTTTGGCTGGGCATCCGCATGTTGAGATTGCCAATTTATATTCAAGTTCATCTGAAGGAGATGGCTTGGAAAAATCGTTTCCACATGTAGCTGGGCTCGGGTTGCCCACATTGTCACCAATTGATGCAGACAGCATGAGCGGTGTGAACGATTTGATCTTCCTTGCTACACCTGCGGGGGTAAGTAGCACGCTGTCCCCCAAGTTGGTCGAAAAAGGTGTAAAGGTTATTGATTTATCTGGGGATTTTCGTCTCGAAAATGGTGCGGTCTACAAAACCTGGTACAAACATGAGCCGGCCCCATCCCAATGGATAGAAGAAGCGGTTTACGGTTTAACCGAGTGGAATCAAGAGCAAGTGGCGGGTGCCAGTCTCATAGCGAATCCTGGCTGCTATCCCACTGCTACGCTCCTCGCCTTGCTTCCGCTGATGAAGACAGGGTGGGTACAGTCTAACAGTTGGATTGTCGATGCCAAATCAGGTGTGTCCGGCGCTGGACGTGGAGTATCGCTAGGGGTTCATTACAGCGAGATTAATGAAAGCATCCATGCTTATAAAGTTGCGAGTCATCAGCATACACCAGAGATAGAACAGGAGCTGCAAAAACAGAGCGGGGAAGAGACGCTTGTTCAATTTACGCCGCATCTGGTGCCGATGACGCGCGGGATTTTAGTCACGGCTTACGGACAGCTAACGGCTGATGTCACTCAAGCGCAAATCCAGGAGCTATATGAAGCTACTTATGCGGATAAGCCTTTTGTGCGTGTACGTCCCGCAGGCAGTCACCCACGTACGAAAGAAGTTTATGGCTCCAATTACTGCGATATCGCCATTCATGTTGATCAGCGCACGAAGCGTGTTATCTTGCTGTCGGTAATCGATAACATGATGAAGGGCGCAGCCGGTCAAGCTGTACAAAACATGAATGTCATGTTTGATTTGCCTGAGAAAACGGGCTTGCCGCTCGTACCTGTGTACCCGTAGAGGAGGAGAGCAGATGCAAGGAATTGTTGTGATCAAATGTGGCGGAAGCACCATGGATCAGCTGCCTGACTCCTTCTTTCAGGCGATTGCCGAACTGCAGGAGCAAGGACTAGAGATCGTCATCGTCCATGGGGGCGGACCTGCCATTAACAGTATGCTCGATCGAGTTCAGATCACTCCGCAATTTGTGGATGGGCTGCGTGTTACCTGCGAGGACACGCTGCGTGTTGTAGAGATGGTCTTATGCGGCAGTATCAACAAGGCGCTAGTAAAGAGACTGACGCAGGCAGGAGCCAAGGCTTGGGGAGTTAGTGGAATCGATGGTCAGACCCTTTTGGCAACAAAAACGCCGAAGCCACTCGGGTGGGTAGGAGAAATCAAGAAGGCGGATATGACTATTCCGAAGGCGATTCTTGAACAGGGCTTCGTCCCGGTGATTGCTCCCCTTTCTGTTAGTGAAGATGGCACAGAGACATATAACGTCAATGCGGATGTAGCCGCAGGGGCGATTGCAGCAGCACTTAGCGCCGAAAAACTGATCATGGTGACAGACGTTCCGGGCATTATGCAGCCACAGCCAGACGGAACCAAGGCAGTAGTGTCAGCCACAAGTGCAGAAGAGATACAGGAAATGATTCGGGAAGAAATTATTACTGGCGGAATGATTCCGAAGGTTCAGGCAGCTCTCGACGCTCTCGGACAAGGCGTGGAGCAGGTTGTCATCTGCCGGGGAACCGCTGAAGATCTGCTCGGTGTTTGTGCGGGGCAGGCAGTTGGGACAACAGTCCGTATGAATGTCAATTACGCTTAGGATGAGGAGGGAAATGAATATGCATACAACAACAGCGCCTGTGCATCTCATGAATAACTATGCGAGATGGCCAATCAGTTTGGTAAAAGGACAAGGAAACCAGGTGTGGGATGATCAAGGCAGGCAATATCTCGATTTTACCTCGGGAATTGCCGTGACCTCGTTAGGGCATGTCCCGCCAAAAGTAACGGCAAAGCTGCACGAGCAGCTCGATACGTTGTGGCATTGCTCGAATTTGGTGCATGTTCCTCAGCAAGAGATTTTGGCGGAAAAGCTGAGTCGTCTGTCTGGACTGGATCAGGCTTTTTTCTGCAACAGTGGAGCAGAGGCGAATGAGGGCTTGATCAAGCTCGCCCGTCGCTATGCACAGAAAATAATAGGGACCGATCGTTACGAAATCATCAGCTTTGAACAATCTTTTCATGGGCGGACATTGGCCACCCTGACGGCTACTGGGCAGGAAAAGGTGAAGGACGGCTTCGCACCACTGCCGCAAGGATTTGTCACGGTTCCTTACAACGACCTTGATGCGGTCAAGTCAGCCATTACAGACAAGACATGCGCGATCATGCTGGAGCTGGTACAGGGAGAGGGCGGCGTGCATCCGGCAGAAGAGGCGTGGGTGAAGGCGCTGCGTGAATTGTGCGATGCGCACGGATTGCTCCTGTTAATCGATGAGATTCAGACTGGGATTGGCCGCACGGGTACATGGTTTGCCTTCCAGCACTATGACGTGAAGCCAGATGCGATTTCATTGGCAAAAGGCTTGGGAAGTGGTTTCCCGATTGGAGCGGTCGTCGCGACCAAGGAAGTAGCAGAAGCATTTGCTCCGGGTACGCATGGTACCACTTTTGGCGGGAATCCATTGGCAGCAACTGCTGGGATCGCGACGCTTGCGACGATGGAAGAGGAGCAGATCTTGGAGCGGGTAGCTCATATCCATGACGTATTGATCAAAGAGCTGGAGAAGCTCAAGGCGGAGCATCCAGACAAAGTGGTTACGGTTCGGGGAAAAGGGCTGCTTCTCGGTGTGGAGCTAACGATTCCTGCTGGTGAGCTGGTTGCGTATGCACGGGAAAAAGGAGTCATTCTGCTGATGGCTGGCCCACAAGTAGTGAGACTCTTGCCTTCGTTTGTAACGACAGACGAGGAAGTAAAGCAGGCCATTACTGTATTAAGCGAGGCACTGTCGCAGGTTTAGATGAAAAAGCAAAGAATGCAACGAGTGGAAGTGATCAAAAAACTCGTTGCATTTTTATAATCTCAAATGTATATTAATACAAAAGGTTGCATAAATTTTCGGTAAGAGTGATCAGGCCGACGCCCATTGGAGAGGAGTGGCTTCATAGATGGATAGAGAGAAACAATCGTTAGGAACAGGGTATTTAACACTGGAGAGCGGCGAGGTTTTTACAGGAAAGCTGTATGGCGCACCTATTAACGGATTCGGAGAAGTGGTTTTTCATACAGGAATGACGGGATATCAGGAGGTAATGACCGACCCTTCCTTTGCAGGGCAAATCGTTACCTTCACGTATCCCTTGATCGGAAACTACGGGATCAACGAAAAGGATTATGAAGCCGCCAAGCCAGCATTGACAGGGATGATTGTCAGCGAGCTATGCACGGAGCCAAGCCATTACGAATCAAACATGACTTTGGCCCAAGCCGCAGAAGCATTTGGATTCCCGATCCTTGCGGGGATTGATACGCGAACGATTACCAAGCGCGTCCGTCAAGACGGTACCGTATTCGGTGTCATTTCCGATCAGCCTATGCAGGTAGAGGAAGTGGTGTCCCTGCGCTACAAGCACGCCAAGAAATCATTAGTTGCCAACGTATCCAGACAACAGGTGGAGCGTTATCCCGGAACAGGGGAGCATGTCGTCTTGATTGACCTCGGCATGAAGCAATCGATTTTGGATGCCCTTCTCCAGCAAGGCTGCCGTGTTACGGTCGTTCCTTTTGATACGAGTTTTGCTCAAATCAATGCTCTCGCACCAGACGGCTTGTTGTTTTCCAATGGGCCAGGCGATCCGGAGCACTTGCTGGCGTATTGCAGCGAATGGCGCAAAGCTGTGGAGCAGTACCCGACATTGGGTATTTGTTTGGGGCACCAAGTATTGGCGCTAATGTACGGCGGCAAGACAGAGAAGCTCGCATACGGTCACCGCGGTAGCAATCATCCGGTCAAGGATCTGATGACTGGCAAAGTATATATGAGTTCACAAAATCACGGGTACGTGGTCAAGGAAGAGTCTCTGGATAAACGCCAGTTAACGGTTTCCTACCGTAATGTCAATGACGGTTCAGTCGAAGGATTGCGTCACATCAGTCTGCCTGTTTTCAGTGTGCAGTTTCATCCGGAGGCACATCCGGGTCCGAGTGATACATCCCACATTTTCCACCAATTCTTGCAGTCGATGCGCGTAGTAGGAGCGAAGAGATATGCCTAAATTGCCACACATTCATAAAGTATTGGTCATTGGTTCTGGCCCGATCGTCATTGGGCAGGCAGCGGAGTTTGATTATGCAGGCGCACAGGCTTGCCTTTCCCTAAAAGAAGCTGGTGTGCAGGTCGTGCTGGTGAATAACAATCCGGCAACGATCATGACAGATGAACAAGTAGCGGACAAAGTATATCTGGAGCCGCTCACGGTGGAATCCGTAACAGCTATTATCGCAAAAGAGCGTCCCGATGGTCTCTTGCCTACGTTAGGCGGCCAAACGGGACTTAATCTTGCTGTTTCGCTGGCAGAAGCGGGCGTGCTGAAAAAGTATAGCGTGGAGCTGCTAGGTACGCCGCTGGCTGCCATTCAAAACGGGGAAGACCGTGAGCTGTTCAAGCAATTGATGCAACAAATCGGAGAGCCTGTTCCAGAGAGTGATACAGTCGAATCTGTAGAGGCAGCAATCGAGTTTGCGAACGCTATCGGCTATCCAGTGATTGTCCGTCCTGCTTATACACTCGGAGGAGCAGGTGGCGGGATCGCGGGGGATGAAGCATCCTTGCGAAAGGTTGCAGCCGGTGGGATTGCAGCTAGCCCAATCGGTCAGGTACTGATTGAGCGCAGCGTAAAAGGCTGGAAGGAAATCGAATACGAGGTCATGCGGGACGCAAATGATACCTGCATAATCGTGTGCAATATGGAAAATTTGGACCCGGTAGGTATTCATACGGGAGACAGTATTGTCGTTGCGCCTTCGCAGACGCTGACAGATCGTCAGTACCAAATGCTGCGCAGCGTATCAACGAAAGTGATTCGTTCGCTTGGGGTAGTTGGCGGTTGCAATATTCAATTTGCGCTCGATCCGCATTCTGATCGGTATGTGCTGATCGAAGTAAATCCTCGTGTCAGTCGGTCCAGTGCGTTGGCGTCCAAAGCAACAGGCTATCCAATCGCGCGGATCGCAGCCAAGCTCGCATTGGGCTACGGGCTGGATGAAGTACTCAATCCAATCACGGGCTACACGTACGCTAGCTTTGAACCAGCGTTGGACTACATCGTTGTCAAAATCCCACGCTTCCCGTTTGATAAATTTCCACTGGCAGACCGCAAGCTGGGGACGCAAATGAAAGCGACTGGCGAGGTCATGTCGATCGCCCGCAATCTGGAAGCAGGACTTTTGAAGGCAGTTCGTTCTTTGGAACAGGGTTGCACACATTTGACTCGACCAGAGCTGGCATCATGGACGCGTGAGGAGCTTGCCCAATCCTTGCAGGACGCGACGGATATCAGGCTGTTTGTTTTTGCCGAGGCGATTCGCAAAGGCTTTACAGAAAGTGAGCTACACAATCTGACTGGTGTCGATCCGTTTTTCTTGCGGAGCTTGCGTAAAATCGTGGACTTGGAAGTAGAGCTGTCTTGTCACGACAGCAAAACACTGACCCCAGAGCTGTTGTTGGAAGCCAAGCGTCGCGGGTTTGCCGATGAAACCATCGCTACACTGGTTGGTGCTACACCTGCCGAAATCAAATCACTTCGTCAAGAATCAGGCATTACGCCTACTTATAAAATCGTGGACACTTGTGCGGCAGAATTTGATGCCCAAACCCCTTACTACTATTCGGATTGGCAAGGAATAGATGAGGTCGAGACACTGTCTGGCCGCAAAGTCTTGGTACTTGGCTCAGGTCCTATACGCATTGGTCAGGGAATCGAATTTGACTACTGTTCTGTGCATGCAGCCAAAGCACTTCAGGCAAGTGGTATTGCGGCAGTCGTTGTGAACAACAACCCAGAGACGGTCAGCACTGACTACGAAACTGCCGACCATCTATATTTTGAACCACTTCACGTAGAAGACGTGCTGCATATCGCAGAGCGCGAACAGGTTGAGGGCGTCATGGTTCAGTTCGGTGGTCAAACTGCGATCAATTTGGCAGCCAAGCTGGAGAACGCGGGGCTGAAAGTAATGGGTACGTCGCTTACCGCAATCGAACGCGCGGAGGATCGCGAGCTGTTCTACGCCATGCTGCGCAAGCTGGACATTCCGCATATCCCCGGTAAAGGAGTATCGTCCTTGGAGGATGCGACAGCGATAGCGGAGGAAATCGGCTTCCCTGTTTTGATGCGACCTTCGTACGTCATCGGCGGGCAAGGTATGGTAGTTGTCCACAATATCGACGAGCTACAAGCTACCCTTCACGACTGGTTGAACCATCCGGACATGAGCATGTTCTTCCCGCTCCTCGTGGATAAATACGTTCCAGGCAAGGAAGCAGAAGTAGACGCGGTATGCGACGGACAATCTGTTATCATCCCAGGGATTTTCCAGCATGTGGAGAGGGCGGGCATCCACTCAGGCGACAGTGTAGCCTTGTTCCCGGCTCCTCATCTGACGGATGACATCAAGCACAAAATCGCGAGCTATACCGAAGCAATCGCGAAGGAAATGGAAGCGGCCGGGTTAATCAATATCCAGTTCGTCATTGATGGCGAAACGGTTTATGTACTGGAGGTAAATCCTCGTGCATCACGGACCGTACCGATTACAAGCAAAGTGACTGGCGTCCCGATGGTTCAACTGGCGGTTCGCGCACAATTGGGTGAAAAGCTGTCGGAGATGGGCTACGGTACAGGGCTTTTGCCAGAGATTCCGTTTGCAGTCGTCAAGGCACCGGTTTTCTCCACGATCAAGCTGAACGGTGTAGACCCGGTACTGGGTCCAGAGATGAAATCGACGGGCGAAGTTCTCGGCTTGGGGCATTCTTTCGAAGAGGCAGCAGGCAAAGCCTTTGCTTTCAAGGACAATTTGTACGGCGACTGGCAAAAGGGTCAGTTGGTCATGATTTCTCTGGCAGATGGAGATAAGCAGGAAGCAGTAAGAGAGCTGCTGGGGCGACTCCAAGCTGACGGCGCGGAACTGGCGGCGACTCCGGGAACGGCCGAGTGGCTGGCAGCCAAAGAAATTGTCGTGAAGCATATCGTGGCAGATGAAGCGGCGTGGATCGAGCTGTTGCAAAAGGAAGAAGCGGCTTTCGCTCTCGTTACTGCGACGAAAGGCAATCGTCAGGGCCGGACAGGATTTGCCCTGCGAAGCAGGATGGTACAACAAGGTGTGCCATTGTTCTCCGCTGTCGATACGTTCGAGTTATACGTGAAGTCTATTTTGAAGAAAAGAGGTGGCTCGCATGCAGCCAGTGAAGATATTGGAACACTTTCAAAACTTGCCGTTACAAAAGCATAAAGGAAAAGACTTTCTACGCGTCGATGAATTCAACGGGGAAGAATTGATGGAGCTGCTCCATCTGTCTGCTCACGTCAAGCAATTGCAAAAGCTGGGTCAGCCATTTCAGCCTTTGCAAGGCAAGACGTTGGGAATGATCTTTGACAAGGCTTCGACCCGCACGCGCGTCTCCTTTGAAGTAGGGATGCACCAGTTGGGCGGCCTGGGGATGTTCATGAGCGGAAAAGAGCTTCAGCTCGGACGTGGGGAGCCGATCAGCGACACAGCAAAAGTTCTCTCTCGGTACGTGGATGCCATCATGATTCGCACCTTTTCCCACTCCTATGTAGAAGAGCTTGCTCTGCACGCGTCGATCCCCATTATCAATGGTTTGACCGATCTGTACCATCCTTGTCAGGCTTTGGCTGATCTGCTGACGATCTGGGAGCATAAGGGCAAGCTAAAAGGAATCAAGCTCGCCTATGTAGGAGACGGCAATAACGTGGCGAACTCACTGGTGCTGGGCGCAGCTCTGCTTGGTCTTGATGTGCGGGTGGCGACTCCGGTAGGCTACGAAATGGATACAACCATTGTCGCAAAAGCTACAGGGTACGCGAAACAAAGCGGTGGAAAAATGATGGTGACCACTGATCCGATAGAGGCTGTCATGGGGGCAGATGCTGTATACACGGACGTTTGGACTAGTATGGGTTTTGAAGAAGAAAATGAGGTGCGATTGAAAGCATTTGCCGACTATCAAGTGAACGAAAAATTGGTAGCAGCGGCAGACCGTAATTATCTCTTCTTGCACTGCTTGCCAGCACATCGTGGGGAGGAAGTGACAACCGGGGTCATCGACGGATCGCGCTCTGTCATTTTTGATCAGGCTGAAAATAGATTGCACGCACAAAAAGCGATCTTGGCGGCGCTGGTGTGAACATAGTTCTAGTTAAATAGAACTATCTGCAATTAAATCGAATAGACTATGAATCTATGATTGCCGAATTTTGTCACTTATGTGTAAAATAAAGGTAGGAAAGAAGCGAAGAAGTACGGACTGTATCTGGTCGCTTGGTCCGTATGGAGCCAGTAGCGAATCCAACCTTTTTCTTAATGGAAAAGGAAAGGGGAGCAGGGGCTGTACTTGGTCGCTTGGCCTCTGCATCACGGACAGTAGCGAAGCCAGCTTTCTCCACTATGCTTGAAGGAGGGGAAAAGAAAATGAAAAAATGGTTCGCGGCAATTATGATGGTGGTAGCAATCGTAGCAGCTACTTCTGCAAACTTCCATATTGGATAAATAAGCGTATCGGAGAAACAAACACCGCTTGGCTGAGTGGTGTTTTTTCTTCAAGCTTGGAGGAAACAACATGCTATTGGATGTAATTGCCCTATCTTTTCTCGTAGCATTGCTGCGAGGGGGAAGAATCAAAGAATTACCTAAGTTCAACCAAATGAAACTTCTTTTCGTTACCATATTGCTGCAGGCTTGTGCAGTCTTCTTCCCTACGATCGGTGGCATTTTCATATCGATCGCGTATGTGTTTATATTGGCCTTCCTCGTTTTTAATCGAGAATTTGAAGATATGCGGATTTTTTTAATCGGCTGGTTGCTGAATGCGATTGCAATTTGGTCTAACAATGGAAAAATGCCAATCGATTTAGTTCAAGCAGCAAAGCTTCCTTATGATTTAGAGCCAGTTATAAACGGAACGAATTTCAAGCATAGTGTATTGACGGAAAGTTCGAATTTTCCGTTTTTGACGGATGTCATTTACATGCCATCTTTCATTCCTCGGATTATTAGCATCGGCGATATTTTTATTATGTTAGGTGCCTTTTTACTTGTTCAGCGATTGATGAATAAACCGATTTCATTACTACAACTTCGCGAAGGTAAAAGCTATGCGACAAAAAACTAATTTTGCGGTTTGGATAAAAGGGATTGTTGTCCAGGTTGGATTTGTCATTGCAGCAATCTATATTTTTTACACATCTTCATCTGAATGGGCTGCTCGTGAGCATTGGGGGGTATTATCTACCTACACCCTCCTGACCATTTTTTCCTGTTTTGCTCCCGTGCGTATATCTAATACGATTTTAACAGTGAACAATGCTGTAATCTTTTCGGGTATCTTGTTGTACGGAGTCTGGGTCGGAGTATGGGCTGCTGTTATTGAATCTTTAATCATTGCTTTTCTGGGAAGGTTTAATCCGCTAAAAGCTATTATTAACATTGGGCAATTGTTAATGACTATATGGACAGTAGCGTTTTTGAAGGATTGGATCGAGGGCTTCGGAACTGTTTCTCCCATTATTAGCGATTTGTTTTTGGCTGTTGTGTATTGGTTTGTGAACCTGATTTTATGTGGATTGGGTATCTCTTATTTTCATCAAATGACCTGGGCGCGAACCGTAAAGATGATGGCAAAAGGCTTTACCTCGACTTACTTGTTGCTTTTAATTCTTGCCGGGGTAGGTTCACGATTAGTAGAGTTATATGGTCCGTTAACACTAATTCCTATGATGATTGCGTTTATTACGATCAGCTACGTTTTTCATCATTACTATGACAATCTTCAAAGGCTTCAGCAAAAAGTGGAAGAGGTCAAATCATTCAATCACAACTTCTTAACGACGATGGCTGCTTCCATTGACGCACGAGATCGATACACAAGTGGACATTCTCAGCGTGTAGCTTACTGGGGAAGAGAAATTGCGAGAGATATTGGTTTGGCCGAACGAAAAGTGGAGGATGTTTATATCGGGGGAATCCTGCACGACATTGGAAAAATTGGCATCGAAGACGAAATTCTCAATAAAAAAGGAAAGCTCACTCCAGAAGAGTATGACAAGATCAAGCAGCACACCGTCATTGGTTACGAGATCATTTTGCAAGCAGGGATGTTCAATGAATTGCTTCCTGCGATCCGCTCCCATCATGAGCGTATAGATGGAAGGGGCTATCCGGATGGTTTAGCCGGGGATGAGATTCCGCTGATGGCGAGAATTTTAGCGATTTCAGATGCTTTCGATGCGATGGTCGCGGACAGGCCTTATCGAAAAGGCTTGCCTGTGGAGGAAGCGCTTCAAGAAATCAAAAGGGGCTCCGGTACCCAATTTGATCCGATATTGGCGGAGCATTTTATCAGAATCGTTCAGCGACTGCCGTGCGATGAGTTACAGAGCATTATCGGAATAGAGTCCATCCCACAAAAACAGTTACAGGAGGCAATCAGATGAGCTGCCCCTTGTAACTGTTTTTATTCGTTTACGACCATATGCGGACGAGCTCTCTGGTTTCTAAATGGCAGGTAAGCTTGAAGACATCTGGATTGCTTAATTTCTCCCAATCGTGAAAGCCAAAGCGATTATCTATTGATTTCATGAGCAAGGCCAGTAGGCATCCGTGACTAACAAGCACAATGTTTTTATGCACGTCTGCCAAAATCTCAGTGAGCAGCGAATTTGCCCGGTTGATAGCAGTAAGACTGGATTCGCCTCCTTCAAAATTAAGAGTCAAGTCATCGAACGTATCGCGGAGTCGCTCGAACCAATCCTCACGTGGTACTCCGCTAAGGACACGCTCGATCAAGCGCGTGTCTTCTTCAACCACGATTCCGCGTTCCTGTGCAAGTGGCTGGATGGTAGCAACCGCCCGATAATACGGACTCGAAATGATTCGATCAATGGGGGCACCAGCGAAGAAGGTGGCAAGCTCCCGAGCTTGTACTTCTCCCTTTTCCGTGAGCAAGGCTTCGGGTTCTTGGCCAACAGACTGACAATGACGTACCAAATAAATTGTTTTCATAATCCCTCCAACAGACTTCTCCTATGGAATTCCTCCATTCACTCATTCGTTGCCCTGGATAAGTTTCCCTTTTGATCACGAAAACGTTTATGCATAAACAGATGATGAGTATGCATAAAAACAAGACACTCTTTATACGAGAAGTGTATATTTTCATTGCGTATTCGTCTTTGAATATGAATTAACAAGAAATTCACAAGAAAAATAGTTGTATTTTTATTAGTTCGTTTGTATAATTACTCGCATAAGAGAAACTTCGAAACGGGGAGAGAGAATGATGGCAAAAGAAAAAATTGTGTTGGCCTATTCAGGCGGTTTAGATACATCGGTAGCAATTAAATGGCTACAAGATACGTATAACTACGATGTCATTGCAGTTGCATTGGATGTAGGGGAAGGGAAAGACCTCGATTTCGTACAGAAAAAAGCATTGCAGGTAGGGGCATTGAAATCAATCGTAGTGGATGCTAAAGATGCATTCGCAGAGGAATTCGTATTGCCAGCTCTGAAGGCGAACGCGATGTACGAAGGGAAATATCCGCTAGTGTCCGCACTGTCGCGTTACCTGATTTCGCGCGTGCTGGTTGAAATCGCGGAAAAAGAAGGCGCAGTAGCTGTCGCACACGGTTGCACAGGAAAAGGAAACGACCAGGTACGTTTCGATGTTTCCTTTACAGCGCTGAACCCGGATATCAAAATCGTGGCGCCGGTTCGTGAATGGGGCTGGACGCGTGACGAAGAGATCGAATATGCGAAAAAGAACAATATTCCGATCCCAATCGATCTGGACAATCCATACAGCATTGACCAAAACCTGTGGGGCAGAAGCTGCGAATGCGGTGTTCTGGAGGATCCATGGGCTGCTCCTCCAGAAGGTGCATACGATCTGACGAAGTCGATCATGGATGCTCCAGACGAAGCAGAAGAAATCGAAATCACTTTCGTGCAAGGGAAGCCAACTGCATTGAACGGCGAAGAGCTCCCATTGGCTGAGCTGATCCTCAAGCTGAACAAGATCGCTGGTAACCATGGTGTAGGCCGTATCGACCATGTAGAAAACCGTTTGGTGGGCATCAAATCTCGCGAAGTTTACGAGACACCGGCTGCGACTACTTTAATTTTGGCGCACCGTGAGCTGGAATTCTTGACCCAACCACGTGAGGTCGCTCAATTCAAACCGATTGTCGAGCAAAAACTGGCGCAAGTGATTTACGAGGGTCTTTGGTTTTCGCCAATTCGCAATGCTGTCCAGGCATTCATTGAAGAAACGCAAAAACACGTAACGGGTGTCGTACGCGTGAAGCTGCACAAAGGACATGCAATCGTTGTAGGCCGTACCTCTGCATCGTCTCTCTACAGCCATGAGCTGGCGACTTACAATGCAGGTGACCAATTCGACCACAAAGCAGCACTCGGTTTCATCAAGCTGTGGGGTCTGCCAACAAAGGTATACGCACAGGTAAACGAGGGTGTACTGCACGAGAATAAAAACACGGCCATTAAGATTTTGGATGAAAAGGATGCGATCAAGCAATGAAACTCTGGGGAGGACGCTTCACGAAGCCGACAAATCAACTCGTAGAAGAGTATACCGCTTCTATTTCTTTCGACCAGAAAATGTGGCGACAGGACATCGTTGGAAGCCTGGCTCATGTTGCCATGTTGGGCAAGTGTGGCATCCTGCCGATGGAGGAAGTAAGACAGATCATTGCTGGCTTGAAAAAAGTAAAAGAGAAAATTGAGCGCGGGCAAGCTGAGTTTCTCGTTGCGCACGAAGATGTGCACATGAATATTGAAAAGATGCTGATTGAAGAGATCGGTCCAGTGGGGGGCAAACTCCACACTGGACGCAGCCGCAATGATCAGGTTGCTTTGGATATGCACCTGTACCTCAGAGAAAAGCTGATGGAGATTATCCAATTGGCGATGTATTTGCAAGAGGCATTGTTAGAACAAGCAGGCCAGCATCTCGATACCGTCATGCCAGGCTATACACATTTGCAACGTGCGCAACCGGTATTGTTTGGCTATCACCTGATGGCGTATGTGTCCATGCTGCAACGCGATATCGAACGGATGACCGAGACGTGGAAGCGTGTGAATGTGTTGCCGCTTGGAGCAGGTGCTCTCGCAGGTACGACATTCCCAATCGACCGCACATTTGTAGCGGAATTGCTGCAATTTGACGGTATCTATCAAAACAGCATGGATGCCGTGAGTGATCGTGATTTCATTGTCGAATTTTTGGCAGACGCTTCTTTGGTCATGACTCATCTCTCCCGTCTGTGCGAAGAGCTCGTCATCTGGAGCAGTCAGGAATTCTCTTTTGTAGAGCTAGACGATGCTTTTTGCACGGGGTCCAGTATCATGCCGCAAAAGAAAAATCCTGATGTGGCAGAGCTGGTTCGCGGAAAAACAGGGCGTGTTTACGGCAATCTGTTTGGATTGTTGACCGTATTGAAAGGTTTGCCGCTGGCGTACAACAAGGATATGCAAGAAGATAAAGAGGGCATGTTTGATACGGTAGCTACCATTCATGGTGCGCTAGCGTTGCTCACGCCGATGATTAAAACGATGCAAGTCAAAACAGATCGTATGCGTCAAGCAGTTACCAATGACTTTTCCAATGCGACAGATTTGGCAGATTACCTGGTTCGCAAAGACATGCCGTTCCGTCAGGCGCATGAAGTCGTAGGGAGAACCGTTTTGTACTGCATCGAGCAGCAAAAATATCTTCTGGATCTGACCTTGGAAGAATTCCAGAGCTTCTCAGAGGCTATTGGAGCAGATGTGTATGAAGCGCTAGCTGTTGAGACCGTCGTCAATGCGCGCAACGTGCTGGGTGGGACCGCTCGTAATCAGGTAGAAGTCCAAATCGATTGGTATCGCAAGCAACTGGTAGAAACACATGCTTGGGTGGATAAAAACAGCCAAAAGGTCATGATTGAATCCCTGATCGATGTTGGTTCACCTGCATAAAAACGTACATGTATACAAGGAAAAACCCCATAGCTTTGGGGTTTTTTTGCGTTCTATTCTTATCTACCGACTATTTTCAAATCAAAGCCAACTGCGGTTGCGTACGCGAGAGGCAACTCCATACGGGCTGTCTTTAAAGGATCCACGACCTGACAGATGCGCAAATCTCCCGCAGCGGAGAGCAGGAAGGTGGCTTCGGCCTTTTCTATGCCGAGCTCTTCGTGTAGAAATTGTACCATGTTGATGACCGCTCGATCCGCAGCCTTGTCCAGCGCTTTTTCCGACGCAATTGTGATCAAATGCTCCTGGTTGACTGCCATCGGTAACGGCCACTGTTTTCCTTTTATCACATCGAGCTTTACGGTTACTTCCCCTGCGATTTCCACACCACATACAGCAACTTCACCGTCTGCCATTGCAGCATGAAGGTCACCCAGGGCAAACAATGCGCCGGGAACATTTACGGGTAAAAGCAATGTAGTACCTTCGCGCATTTGCTTGCAGTCCATGTTACCGCCGTGATCGCCTGGCGTACCGCATGAAATGGCTTCTTTGGCAGGAGCTGTTCCAATTACGCCAATCATAGGACTGATCGGAACCTGAAGCTTGTCTGACAAGACAGCTTTTCCATCTTGTATCGGAATCATTTTGATCACATTTTCTTGCAGGTCGAAACCCATTACACCCAGTTCCGGCCCTGTAACCATTACGCCTTGATTTTTAATCTTAATTTTCTGAATATTAACAACCAAAATATCACCTGGTTCTGTTCCTTCTATATAAATAGGGCCGGAAGCAGGGTTGATCCGATTCCAATCAAGCTCTTGAAACACCGTGTCAGCCGATTGAATTTGGTCCTCGAAGCAATCGCAAGTTTCAAACGTTACGATACTGCCTGCTTCTACCTTCAAGACCGGCCGATTCTCAGGAGACATGGCATAAATTACGTCCTGCTTTTTTACTCTGTACATGGTTGCAGTCCTCCTATCCATTTTACATATATTTCTTTATCATAGCATGAAATGCCTACGTGTTTAGCGCCGATTCATGGAGGAAATAATTGTATAAAGGGATCGAAGGCCTAAAGAGAGCAGGGAGCAATCATGCAAGAGAGCTACAAGATCAGTCCCCGGCAACTATTGATGCTCGTCACCCTTGTTACCATTGGGGATTCCGTTCTCGTTCTGCCTGGAATGACGGCTACACTCGCTAAACAGGATGCGTGGATATCCGTCCTGATCGGGCTTGTGGTGGGACTGCTCAATATTGTCTTACTCATAGCTGTGGGGAAGCTTTATCGGAATCAGAGCTTCTTTACCTTCGTTGATCAAACCGTTGGGAGAGTATTAGGAACGATCATTACCCTCTCGTTTATTTGTTATACGCTGTTTTCAGCAGGGGCGCATGTGATGGAAATCGGCGACTTTGTTGGCACGCATCTATTAGTCTCGACTCCAAGATTCGCGATACAGCTATTGTTTGTCATTGTGATTATGTTTGGTGTTCGTTTGGGACTGCAAACAGTTGCAGAATCGGCAGAAATCTATTTTGTCTGGTTCTTTTTCTTTTTTGGGTTACTCATGATTACCCTGCTGCCACAGGCGGACATGTCGAGAATTCAACCTGTATTTGAAAATGGGTGGAAGCCTATTTTGCAGGGATCTACTGCGGCATTCGCCTTCCCTTTTTCAGAGCTGGGCATTTTTATGGCGGTTCTTCCGTTTGTCTCGCCTATCCAAAAACGTATGAGATCTTTTTTTCTGGGGACGTTGCTTGGAGGCATTGTGTTGTTCATCATCATGCTGATGTGCATCCTTGTTTTGGGGGCAGAACAGACTTCGCGGCATTTTTATCCAACCTATGTTCTTATCAAACAGCTAAAACTCGGGGATTTCATCCAGCGGCTAGAGGCGATTATCGCGGTGATTTGGTTTATCGCGGTGAGCGTCAAAATTACATTATATTGCCTGTTTTTTCATTTGGGCATCCGTCACGTCTTTCGAATCGAGAACTTCAGGGTTCTCATCCTTCCATACATCGTTTTGCTCATGGTAATGTCTATGATTTTCTCGCCCAATATGGTTGTCTATGGCGACATCATTGCGAAGTACTGGCCATTCTATGATGTTACCTATAGCATCGGTGTACCGTTGGTGCTATTATGCGGAAATGTTATTCGGAAAAAAAGGTAACAAACGCCGTACTCCCATTCTGGAATACGGCGTTTGTTTGTGTTTACAAAGACATGCGAAGAATCTGTGCCACATCGTCACTCGTCAATGTTTTAAACTGACCGATCGGTCCAAACGGAGTAGCTTTTTCGGCCATGAGCTGCAAGTGCTCGTCGGTGATGTCGTAATCAGCCAATCGGGTAGGGGCACCGATACGCGCAAAGAAAGCTTCCGTAGCGGCGATCCCTTCCAAGGCGATCTCATCGTCTGTCTTGCCGGAAGGATCGACATTCCATACCTCTGTTGCGAAGCGCACGAAGCGAGCGACGTTTTCACGGTACACATAGCGCATCCATTTCGGGAAGATGATTGCCAGACCGCCACCGTGCGGGATGTCGTAAACAGCACTGACAGCATGCTCAATGGAGTGGGTTGCCCAGTCTGTTGTGACGCCAACCGGGAGAGTGCCGTTCAATGCCATTGTTCCGCAGTACAGGATGTTGGCGCGGGCATCGTAGTCTTCCGGATTGGTGAGGACGCGTTCTGCATTTTCGATGACGGTCTTCATGATCGACTCTGCAAAACGTGTTTGCAGTGGAATTTCGGCTGTATGCGTGAAATACTGCTCGAATACATGGGACAAAATGTCGCTGATTCCGTAGATCGTTTGGTCGCGAGGTACGCTAAACGTATGCTCAGGATCCAGAATCGAAAACGCCGGAAATGTCGTGCCAGCTCCATGCTTTTCTTGTGTCTCCCAGTTGGTGATGACACTTCCCCGATTCATTTCAGAACCAGTAGCGGCAAGTGTCAGTACGGTACCGAGGGGCAGCGCCTCTTGTGCGACCGCTTTGCGCGTATAAAAATCCCAAACATCTCCCTCGTAAGGCACACCAATCGCGACTGCTTTGGCCGCGTCGATTACACTACCACCACCTATAGCGAGTATCCAATTGACACTCTCTTGGCGGCATAACTCAATTCCTTTCTTAACGGTACTCAGACGTGGATTTGGCTCCACTCCGGGCAACTCATGCACGCGGCAGCCCGCAGACTGGAGGAGAAAAATCACTTTGTCGTAGAGACCAGTTCGCTTTATACTGCCACCACCATATACCAAAAGAACGGAGGGACCTAGCAGTCTTGCTTTTTCCTCGAGCTGGGCCAATTGACCCCGTCCAAAAATCAGCTGTGTCGGGTTATGGTAAACAAAATTTTCCACGTTGATAACCAGCTCCTTTTTTATGATGACCTCTTGTCACACTCATTGTAGCCAACTGTTTTCCATGATGCTAGGCGGGAATGTGCAATCTTATTATCTCCCTAATTCGTGGCAGTTGTTAACAATCGAAGCTGTTTCGACAAGAAATGAGAGATTTAGTGGATACCATCCGTGAATCGTGGTGGTATAATGGATAAGATGGGAAATCCCGCTGTTTTTCAGCAAGGTATGGCAGCGGTTGCTAGTGGGTAGAGGGGTTTTGTCGATTTTACCGTTAACAAAAAATCAGGATCAAGATACATAGACAAGGATCTGACGAAGTAGGATGTGATTGGCTTGATCGAAATGTTCGATGTATGGAAAACATACCCGAATGGAACCAATGCTTTGAAAGGAATCAATATTCGGATTGAGAAAGGTGAATTTGTGTACGTAGTAGGCCCCAGTGGTGCGGGTAAATCTACGTTTATCAAATTGATGTACCGTGAAGAGAAGCCGACGAAAGGACAAATCTTTTTGGGTGGCTTCAATGTCAGCAGAATCAAAGAGCGTCAAATACCATTAGTCCGCCGCAGTATCGGTGTCGTGTTCCAAGACTTCAAGCTGCTGCCGACGTTAACCGTTTTCGAAAATGTCGCATTTGCGATGGAAGTAATCGAGAGCAATCCGAAACAAATCAAGCCGCGCGTGATGGATGTTTTGGGTCTCGTAAAGCTCAAGCATAAAGCCAAAATGCTACCAAACGAGCTGTCCGGTGGTGAGCAGCAACGGGTTGCCTTGGCGCGCGCATTGGTGAATAGTCCGGGAATTATTATCGCGGACGAGCCAACGGGGAATCTGGACCCAGAGACCTCTTGGGAAATCATGAAGCTTTTTGAAGAAATTAATCAGCGTGGAACGACAGTCGTTATGGCTACCCACAATAGAGAAATTGTAAACACCATGAGAAAACGGGTGGTTGCGATCGAAGCAGGCCAAATTGCCCGTGATGAGCAGAGAGGGGAATACGGTTATGAAGATTAGGACGCTGGGGCGCCATGTCCGTGAAGGGGTCAAAAACCTCGGGCGGAACGGCTGGATGTCGTTCGCTTCTATTAGTGCCGTGACCATTACTCTCTTTATCTTGGGAGTTTTCCTCATTCTGGCGATGAACGTCAATTACTTTGCGCAAACCGTGGAAAAGCAGGTAGAAATCCGCGTCTTCATGGACTTGCTGGCGACAAAAGAAAACATCACACAGGTTGAGAACAACATCAAGAAGCTTCCGCAAGTCGAGTCTGTGTCATTTGTTCCGAAAGACGAAGGACTAAAGAAATTTAAAGAGAGCCTTGGTGAAAAAGCGTATTTGTTTGAAGGATTGGAGGAAAGCAATCCTCTGCCAGATGCGTTTACCGTAAAAACGAAGCAACCGCAAGACACTGCTGCTGTTGCTGCTCAAATTAAAAATATCCAGTATGTCAAAAGCCTGACCTATGGAGAAGGCACTGTGGAAAAGCTGTTTTCCTTGACAGGAGCAGTTCGTAATGTCGGGATTGCCTTTATTATTGGACTTGGTTTTACCGCGATGTTCTTGATTGCCAACACGATTAAGCTGACAATTGTGGCACGTCGCAGAGAGATTGAAATCATGAAGCTGGTTGGTGCCACGAACTGGTTTATCCGTTGGCCATTCTTTGTGGAAGGGCTCATGATGGGTGTGGCAGGGGCATTGATTCCGACCATTATGTTAATGGTTGGGTACTACTACCTCCTGGATGCCATTCACTCCAGTTTTGAAGCTTCCCAACTATTTAAACTGTTACCGCTATTCCCGCTCGTGTATCAAGTGGCGTTGGCTTTGCTGGCGATTGGTGCATTCATCGGGATTTGGGGAAGTTTGGTGTCCGTACGTCGCTTCTTGCGAGTTTAATAATTTGAAGAGCGTGGGAGGAGTATCATGAGAAAGAGAATCCTGCTAGCACTCGTAATCACTGGGCTTGTAGTCGGTACGGTGCTTCCGACGAATGTGAGCTTGGCTGCGCCTAGTAAGGCCTCTTTGGACAAGATTAATCGAGAGCTAAAAGAGATCCAAAAGAAGAAGAAAAGCCAGCAGCAGCAAATGAAGAAGACAGAAGAACAGATCAATGTCGTGCAAAAAGAGAAAAAGGGTTTGGAAACGCAATTGATGCAAATCGATTTGCGTCGCAACGATACACAGAATAAGCTGGACAAGCTTGAGCAGCAAATGGATGATACCAAGGAAAAAGCAGCAAATGCGCAGGATAAGCTGGATGAGGCAAAGGATCGCGTGGCGAAAAGGGATGCCTTGCTCAGAACACGTGTGACTTCCATGTACGAACGTGGTACGGTCTCCTATTTGGATGTCCTTCTCGGTTCCTCTGACTTTGGGGACTTTTTGACGCGTATGCAGGCCTTGCAGCTTATTTTGGAGCAGGACACGCGTATTTTAGAGGATAACATTCGCGATAAGGAAACCATCGAGACCAAAATGAAAGAAATTGATCATCAACTGACTGTGTACGCTGGGATGTTCGATGAGGCTGAGGAGCTCAAAGTCGAATTGGACAAGCAGTACAAGCAAAGTTTAGTGGTCAAGGCTGAACTGGATAAAAAAGAATCTGCTCTTGAAGTGGATTTGGAGCAGTATGGGCAGGAGCTTTTGGCTATCACCAAACAAGAAGCAGCCAAATATTCGGAGCGAGTACGTGCGCTGAGCGCATCCAGTACAGGCTACAAGGGTGGAAAGTTTGGTTTGCCTGTCGCAAATGGGCAATTCCGCTTCACTTCAGGCTTCGGAGTGCGGTCAGACCCGTTTACAGGCCGTTCAGCTGGGCATAATGGTGTAGATATGGCAGCACGGAAGGGAACGCCAATTTTGGCTGCGGCTGACGGAATTGTTCTCTTTGCAGGATATAACGGCGGCTTCGGGAATACAGTAATGATCAAGCATAACGCAGAATATACCACTCTGTACGGTCATATTCGCGAGGGAGGTATCAAGGTTTCTGTTGGGCAATCCGTATCGAGAGGTCAAAAGATCGCAGAGGTAGGATCAACAGGTCGCTCAACCGGAAATCACGTACACTTTACCGTCTATAAAAACGACGTAGCAGTTAACCCAATGCCGTACTTGAAGTAGACCCTCGTGCGACCAGACAAATATTGTGAACGGAACATGCATACACTAGCAGCATATCTTTTTCCGGTAGCACAAAGGATGGTGACGTAACAGTGAGATGGAAAGGACGTACCGTAATCGCGCTTGTACTCATCTCCATGGTAGCCAGTAGTTTTGTTACGATGGCGATCATGAAGACATCGGCTAGCGCCAGTTCGAGTCAAGGTGGGGCTTTAACAGCATCCAGCATGGCGCTGTTTTCTGGAAGCGGAGATTATCCGAAAGAGTTCCAGAAGCTGTACGAGGCGTTTTCAGCAATCAAGAAAGATTACATCCAAAATGTCACCACTGAGCAGTTAGTAGAGGGTGCAATTGGCGGAATGGTCGGGTCGCTTGAAGATCCGTATAGTGATTACATGGACCCTCGCTCTGCTGAGGAGTTCACATCTACCCTACACTCGACTTTCCAAGGGATCGGGACAGAGGTAACGATGCAAAATGGTCGGGTAACGGTTGTTTCCCCATTCAAAAACTCCCCAGCGGAGCGTGCGGGGCTACGTCCAAACGACCAAATTTTGAGCGTAAATGATGAAACCCTTGAAGGATTGGACCTGCATCAGGCAGTGACGAAGATTCGTGGTCCAAAAGGAACGAAGGCGGTTCTCAAAGTAGTGAGAGCCGGAGTACCAGAGCCTCTTACCATTGTGTGTGTACGTGACGATATTCCGATTGAGACGGTAAACAGTCAGATTATCGAGAAGAATGGTGTTAAAGTAGGGGTAATTAACCTTACCCAATTCTCTACAGACACAGCTAAGCACTTCAAAGAACAGCTGGCTGCTCTTGAGCAGAAGGGGATTGGCGGTCTGGTAATTGACGTTCGAGGCAATCCGGGCGGGTATTTGCTGGCTGTGAAGGAAATCGGCGAAATCCTCGTACCGAATAAAGGCAAGATCGTACAAATCGAGTATGGAAATGGCGGACAGCAAAAAGAAGAGTATTTCTCGACTACAGAAGCTGCCAAGCCTTATCCAATCTCGGTACTGATTAATGGCGGAAGCGCCAGTGCATCGGAGATTCTCGCGGGTGCTCTGCGCGATAGCGGCAGCTACAAGCTGGTCGGTGAGAAGACCTTTGGTAAAGGAACCGTTCAGAGTACCATGGAAATGAACGACAAGAGCCAATTGAAGCTGACGATTGCCAAGTGGATCACACCGAGTGGGGATTGGGTCCATAAAAAAGGCATTAAGCCAGACTTTGAAGTCAAGCAACCTGACTATTTCAACGCAACTCTGCTGCCGGCAGATAAAGTATTGCAGCGCGACATGGCTGGTACTGACGTGAAAAACCTGCAACTCATCCTGAAAGGCTTGAATCTGTCCCCAGGGCGAGAAGATGGCTATTTTGATGAAAAGACAGAGGAAGCAATCAAGCAGTTCCAAACCTCCAGCAAACTTGAGGTAACTGGCAAAGTAGACGCGAAGACACGCTCTTCGCTGGAAGAAAGTCTCCGTAAAACGATGACGAAGCCAGAGAATGATCTGCAATTGCAAAAAGCTCTGGATGTAGTCACGGGCAAGTAATGAATAATCAAGAAAATGGAAGCAGGTAATTCCCTGCTACCCGTAGAAATGATAACCACGGCAAATCAAATGCCGTGGTTTTTCTTTCCTTTAGTTGAGGTGAGGCAATTGGCGATACAGGCAGATATGCTTACCATTGCATATGGCTTTGCCGCATTTTTTATCAATCCTGTCTTCTATCTCTTTCTGGTTTTTATTTATTTGCATTATCGCAGACAGATGAATCTGGAAAGACAGCTTTTTTCTGCACGCATTCAGTCCCCCTTGCTCTCAACGATACGGGCTGTAGGGATGGGCTTGGTGGGAGGCTTGCTGATTTCTCTTCTTAGTGCAGGACTTGGCGTGGTCGTGCAAGCACAGGATTTGTGGATACTATGGGGATTGGCGCTCATCTTGGCGCTGATTCGTTTACGATTTCTCTGTTTCGCATATGCTGCCGGGATTTTGGCGATTTTACACGCGATCACACTGGTTATTCCACCGGTTACGGACGTTCCAGGATTGAGCTATATCTGGGAAATGATTCGTCAGGCGAAACCATTGCCATTGCTTGCGTTAGTTGCGATCATGCATCTAATTGAAGCGATGCTCGTACGCTGGAATGGCGGGCGGGACGCTTCTCCACTGTTCGTGGAAGGGCAGCGTGGTCGGATTGTCGGTGCCTATTTGCTTCATTCTTTTTGGCTGACCCCAGCCGTGCTGTTCGTACAGATGGAGCCAGGTGCTATCAGTGGTGCGTTGTATCCGGGGTGGCCGTTCTTTTCGCCAGAAGCCGCTTCATTCGGACTGATGCTTCTGCCCACAGTGACCGGATTCTCTGATATGACGCAAACGATGACTCCGTATAGAAAAGCAACGCAGGTTGCAAAAAATTTGACGCTGTATGCGCTCATTTTGTTGGGATTGTGTGCTCTGACTGTATGGTTTTATCTGTTGATCATGCTGACCGCGCTCTTTGCACTATTCGGTCATGAGGCGCTGTTTTTCTGGAGTCAGTATCAAGAAAGAAAGCGTACGCCTTATTTCATCCAGTCTTCGCGCGGTGTAAAAGTAATGGGTGTCATTCCGGGAACGAGAGCAGAGGAAATCGGCATTACGCCCGGTGAGATTATCGTGAAAGTAAATGGCATTTCGGTGCGGGAAAAGGAAGATTTATATCCAGCACTACAAGTCAATCCTGCCTTTTGTAAAATGGAAGTACTCACGCATGAAGGTGAGCTGAAGTTCGTACAGTGTGCGGTCTATGCGGGTAATCATCACCAACTGGGGATCATTGTGGTTCCAGATGCAAATACCCGTGCATTTGTTGATTTGAAGCGCGCCAGTGTAGTCGAGCTGATCAAGCAAAAGCTGGAGAAGCTGAATGTAGGGGCATAAGGAGAGTTAGGGAGAAGGTATGCAGACAAACGTGCATACCTTCTTTTTTTCGAGAAAAGCTTGTCCATTCGGTAACTTACTGGTGGCAGTTGCGTCTCAATGTAGGAGGAAAAAAGAGGGAGTGGGTCCGGTGTTCAAAGGGAAAAGAACGGTCTCGTGGTTTTTGTCGGGTACATTAGCTGCCGCCACAGTTTTTGCCGCCCCCTTATCAGGAGCAGGCGCAACGACAACTGTGACCGTAGCACAGGCCCAATCGGTTGTAGCTGTACCGATGCATGTGACGAAAGGTGTCCAAAAGCTAGTCAAGCTTTTGCCGGAGCTGTCTTCGCGCTTTGTCGTTTACGGTGGCGATGTAGATGGACCTGGTGTTAGCGGGGTAGTGGTCACGTTTGCACAGTCTGCTGCTGGGGCTGAGTCGGCCATGGATGATGCGATTTTTGACGGACAGACAGGTGAGTTGCTCAGACTGAATTTTACCCCGAAAGCAGCAACAAAGCCTGCCTACCCGACTGAGCAGCAAGCCAAAGCACGTGCGCTGGCTTTTGTCGCTGGATTGCAGGGGACTGGCACAGGAAACAACTATCAAGCGAGAGAGGTTTATAAAAATAAGGATTTATTGACGGTTCGACTGGTGCGAGTCCTGAATAATGTGTTGCTCGATGACGATTATGATTGTCTCGTCAGTTTTGATGCATCGGGAAGAATCGTTTGGTTTTCCACGTTTGATGGCAGGCTATACGAAAAAGTAAGTCCCTCTTCCCTCCCATCTCCGCAGCGTGTCATCTCCTCCGAACAAGCTGTACGAAAGTGGCAAGAAAGCCGGCCATTAGAGCTTGTATATTTATTGCCCATTCATAATCATAGCGAACAGGTAGAAGCAAAGCTCGCTTATGTCCTGAAAAATGGAATCATAACGCAACAACATACAGGTAGTGCATTGGATGCCTTCAGTGGCAAACGATTGGTAACAGCGAATTCCCGATCGACAACCAACCCGGCTCAGACCATCAATGTGACTGGAACAGGTGAGAAGTGGGTAGCGCAAACAGAGACACAAGCGCGTGATTTGTTACGCATATTGTTTAGACTCGAAACAGAAAAGCTGCCGCTGTCCGTCTACGAAGCGAGTTACGATGATGGCCCAGCCCTTCGCTATTTCATATGGGGGAATTTTGGTGAGGGGGTTTCCAATGCTGACAAGATATCTCGAATGGCTACCTTTCCTGAGGGAAGCACTAACGGTGAGCAGCATCATCTCCTCGTGACGGATGCAAAGACTGGTGAACTGCTTGCATTTTCCACAAAGGTAAATAATCCGCAATGGTCTAATGTGAAAACGGATAAGAAGCGGGATCGGATGGAAGCGGATAAGCTTTTGAAAAGACTGACTCCGTCTGGAAACAATCAGATCCAAATAACGGAGGATGGAGATGAAAGGTACACCTCGATCATAGCTGATCCCCTTGTAAACGGCATTCCAGTTTATGGGGTCAATCAGAGTGTGGAGAACGGGATGTATACGATTCGGATCGATTCATGGACGGGTACATGGGATCAGGTGAGCATAAACAAACCGGCCAGTGTCAAATACCCGGCCCGTTCTCAAGCCCTTAAAGAACAAGTAGCCATGACCCGATTACTGCAAACCTATCCACTTGAGCTGACCTATATCCACCAGCCAGATTATAAGAAAAACACGATTACCTGGAAGCTCGGCTATGACCTTTCGTTTCGTCAAACTCGCTCGCATTGCTTCTGCGGGGGAGAATCTAAAGTAGATGATACATTTTATGTGGATGCGATAACCGGAAAAGTGATCGTAAACGAATAGGAACTTGTAAAAGAAAAAGCCGCCTTCTCCGATTTCGAAGATGTGCGGCTTTTTGGATAGGATTCTAGGCAGTTGCTTCGAATCCTGTGATTTGATTGAGAGCGACTTTCTTATCATCCTTAAGGATGAATTCGACGACTCCGTTTTTCATGCTGACAGCTTTGACCACTCCGGAAAGAGGAGTATTGGTAGTGGTGCCGTCCGGGTTTGTCTGAGACAGGTTGTACGTGATGTTGTAGCCGATCATTTGCGCATAGGCAAGGGAGTTGCCCATTGTTCTGTTTTCAGGTTTCACCGTCATGCCTACGATTTCTTCGGCTTTTACGGTTGATCCATTATCCAGTTGGAATTGTGCGGTACCGTTTTTGGTGGTAAAGCCAGTGATGACGCCATTCAAGATTTCATCAACCTTGGAAACGTCGTTTTTGGTATCTGGATTGCCATCCCGGTCGACTTCCTTTGTTACTTTATAGGAAATCTCACGACCGATCATTTCCATGTACTTCACGCTGTTGTCGAGCGTATTGCCGGCCAGACCTTGCGATTCCAATCCGGAGACGTCTGCCAGCGGAATCGGTGTCGATTCGCCTGCGATACGGAAGTAGATTTTGCCTTGATCCATGTAGACGGCATCAAGTACGCCCTCTTTCTTCTCCGTCTTAGTTTCTCCCGTCATCTCGTCTTTTGTAGTAAGGGAATACGAAGCAGTACGACCTACCAGCTTTTCATATTTCTCCAAAGTGACCATGCTGTTGTTCGATTGCTCCATCAGCGTGGTCATTTTTGTGATTTTTTCTACCATGGTCAGCATACTTGTTTGCTGGATGAATTGAGAGTTGTCCATGGGGGACATAGGATCCTGATGCTTTAACTGCTCCAGCATGAGCTTCATAAAGGCATTTTGGTCGAGCTCCGTGCTGAATTCCTTTTTGCCTTTATAGCTCATATGCGGTTGTATATAAGGGTTATTTTTGACGGTTGTTCCGTTATCTGACATGTCAATCCTCCCTGAAGGTGGCGAGTCTATCTGCGTATGATTGTACTTCCTTCATCTTATATCGGAAAAATCGGTGGAAAGATGAAGACAAACGTTTGTTCGAATTTTGGGCTTAAACTAGCCGAAATTGTGTTATAATGGAAGTAGAAACAGTCATGCTATGAGGAGATGAACGAGGGAATGGAGCGTTTTGAATTGGTATCGGAGTTTCAACCGTCCGGTGACCAGCCAACCGCCATTGCCGAGCTGGTGGCAGGGTTACAGGCTGGCAAGCGACACCAGACATTGCTGGGTGCGACGGGAACGGGAAAGACTTATACGGCTGCCCAGGTAATTGCTCAGGTGAACAGGCCAACACTCGTGATGGCACACAACAAAACTCTGGCCGCGCAGCTTTGTGCAGAGTTTAAGGAGTTTTTCCCGAACAACGCGGTGGAATACTTCGTCAGCTACTACGATTACTATCAACCCGAAGCATACATTCCCCAATCGGATACGTTTATTGAAAAAGACTCGAGCATTAACGACGAGATCGACAAGCTCCGTCACTCGGCTACCAGTGCGCTGTTTGAACGCCGAGATGTGATCATCGTTGCCTCCGTCTCCTGCATTTACGGGTTGGGTTCGCCCGAGGAGTATCGGGAGCTGCTCTTGTCTTTGCGTGTTGGTATGGAAACAGGACGGGACGAGATATTGCATCGTTTGGTCGATATCCAGTACACACGCAACGACATCAACTTCACGCGCGGTACGTTCCGTGTGCGGGGTGACGTCGTGGAGATTTTCCCTGCCTCAGAGAGTGAGCAGGCGATTCGCGTTGAGTTTTTTGGAGATGAAATTGAGCGGATTACTTCGATTGACGTGCTGACCGGCGAAATTTTGGGACAGCGTGATCACATTGCCATCTTCCCTAAATCTCACTATGTGACGCGCGAGGAGAAAATGAAGCTAGCTGTCCAAAGCATTGAGGCCGAGCTGGAAGAAAGACTGAAAGAATTCCGTGATGCGGGCAAGCTCCTGGAAGCACAGCGACTAGAGCAACGCACACGGTACGATATTGAGATGATGATGGAGATGGGCTTTTGCTCCGGGATCGAAAACTACTCGCGCCATCTGACGGGACTGCCTGCCGGGCATGCTCCGTATACCTTGCTGGATTACTTCCCAGAAGATTTTATCGTCATGATGGATGAGTCGCATATGACCTTGCCACAGGTGCGAGGGATGTATAACGGTGACCGCGCACGGAAGGATGTACTGGTCGAACACGGATTCCGTCTGCCCTCTGCACGCGATAACCGCCCACTCAAGTTCGAGGAGTTTGAAGCAAAGCTAAAACAAGCGATATACATTTCGGCTACACCTGGTCTTTATGAGCTGGAACACTGCCCGGAAATGGTGCAACAGGTGATTCGTCCGACAGGCTTGATTGATCCAACGGTTACGGTACGTCCGATCAAAGGACAGATTGACGATTTGATTGGCGAAATTCAAGCCACGATTGCGAAAAATGAGCGAGTTCTCGTCACGACTCTGACGAAGAAAATGTCTGAGGATTTGACGGACTATCTGAAAGAAATCGGAATCAAGGTCCGCTATCTTCACTCGGATATTAAAACGATTGAGCGGATGCAGATTTTACGCTCATTGCGTTTAGGTGAGTTTGATGTGCTGGTCGGAATCAACCTCTTGCGGGAAGGTCTGGACTTGCCGGAAGTATCACTCGTGGCGATTTTGGATGCAGACAAGGAAGGCTTCCTTCGCAATGAGCGCTCGTTGATTCAGACAATCGGTCGGGCTGCGCGGAACGCTGAGGGACGCGTTATCATGTACGCGGACAAAATGACAGATTCGATGGCCTCTGCGATTCGAGAGACAGAACGTCGTCGTTCCATTCAGATGGCTTACAATGAGGAGCACGGCATCACGCCGCAAACCGTGAAAAAGTCCGTCCGCGAAGTAATCGAGGCTACTAAGGTAGCGGAGGAAAAAGCGGATTACTTGCCACATGCGGACTTCAAAAAAATGCCGAAGAAGGATCGCGTGGCTGTCATAGAACGTATGGAAGAAGAAATGAAAGAAGCGGCACGCAACCTCATGTTCGAGCGTGCGGCCGAATTGCGTGATTTGATTCTTGAGCTGAAGGCGGAACTCTAAGGAGAGGTTTTTTTCATGCCATTAGAACATATTGTCGTAAAGGGTGCACGTGCCCACAATTTGAAAAATGTTGATGTAGTCATTCCGAGGGACAAATTCGTCGTTTTGACGGGTTTGTCCGGCTCGGGTAAATCATCGCTTGCTTTTGACACAATTTACGCAGAGGGACAACGACGCTATGTCGAGTCTCTGTCTGCATACGCCCGTCAATTTCTCGGGCAAATGGACAAGCCGGATGTGGATTCGATTGAGGGACTTTCCCCTGCAATCTCGATTGACCAGAAAACGACGAGCCGCAACCCTCGCTCTACAGTAGGAACGGTTACGGAAATCTACGACTATTTGCGCCTTTTGTATGCGCGTGTCGGTAGAGCGGTTTGCCCGGAGCATGGCATCGAGATCCAATCCCAAACTATTGAACAAATGGTCGATCGACTATTGGAGTATCCTGAGCGCACGAAAATGCAGATTCTAGCTCCTATGGTGCAAGGACGCAAGGGAGAGCATGTCAAGCTACTGGAGGACATCCGCAAGCAAGGCTTCGTCCGTGTGCGGGTCAATGGTGAAATTACCGATTTGTCCGAAGACATCAAGCTGGAAAAGAACAAGAAGCATAACATTGAGGTTGTCGTTGACCGGATCGTCGTGAAGCCGGATGTACAGGCGCGTCTCGCAGATTCCTTGGAAACGGCACTTCGTTTAGCAGACGGCAAGGTCATCGTTGATGTGATGGAGCAAGAAGAGCTGCTGTTCAGTGAAAAGCATGCTTGTCCGGTATGCGGATTCTCCATTGGAGACCTGGAGCCGCGGATTTTCTCCTTTAATAGCCCATTTGGTGCTTGCTCAGAGTGCGACGGATTAGGTGTCAAACTGGAGGTCGACCCGGATATGGTCGTTCCGGATGCGACGAAGACGCTCGATGACGGGGCGATTGGCGCATGGGAGCCGAAGACTTCGACGTACTATCAACAATTGTTGGAATCAGCTTGCCGCCACTTTAACATTCGAATGGATGTGCCATATGAGGAGCTTACGGCAGCGCACCGACAAATCTTGATGTACGGTAGTGAAGGCGAAAAAATTCACTTCCGCTATGAGAACGAGTTTGGACAAGTACGCGAGGCAGTCGTACCTTTTGAAGGTGTCGTCATTAACCTGCAACGACGTCATCTGGAGACCAGCTCGGATTACATCCGCGAGCAAATCGAAGGATTTATGAGCCAAAAGGCGTGTCCGGTCTGTAAAGGCCAACGTTTGCGACAGGAGAGCTTGGCGGTTAAGGTCGGGGAGCGTAGCATATCCGAGCTGACTACGCTGTCGATTCTCGATGCGCATCGGTTTGTTGATGGTCTGGAACTGACAGAGCGGGAAACAAAGATCGCGAACCTGATCGTAAAAGAAATCAAGGCACGACTAAACTTCTTGATTGATGTCGGACTGGATTACTTGACGCTGAGCCGTGCGGCGGGAACACTATCCGGGGGAGAAGCGCAGCGGATTCGACTGGCTACGCAGATCGGTTCTAGTCTGATGGGTGTTCTCTACATTTTGGATGAGCCGAGTATCGGACTGCATCAGCGGGATAACGCGCGTCTGATCAAGACGTTGGAGCATATGACCAAGCTGGGGAATACATTGATCGTCGTAGAGCATGACGAAGATACGATGATGGCCTGCGATTACATTATCGATATTGGCCCGGGCGCTGGCATACATGGCGGTCAAATCGTAGCGGCAGGAACTCCGAATGAAGTCATGGAGGACCCTAACTCCTTGACGGGTGCCTATTTGAGTGGGCGCAAATTCATCCCTGTTCCGATGGAGCGTCGCAAGCCTTCAGACAAATGGATCAAGATTGAGGGCGCGAAGGAAAACAACCTGAAAAACGTCACTGCGAAGCTTCCTTTAGGCGTTTTTGTTGCCGTAACAGGTGTATCTGGCTCAGGAAAAAGTACACTGATCAATGAAATTTTGCAAAAGACACTGGCTCGCGATTTGAATAAGGCAAAGGTGAAGCCAGGTGAGCATCGTCGTATCCTGGGACTGGAGCATTTGGACAAGGTGATCAACATCGACCAATCTCCAATTGGACGTACACCACGTTCCAATCCTGCGACATATACAGGTGTCTTTGATGATATTCGCGACCTGTTTGCTTCCACCAACGAAGCCAAAGTGCGCGGCTATAAAAAAGGTCGCTTTAGCTTTAACGTCAAGGGTGGCCGTTGTGAAGCGTGCAGTGGTGACGGGATCATTAAAATTGAGATGCACTTTTTACCGGATGTGTACGTGCCTTGCGAAGTTTGCCATGGCAAGCGCTACAACCGCGAGACGCTCGATGTGAAGTACAAAGGCAAGAGCATTGCTGATGTTTTGGAAATGACGATCGAGGATGGTGTAGAGTTTTTCCGCAATCTGCCGAAGATTGAGCGCAAGCTGCAGACCATCGTAGACGTAGGATTGGGATATATGAAGCTGGGGCAGCCTGCTACCACCCTCTCTGGCGGGGAAGCACAACGCGTCAAGCTAGCCTCTGAGCTGTATCGACGCAGCACAGGACGTACTCTGTACATTTTGGATGAGCCGACAACCGGTCTGCATACAGACGATATCGATCGTTTGCTAAAAGTACTGCAGCGATTGGTGGAAAACGGAGACACGGTGCTGGTCATCGAGCACAATCTGGATGTCATCAAAACGGTGGATTACATCGTGGATTTGGGACCAGAGGGTGGTACCCGTGGCGGAGAAATTGTCGGAACGGGTACACCAGAGGAAGTGGCAAAAATGGACGGCTCCTACACGGGTATCTATTTGAAGCCAATTTTGGAACGTGATAAAGAACGGACGAATGCCAAGCTAGAGCAATTCGTTTCAAAGTAATCGAGAGACTGCCTCCCTGATTCAGGGGGGCATCTTTTCTACGTGAGCGCAAAGGGGGAGAAAAGATGGATTACGTGAAGGATTCTATTGCCGCACTACCTGCCGAGCTGGTGGCAGAAGCACAGAAGCGTTTTGATGGACAAGATCCTGCACACGATTGGCAGCATAATTTGCGGGTGATGGCAATGTGTGAGCGGATTGGCCGAGAGGAAGGGGCAGATATGGAAGTGCTGCGCCTCGCTGCTTTGCTGCATGACATTGGGAGAGCAGAAGAACGGCAAACAGGAGAGTGCCATGCCGAAATCAGCGCAAGACTAGCAGGGGAATGGCTCGCCGAACGCAGTATGACGGAGGCCTTCATCTCACGTGTGCAGTCTGCGATTCTCGCCCATCGTTTTCGCAAAGAACGACCTCCACATACCCTGGAAGAAAAGGTCTTGTTTGATGCCGATAAGCTGGATTCGATTGGGGCTATTGGAGTAGCGCGGGTTTTTGCTTATACTGGGGTTATTGGGCAACCCATACAATCGTATGACCCCAATCAGCATACGCCTTATAAGGAATACACGTGGAAGCTGCAGCGCATCAAAGACATGCTTTTCACCAAGACTGCCCAGAAAATCGCCGAAGACAGACATCGATTCATGACAACGTTTTTTGAACAATGGGAATGGGAAGTAAAAGGGATTCGCTAATTGTTGCGCGAAGGCCAGACTGTATAGGGGGAATACACCATGAGCCGCTGGATAATCAAAATGCTTTTAAATGGGGCCGCGCTGCTTTTGATCAGCAATTGGTTCCATTCCATTTATGTCGCGAATTTCACAGTAGCACTATGGGCTATATTGATTCTGGGGATGGTCAACACAGTGATTCGGCCGATTCTGCTGTTTTTTACTTTTCCCTTGCAAGTATTGACGATCGGTTTGTTCTGGTTTGTCATTAATGCCGTGACGTTTGCATTGACTGCCTACTTTATTGATGGATTTGAAGTGGGACCATGGCCTGATAACATTGGCACGGTCATCGTGGCAGCAGCACTGATGAGTATTTTTGGCTACCTCATTGAAGTTGTGGTAGGGACGAGAAAAGAAAAGAGGTAGTATGTTCGAAAAAGCCCCGTATTCTCTCAAACGAGTAGCGGGGTTTTTGGCTAATCAGGATGCTTGGCCTTATTAGGTTGTCGTAAGCCCAAAGGTTTCGATACAATAGAGACACAACCATAGGGACGGAAAATCCCATGTGAGGGGGAAGCTTCATGCGTAAGACGAATGTGAGCCATTTAGTGGATCATTTCAATATGACGATCTTGAGCGGGGAAGAGGGCTTGGGTCGTGAGATTACCGTAACGGATTTGAGTCGTCCGGGACTGCAGTTAGCCGGTTACTATTCGTACTTTGCGGAAGAGCGAATTCAATTGTTCGGTTTGACGGAAATCAACTTTTTTCAAACGCTGACTCCAGAGGAACGGCTGGAACGGATGAATTTTCTCATGCAGAGTCAGGTTCCTTGTTTCTGTGTGACCCGTAATCAGATGGTGCCCGAAGAGATGATTGACGTTTCCAATCGGTTGGGGGTACCTGTACTTCAGTCCCCTCTGGCAACGACGACGTTGGTCGGGAAAGTAACCAACTTTCTGGAGAATCGTCTTGCACCAACGACGACGATTCATGGGGTACTGACAGACATTTACGGCGTCGGAGTTTTGATTATGGGATCGAGCGGAATCGGGAAGAGTGAAGCTGCACTTGAGCTTGTAAAGCGCGGACATCGACTCGTAGCTGATGACGCAGTGGAGATTAAGCAGACACAGGGGGGGCAGCTAAGCGGTAGCGCTCCTGAGCTGATTCAGCATCTCTTGGAAATCCGTGGTGTAGGGATTATCAACATTATGACGATGTTTGGTGCAGGTGCTGTGCGCAATGTGAAAAACATCGAGATGGTTGTCCAGCTAGAGCTGTGGGAGCCACATAAAATGTACGAGCGGTTGGGGCTCGATGAGGAAACATTGAAGATCATGGATACGGAAATTCCGATTATTACCGTTCCTGTTCGACCAGGACGAAACTTGGCAGTCATCATTGAGGTTGCAGCGATGAACTTCCGTTTGAAACGGATGGGTTACAACGCAGCGATGCACTTCACACGGAAACAGTCGAATGCCATTTTAGAGGATGCCGATTCTGACTTGTAGGAGAAAGAGACGCATATGAGGAAGACAACACGTTATCCCGTAAATGGGGTAAACCCGCTTTGGCACATGTATCGAACGGTAAGCTTCTGGAAAGTCATGAAAAATTTTATCGTCATCCAACTTTCCAGATATACGCCGATTGTTTCATGGAAGAACTGGATGTTTCGCACATTTTTGCGTATGGAAGTAGGGAAGCATAGTGCGGTTGCGTTGATGGTGATGATGGATATCATGTTTCCCGAGAAAATCAAGATCGGTCGTAATTGCGTGATCGGTTACAATACGACCATACTTGCCCATGAATATTTAATAGATGAATACCGTTTGGGAGAAGTGATTATTGAGGATGCTGTCCTGGTGGGGGCCAACACTACCATTTTGCCTGGGGTAACGATTGGAAAAGGGGCCATTGTCGCAGCGGGAACGGTTGTTCATAAAGATGTCCCGCCTGGTGCCTTTGTAGGTGGGAATCCCATGCAGCTCATTCGAATGAAAGCTTCAGAGGAAGAAGTCTTGTAGTGTCACTTCCATTATGATCAGCCGTCAGGTGCTTATCCTGGCGGTTTTTTGTTTTGTGTTAAATTTTCCGACTATTCTTATCTTGGTTGACCTATGATTCTCGACGTGGTAATCTTCTTCATAACACTTTAGTTTGTTACCATATTAGCAGAGTAAAGCGAATGTGATGGAGGGAACAAAGATGGCAAAGCCGTTGGGATTTGAAAAGCCGCTCGGGATGCGGGACATACTGCCGGAATCGCTGGCGAAGCAACGGCACTTGGAGCGGGAACTGCGGCAGTGTATCGAGAGATGGGGCTATGACGAAATATCCACACCCTCTCTGGAATATTTCGATACGGTAGGAGCCGCAAGTGCGACGCTGACAGATCGGATGTTTCGCCTCCTGGATAAACAAGGTCACACCGTAGTCCTGCGGCCGGACATGACGACGCCGATTGCACGGGTTGTTTCCTCCCTTTATAAAGATGTTCCAATGCCGATTCGGTTGTATTATCAGGCAAATGTGTTTCGGGCACAAGAAAAGGAAGCGGGACGGAATGCGGAGTTTTCTCAAACCGGGATCGAGCTGATCGGAGATGCGTCTGTCGATGCGGATGCGGAAGCCATTGCGCTTGCGGTGGTTTGCTTGCGGGCAGCTGGTGTGGAAACGTTTCGGATTGCCATTGGGCATGTCGATTTTGTAGACGGTCTTTTGGAGGAAGAGATTGAGGATGAGCCTATTCGCAATCAATTCCGCCAGTTTTTGTACGAGCGGGACTTCGTTGGCTTCCGGCAGCTACTCGCGACAGTAGACATTTCGACAGAGGCAAAAAGCCGATTGGAAGCCTTGCTACGGTTGCAAGGGGGAAAAGGAAAAATCGAGGTCGCCCGCAAACTGGCAGGCAACGGAAAGGCAGGGAGGGCAGTCGAGACGATTGCTTCCTTGTGGGAGTCGTTAGAAGCCTACGGGGTGACAGAAGATTTGTTGATCGATTTCAATCTGATCATTAATTTGAACTACTATACAGGCGTCGTTTTTGAAGGATACGCTGCTGACTTGGGCTCCCCGCTATTGGGCGGAGGACGCTACGATCAATTGCTCTCCCAATTTGGGCGAGCTGCATCCGCTACAGGCTTTGCGATCAAAATGGATCGGCTGCTTCAGGTCACTCCTTCGGTAAAAAGGCAAGCACCTGCGCGCGTTTTGCTTGTTTACACGGAGGATTGCCGCAGCGCCGCTTTGGCAGAGGCACAGCTATTACGTGAAGACGGGCTCGTAGTAGTGACACGTCTCGTCTCCAAGATAGATGAGAAACAGGTTGGACAAGAAGCGGGATTTACCAAGGTCATTTGCATGACACAACAGGAGGAGTAGGAGATGGCACTCACGAAAAACGACCAAAAACTGACGATCGCCATGCCAAAAGGGCGGATTTTTGAAGAGGCCGTCCACTTTCTCCAACAGGCTGGATTGCAGGTCACTGCGGATCTACAAGATTCGCGCAAACTGATCATCCCTGTGGAAAATGCCAAGCTCGAATTCATTATGGCGAAGCCTACCGATGTTCCTACTTATGTCGAGTATGGGGTGGCTGACGTTGGCGTGGTCGGCAAGGATGTTTTATTGGAAGAAGAACGAGATGTTTACGAGCTGTTGGATTTGCATATTGGCTATTGTCGCATGATGGTAGCGGGTCTGCCAGACTGGAAACCGACGGAAGCCCTGCGCGTTGCGACGAAATATCCGAAGATTGCGTCACGTTATTTTCGTGAGCAGGGACAGCAGGTTGAGGTCATCAAGCTGAATGGTTCAGTGGAGCTTGCACCAATGATTGGGCTGGCTGATCGTATAGTGGATATTGTTTCGACAGGGAGGACATTGCGGGAGAATGGCTTGGTCGAGCTGGAGAGCATTTGTGAAATTACGACGAGGCTCATTGCCAATCGAGCCAGCTATCGGATGAAAAGTGAAGCGGTGGATGAGATCGCCGCAAAATTTTTAGAGGTCATTCCTTGTGGGAACTAAAGAAGAAGGGGAGACAGCTATGCGTATCATGTCAGCCAGCCAGTATGACGGGAAACGATCGGTAGACGCTGGGACGAGAGAACAGCAAGAAGCAGTGAAGGCGATCCTCACCTCTGTTCGCCAGCAAGGCGACGAGGCGTTGCGCTATTACACAGAGCGATTTGATCGTGTGCTTCTACAAAACTTCCGTGTGAGCGAAGGAGAATTTGCAGAAGCAAGTGAGCTCGTTTCTTCACAAGTCAAAGCGGCATTGGAAGAAGCAGCCGAAAACATTCGGACGTTCCATGAGCGACAAGTGCGCCAGTCCTGGTTTACTACCAAAGAAAGCGGCACATTGCTGGGCCAACTAATACGTCCATTGCAGCGCGTAGGGTTGTATGTTCCAGGCGGAACGGCAGCTTATCCATCCAGCGTATTGATGAATGCCATCCCTGCCAAAATTGCAGGTGTTCCAGAAGTCGTTATTACGACGCCCCCAGGAGCGGATGGGAAAATCAATCCGGCGATACTCGTTGCAGCTCAAATTGCAGGTGTGACTGAGATATACAAGGTAGGCGGGGCTCAGGCGATTGCAGCATTGACCTACGGGACGGAACAAATCAAGTCAGTCGATAAAATCGTTGGCCCCGGTAATATTTTCGTAGCACTGGCAAAGCGAGAAGTATTCGGATTGGTCAGTATCGACATGGTGGCAGGGCCTAGCGAAATTGCGGTGATCGCAGATGAGACAGCCAACCCGCGTTACGTCGCGGCAGACCTGCTGTCTCAAGCCGAGCATGATCCGATGTCAGCCGCTATATTGGTTACGACATCGCAAGCGTTGGCGGAGCAGGTGTCACAGGAAGTAGAGCGACAGCTTGCCGATCTTCCGCGCAAATCGATTGCAGAAGCGGCGATACGCGACTACGGGGCTATTTTACTCGTCGCCGATTTGGAAGAAGGTTTTGCTATCATTAACCGCATCGCACCCGAGCATTTGGAAGTCATGATAGCGGAGCCGGTTGAGCATCTCGGAAAAGTGGAAAATGCAGGTGCGATTTTCCTCGGCCCATACAGCTCAGAGCCAGTTGGCGATTATTTTGCTGGTACCAATCATGTGATTCCTACGAATGGAACGGCGCGTTTTTCCTCGCCATTATCCGTCGATGATTTTATCAAGAAGTCGAGTGTTGTTTCCTACAGCAAGCGAGATTTGCGGGAAAATGGACATAAAATTGTGGCGCTGGCAGAGCAGGAAGGATTGTCTGGGCACGGTCGAGCGATCCTTGCGCGTTTGCGAGATTTTGAGACCGAAGAGCAGGAGAGTGAAAAGAGATGAGTGAAGGGAAACAACGTGCAGCACAGATCGAACGCAATACGAATGAGACGCAAATCGCGCTTTCCTTTGCTGTAGACGGTGCGGGTGAAAGCAAGCAAAATTCGGGTGTTCCATTTCTGGATCATATGCTAGACCTGTTTACCCGACACGGACATTTTGACCTGACTGTCAAGGCAAAGGGAGATATCGAAATCGACTATCACCACACGGTAGAGGATATCGGGATTTGTCTTGGGCATGCTCTGCGGGAAGCGTTGGGAGACAAGAAAGGCATCAAGCGTTATGGAAATGCGTTTGTCCCGATGGATGACGCGCTCGCGCAGGTCGTCATTGATATCAGCAACCGTCCTCATCTGGAATATCGCGCTATTTACCCTACGAATATGGTTGGTCAGTTTCCGACGGAGCTGGTGCACGAATTTTTATGGAAACTCGCACTGGAGGCGCGGATCAATCTGCATGTGATCCTGCACTACGGTCACAATACGCACCACATGATCGAGGCGATTTTTAAAGCGCTGGGCCGTGCACTGGATGAAGCGACGACGATCGATCCGCGTGTAAAAGGGGTCCCGTCAACAAAAGGGGTTTTGTAACATGATCGGCATCATCGATTACGGCATGGGAAATCTGTATAGCTTGAGCAAGGCGTTGGAAAGGCTGGGCTATTCGTATGAGTTCGTCTCTCAAGCAGAGCGTCTGCAAGAATATAGCGGGTTGATTTTGCCGGGAGTGGGGGCGTTCGGAGATGCTATCGCGAACATACGTGAGCTCGGATTAGAGCAAGCAATCAAAGGATACGCAGCAACAGGTCGTCCGATCTTGGGCATTTGTCTCGGTATGCAGCTTTTATTCGAGAAAAGTGCGGAGCATGGCGAGCATACGGGTTTGGGACTGCTCGGTGGAGAGGTCGTTCGTTTTCGCGGGGATTACAAGGTACCGCACATGGGCTGGAACCAACTGATAATAAAGCAAAGGCAACCGTTACTAAACGGTGTGCAGGATGACGATTACGTCTATTTTGTCCACTCGTATCATGTCTTGTGCGAGCCTGATGTCTTGCTCACGACGAGTGACTATCACCAGGAGGTCACAGCCATTGTAAATCGTGACAACGTATACGGTATGCAGTTTCACCCGGAAAAGAGCGGAGAGACAGGAATGCTGCTGCTGCGCAACTTTGCCGTTCAATGCGAGGGGGTTTTGACATGAGCTTTATTGTTTATCCGGCGATCGATATTCGCGGGGGCAAGTGTGTTCGACTTTTCCAAGGAGATTACGGGCAAGAGACAGTGTACGCCGATTCACCGCTCACGATGGCGAAACGCTGGGTAGAGCAAGGTGCGTCCTGGGTTCATCTCGTAGATTTGGACGGAGCAAAGGAAGGCAAGCCTGCAAATGCAGCGCTCATCAAGGAGATAGCGCGCTCGATCCCTGTACCCGTGCAGGTTGGAGGCGGCATTCGAACAGAAGAGCAGATCGCGGACTATTTGGAAGCGGGTGTTTCGCGAGTGATTGTCGGGACTGCAGCTATCGAAGACGAGCCTTTTACGAAGCGAATTCTTCAAAACGATGGAGACAAGATTGCGATTGGTCTGGACTGCCGGAATGGGCTGGTGGCTACCAGAGGTTGGTTGACCACGACAGATGTGCAAGCGACAGAGCTTGCCAAGCGGTTGGTTACGTATGGCGCGGAGACGTTTATTTATACCGATATCGCCCGTGATGGCACGATGACAGGACCGAATGTAGAAGAAATTGCAGCCTTGGCGATGGCTACAGGAAAATCGGTGATAGCTTCGGGAGGTGTCAGCCAACTGGACGACTTGTTGACGCTGGCTGCCCATGCTTCGGACGGAGTCTCTGGTGCCATTGTTGGCAAAGCACTCTACACGGACGCTTTTACATTGGAAGAAGCGCTCCAGCGTATGGAGGGGCGTGAATCACATGCTGGCTAAACGAATCATCCCGTGTCTCGATGTAAAAGACGGACGGGTGGTAAAAGGCGTGCAGTTCGTCGGACTACGCGATGCAGGAGACCCGGTTGAACTGGCAAAAAAGTATAGCGAGGAAAGAGCAGACGAGCTCATCTTTCTCGATATTTCTGCGTCCCATGAAGGACGCAAGACGATGGTGGATGTCATCGAAAAAACAGCCGCAAACATTACGATTCCTTTCACGGTTGGCGGTGGCATTAACAGCGTCGACGATATGAAAAGGATTTTGCGTGCTGGTGCGGACAAAATCTCGTTGAATACAGCGGCTGTTTTGCGTCCAGAATTGATCCGCGAGGGAGCGACAGTCTTTGGCTCACAATGTATCGTCGTGGCGATTGATGCGAGAAGTGTCGGGGAAGATCGCTGGGAAGTGTATACCCACGGTGGACGGAATGCGACGGGTAGGGATGTCATCCGTTGGGCGCAGGAGGCAGAAGCGCTGGGAGCGGGCGAAATCCTTTTGACCAGCATGGATGACGATGGGGAAAAGAAAGGCTTTGGACTCGAATTGACCAAGCGGGTATCAGCAGCGGTCGGGATTCCGGTCATTGCTTCTGGTGGAGCGGGCTCGAGGGAGCATTTTTACGATGTGCTGACGCAAGGAAAGGCAGATGCCGCCCTCGCCGCTTCCATTTTTCACTATGACGAGACCTCGATTCAATCAGTCAAAGAGTATTTGCAAACCAAAGGAGTTGTCGTACGACCATGACAGGAGCAGAAGCGTTTGCCGTGGAAAAATTGCGTTTTGACGAAAAGGGTTTGATCCCTGTCATCGTGCAGGATGCCGGAAGCAAGACGGTCTTGACGCTTGCCTATATGAATGAAGAATCGTTACAAAAGTCATTGGCGACCAAAGAAACATGGTTTTGGAGCCGTTCCCGACAACAATTGTGGCACAAGGGCGAGACCTCGGGTCATACACAGCGGATCGTCTCTATGCGGTATGATTGCGACGGAGATGCACTGGTTGTGATGGTCGAACCGAATGGGCCTGCATGTCATACGGGAGCGTATAGCTGTTTCTCGCAGGAGGTTCTCAGCGATACAGATGAAGAGCCAGTACAAGTAGATCCGTTTGCCATCTTAAGTGAGCTGGAGGAACTAATTGCCGCGCGGGAGGCAGAGCGCCCGGAAGGCTCTTACACCACCTACTTGTTCGAAAAAGGCGTAGATAAAATCCTGAAAAAGGTCGGGGAAGAGGCTGCCGAGGTCATTATTGCAGCAAAAAATCGAAGTCGTGAGGAACTGCGGTACGAGGCATCTGATCTGATCTTCCACTTGATGGTTTTGTTACGCGAGCAAAAGCTGCCACTGGAAGATGTACTGACGGAGCTTCAGAGGCGTCGTTAAAAGATAGCCTAAGCATGAATATAGTAGAGATATTTGATAGAAAGAGCGGGATGTTTTTCTCGCTCTTTTTCCTTTCGTATCGCGATATTTTAGCTGTTTCTCGTTTTTTGATAAAAAAACTTTTAAAATTACTCTTGATTTAGAATTTTATATGTGATAGATTATTCCTTGTCGCCAAGAACGACGACAAAATACGAGAAAAGAAAACGAGATTCGATAAAAAACTTCTTGACTCGCTAATAATGAACGTGATAAGATGTAAAA